>CALXHF010000004.1 GCA_944388035.1 uncultured Clostridia bacterium | reverse complement strand
CTTTCTGGTTTATTATTTTTTATTCTTTATTTTTAATTTTGTTTTTTTGGAATAAACGAAAAAAATATTTGAATAAAACTGTTAATATATTAATACATTTTTATTTTGATGTCAAGAAAAATTGTTCGACAGAATTCGACAATTTTAATTTTAATATTCTTAAATTTATATTCATAAGATGAAGAAAATTAAAACTGTAATTTAAGAAACGAAATACTACTTTACTAAAAATACTTTTAGTGTTATAATTATTTTGTAAGTAAATTGAATAGTCGCTGGTAAATTTCGAAAGGAATTACGAGAGGAAAGTCCGGGCTCCATAGAGCAAAGATGCTAGATAACGTCTAGTGAGGGTGACCTTAAGGAAAGTGCAACAGAAAATAACCGCCTAAGAAATTAGGTAAGGGTGAAAAGGTGAGGTAAGAGCTTACCGCCATTATAGTGATATAATGGGTCAATGTAAACCCCATCTGGAGCAACACCTAAATTAGAAGATTAAGCCTGCTCGGCGACTTCTTACATGTGTGGCTTGAGGTAAGTAGCAATACTTATCCTAGATAAATGACTATTTTAAAAGACAGAACCCGGCTTATAGATTTACTTGCTCCTTTTTAATAATTTTTTTTCGTAGGAATAGCTTTTTAGCTATTCCTATTTTTGTGAAATTTTCTTGATTTTAAAAGGTTGGTGTTATATAATCTAGGTGTTTAGGAGAGTGATTTTATATGGAAAAATTAGAGTTTTTAGCAACAGATGGAGTAAATTTAACAGGTGTATTGTATAAAGGAAAAGAAGAAAGCAACAAGGTAATACTTGCAGTACACGGTATGACAAGTAATTGCTTTAAAAAAAGAGATGATATTATATCAAAAAAAGCAAACGAAAATGGAATAGATTATTTTTGTTTTAATAATAGAGGAAGTGAAATAGTAAAATATATAAGTAAAAGCATCAATGGAAATAAAGAAAAACATTTAGGAGGAACAGCATATGAAGATGTACTAGATTCTTATGAAGATATAGTAGGTGCAATTTTAAAATTAAGAGAATTAGGTTATAAAGAAATATATTTACAAGGGCACAGCCTTGGTTGTACAAAAATAGTATATACATATAATGAGTTATTATCTGAAGAAGAAAACGATATATTAGAAGTAATAAAAGGAGTAATATTGCTTTCTTTAGTAGATATACCAATGACATTAAAATATTATTTAGGAGATAATTTTGATAAATATGTAAGCTTAGCAGAAGAGATGGTAGAAAAAAATTCTAAAACTTTAATGCCAAGAGAAGCTTTTATACATCCAATAAGTCCAAAAACATTTTTACGTTATAGTAAAAATAATAAAGAAATAGACTTCGCAGGATATGGAAGAGACAATGAGTTAGAAAAGTTAAATAATATAAAAGTACCTCTTTTTATGAGATGGGGAAATGATAATGAAATGATTATGCAAAAAGCAGAGGAATTAGTTACAATGGTAAGTAATATTATTACAAATGAGAATAAAGATATAAATTATATAGATGGTGCAGATCACGGTTATCACGGAAAAGAAGGAATACTTGCAGAAGAAATATTAAATTTTATAAATAAAAATAAATAAAAGGTGGAATTACTTGTGTCAAATATATTTGATTATATGAGTTGGAGAGATATAAGTCTAGAAAAAGTAGAATTTAATGAAATAGATAATTTAATATTATCAAGACTTTCATATTTTCCATTTGATGGAATTGTAAATGAAAATGAAGAAATTACATTAAAAGAAGCATATGAAAAAACAAAAATACTAGGAACAACAGGAAGAACTCTTCAAGCAGAAGATATAGATTTATATCCTATTCTTGCCAAAAGTATTAGATTTGGTAAATGTAAATTAACTAAATTTGTAAATAGAGTAGAACCAGAAGAAGAAAAACAATTTTCAGCAATAACAATATTACTTCCAGATGATACTATATATGTGTCTTTTAGAGGAACAGATAATACAATAATTGGCTGGAAAGAAGATTTTAATATGAGTTTTAGTGATATAGTTTTATCACAAATAGATGCAGTAAATTATTTAAATGATGTTGCAAGTAGATATAATAATAAATTACGAGTAGGTCGGGCATAGTAAAGGTGGAAATTTAGCTGTATATGCAGGAGCCTTTTCAGATGAAAATGCAAAAGGAAAAATAATAGAAATATATAATAATGATGGACCAGGTTTTTCTGATAAAATAATAGAAAGTAAAGAATATAAAGAAATACTAAATAAAGTACATACATATATTCCACAAACTTCTATTATAGGAAGATTATTAAAACATAAAGAAAAAATTACAATTGTAAAAAGTACAGAAACAGGAATTATGCAACACGATTTATATTCTTGGCAGGTAATTGGAGATAAATTTGTAAAGACCAAAATAACTAATGCTAGCAATTTTTTTGATAATACAATTACTAATTGGTTATTAGAAGTATCAAAAGAACAAAGAGAAGAGTTTATTGATACAATTTTTGAGATATTAAATACTACAAATGTAAAAACAGTAGATGAACTTAGTAGTAAATGGTTTAAAAATGCAATTACAATAATTAAAACTTATAAAAATTTAAATCCAGAAACAAGAAAAATGATAACAAAAACTTTTACTACTTTGCTTAGAAGTGGAACAAATAATATAAGAAAAATAAATAGAAATTAAATTTATATTTAAAATAATAAGAATGTTAATAATAGTTATAAAAGTATTATTTTGAATAAAAAATAAAAATACTTCTTGACAAATAAAAAATAAAGTTTTAAAATAGGTAATTGTTAGGTGACTAACAATTATTTATTTTGTTAAGGTGAATATTATGTGGAATTATGAACTTGGAAGAAATGTACATATGTTATCAAGATTACTTAAAAGAAATACAGATATAGAAGTTACAAAATATGGAATAACAGGTGTACAATCAGCAATGATAGGGTTTATCTATGAAAAATCACGAAAAAAAGATGTTTTTGCAAAAGACATAGAAAAAGCATTTGACTTAAGAAGGGCAAGTAGTGCAGGGCTAATACAAAATATGGAAAAAAACGGTTTAATTAAAAGAGAAATGGTAGGAAATGATGCAAGACTAAGAAAGATAGTACTAACTGAAAAAGCTTTAGAATTAAGAAGAAAATTAGACAAAAGCATTAAAAATATGGAAAAGAAAATGCAGGCAGGTTTAACAAAAGAGGAAGTAGAAAAATATTTGGAGTTAACAAAAAAAATGGCAAAAAATTTAGAGAGGAGAGGATAAAATAATGATAAAAAAACTTTCAAAATTCATAAAAGAGTACAAAAAAGATTCAATATTAACACCAATATTTGTTATTTTTGAAGTTATAATGGAAGTAGTAATACCATATTTAATGGCAAAAATAATAGATGTTGGTGTTCAAAATGGAGATTTAAACTATATATTTAAAATAGGAGCTATTTTAGTAGTATCAGCCTTTTTATCATTAGCATTTGGTATGTTATCAGGTAGATTTGCAGCAAAAGCATCATCAGGTTTTGCAAAAAATTTAAGAAAAGGTATGTTTTATAACATACAAAACTATTCATTTACAAATATAGATAAATTTTCAACATCAAGTTTAGTAACAAGACTTACAACAGATGTAACAAATGTGCAAATGGCTTTTCAAATGATAATTAGAATACTTGTTAGAGCACCTATAATGCTTATATTTGCGTTAGCAATGGCATTTAGTATAAATAGTAACTTGGCTTGGATATTTGTTGTAACTATGCCAATTTTAGCAGTAGCATTATATTTTATATCAATAAAAGCACATCCATATTTTGAAAAAGTATTTAAAAAATATGATGTATTAAATAGAGTAGTTGGTGAAAATTTAAATGCGATTAGAGTTGTAAAAGCATATAACAGAGAAGAATACGAAGAGAAAAAATTTGAAGATGTAAACTCAAAAGTATATGACTTATTTAAAAAAGCAGAAAAAATAGTAGCATTTAACTCTCCTGCAATGCAACTTACAATATATACTTGTATATTATTACTTTCTTGGATAGGAGCTAAAATGATAATAGGAGGTACAATGCAAGCAGGTGAATTGTCTAGCATAATAACATATGCGTGGCAAATACTATCTAGCTTAATGATGTTATCATTTGTATTTGTAATGGTAATAATAGCACAGTCTTCAGCAGAAAGAATTGTAGAAGTTTTAGATGAAGAAAGTACAATTAAAAACAAAGAAAATCCTGTAATGAAAGTAAAAGATGGTTCAATTAAATTTGAAAATGTATCATTCCAGTATGATGATGCAAAAGCAGAAGATGAATTGCCTTTAGAAGATATAAATATAGATATAAAATCAGGTGAAACAATAGGAATAATAGGAGCAACTGGAAGTTCAAAATCAACAATAGTAAATTTAATCCCAAGACTTTATGATGTAACAAAAGGTTCAATTAAAGTAGGTGGAGTAGATGTAAGAGATTATGATATAGAAACATTAAGAAATGAAGTTGCAGTGGTTCTTCAAAAAAATGTACTATTTTCAGGAACAATTAAAGAAAACTTAAAATGGGGAAATAAAGAAGCTTCAGATGAAGAACTAGTTAGAGTTTGTAAATTGGCACAAGCAGACGGGTTTATACAAGAATTTCCAGATAAATATGACACAATATTAGACCAAGGTGGAACAAATGTATCTGGAGGGCAAAAACAAAGGCTTTGTATAGCAAGAGCATTACTTAAAAAACCAAAAATATTAATATTAGATGATTCAACATCAGCAGTAGATACAAAAACAGATGCGTTAATTAGAAAAGCGTTTAGAGAAGAAATACCAAATACTACAAAAATAATAATAGCACAAAGAATAACATCAGTAGAAGATGCAGATAGAATAGTAGTTTTAGACGATGGTAAAATAAATGGAATAGGAACATCTGAAGAATTATTAGAAACAAATGAAATATATAAAGAAGTATACGAATCTCAAAAGAAAGGAGATGAAGATGATGCAGAAGAAAACGGTAAAGAATAAAAATACGTTTAAAACATTAAAAAGATTATTAAAATACGTAACAAGTACATATAAACTTCAATTTGTAGTTGTATGTATCAGTATCATAGTAAGTGCGATTGCAAGTGTTTTAGGTGTTCAATTTATAAAATATTTAATAGATGATATAATAACACCTTTAATAGGAAATGGTAACCCAGACTATAGTAATTTATTACAAGCAATAATTGTTATGGCTGTAATTTATATACTTGGAATAATCGGAACATATTTATATAATAGATTAATGATAAATATCTCACAAGGAGTATTAAAAAGAATAAGAACAGAAATGTTCCATCATATGCAAACACTTCCAATAAAATATTTTGATAGCCATCCACATGGTGAAACGATGAGTACATATACAAATGATGTAGACACATTAAGACAAATGATATCACAAAGTATACCACAAGTATTTTCTTGTGTAATATCAATGATAGCAATATTATTTGCCATGTTTGCAACAGATATTTATATGACATTATTTGTATTAGTTATGATTACAATAATGGTTTTTGTATCTAGATTTTTTGCTAAAAGAAGTTCTAAAAATTTTATAGCGCAGCAAAAGAATTTAAGTATAGTAGACCGGTTATATAGAAGAAATGATGGCAGGGCAAAAAGTTGTTAAAGTATTTTGTTATGAAGAAGAAAATAAGAAAAAATTTGATAAACTAAATGAAGCATTATGTGATAGTATGACAAAAGCAAATAGTTATGCAAATACATTAATGCCTTGTATTATGAACATAGGAAACCTAGGATATGTTTTAGTTGCAGTAATAGGACGGAGTTTTAACAATAAATGGAATATTAACAATAGGTGGAATTGCAGCATTTTTACAATATATAAAAGCATTTACAAATCCACTTCGGTCAAGTATCACAACAAATGAATTCAATAATTATGGCACTTGCTGGAGCTGAAAGAATATTTGATTTAATAGATGAAGAATCAGAAAAAGATAATGGATATGTAACACTTGTTAATTGTAAAGAAGAAAATGGAAAAATAGTAGAAGTAGAAGAAAGAACAGGTATGTGGGCTTGGAAACATCCACATCACGATGGAAATGTAACATATACAAAACTTTGTGGAAATGTGGAATTAGAACACGTGAAATTTGGTTATGAGCCAAATAAAGAAATATTACACGATATAACTTTAGTTGCAAAAGAAGGAGAAAAAGTATCTTTTGTAGGTGCAACAGGAGCAGGAAAGACTACTATTACAAATCTAATAAACAGATTTTATGATATACAAGGTGGAAAAATACGTTACGATGGTATTAATATTAAGAAAATTAGAAAACAAGATTTAAGAAGATCTTTAGGTATGGTACTCCAAGATACTAATTTATTTACAGGAACAATTAGAGAGAATATTAGATATGGTAAATTAAATGCTACAGATGAAGAAGTAGAGCAAGCTGCAAAACTTGCAAATGCTGATAAGTTTATAAAACATTTACCAAAAGGGTATGACACAATGATAGAAGGAAGTGGAGAAGGCTTATCACAGGGACAAAGACAATTGCTTTCAATTGCAAGAGCAGCACTAAATAACCCACCAGTATTAATATTAGACGAAGCAACATCTTCAATTGATACAAGAACAGAAAAAGTAGTTCAAGATGGTATGGATAAATTAATGAAAGGAAGAACTGTTTTTGTAATAGCACATAGATTATCAACAATTAAGAATTCTGATTTAATAATGGTATTAGACCACGGAAGCATTATAGAACGTGGAAAACACGAAGATTTAATTAAAAATAAAGGTATGTATTATGGTTTATATACTGGTGCAATTGAAATTGATTAAATTAAAAGAACAATTAGCATAAAAACTAATTGTTCTTATCTTTCTTTATTTTTAAATTCTCACCATAACGTTTAACTTTTTGAGTAGTAGTTTTTTCAAACTCTTTATCACGAATTACAAAATTTTTAATGTGTTTATAATTAGGAAGTTTTTTATTTACTGAAGATACAGCATCAGAAATTAATTTCCAAATTTCTTCTTTAGTAGGAACGCTTCCTTTTAAATATTCTGTGATAGCCTCGATATTTGGATAAATTTGAGCATTAACATATGTCTCATCATCACCTTCTTTTTGAACACCTAAGACTAGAGATTCAGAAATAAGAGGGCTATCATTTAAGTAATATTCAACTTCTTCTGGATAAATATTTTTACCATTTTTAGTAACTATAACAGATTTACATCTACCTGTAATATATAAATAACCATCTTCATCAATTTTACCTAAATCACCTGTATGAAACCAACCGGTCTATAATAGTTTCTTTAGTTTTTTTCTCATCTTCATAATAACCGAAGCATTACATTAGGACCTTTAACTATAATTTCTCCAATACCTTCACTGTTAGGCTTGTCTATTTTATATGAAACGTTAGGTATAGGAAGACCTACACTATCATCTTTTTGGAAAAAGTCGTTATTTCCTGCAACTAGAGGAGAGCACTCAGTTAGTCCATAACCTTGAAGTGTATTTAGTTTTAAATCTCTAAAATCTGATATAATGTCAGGTCTGCAACTTGCTGCACCAACTATAAATACACGTAATCTTCCACCTAATGTATTTTTAACCTTTGCTTTTACAATCTTTTTTAAGAAAATCGGTAAGTCTTTATAAGGGTTTTCATTATTTTCTTTTTGATATTTTTTAGGTAAACCTTTATTTACATTTTTTATAATATTTTTATGTAGGTTTTCTAATAATAAAGGAACACATAAAATAACAGAAGGGTGGTATTCTTGGATGTTTTTTACAATATAACGCAAACCTTCACAATGACAAATGGATGCTCCACTATATATTGGAAGAAGAAAACCTAAAGTACACTCATAAGTATGATGTAAAGGTAAAATAGAGAAGAATAAATCACTTCTTTTTACTTTTACTATACCATATGTAGAAAGTAAATTTGAACATACATTTCTTTGAGATAAACAAACACCTTTTGCATTTCCAGTAGTTCCAGAAGTAAAAAGTAAAATACGCATCTCATCTGGGTTGATTTCTATATCATCAAAATCAGTAAAACCAGCATTATATAAATCTTTTCCATCATTTAAAAATTTATCAAATTGTTCTTCAAAAGAAATGAAATAAGTATCAGGATTTTCTACTTTTGAAATATTATCTAAAACGCTATCTAAATTTTTCTTATCACCTAAAATACATACAGTTTGTGAAACATTCATAAAATTAATAACATCATCTGTATGTAATTCTTTATCAATAGGAACAACAATACCAACAATTGTTGCAGCTAGATATGAAACACTCCATTTATAAGAATTTTTACCAATAACAGCAATTCTTTTATTTAAAAAGCCTTTTTTAATTAAATTTGTGCCAAGGTAAACTACATCTTTCTTAAATTCTTCATAAGAAATATTTTTGATATTACCGTTTTTATCTTTTATTTTAAAAGCAGTTCTACTACGATATATGTCACAAGAACGGTATAACATATCTTTCAAATTAGTAACTTCTTCTGTTTTGTGGTATTTTTTCTTTAATTTTTCTGCAACTGTTAATTCTTTTTCCATAATTGCCTCCTTATTTGTAACGGTAGAACATATTATTTAATTCTTTTTTTAGAGTAACACTTCCATTATAAATAGATTCTGTGTCAGACTCTAAAGGAATATCAATGTAAACTGTAGTTTTAAATTCTTCATTTAAATTATTTGTAATATAAATATCAAAAGAAAATGAAGAAGATATCTCATTTAATAAAACACTACAATTTTTCAATAAACTTCCATCATATGTAATTGGGCTAGATGTATCTGTTAGAGTATAGTCTGTTTTTATATTTTCGTTTACATAGCTTAAAACGATTGGATTTGCTAAATTATTGTAAAGTGTAGGTGTATCTAAATTTGCTTCATCAGATGATGTAATATTAAAATCTAATCTACTATTAATTTTATTATTATCAATAAAATCACTTTTTGAGAAATTAGAAATGTTTTTATAATATAAGTTAGGTTCTCCAAGTTCTGGTGTTTTGATAAATTTTATATTATCTATATATACACTTTTTAAAGTGTTTTCTAAAGTTTTTTCTTCTTTAGGGCTTGTTATAAAAATTGCCATATCAGTATATTGGTATAAATTCTCAATTGTGAAATTTGTGCTAGAAACATATTTGTTTTTAGAATCTGCATTACTAAAAAATGTGATATCTTTTATTTCAAAAATAGTTTCTTCATTTTTATTAGAAAAATCAAGTACAGAATTCTCAAAACTTCTTTTTAATACATATTTATAAAATACTAAATAAATAAGTATTAGAACGACGATAAATAAAATAATAGTAATAGTTGTTAAAATTATTTTTTTCTTTTTTTGCTTGTCCATATTTCCTCCTTTGTGATACATATATAATATTACAAAAGTTCATTAAAATCAATAGTTTTAAAATTGTTAATAATTAAATATTATTATATATAGTATATTTAGAATAATAAGGAAATATTACTAAATTTAATTCTTCTTTCTTATGGTTATAGGGTTAAATACACAAATTGACATAAAGTGAGACGCGTGCTATAATATAAACATGTATAGTTTTTTTACTTTAGGAGGTTAGTATGACAAGTACAACTGTGCAGGAAATGAAGTTCAGGAATAAGTTCCAGAACTGGCTTTCCAAGACTGGAGTGCCAGAGGCCATTGTTGCAATGGCTTTTACCATTGCAATGAAGATGGATGAAGATTCATTTTTCTGGCTTCTTTGGAAGCTGAGCTTCGATGTCTGCAGAGAGAAGTCTCTCAACAAGCTTGGACTCACGACTGATGAGACTTCCACAGAGGAGGACTTGGAGTTTATTCCCAATGAGTTGGTTCAGCCACTTAGGAACGAGCTTCGGTATCAGTATCAGCAGGTACACGAGGAATTCCTTTCTGGTTATGATTCCGAAGAGGAACTCTACAATGCAACGGAGAAGGATATAATCTTCACGGCTGGCATTATCAAGAGGCTTTACAAGTACATCAAGACTCATGGTAATGTTGATGTACGAAACAAGGTTATTTTCCTTCTTCAGTCTAGTAAGGAAAACTTTGTCTTTGGTGGCTTGAAAGAGCTTGGCTTTAGTAATGCTGAGGCTACAGTGCTTTCACCTATGGCAGGTGTCATAGCTTCTATTTTCAAAAAGATGGTTGCCAGAGATGATGAGTACAATAGGCATCGGGCATCTATAGGAAAAACGATGACATCCAAGCCTTTTGCGAAACTTGAGAACTTGATTGATATATCTACTCTTTCAGATGTTCCTGCTAAGACTGAGGGGACACAAGAAACCAAGGAAGAGTCTACTTGCCAGCTGAGTGCAGAAACTGTTCTTGCGAACATCGAGCTGTTCAAACAGTTCTTTGACATCGTAGACAAGTTTGATGCTGTTGGCATCGACCCATTCGAGGCTCTTGAAAAAGAGATTGAAATTCAAGCTCTGGTTTCTAGCTTGGAGGCACTCTCATAAGTGCTAAACTTATCATATACTACGACCTCTGGAGGTGATTATTCACCTAAAAAAGACCAGGTAGAAAAGAAAAATTTTTCTTTCTACCTGGTCTTTTCTTTCGTTTATTAAAAAATTAAATTAATTAAAATAAAAATTAATTTTTAATAAAGTTTAGTTTAAATATAGACTTTTATCTTAATTTGTTCTATAATATGAAATATAAAAAATCGGAGGTATTCAAAATGTATGAAAGAAGTGCAGTAGTCTTAGAGAATTATTTTGAAAAAAAATTAGGATTAGACAAAGAAAACAACATAAGAAATAATTATGAAAATTACAAAAAGATGATAGAAAAAATAAAAGAATACCAAAGAGTCATAAGTGAAGAAGAAAATGTAATATCAAGGTTTGAAGAATCAGCAAAAGAAATAGAGGCTATGCAAAAAAAACAACAAAAGATACATGAGATAAATGTTAAATTAGAAGAACAAAGAAATGAATTGTTTAATGATTTAAGTGAAAATACAAGTACATTAGACCAAAGATTAAAGAAAATAGAAGATGTTTTCGAAAAAAACAATAAAGAATTAAAAGATTTAAGAGAAAATTATGTAAAAACATTAGTAATATTTACAGAAAGACAAAGAGAAAGAAATAAATACGCAAGATTACATAGAAATATTGAGAGCGATTATTTAAATGTTTTAAAAGAAGTAAACTATTTTTTTGAAAAATTTAATTATAAAGCTATCCAAAATGCTAAAAAATTTGTAGAAAATTTTGAAACAAATAATGAAGAATTAATAAATATGCTGTTAAAAAATGGTAAAAATGAAAGACTACCATTTGATGAACAAGTAATTAAAAGAGCAGTAGAAGAAAGAAACAGAATTGCAGTTGAAGAAGCTAAACTATATATTAGTATTTATGATAAGATGAAAAAAATACTTCCAGAAGTAAATAATGGTTTAGTAAAATTAACAAAACCAGAAAAATTATTAAGAGATGTTGGCGTTAAATTAGCATTTTTAAAAGCAAAGAAGGAATATATAGTAGGTTTTTTAGATAATGAAAGAATGACAGCTATGAACGGTAAAAAAATTCATGGTAGATTAATGGATGAAGCTTGTAATAATTTTAATTTAGATATAGAGCAAATTGATAAATTATATGATTTAATAATAAGAGAAACTACAGGAAAAGCAACTAAAAAAGCATACAAAGAGTTGTATAATAAAACATATTTAAAAGATATCGAAGAAAAGGAAAAAGATTTTGAAGAAGAAGTTGTAAATATTAAAATAAATATGGGAACGCTTATTAATTCGAATTATTGGAGAATAGAAGGCATTAAAAATATTTATAATGTTTTCCAAGAAGAAGTAAGCGAAAAATTTGAAAAAGATTTATCTGATTATAAAATCGAAGAAACAGAAAAAACAGAAGAAATAGCAGATATAAAGAGAAAAAATAATAATTTTAAAATTGGAAAAATAGAAACTGAAAAGAAAACAGTTAAAAATAATAAAAAGACCAAAAGTAAGAAAATAGAAGAAGATGATGAGTATTATGATGATTATGATGAGGACTACGAAGAAGAAAAATATGACGACGAAGAAGATGATTTTGAAGAAGTAGTATTTGATGAAGAAGAAGAAAACGAATATTATTATGACGAAGATGATGAAGATTATGATGATGAAGATTATGATGAAGATTATGATGAAGATTATGATGAAGATTATGATGAAGATTATGATGATAATGACATTACAGAAGAGAAGATTGATAAATTAATAGAAAAAGAAAGCAAAGGTAAAAATAAAAAAGGTAGAAAAGATGATGATAAACAAGAAAAAGGTTTATTCGGAAAATTATTTAAAAAATAGGAGAATAAAAAGATGATAAAAATAGAAAATGTATCTAAATCATATGTAAAAGGTAAAAAGTCAATTGATGATTTAAATTTAGAAATAAAAAATGGAGAAATATTTGGATTTTTAGGACCAAATGGAGCTGGTAAAACAACTACAATTAAAATGATAACAGGAATTTTAAATCCAGATGAAGGAGATATATTAATAGATGATAAAAGTATTACAAAACAGCCACTAGAAGCTAAAAAACAATTTGGTTTTGTACCAGATAGCCCAGATATGTTTCTTAAATTAAAAGGAATTGAATATTTGAACTTTTTAGCAGACATATATGAAGTGCCAAATGATGTAAGAAAAGAAAAAATAGAGGGGCTAACAAAAAAATTTGAAATATATGATGACTTAAATAGTGAGATACAAAGTTATTCACATGGTATGAGACAAAAAATAGTAATTTGCGGAGTATTGTTAAACAATCCTAAAAACTGGATATTAGATGAACCTATGACAGGATTAGACCCAAAATCTTCACATGATTTAAAAGAAATGATGAGAGAACATTGTAAAAATGGAAATACAGTATTTTTCTCAACACACGTTCTAGAAGTTGCTGAAAAGCTTTGTGATAGAGTAGGTATTATAAATAAGGGAAAATTAGTTTTTGTAGGTACTTTTGAAGAAATGCAAAATAAATTTAAGGAAAATAAATCTTTGGAAGATTTATTCTTGGAGATAACAGAAAATGAAGAGTAAAGTATTAGTTTTAAGTAAAGTAATTTTAAAAAATTCGTTTCAAAATATGGAAACGGCAAAAGATGTAAATAGTAATAAAAAATCAAAATCAATGATAATTTTATATATATTTATATTTTTGTATTTAGCAGGAATAGTAGGAGTGTTTAGTAATTCTTTAGTTTCAGAATTATTAAAAATACATCAAGAAAAGATGTTTTTAGGAATAATATTACTAGCTATAGCAGGTTTTGTGTTAATACAAAGTATATTTTCAGCAATAAACTTATTGTATTATTCAAAAGATAATGAATATATTTTACCATTGCCATTAAAGCCTAGCCAAATAGTAATTGCAAAGACAAATGTATTATTAGTTACAGAATATTTTATTGTAGCAATTATAGGTTTAATACCACTTACTATTTATGGGATACTTACATATGCAAATATTTTATATTATATTGAAATGCTAATTGTACTATTAGTATTTCCAATAGTTCCTGTATTAATATCTAGTTTGCTTGTTTTAATTGTTATGAGTTTTGCAAAATTTACTAAAAATAGAAATAGATTTCAATTAATTGCAACTATATTAATATTAGTAATCGTGTTTGTTGCATCTTTTGCTATGGGGAATACTGATAGTTCACCTGAAGAATTAGTTCAAATGGTTATGAAAGCAAATGGTATGGTAGAGTTAGTTAAAAATGCTTTCCCAACACTAGGTATGGCAATTGAAAGTTTAACAAATATAAATATTGGAATTCAATTATTAAATATAATGCTTTTAATTGCTACAACAGCAATAATTTATGCACTTTATGTATTAGTCGGACAAAAGCTATATTTAAAAGGTGCAGTTGGTAATCTTTCTAGTGGAAAGAAAAACAAAAAGAAAATAGATGAGAAAAAAGCGTTTAAAAATTCTACTATATTTAAAACTTATATAGGTAAAGAATTTAAAATATTACTTAGAAACCCAATATTTTTTATGCAATGTGTACTTCCAGCAATAATTTTTCCAATATTGATTATTGGTATGACAATATTAGGTATTAATGAAGAAAATAACGGACAAACAATAGATTTTGCAAGTATGTTCATTAACAAAACATCTATTTATATAGGTGTTGGTATTTTATGCGTTATTCAATTTTTCTTGATGTTTATATATATTTCAGCAACAGCAATCTCAAGAGATGGACAAAATGCAATTTTTATGAAATATATACCAGTAAAATATATAAAACAAATAGATTATAAGGTTATGCCTAATATTATTATGACAAGTATAATGAGCATAATTACAGTTATAATTGCAGAAATTTTAATTAAAGTTGATATTTTATATTTACTATTAATTTTAATTACAAGTATTATAATGGGAGTTTTCCAAAGTTATATTTTAATAATAGTAGATCTAAAGAAACCAAAACTAGAGTGGAATTCTGAATATGCAGTTGTAAAGCAAAATATGAATTTGATTTGGCCAGCTGTAATTGGTTTAGTCAGTATAACTTTATTAATTATATTAGGAATAGTTTTTGGAAACATTTTAAACAGTTTTATTTTTACAGGAATTATTGCTTTTGTTTATTTACTAGTTACTATTATTACTAGAAATTATATTAATAATAATATTAATAAATTAATGGAAAAGATTTATTAAAAGGAAAAGAATTGTTTTTTAAAAGAACAATTCTTTTAATAATTTTGTTTTTAGGTTTTGAGGTTATTTTTGATTTTTGTTATAATATAAATGTTTTTAGTGTCATTTAGATTTTAAGTCTAAAAATTCCCAAAAACACTAAAAGTAAATGCAGAGGTGTCTTTAGAAAACTCTTTAAGAAAAAATAGAAAGGATAAAAGAAGAATAATAAAAAAAAGGTATAAAATATCTATCAATTGTAGTAGATATTTTTTCTTAATTAAAAATTAATAATTCCTCTATTTTTTATTAATAAATAATGTGTTATACTAGTATTGTAGAAAATAAAAGAAATGTTTTTGGAGGTTTTTTATGTATAACATATTAGTAGTAGATGATGATAAAGAAATAGTAGGAGCAATAGAGATATATTTAAAAAATGAAGGTTATAATATTCTAAAAGCTTATAATGGAGAAGAAGCTTTAAATATTGTAAATAAAAATGAAATACATTTAATAATTTTAGATATTATGATGCCCAAAAAAGATGGCTTAGAGACATTAGAAGAAATAAGAAAAACAAAAAACATACCAGTAATATTGTTATCTGCAAAATCAGAAGATTATGATAAAATAGGTGGTCTAAATTTAGGAGCAGATGATTATATAACAAAGCCATTTAACCCATTAGAATTAATTGCAAGAGTAAAATCTCAATTAAGAAGATATGTAAGTTTTGGTTCTTTAAATAAAGAAAGCGAAAAAGGAGAAAAAATATATAGTACAGCAGGACTTGTATTAAATGATGATACAAAAAAAGTAACAGTAGATGGGAAAGAAGTAAAATTAACAGCAACAGAATTTAATATACTAAAATTTTTGTTAATAAATAAAGGAAAAGTATATTCAATACCTCAAATTTATGAAAATGTGTGGCAAGAAGAAGGTTTTGGAGCTGAAAATATAATAGCAGTGCATATACGTCATATAAGAGAAAAAATAGAAATAAACCCAAAAGAACCAAGATATTTAAAAGTGATATGGGGTGTTGGGTATAAAATAGAAGATGAAAAATAGGAGGTGTTTCTTTTGGATATAAGGACGTCAAAATTATTGAAAATAATTTGTTATATATTATTTCCGATATTTGTTCTAACTATGGGAATTAGTATATTTCATTTAGCTTTTTTAGATGAATATGGAAATACAGAAAGTACAAAATTTATAGATACAGAAATGTTTGCACATAATTATTTATATTATATAATAGACAATATAGGAAATGCTTATAATCAAGAACAAGATGGTTCAGATAGATTTTTAGAATTAGAAGATTCTTCAGGAAACAAAATATATTATCTAGATAGAGATTATATGTATAGTTATTATAACGGGATAAATCAATATGTTGATTTTATTATAATAAATAAAAACACAAGAGAGATTTTTACAAATATGAGAATAAATGATTATAATAGCGAGATACAAAATATAAAAAATTCTACTAGATATTGGGTATGTATAGATGGAGACATAGATACAAATATAGAATATATAAATAAAGATAATATTAAATATAATTCACAATATATGTTTTCAGAACTAG
This sequence comes from uncultured Clostridia bacterium, assembly GCA_944388035.1. GTDB lineage: Bacteria > Bacillota > Clostridia > TANB77 > CAG-508 > CAG-269. The sequence goes on along the minus strand of CALXHF010000004.1, from coordinate 95,214 downwards.
AAGGTTCAGGATATTCTGTATCAAATAAAGTAACAGATTATGAAGTATATAGTAGATATAATGAGAACAAAACACGGTGGACTTACGAATTATAAAATAATAGAAGGAATATATGAGTTTTGTTTGGAAAATAGAGAATTACCAATATATATTTTACCAATAAGCATAATATTTATATTTGCTATAGGAATTTATTTGTTGTTTGCAATAGGATATGAAAAAGATGGAGAAAAAACAAAATTAAATTATATAGATAAACTACCATATGAATTAGTGTTTATAATTTGGTCTGTATTATTAATGATTTTCTTAAGTATAGCAATTGAGTGCATTAGCATTTCAAATTATATAACATTAGTATTTGCCTTGGTATTATATTTTGTATGTTATATTTTATGTGCAATAATAGGAGTAACAACAATAAAAAGGATAAAGGCAAATGAATTTTTAAGAAGTTTCTTTATATATAAAATAATTAGATGGTTCTTTAATAAAATAAAAAAAGTAGTAAAAACTTTTAATGAAAAAGCAACTGAGCAAAGAAGACTATTTTGGTATTATTTGTTATTTATAATAATTAGCATAAGTTTAGCTTGTTTGTTTTATACAGGAATAGCAATAATATTATTAATAGGTTTTTGGATATGGTCATATTATAGATTAAAAAAATATATATTAGCACAAGAAAAAATAAAAAATGCTTTAAAAGATATATATGAAGGAAAAAATGATATAAAACTAAATGAAAATGAATTAACAGGTGTTTTAAAAGAAATGTCTATATATGTAAATGATATAGCAAGTGGTTTTTCAAATGCAATAAGTGAAAGTTTAAAATCAGAAAGATTAAAAACAGAATTAATAACAAATGTATCACATGATATAAAAACGCCACTAACATCAATTATAAACTATGTAGACTTATTAAAAAAAGAAGATATTAAAAATGAAAAGGTAAGAGAATATATAGATATTTTAGATAAAAAATCACAGAGATTAAAAAAATTAACAGAAGATTTAATAGAGGCATCGAAAGTATCATCAGGAAATGTTAAATTACATTTAGAGGATATTAATATAAAAGAATTACTTAACCAAACAATAGGAGAATTTAAAGATAAATTTGAAGAAAAAGAGTTACAAATAGAAACAAAATTACCAGAAAAAGAAGTAAAAATAAAAGCGGACAGTAGATATTTATATAGAGTAATCGAAAATCTATTTAGTAATATTTCAAAATATGCACAGGAAAAATCAAGAGTGTATATAGATGTGGAAGAAAAAGATAAAAAGATAAAAATAAGTATAAAAAATATATCAAAAGAAAAACTAAATATAAGTTCAGATGAATTGATGCAAAGATTTGTAAGAGGAGATAAATCTAGGTATACAGAAGGAAGCGGACTAGGGCTTTCTATTGCAAAAAGTTTAACAGAATTACAAGGAGGAAAATTTAATATAATAATAGACGGAGATCTATTTAAAGTAGAGTTATTTTGGTAAAGTTGATGAATAGAAGCTATTTAAAAATTAATTTTATATAGCTTCTATTTATTTCTATATAAAAGTAAAAAAAAATCTAGAAAAAGTAAAAAAAATCTAGAAATTGTTTGCAAAATATAAAACATTTGGTATAATTATTTAAGAATAAAAAATAAAAGTAAAGGAGAGAAATCAAATGAGAAAAAGAGTAATATTAACAACAGTATTTATTTTAGCATTATTAATAATTGTTGTAGCAGTGATAGGAGGAGTAATAGTATATAATCAAAACAGACAAAGAGAAAGTAGTAGTATAATTGGAGAAGTTAGTCAAGAAATTACTGAAGGAAATACTACTCAAGTAGATTTCTTAAATAAATATGAAGATTATATTACACAAAATATTTTTGGTAAAAACCAAGACTTACAACTTATAGATGTGGCTTTTATAAGTTTAGATGAAGATGAGGAACCAATATTAACATATATTAGTGAAGATAATAAAGTGGCATTTTTAACATTAGAAGGGGATATTGTAAGAGAAAGTGATAGTTATAGTGATGTAAATATAAGAACTTTTTATAATATAGAAGATAAAAAAATAAATTATTTCCTTGAAAAAGATGAACAATATCTATATTTACCTGACATAGTAAGTAAAAAGAGTAATATAAAAACTATAGAAGTAGATGATAAATCTTTAGAATATACATATATTGATTTAGAGAAAAATGTTTCTATGAAAGAAGTAAAAAAAGAAACATTAACAAATGATTTAAAATCTGTATATGAAGAATTTAAAAATACAACAATACTTACTAAAGAAGTTCAAGAAAATATAGATAAAAAAGTCAAAGAAATTGAAGACAATACATTAAAATCAGATACAGAAGGAATATATAATTCACAATATAAAATAGCTTATGGTTCATATGTATGTGGAAGTGATACATTTACAATTAATGCAAATAATTCAGCAACATATGTTCACGACAATCCTGGAAATGGTTTTGATTTAGATGGTAGTTTTAAATTAATATATGATACAATTAATTTTAATAATGATGACAAAGTATTTAAAATAGTAGGTAATAACCAAATAGAAAGAATAGATACTGAGCAAATATTTAATTTAGAATAGTTTAATAAAAGGGGATAGGAAAATTGAGTAGAAAAATAATAATTGCAGGGATAATGTTAGTTGCAGTAATTATTATAGCTGTAAGTATAACATTAGTAGTTATTAATTTTGATAAAAATAGTACACCAAATATAAATATTAATAATTCACAAGTACAAAATAATAGTTTAAACGAAACCAATGTAAATAGTGAACTTTCAGCTCAAAATCTTATACAAGAATATTATACAGATATGAAAAACCAAGATTTTGCATCTGCTGTAGAACTATTTGATAAAGAAGAATTTGACAATATTACAGGTGAAGCAGAATTAAATATAATAGGTGATGATTTACAACTATTTTTACAAGAAGCTTACAATGATTCTAAAGGTTTTTATTCATATTCTATAAATGATATTAGATTGTTAAATGGAGTAGAAGATTTTAGAAATAGTACTAATGTAGATATAACAGAAAAAGAATATGAAAATTTATTTGGAAATAATAAATTATATCTAGGTACTGTTGAAGTAAGTGGAGCAACAGGAATTGATGTTTTTCTAATTACGAACAATAATAAAATAGCAGGAACTGTAAGATTAATAAATTATTATAACAGTATTAGAAATACAAATGATATATTAAAAGATGCAGCAGAAGCGAAAAATGATAATGAAATCAATTTGATAAAAGAATCTTTAACACTAGCTGTAAATATGATTTCTGCAGAAAATATAGGTACAGATAGACTTTTTAAAGAATATTGTACTAAAGAAAAGCTTCAAGAAGAAATTACAGAAAAATATATAATAGAAGAGTTTAATTGGGACGGAGAATTAGGAAAAGGTATAATAAGAGTTGTAGATGATAATGATATTAAAAATTATAATTTTATTTTGACTTTAAGTGATGACGGTAAAAGTGCAACTGTTTCAGTTGAATAGAAAAAATAAAAAATTACTATTTATTTTTCAGAAAAAATATGGTAAAATATACCAAGAAAGGAAGAGAGACAAAATGACTATGCAAGAAATAACAAATTATTTGGATAATAAAATAAATAGTAATGAGAATATAGTAATAATAACATTTTATGAAGTAAGAATAAAATTCAATTTATCAGAAGGAGAAACACAAGAATTTTTAAGATTGTGCAAAACAAGACTTGAAAATTTAGGATATCTAACATATTTTACAGGTGCAAAATATGAATATCAAGGAATAACAAAAGAAGTGCAGTCAAATGAATTAATGGTAGCAATAAAAGAAAATATAATGTAAAAAAATAAAAGAAGTGAAAGAACTCACTTCTTTTATTCTTAAGTATTTTTCTTATATTTTTTAATTTCTTCTCTTTCCAAAAATAGAAAGAATACGTAAGAAAATATTTATAAAGTCTAAATATAATTGCATAGCACAATAGATATAAATTTTTTCTTGGTTAATTTCTGGAACTTGTTGTAACATCTTGATTTTATTAATATCATAAATAGTAATTCCACAAAATAGTGCAAGTATAAGCCAGTCTAATGCTAAATCAAGCATAGAGATTTTAAGTATAAATAAGTTAATAAAACTTAATACAATACCTGCAATTAAAAAAACTGTTATATAAGGTGACCAAGAACTTAAATCTTTATTTGTTTTGTAACCAATTAAACCAAGCACTGCAAAAATAATAGCAGAAATTATAAACAAATATATAATAGAAGAAAGCTCAAACACTGCAAAAATTACAGATAAAGTAACACCATTTAACATTGCATATACAAAATACAAAATACCTACAATTATAGCAGGAAGTTTTCTAAATAGTAAACTAAAAAGAAATACTGCAACAAGTTCTATTATTAGTAAAGTATAAAAATATCCTTCCACTACAATATTTACAAACAACCCAGAAGCATATGTATAATAAGCAATGATAGCAGAACCTAAAAGCCCTAGAAACATCCAGAAAAAAGTTTTTCCAAATAATTTGTTTTCTGTTATGATTTCGTTTTCCATTAAAAATCTCCTTTCATAAAATATTAAATTAATTATAGTAATAATTAAAGAAAAATGCAATAAAATAAAAATATAAAATAAAAAACGTAAAAGTATAAATAAATTAAAATAATAAATTGACAGAAAAATAAAAATACGCTATTATTTAATTATAGAATTTAAAAGGGGGGAATTGTTATGGACGAAGAAAATGAAGTAATAAAAGAAAATAGCACAAATGTAGAAAAAAATTTAAATATTTGTGCATTACTTAGTTTTATCTTTTCTTTAGTTGGACTTTTTGTATTTGGTGTACCTTTAGGAATTGCAGCCATTATTTTAGGAATAATAGGAATTGTAAAATTTGATAATGAAAAACAAAAATTTAAATGGATGGCAATTGTAGGTTTAGTATTAGGTGCAGTTGATATAATTGCTATATTGTTATCTGTTGTAGCATTATATTCAATAATAGCATAAAATTTAAAGAAGATAATTATATAAGTGATAAAAATAACAAAGAAGAAATATATTTAAGGTCTAACCTTATTTGTATTTCTTTTTGTATTTCTTTTTTTCTTGAAAAAACAGATTTAAAATGATAAAATAACTAAAACTAACGAGAAGAAAAATAAAATTTAGAATAAGAAAAGGAGTAAAAATGGAGTGGACTAAAGAACAAAAACAAGCAATTGAAGAAAAAGGTTCTAATATATTAGTTGCAGCAGCAGCAGGTAGTGGAAAAACAGCAGTGCTGGTTGAAAGAATTATAAAAAAAGTATTAGAAGATGGAATAGATATAGATAAATTATTAGTAGTTACATTTACAAATGCTGCAGCTGCTGAAATGAGAGAAAGAGTATTAGATGCTATATATAAAAAATTAGACAAAGATCCGAACTCAGAAAAGTTATTAAGACAAATAACTTTATTAAATAAAGCAAGTATATGTACAATAGACTCTTTTTGCTTAGATGTAGTTAGAAATAATTTCTATGAATTAGAAAATTTATCTCCAAATTTTAGAATAGCAGATACAACAGAAATAGAACTTCTAAAACAAGAAGTAATAGAAGATTTATTCGAAAAAAAATATGAAGAAGAAAATGAGGATTTTACAAAATTGATTCATACATATACATCTTATAAAGATGATACACCTCTAAAAGATTTAATACTTAAAATATATAATTATATACAAAGCAACCCCTTTCCAGAAAAATGGCTAAAAGAAAAAATAGAAATGTTTAATATTGAAGAAGATTTAGAGAAAGATTTTTCTAAAACTATATGGGGAAAGATTTTGTTAGAAGAAATAAATGAGGTTTTAATAGATGGAATAACATCATTAGAAAGTGCAAGAAAGCTACTTTACGATAATAAAGATTTAGAAGGTTATTTGAAAATAATAGAACACGATATTGATATGTTAAATAATTTAAAAGAAAACCTAAGTAATTGGGATAATGCATATGAAATAAATAAAGCATTAGAATTTATAAAATGGAGTGGTAAAAGAATAGATTCTAATGAAAAAGATGAGGCAAAAAATATTAGAGATTCTGTAAAAGATAATTTAAAAGTTTTAAATAATATATTAGTGTGTGATTCTAAAACAGCCAATAGAGATATTTTTGATATGTATAATATATTATTAAAATTAGAAAATATAATATTTGAATTTGGAGAAGAGTTTTCAAAAAGAAAAAGAGATAAAAATATAGTTGATTTCCAAGATGTGGAACATTTTGCACTTAAAATATTAGTAAAAGAACAAGAGGGTAAAATAGAAAACACCCCAGTTGCAAAAAAATACCAAGAAAAATACGAAGAAATTGCAATTGATGAATACCAAGATAGTAACTTAGTACAAGAATATATATTAAATTCTGTGTCTAGGAAAAATAATATTTTTATGGTTGGTGATGTTAAACAAAGTATATATAAATTCCGTCAAGCTATGCCTGAATTATTTATTAGTAAATATAAGAACTATAAAAATAAAGAAGAGAAAAAAGATGACGATAATTTAAAAATACAATTATTTAAAAATTTTAGAAGTAGGGAAAATATACTATATTTTACTAATTTAATATTCCAAGATATTATGAGTGACAGGTTAGGAGATATAGACTATAATGAAGAAGAGTATTTAAATTTAGGAGCGAATTATAAAGAAAGTAAAGAACATTTAAATACCGAAATAGATATTATAGATTTATTAGAAGAAGATGAAGAAGAAAACTTAAAAGAAAGTTACAATGAAAATGAAGAAAATTTAGAAGATGAAAGAATTGAAGATGTAGAACTAGAAGCAAGATTTGTTGCAAATAAAATTAAAGAATTAATAGATAATAAATTCCAAGTGTGGGACAGGAAAGAAGAAGAGTATAGAGATATTTCATATAAAGATATTGTAATTTTGTTAAGGTCTACATCAAATATAGCAAGTGTATATGAACAAGAACTTTTAAATTTAGACTTACCTGTATTTTCTGATAGTTCACAAGAATATTTAGATTCTATAGAAATAGAAACGATAATGAATTTATTAAAAATAATAGATAACCCTATGCAAGATATACCATTAGTTTCAGTAATGAGGTCGTATATAGGTAAGTTTACAGATAATGATTTAGTAAAAATACGCTTATCAGATAAATACGATAATTTTTATACTTGTATGGAAAAAGCACTTGTAGATGCTGATTTAGAATTAAGAGAAAAAATTAAAGACTTTTTTAATAAACTTGATATATGGAGAAAAGAACAAGAATATTTGTCTTTAGATGAGCTTGTTTGGAAAATTTACTGGGATACAGGATATTATAATTATTGTGGTCTTATGTCAAATGGTGTTTTAAGACAAGCAAACTTAAAAATGTTGTTCCAAAAAGCTAGAGAATATGAAAGTAGTAATTTCAAAGGTTTGTATAATTTTATAAACTTTATAGATAAAATAAAAATATCTAGTGGAGATATGGGTTCTGCAAAATTAATTGGTGAAAATGATGACGTTGTTAGAATTATGAGTATTCATAAGAGTAAAGGATTAGAGTTTCCTGTAGTATTTTTATCAAGTACGGGAAAACAGTTTAATTTAAATGATTTAAAAGAAGACGTATTATTACATCAAGATATGGGAATAGGTGCAAAATACATAGATTATGATATGCAAATTAAATATGATACATTAAGTAAAAGAGCAATTAAAGATAAAATATTAACAGAAACATTGTCTGAAGAAATGAGAATTTTATATGTTGCCTTAACTAGAGCAAAAGAGAAATTATTTATTACAGGTATTAGTAAAGATATTAAAAAAGAACTAGAAAAGATAGATGCAAATATAGAAAGATATGAAAAACAAGATAGTAAAATAAACCCTATTTTAATTAAAAAATGTAAGAAATATTTAGAGTGGATATTATATGTATATCAATATGAAAAGGATTTTTGTAAAGACAAAATAGATTTTAATATTTATAAAAAGAAGGAATTATTAACAAAGTTTAAAAAAATAGATAATGAAGAAATAGATGTAATTAAAGAACTAGAAGAAAAAGCTAAAAGTTATAAAAATAATCTAAAAGATATTCAAAAAATACTAGAGTATAAATATAAAAATATTTTAGATACAACTATACCTACTAAAACTTCTGTTACTGCCTTAAAAGAATTAAGTAATAAAGATAATTATAAAGAAGAAAGAGCTAAAAATAGTAATGTGACAATAGAAAACAAAAAAATTGTAGAAAAAGAAGAACAAAAAGAAATAAGTTTTAAAGAACCGAAATTTTTAAAAAATGAAAAAGAAGAGAAAATAACAGCAAGTAAAAAAGGTACTTTAATACATCTTTGCTTACAAAAACTAGATATTAATATAGATTATGATTTAGATAAAATTAATAATTTGTTAGATGAATTAGAAACTAAAAAAATTATTACTTCTAAAGAAAAAGAAGCAATTAATGTAAATAAAATTTTAGAGTTTACTAAATCTAAAATATGGGAAGAGCTAAAAACAGCAAAAAAAATTGAAAAAGAAAAACCTTTCTATATAAATATTAAAGCAAAAGATATTTATAATAAAGAAACTGATGAAAATATACTTGTGCAAGGTATTATAGATTTATATTATCTAGATAAAGATGACAATATAAATTTAGTTGACTATAAGACTGATTATATTGAAAACGGTAATGAAATAGAATTAATAAATAAATACAAAGAACAATTATATTTATACAAAAAAGCTTTAGAACAAGTATATAAAAAAGAAGTTAAAAATACATATATTTATTCAGTATATTTAAACAAAGAAATAAGAATATAAAGGCAAATCTACTTGCCTTTATATTAGTATATTTACATAATTTACAATAAGTTGTTGAAAAAAATGTCTAAATTTGGTATAATAAATGTATTCTATGGAAAGGGAAAAAGAAAAATGAAAAGATTAAAAACTTTTTTAATATATGCACTAATAATTGTTGGATTTTATATTTTCTCAGAATTCTTAATTACAGTAGGTTTAAATTCATCATATGAAGATATTCAAAGAAGAGATAATGTATCACAAGTAGAAATATATGAAGCACAAGCAACACTTGTAAATGGAAAAGTAAAAGGCGTAATAAAAGATTCAAGAGGAAATGAAAGTTTAACTGGTAAATATGTAGAAATAGATTTTTATAGTAAAAGAGATAATGTAGTTGCGAGAAAATACATACCAATAGAAACAACAGATGTAAAAACTACTCAAGAATTTAGCACATATTTTGAAGCAGAGGATGTAACATCATATTCTATAGCTATAGTAAATGAAAAAGAATATGAAGAATTAAATATTGAATTAAAAGATGGGGAGAGATTAGCAATATATATAGGACTATTTCTTGGAATAATTAATATTCCAAATTTATTAGCATTATAATAAAATTAAAAAGGAAGAAGAGCTCATTTGAGCTCTTCTTCCGTGGTACTAACTAAAAACAGAAACGCACGTTACACCACAGCCGTTTTTGCATTGTCCATTGCAGTTTGGACAACCAATCTCATAGATTGGAACCGTTAGCTTTTTTTGACTAGAGTCAAAAGAATCAAGCTTCTTTTCGAGCATAGAAAGCTCTTGCTTAGACAACGAAAACATTTTTCCTCCTTGGACTGGTTGGTGGTTACATTACCTAACAACAATTAATGTTATGGATATAGCATTTTAATCACCTCCTAGATAGAGGACGAATGTTATATACAAAGTTCTTGGTTCAAGCTGTAAACTGAACTAAGAACTCTGTAATCATCATATGTCAAAGAAGAATCCGGCTTTGACATAATACGATGAAATTTAACATAAGCGTTAAACATAGCAATTAATTTACTGAATTGGCAATGTTCCTTATCTCTCTCGTTTATTTTGCCAGTTAATGAATAATTCATACCATAACAAGTAGAACAAACATTGTTTAATATACAGTTTTTACATTTTGGGTCCGCTAGATTAGATTCATCATCAAATAGAATAGCGTCTAAATCTATTGGTTTACCTTGTGTCAACTGCATAAATGATTGGCAAGGAAAACAATTCCCATCAACATCATAAGCTTTCATTTGCTTTCCAGCACCACACCACCTTGTAGGAGCGGTAACTTGAGAAGAGATATATTCCAAACGCAAATCTAAAATTTCAGCAATTGGAACAAGAGGGTGATTTAGATAATACTGTGCTAATATGTCTAATTGCTTTCCTAAAATAGGAAGGTCTACATCTAGATTCCAGTTGATTCCAAAAGCAAAGCTACCAGAACAGGCAAACCCCAAACTTTGAATAAAAATAATTCCTTCAGCTAAATTATGTAAAGATTCTCTAGAAACCGTCATCTTTATATCTTGTTGAGGCCAACAACGCTTGAAAAAATCTATATCAATAAGGTCAAAAGAATTGCTTCTATTGATATTATGCATTTGCCTGGTTCCGTCTAGACTTATTCCGACACAAAAACTTTCTTTGTTTCTTTCGAGCCAATCTTGAATTGTACCGTGAATAAGTGTGCCATTTGATGTGGAAAAACATATTCTGCGATGTGGACTTTGAATAGAGAGTACATAATCGTGTATTTCTTTCAGCAATTCAAATTCAAGAAATGGTTCCCCACCAAACAAATCTACTTCAATGAAATCAAAACCATCTTGGAGAGAAAACTCATAATCAAGAATTCTTTTTGCTGTTTCAAAACTCATGCTTCTAGGAGATTTACAGTGCTCATAGCAGTAGGAACAATTCAAATTACATTTTTCTGTTACTGTGAGCATTACTGTTTTTCTTCCTTCAAAGTCGAATACTGTTGCACTCATAATGCGAATCCTTTCTAATAGTTAGAACACAATATGTACAGTACGATTATATTATAATATATATCTTTTATTATGTCAAGTAGGATATTTAAACAACCTCATAATTAATGATAAAATTATTTTTAGCTATGTATTCAATTTGTTATAGTAAAACAAAAAGTGTTATAAAATAGAAACTATTAAAGAGAAGCGGTTGCTTCTCTTTTAATTATTCTTAGGCTTAACATATAAAGTATTATAATTTGTGTAGATAACCATACCAGGTTTTGCACCCTTTGGTTTTTTAACAAATTTAATAAGGCAAGTATCGACAGCAACATTAGAAGAAAATCTTGCTTTACTATGATATGCAGTAATTTCGGCACATTTAATAAGTACATTTTCATCTGGCATTTTATTGTCTAAAACAAGAACTGAGTGGCTTCCGTGTATGTCTTTTGTGTGAAACCATATATCAGTTTTTTTAGCAAATTTTAAAGTTAAGTAATCATTTTCTTTATTATTTCTTCCAACTAATAAAGTAAAACCAGATATTGTATATTTTAAAGGGTTAAAGTTTGTATTTTTATTTTTAGTAAGATTAGACTTTTTAATTTTCGTTTGTTTTTTAGTATTTAGATTTTTAGTCTTTTCCTTAAAAATATCATTTTCGGAAATCTCATCTAAAATCTCAGCAATTTCTTCAATCGAAGTTGCGTTTTCTAGTTCATAAACGACACTTTCAATATAATCAAGTTCTTCTATAGTTTCTTTTTTTTGAATAGAAACTATTTCTAAAGCATTTTTTAATTTATTATATTTCTTAAAAAACCTTTTAGCATTTACAGAAGGAAGATATTTCTCATCTAAAGGAATTGTTATTAAATTATTATTATCATAATAGTTTTCAATATCAATCGTTTTTAAATTTTTATTAGGTATTTTATAAAGATTAGCAGTTATGAGTTCACCATATAATCTGTATTTATTCATATTTTCACAATCTTTTAATTTATTATTAATACTTTCTAGTCTTTTATTGTATTTTTTTAGAGTAGATAATATTAGTTTTAAAACATTATCACGATTAGTTTTAAGTTCTTCAGATGACTCTTTTTTATAATAAAAATCATCTAAAGCAAAATTAATAGAAAAATTATCTTTATTATTATCACTAGGAATAAGAAAATAATCTTTATCAGTTTTTTCTATTCCTAATTTTAAAGAATCTGTTCTATTAATAATATCATTTAAAAAATTATATAATTCATCTAATGTATTAAAATTATATTTTTCTAAAATAAATGAAATATAATTTTTACTAATACCATTATAATTATCGCTAACTATTTTTGAAATCAAGTTCTTATCTGTTATTTCTTCTGCATTTTCTAAAGTGTCTTTAAAGCCGTCTAAAGTTTCACACAAAAAGTCTTTTTTGTTAATTTTAGGATATACATATTTAATATGTGGCACAACAATGTGGGTTGCGTTCTCATTATTAATATGGCGCAGGCTATCTATTACAATATTTTGGTCATCTAAAAGAATAATATTACAATGTTTTCCCATAAGTTCTATTATTAGCTTTTTAGAAATAATATCATCTATATCATCAAAACCTTCGAATTCAATTGTAATGATTCGCTCTAAAGAATTTGTTATAACATTTTTAATTCTTAAACCTAATAAATGTTTTCTTAAAACCATACAAAAGTTAGGAGCAGTTTTAGGGTTTACCCATCCATTTGTTGTTAAATTTACTCTGTAATTTTTAGGGTTTGTTGAAATACATAAAGCATAATTTATTCTATCTAAATAAAAGCCTAAAATAACAGTATTGTTATTTGGCTGAAATATTTTATCAATTCTAGCCCCTGTAAGTAAGTTAAGTTCTGAAGCAACTGCTTTCGTCATAATTCCGTCATATGCCATTTTCTCTTAAATATCTCCTTTACAAATTTTTCTTAAATATTATAGCACAGAAAAACAAAAAAATCTATTGATAAAGATAAGGTTTTTATATATAATGTAGAAAAAAGTGTAGAGGTTATAATGGAGAAATTAGAAAACTTATCAATTGAAGAAAAAGTAGGACAAATGTTGATGGTAGGTTTAGATGGAGCAAAATATAAAAAACAAGTAGAAAACCTAATTATAAAATATAAGATAACAGGAGTTTTGCTATATAAAAAAGATTACAAAGATTACAGAGAAATGATTAATTTAACAAACAGGTTACGTAAGTTAGGAAGAGAAAACAAAATTCCTCTATTTATTGCAATTGACCAAGAAGGTGGAAGAGTAAATAGGATGCCAAATGAGTTTAAAAATCTTCCCTCTGCAAATATGTTAGCAAAAGAAGGGCTAGTAGAAAAAGCAAGTGAAATAACAGGAAAAATGTTGAAAAGCACTGGTTTTAATTTTAACTTTGCACCAGTATTAGATATAAAAAGATTTCCAGATAATCACGCAATTGGAGATAGAGCATTTAGTGATAATGTTGAAGAAGTATCAAAATGTGGAATAACTTATATAAACGGTATTAAGAAATATAATGTGGTACCTGTAATAAAACATTATCCAGGACATCGGAGCAACAACAAAAGACTCACATTTTTCCTTACCAAAAATATATAAAGAAAAGGAAAGTTTAGAAAAAGAAGATATAATACCATTTAAGAAAGCAATAGAAAAAGGTGCAGATGTTTTACTTGTGGGACATTTAAGAATAAAAGGTGTAACTCATAACTTACCTGCAACAATGTCAAAAAGTTTTATCAGAGAATATATTAGAAAGAAAAATAAATTTAATGGAGTAATCATTACAGACGATATAAGGATGAAAGCAGTTAAAATCTTATATGGTAAGAAAAGAGCCTTAGAAAAAGCTTTTACAGCAGGAAATGATATAGTTTTATTTAAATATAATTTAGGTGATGAGAAATTAATTGATAAAATTATTAATGATATAAAAAAAGGGAAAATTAATATTGGAAAAATAAATAGAAGTGTTAAAAGAGTTTTAAAAATTAAAGAAAAATATCAAATTGAAAATTTAGAAATACCATATATAGAAAATTTACCAAAAGATATTAATTTCGAGATAGAAAATATAAAAAAATAAGAAAGGGGAAAATTATGAATAAAATAAAGAAAATATTTTTAATTTTGCTATTTGTTCTTTTGTTTATATTAATTGGAAATAAAAGTAATGCTTCATCTTCAGATTTAGAACTAAATAATTTAAAATTTAATGCTCAAATTTTAGAAAATGGAGATATGGAAGTTACTGAAATCTGGGATATTGACATTAAAGATACAAATACATTATTTAAAACATTTAAAACAGATATAAATAAATATACTGATATAACAGATGTTGAAGTTAAAGAAATAACCAATGGAAAATACAAAAATTTTTCTGAAACTTCAAGATATATGTATCATGTAACTAAAGACTATTATTATGGTTTAATAAATGATGATGGAGATTTTGAAATCGCTTGGGGTGTTGGTTTAGATAATGATAGTGATAGGAGAATATATGAAATATCATATACAGTAGAAGGAGCAATAGGAAAATATACAGATTATAGCCAACTTTATTGGCAATTTGTAGGTGAAGATTTTGAAATAGATGCAAAAAAAATAAAAGGAGAAATTATTCTTCCAAATAAAGTGGATAATAAAGAAGAAATAAGAGTATGGGGACATACTGCAGGTTTAAATGGAGAAATATATGCAACAGATAATGATAAAATAGAATTTACAATAAATGATTTTAAAGCTGGTACATATGTTGAAATAAGAAGTCTATTTCCAAACTACGTATTAAATGAAGATGTTAAAAGAGAATATAATCACGAGATTTTAGGGACAGTATTAGATGAAGAAGAAGAGTGGGCAAATGAAGCAAATAGGATACGTGGCATAAGAAATTTATTAGTAGCTTTTTATTATCTTGTAATAACTGTAATTTCCATTTTTTTAATAATTAGTAGTATTAAAAAAATAAAATTAATAGTAAAAAGAAATCAAAGAAAACCATCACAAGAAATAGTCTATTTTAGAGAAATACCAAGAGAAGATGCATCACCAGGAGAAGCGTTATATTTATTAAATAAGTCAAAGGGAAAATTACAATCAAATGATATTGGAAAAATATTTTCTGGAACAATATTAAACTTTTCACTAAAAAAATTAATAAAAGTAGAAGAAAAAGAAAATGAAAAAGGGAAAAAAGAAATTTTCATAAAACTAACAAATAAAGAAGGCATTTTAAATATTGAAAATAAAGATGAAAAAGCAATAGGAGAATTCTTAATATCAGCATTTGGAGGAAGAGAAAATACACCTATAAGTGTAAAAGAATTAGAAAAATTTATTAAAAATTCATCTCCTAGAAAAATATTAAATATGCAAGAAGATATTAAAAATGGATTTAACAGAAAATTAATTGACATAAAAATAATAGACAAAGAAGAACAAGATAAATATGAAAAAGAATCTGGAAGACAAGCTATGAGTATTTCTCTATGTTTTATATATGTTTTTTTATCTATTTTAATAATAGAAAAGCTTGGCAACTTAGCATTTATAGGTTCTATAATATGTGGAATTATTTTATTTATATATATTGTATTATCTGGAATAGCTATAGCAAGAATAAACTTTTACACACAAGAAGGAGTAGATGAAATAGAAAAATGGAGAGGTTTAAAAAAATATATGGAAGAATTTTCTTTACTTAATGAAAGAGAAGTTCCAGAAATTGCAATTTGGGAAAAGTTTTTAGTATATGCAACAGCATTTGGAATAGCTGATAAAGTATTAAAACAATTTAAAATAGTTTATCCAGATATTGAAAATAATATAAATGTAAACACATATCCATATATGTATTTGATGATACATACTAATTTTTCAAAAAGTTTTTCAAATGCAATTAGTAGTTCTATGTCATCTGCATATAGTTCAGCATCAGGAGGAGGCGGAGGTTTTTCTGGTGGTGGAGGCGGTCGGTCGGAGGCCGGTGGCCGGAGGAGGTGGAAGATAAAACTTCTATCTTAAATAAAAATAAAGATAAAAAATAAAAAGGTAAATAAACAAATAAGTATTAAGGAGTAAAAAAATGGAAGAAGAGAAAATAAAAAGAATTTATGAAATATTAGATAATATACCTGTAACAGAAAAAAATAAATCAATAATAGAAGAAATAAAACAAGAATTATTAAATAAAGATTATATGGCAGCATATAAGAAAATAGAAAAATTAAATAAATCAGAAGAAGATGATGAGGATGAAGAAGAATATGTAAAAGAGGAAGAAAATCAATCTGGAATTTATCCAAAAGAACTAAGTAATGTAGAATTAGAACGTACTTTTATAGGTTTACTTTTAAATGATCCAAAACTTATAGTAAAATACTATTTTCCGTTTGAAGAGTGCTATTTTGAAGATGCTGATTCTTTAAATGCATATAAAAGTATTTTGTTTACAGAAGGTGGAGCATATAGCTCAGAAGATGCAAAAAGAAGATTTAACTTTGCAAGAGACAATGAAGATGTATATAATTTTAAAATGGAATTAAAAAATAAAGTAAAAAATAAAGAATATAATGTTGAAAAGATTTTTATAGATTTAAGAAAATTATTTATCTTAAGAAAAAACTATTTAGCAATTCCAATAAAATCAATTCAAGATAGAGTTGTAGAAATAACAAATTATCTTCTTTATGACAAAATGTCTATTGAAGAAGTAAAAAGTGCAATAGAACAAGTAAATGCAACAGAAAAATTTAAAAGAGCAGTACTAAATAAAAATTTAACAACATTTTTAGAATCAGGAGAAAATAATTTAAGAAATGGATTACCACTTCCATTTCCAATACTTACAAGCGTATTTAAAGGAATAAGAAGAGGAGAAACAATGGCATTTTCAATGCCTTCAAACTCAGGTAAAAGTAGATTTACAATTGATATAGCAGCACACGTAGCTTTAGTACATAAAAAGAAAGTATTAGTAATTTCAAATGAAATGTCAGAAGACAAAATGAAATTATGTTTAATAACTACAATTATAAACAATAAAGCAATACAAGAATTACACGGAGTGCATTTGAGTAAAACAGAAGGAGAACTTCTAGAATTTAAATTTAGAGCAGATGACCCTAATAAAGTAGAAACAGATGAAGAAGGATTTATAATAAGAAAACCAAAAGAAAAACAAGGAGATTTCGTAAAAAGACTAACTGAAGAATCAGAAGAATTTAGAAAAACTATAAAAATTACAGATTGGGCTAACAAAGAAATAAAAAATTCTATTTACTTTATTAATATAACAGACCATACAAATGACGAACTTCAAAAAGTTATTATGAATTATTATTATAAAGAACAAATAGAATATGTGTTTTATGATACTTTAAAAACAGATACAGCAAACATTGGAATAGGAGAGGAATTAAAAAGAACAGCAACAATTTTATCAAATTTAGCACAAAACTTTAATTTGTATATCTGTTCAACATTACAATTAGCAGAAAATAATACATTACCAGTAAATTTAAATGTAAATGACTTAGCAGTAAGTAGAACTGTAAAAGAAGTATTAGATACATTGTGTTTAATAAAACAAATAAACAGAGACACTTTGCAAGACTATGAATATTCATTAAATGAAGTAGATACAAAATTCTTCAATTTAAAGAAATTTGATGACCCAGATGTTAGATACTATGCTTGTGTAGTAGATAAAAATAGGGCAGGTGCTAAACCAACACTATTATTTAGATTAAACTTAGCGTATAACGTATGGGAGGAGCTTCGGATATTTGCGTTTAAAACAAAATATATGAGACAATAGGAGACACCCACTTTTTGTCTCATTTTTAAAAGTATTTGTATATACTCAAGAATATGTGAAATTAATAAAAAGTAAAAAATGGAACAATAAGAATAATCTTTGTAAGTACGAAATTTAATAAACATAACAAATGTAATTATAAATTAACAAAATAAAACTTCTTTCATAATATATAGAAATATATATGGAAGGAGTTTTTTATATGAGTTATGAACTACTAGAAAGTGGAAATGTAAAAATTGGAGAAAAAGCACCAGATTTTAATGCAATATCAACATTTGGAAATATAAGCCTAAAAGATTATGAAGGAAAATGGCTAGTACTATTTTCACACCCAGGAGATTTTACCCCAGTTTGCACGACTGAAATGATAGCGTTTACTAGAGCAAATAAATACTTTAATGAAATGAATACAGAATTATTAGGTTTAAGTGTAGATAGTAACAACTCACACTTAGCTTGGGTATATGATATATATTGTAGAACAGGAATAAAAATATCATTTCCAATAATAGCAGATAGAAATGCGATTATATCAAGAAGATATGGGATGATATCAAATGAAGTAAGCACTACAGAAACAGTTAGAAATGTATACATAATAGATGAGAAACAATATATAAGAGCTATATTTATATATCCAATGAACATAGGAAGATTTATACCAGAAATAATAAGAATAGTAAAAGCACTTCAAATGGCGGATTGTATGAACGGAGCAACAGCAGCAAATTGGATGCCAAACCAACCAGTAATAATACCAAGTCCTAAAACGTATAGTGAACTAGAAAAAAGGGTAGAATATATAAATAAAAATAGAAATGGAATAAATTGGTATCTGAGTTTTGAAGAGCCAAGTGAGAAATGTATAGCGGAAGGCAAAGAAAAAGAGGATAATGAAGGTGGGGTAAACAAAAAATGTTAGAAAAACTAATTGGAAATACACCAATGATAAAAATAAAATGTAGATATAGAGGTGAAAAAGGAGAAGGAATAGAAAAAGAAATAAATGTATATGTAAAATTAGAATATTATAATTTAACAGGAAGTATAAAAGATAGAGTAGTTTTTTATATAATAGAAAAAGCAAGAAAAGAAGGAATTTTAAAAGATAATATGAAGTTGGTAGAAGCAACAAGTGGAAATACAGGAATATCAATTTCAGCAATTGGAGCATATTATAATTTTCCTGTACACATATTTATGCCAGACTTTGTAAGTCGTGAAAGAGTACAGCTAATGAAAAGCTATGGAGCAGAAGTAGAACTAATATCAAGAAAAAATGGAGGTTTTATTAAATGTGTGGAACTAGCAAAAAAATATGCAAAAGAAAATAATGCATTTTTAGTAAATCAATTTAGCAATATAGATAATTATAAAGCTCATTATGAAACAACAGGAAAAGAGATTATAGAAGATTTAAATAAAATAGAAGAGAAAGGTAATGAAAAATGCAAGGACATAAACGAAAGAATAGGAGCTTTTATCTCAGGAGTAGGAACAGGTGGAACATTAATGGGAATAGGAGATAGATTAAAAGAAAAATATAAAGATATAAAAATAGTAGCATTAGAGCCAGATAAAATGCCAATAATAAGTGAGGAAAAATATGGAATAATAAATAATGGAAGAGAAAAGACAATAAAGGTAGAGCAACATAAAATAGAAGGTATAGGGGATGATTTTGTACCAGATTTATTAGATAAAGAAAAAATTGATGATATAATACTAATAAATGATGATGATGCAATTAAAATGGCAAAAAAAATAGCAAAAGAATTGGGGATAGGAGTAGGAATTTCATCAGGGGCAAATTTATTAGGAGCAATAAAACTAGGATATAAATTAAATAAGGACATAATAACAGTATTTGCGGATGACAATAAAAAATATCTATCTACAGAATTAGGAAATGCAAATTTGGGGGACGGGGCAATTTTTTCTCATTTTGTAAAATAATGGAAAAATGAGACAAAAAATGCCCCGTCCCCATTTTTCTCATTTTTTCTTGACATATTTTAATTTAAGAAATAAAATATTTAAAGAAACAAATATTAAATAATAAACAAAATTTGTTAATTTAAATTAATTTTATTTTAAGGGAGGAATTATTATGTTAGTTACAACTAAAGAAATGTTTGAAAAATCAATGAAGGAAGGATATGCAATAGGTGCTTTTAATGTAAATAATATGGAGATTATACAAGGAATAGTAGATGCTGCAGCAGAAAGTAAATCACCAGTAATATTACAAGCATCTTCTAGTGCTATTAAATATGCAAGAATAGGTTACTTAATGAAAATGGTAGAGGCAGCGGTTGAAGAACACCCAGAAGTTCCAGTTGCAATTCATTTAGACCACGGGCCAGATTTTGAAACTGCTAAGATGTGTATTGATAATGGGTTTACTTCTGTTATGATAGATGGTTCTAAGTATGATTTTGAGGAAAATGTAAGACTTACAAAACAAGTTGTTGATTATGCACATGAACATGGTGTTGTAGTAGAAGCTGAACTTGGAAAATTAGCAGGGATAGAAGATGATGTAAATGTTGATGCATCTGAAGCTATGTATACAGATCCAGACCAAGCTGAAGAGTTTGTTAGAAGAACAGGTGTAGATTCTTTAGCAATTGCAATTGGTACAAGCCACGGTGCTTATAAATTTAAAGGTGAAGCAAAACTTAGATTTGATATTTTAAAAGAAATTAAAGCGAAAATACCAAATACACCAATAGTGTTACACGGAGCTTCAACAGTTATTCCAGAGTTAGTAGATATGTGTAATAAATATGGTGGAAACATCCCAGGTGCAAAAGGTGTGCCAGATGAAATTTTACATGAAGCAAGTATATCTGGAGTTTCTAAAATAAATGTAGATACAGACCTAAGGTTAGCAATGACAGCAGGTGTAAGAAAAGTATTTGTAGAAGAACCAAATGCATTTGACCCAAGAAAGTATTTAGGTGAAGCAAGAGAATTAATTAAAGAAACTGTAAAACATAAAATGGTTGATGTTTTCGGTTCTAGCAATAAAATATAAAAAATTACAAAATGTAAATAAAATACAAAAAATTAATTAGCAATTTTGAAATTAATTAGTGATTTTGCAATTAGATATAAAGAATTAAATTTTCTAATTAATGATATAGAAAAGAATTAACTTCTCTATATCATTAATTATATCAAGCTAATTTCAATTATATTATTTATATATTTATGTTATAATTTTAATTGTTTTAATTTAATTTTAAGGGGATAAGTATTGATATGGAAAAAATTAAGAAAGTAATAAAAATAGTTGTAATTAATATTTTAGTAATATTATTAACTATATATTTGTTTTCTTACAATAAAGTATTTGCAGAAGAAGAGACAACTAAATTTTTATACCAAGATATCACTATAAACAAAGATGGTTCTATAACTGTGAAAGAAGCAACATGGCTTAATGGTGAGTATAATGGTAGATTTAGAGATATAGATTTTAGAAATACGTGGGCTACAGAGTTTACAGGTATATTTAGTGACTTTACAGGAAACAGTGATATATATAATGGAAGTGAATTAATAAATGAAAAAGTTTATGACATTTCACAAAATAATTTTAAATCAATAGATGATA
This sequence comes from uncultured Clostridia bacterium, assembly GCA_944388035.1. Taxonomy (GTDB): domain Bacteria; phylum Bacillota; class Clostridia; order TANB77; family CAG-508; genus CAG-269. The sequence goes on along the minus strand of CALXHF010000004.1, from coordinate 73,797 downwards.
TTGAAAAAGAAGAAAAAGTATATGAAGAAGTAAAAAGTGCTAAAAACGGTAAATATGGTGTATATACTCTTGAAAAAAATAGTTCTAGCACAAATTTTAAAATATACTGCCCAGATAAACAAAAAAAGGTTATATGTCTAGAATATACAATAAAAGATGCAGTTGTAGTTCATAATGATGTAGCAGAATTATATTGGAATTTGCTAGGTAGTTATTTTGAGGAAAGTATAGAAGATTTCCAAGTGAAAGTGCATTTACCAGGAGAAGATAATGATGTTAGGATTTGGACACACGGACCTTTAACAGGAGAAAATAAAATATTAGATAATAAAACATTATATTTCAAAGATACAAACGTAGAAGCATATACAGATGAAACAATAAGAATAATGTTTAATAAAGATTTAGTACCATTAGCAACTAAGACATCAGGAATAGATGGAAGAGATAATATTTTAAAATATGAAGAAATGATGGCGAATTCAGCAAATTTTGAAAGAGATAAGAGAAAACTAGAAAATGAGAGTAGAGCAGGTGAAGCAGTATCAAGTTTAGAAGATGATCCAAGGATGTATAAGTATAATTATGCACTAGAATTAGTAAATGAGTTAGATGATAGTAGTGAGCAAAAACAAAATTTTTTAGAGAGAATTGAAAAAACAAGAACTTTAGTAAATGCAGATTGGAAAGAAAGTGTAGAAACAAGCATAGAGATTTTAAGTAATGAAGAAGGGTTATATAGATTTTTAGATGAAAATAGTTTAGAAAATTTAAAAGAAAAAATAGAAGAAGGTTTTGATGAAGAAGCAAAAGAAAATTATTTTGAGGATTATAAAGACTTACAAGGAAAATTAGAAGAAAAAAGAGCTATTCAAAGAATTATTTTTAGGAATATAGTAATATTTACAAATGTAATTATAGGGATTTTTGCTATATACAAATTAATTAAAATAATGGCAGAAAAAAATACTTTTAAAGAAAAATATTATAGAGATTTTCCAAATGAAGATAACCCAAATGTCTTAGAATATCTAATGTATAGAAACTCAACTAATTTAGGTTTTTCAGCAACAATATTAAATTTAATAAATAAAAAAATAATATCATATGAAAAAGACAAAAAAAATAGTATTACTTTAGTACTTATAAATAATGAGTATGTTGGAACAAGTGCAGAGGCTGTTGTTTTAAATGTATTATTTAAGTTAATTGGAAAAAATGATAAATGCAAATTAAATTCTTTGAGAAATTATGGCAAAAGCTATACTAGTGCTAAAAAATTAGTTAAGAAAATGGACGAATTCAAAAAAGTAACAAAGGAAGAAACAAACTATAAAGATTATTTTAAGAGTGATTCTACTTTAATAATATATAAAATTTTTGTAATTATAAATTATGTTCTTAGTATGTCATTAGCTTTTGGAGTATTCTTAGGACTAAAAAATTGTGCAATGCAAGTAATTATTTATTTGTTAGGAATAACATTACTAAATGCTATATACTTTATTATTGGAAACAAAGATAAAAACAGAACAAATGCTGGAAAAGAAGAATATTCTAAATGGCTTGCACATAAAAGGTTCCTAGAAGATTTTAGTAATTTTGACGAAAAAGATTTACCAGAAATTACATTATGGGAAAAATATTTAGTTACAGCAACTGTTTTAGGAGTGGCTGATAAAGTAGAAAAAAGAATGAAAATGGAAATAACAAATACAAATAATATTGATACTAATCTAATAATATATAATACAATAGAATTTAATATAACAACACAATTAAATAATAGTATAAAAACAACAATAAATAATAGTAATAATCATTATTATACAAGTTCAGGCGGAGGCGGTTCATCTTATAGTTCAGGTGGTGGCTTCGGTGGAGGCTCATCTGGTGGTGGTGGCCGGTGGAGGCCGGAGGCGGCGGTGGTGGTCGTTTCTAAATTAAATAAAAAATACAGAGAGTTTTAATTATTCTCTGTATTTTTCTTTCATTGCTTGTTCGATTTTTCTTTTAGCATCTTTTTTGGCTATATCTTGTCTTTTGTCATACAGTTTTTTACCTTTACCAATGCCTAATTCTACTTTAAGCAAACTTCCTTTAAAATATAAGCTAATAGGAACTAAACTATAGCCTTTTTGTTTAGTTAAGCCAATTAATCTATTAATTTCTTTTTTGTGTAACAAAAGCTTTCTATCACGTAAAGGATCTTTATTAAAAATATTTCCATACTCATATGGGCTAATATGCATACCAACAATAAAAACTTCACCATTTTTAATTATTGCATAACAGTCTTTTAAATTAACTTTTCCTGCTTTAATAGATTTTATCTCAGTTCCAGAAAGAACAATTCCTGCCTCTATTTTATCATCAATAGTATAATTATGATAAGCAGTAGGGTTTTTTGCAACTAATTTTATATTCATAAAAAAACTACCTCTTTTTCATTTCCTAAAATCTTATATTTATATTATAACATTTAAGTTTTTATAAGTAAAGAAAATTAACACTAGAAAAAAGGTTGATTTTTAGGGAAATATAAGAAACAGTAAAAATTTTTCAAAAAATAGTCTCAAAAAGCTTTAAAAATATGACAAAATGGTATACAATAATACAAAACGAATTTTAGGAGAGGTTTATGAACAAAAAGTGGCAGATATATGAAACAGATTTGGAAAGTGTAGAAAAACTAAAAGAAGAATATAAATTAAATACATTGCTTGCTACTATATTAGTAAATAGAGGAATTACAAATAAAGAAGAAATACAAAAATTTTTAAAACCGACTAGAAATGATTTTTATGACCCATTTTTAATAAAAGATATGGATATAGCAGTAGAAAGAATAATAAAAGCAATTAAAGATAAAGAAAAAGTTATTATTTATGGTGATTATGATGTAGATGGAATTACAAGTATAACTGTACTAAAAAAATTCTTAAAAGATGTTGGCTTAGATGTATCTTATTATATTCCAAACAGATTAACAGAAGGATATGGCTTAAATAAAACAGCAGTAGAAGAAATTGCAAAAGAAGGATATAGCTTAATGATTACTGTAGATTGTGGTATAACTTCAGTAGAAGAAATTGATTTAGCAAGAAGTTTAGGAGTGGAAGTAATAGTAACAGACCATCACGAACCAGGAGAAGTTTTACCAAAAGCTTTAGCTGTAATTGATAATAAAAGAAAAGATTCTACATATCCTTTTAGAGATTTAGCGGGAGTGGGTGTTAGCTTTAAAGTTTGTCAGGCAATTGGAATTAAGTTAGGAGTAAAAGAAGAGGAATATTTAAAATATTTAGATATTGTATGTGTTGGTACAATATCAGATATAGTACCTTTAGTTGATGAGAATAGAGTAATTACAAAATTAGGATTAATGCTAGTTATACAAACTAGAAATATGGGCCTTAAAGCAATATTAAATTCTTCACGGATATAATAAAATAGATTCAAATACAATATCATTTGGAGTAGCACCTAGAATAAATGCTTGTGGTAGGATGGGAAAAGCAAAAGAAGCATTAGAATTATTATTATCTAACAATATACATGATGTAAATGAATTAACTAAAAAATTAAATGCACATAATAATGAAAGACAAGAAATAGAAAAATCTATATTTGAAAGTGCGAAAAAACAAATAGAAGAAAATCATTTAGATAACAATAGAACATTAGTAGTAGCTGGTAAAGACTGGCACCACGGAGTAATAGGAATAGTATCATCTAAAATAACAGAAATGTATTTTAAACCAAGTATATTACTTAGTTTTGAAGATGATGGTATATGTAAAGGTTCAGGAAGAAGCATACCAGGTTTTGATTTGCACAAAGCCTTAACTAATTGTAAAGATAGTATTGAAAAATTTGGCGGACATAGTATGGCAGTTGGTGTTACAATAAAGAAGGATAATTTAGAAAAGTTTTATAAGGAATTTGAAGTACAAGCAGAGAAGGAAAATATAGAACAAATTGTTCCAGTTCTTAATATAGATGCAAAAATTGATATTAACAATATAGATAAACAAATGATAGAAAGCTTAAAAGAATTAGAACCGTTTGGAGAAGCAAATAAAATGCCAATTTTTGCTTTTAAGAATATGAAAATAGATTCAATAAGAGCCTTATCAGAAGGCAAACATTTAAAATTAACATTAAAAGAAGGAAATACTATAATAAATGCAATTGGTTTTAATATTGGAGAATTATCAGAAGAATATAGAATTGGTGACAAAATAGATATAGCTGGAGTTTTAGAAATAAATACATTTAATGGAGTAGATAACTTACAGATAAACATTAAAGATATAATGAGAGCTATCTAAAAATAAAAGGGGTGAAAATATGCAAGAACAACAGAAAAATAGAAGTATACAAGAAGTAATTGCAAAAAGAAAGGAACACTCAAGAAGAGTAGATACTAAATTAATAATGAAAGCATATAATTATGCTAAAAAATATCACGGAGACCAACTTAGAAAGTCAGGTGAACCATATATAGTTCATCCTTTAAATGTTGCATATATCTTAGCTGATATGGGGTTAGATGACAGTACAATAGCGGCAGCACTTTTACACGATGTTGTAGAAGATACAGAAATTACAGAAAATGATATAACAAAAGAGTTTGGACAAGAAATATCTGAAATGGTAGTTGGTGTAACAAAACTTGGTAATATTTCTTTTGCGTCTTTAGAAGAACAACAAGCAGAAAATTATAGAAAAATGTTCTTAGCTATGGGTAAAGATATAAGAGTTATTATTATAAAATTAGCTGATAGACTTCATAATATGAGAACATTAAAATATTTAAAAAGAGATAGACAAATAGCAATTAGTAAAGAAACTATGGATTTGTATGCACCTCTTGCAAATAGATTAGGGTTATATTCTTTAAAATGGGAATTAGAAGATTTAGGTTTTAAATATTTATATCCAGATGAGTATCACGAATTAGTAGAAGGTATAAATAAGAAAAGAGAAGAAAGACTACAGTTTATAGAAAAAATAATGGCAGATATAAGAGTTGCATTAAAAAAACAAAGAATTGATGCAGAAGTAACAGGAAGAGCAAAACATTTATATTCTATTTATAAAAAAATGAAAAGAGATAATAAAACTTTAGACCAAATATATGATTTATTTGCTTTAAGAATTCTAGTACATACTGTCAAAGATTGTTATGCAGCATTAGGTGTGGTGCACGAACTATATAGCCCTATGCCAGGTAGATTTAAAGATTATATTGCTGTTCCTAAACCTAATATGTATCAATCAATACATACCACTCTTTTAGGCGAAAAAGGAACACCATTTGAAGTACAAATTCGTACATATGAAATGCATAGAGTAGCAGAGTTTGGTATTGCTGCACATTGGGCATATAAAGAAGCTAGTTATTTTGGTAAAAAACAATCACCAAAAGTAACAGAAGATAAATTAGCTTGGCTTCGTGAAACTTTAGAGTGGCAAAAAGATATGCAAGACCCACAAGAGTTTCTAGATACTTTAAAAACAGAACTTTTTGAAGATGAGGTTTACGTTTTTACTCCAAAAGGAAAAATAATTGTACTTCCTAGAGGGGCAACACCAATAGATTTTGCATATAGCATACATCAAGAAATTGGAAATAAAATGACAGGTTGTAAAATTAATAGTAAGATGATGCCAATTATAACACCTCTAAAAAGTGGAGATATAGTAGATATTATAACATCAGATAATTCTAAAGGACCAAGCAGAGATTGGCTTAAATTTGTAAAAAGCTCTAGTGCTAAAAACAAGATTAAATCTTGGTTTAAGAAATCTTTAAAAACAGAAAATATTGAAAGAGGAAAAGATTTAATAGAAAAAGAATTAAAAAGAATTGGTGTCTCACATACAGATTTATTTAAAAACCAATATGTAGAACCTATGCTTAAAAAATATAATTATAAGAATTTAGAAGATATGTATTTATCTGTAGGTTTTGGTGCAAATTCAGCAGGTAAAGTTATTGCAAGGATGTTACAAGAATATAGAAAAGAACACGAGGAGGAAGATGTAGAAGAAAAAATAAAGGAACTTGCAAAATCTAAACAGAAAAAATCAAAACCATCAAATTCAGGAATTATAGTTAAAGGTATTGATAATTGTTTAGTAAAATTATCTAAATGTTGTAATCCACTTCCAGGTGATGAGATTGTAGGTTATATTACAAAAGGAAGAGGTGTTTCTGTACATAGAAAAGATTGTACTAATATTAAAAATCTGATTTCTGAAGAAAATAGAATGATAGATGTAGAATGGTATAAAGAAAATAATGAAAATTATCAGGCAGATGTAGAAATATATTCAAATGATAGAAATGGTTTGTTACTAGATATTTTAAAAGAAATAGGAACAACTAAAGCTAAAATAATGGGAGTTAAAACAAAAACTACAAAAGAAAGGATTGCAATTATTGGTATAACTCTAGAAGTAGAAAGTCTAGATGAGTTAAATAAAGCAATTAAAGCAATTAGAAAAGTTGATAGTGTGTATGAAGTAAAACGTAGTTAGAAAGGAAATAAATATGATTTTAAAAGAACTAAAGATTAATACTTGGATAGGGGATCCTACAAATTGTTATATTATTTTTGATGAAAAATCTAAAGAAACTATGGTAATAGACCCAGCAGGAGATGTGAATAAAATAGAAGAATTAATTAATATTTTAGGAGGTAATTTAAAATATATCTATTTAACACATTGCCACGGAGACCATATATTAGGAGTGCCAGAGTTAAAAAGAAGATGTGGTGGTAAAATATTAATTCATATTTATGATGCTGAAGGACTAAATAATGCAGAGATTAATTTAACACCATATATTGTTGAAGAAAAAATAGAGTTAGAGGCAGATTCTAGAATCAAAGATAATGATTTAATACATTTAGGAAAATTGGAATTTGAAGTAATTTATACACCAGGACATACTAAAGGTGGTACTTCTCTATATTGTGAGAAAGAAGCTTGCGTATTTACAGGTGATACTTTATTTAGAGGTACTTGGGGTAGAACTGATTGCCCAACTGCAAGCATTGAAGATATTATGAATTCTATTACAAATAAATTACTAAAGCTTCCAGATAATACAATTTGCTATCCAGGACACGGTCTAAGTACAAAAATAAGAGATGAAAAACCTATTTATTTAGAGTTAAAGCCAAAGTTGATATAAAAAAAGAAAGTGAGATGAAGAGGTATGAGAGTATATCACGGAAGTACTTTTGTTGTAGATAAACCAAATCTAGAAATTTTAAATTATAGAACAGATTTTGGAAAAGGTTTTTATACAACAACTGATATTGAGCAAGCAAAAAGGTGGACGCAAATAAAGAAAAAAAGACTTGTAAAAGAAGATTCTGATAGTGAAATAAAACAATATATTAATATATATGAATATACAGAAAATGATAATCTTAATATATTAAATTTTGAAGAAGCAACAGAAGAGTGGTTAAAATTTGTATATAAAAATAGACAAAGTGAGGGGTTAACACACGAATATGATATTGTTAAAGGACCTGTTGCAAATGATAATTTATATCAAGTACTAGTTGGGTATGAAAACGGTACATATAATATAGAAGAAACTATTAAAAGGTTAAAAACATATTTACTTTCAAACCAAATTTCTTTTCATACAAATAAGGCTTTAAAGTGTATAAAATATATAGAAACTATTGAAGTAGGTGATTGAGTGATGAATAAAAATTATTTTATGATTTTAGAACAAATACAAGTACTATGTACAAATATAAAAAATTATTTTAATATTAGTTATGATAAAGCAAGAAAAATGTTATACAATTCTAAACTATATAATGCTTTAGAAGATGAAGAAACTAAAATGTGGTATTATAGTAGTTATGACTTGTTTAAAATGTTTCTAGAAGAAAAAGAAACTGGAAGTTATACTGTGTATGGAGGATAGTATGGAAAAGAAAATAAATGATTTTATAGTTTTTTGTTTAGAAGTTTTTAAGTTAAAATATAATTTAAGTGGTAAAGAAGCATATGATTTGTTTGATAAATATAAAGTATTTGAGTATTTAGAAGAAGGATATGATATGCTACATACTCAAGGAGAAGCGTGGCTTATAAATGATATTAAAGAATTTTTAAAAATTAGAGATTATGATATAGAAAAAGAAAGGATGATTTAGTATGGCAAAAACTGAACCAAGAACTTTATCAGGTTTTATGGAACTATTACCAAATGACCAGATATTATTTGAACAAATGAAAAATACAATTGAAGAAACATATAAAAGATTTGGTTTTTTACCACTAGATACTCCAATAATAGAGTTGTCAGAAGTTTTACTTGCAAAAGCTGGCGGAGAAACTGAAAAACAAATTTATAGATTTAATAAAGGTGATAATGATTTGTCATTAAGATTTGATTTAACAGTGCCACTTGCTAAATATGTTGCTAAAAACTATGGTAATTTAAGTTTTCCTTTTAGAAGATATCAAATAGGAAAAGTATATCGTGGTGAAAGAACACAAAAAGGAAGATTTAGAGAATTTTACCAATGTGATATTGATATTATTGGTGATGGTGAACTAGATTTAATTAATGATGCAGAACTTCCTAGTGTTATTTATATGATTTTTACAAAACTAGGATTTAATGATTTTACAATTAAGATAAATAATAGAAAATTATTAAATGGTTTGTTTATAGAAATAGGACAAAGTTATAATTCTGTAGAAATTTTAAGAATAATTGATAAAATAGATAAAATAGGAAGAGAAGCGGTAATAGAGGAATTAGGAAAGTTAAATATTGGAAAAGAACAAATAGAAAAAATCATTAATTTTATAGAAATAGACGGAAGTAACAATGAAAAATTAGAAAAATTAAAAGCTTTAAATATTGAAAATGATGTATTTAATAAAGGTTTAGAAGAGTTAGAGTTTGTATATACTAATATGAAATTATTTGGTATTCCAGAAGAAAATATTAAATTAGATTTAACTATTGCAAGAGGTCTTGATTATTATACAGGAACTGTTTATGAAACTTTTTTAAATAATTATAGAGAACTTCGGAAGTGTTTGCTCTGGTGGTAGATATGATAATTTAGCAGAAAATTATATAGATAAAAAATTACCAGGTGTTGGTATTTCTATTGGTTTAACAAGATTATTTTATAAGTTACAAGAACTTGATTTAATAAAAGCAAATAAAAAATCTATTTCTGATGTTTTAATAATTCCAATGGTGGAAGATTTAAAAATACCAATAGAAGTAGCAAATGTTTTAAGAAATAATGGAATAAATACAGAAATTTATTTGAATAATAAAAAATTAAAAGCTAAGTTTAAATATGCTGATAAATTGGAAATACCTTATGTTATTGTAATTGGTGAAGATGAAATAGAAAGAAGAGTTGTTAAGCTAAAAGATATGAAAACAGGTGAAGAAAAAGAAATCAATTTAGATAATTTAGATGAGTTAAAATTATAAGAGAAAAAAGAATAATAAAAGAAAAATAAAAAATTAAAGAAACTATTTACAAATAAAAATTTTAAAGCAAAGTATTTTTTGATAAAAATGTTGCAAAAAAACAAAGTTAAATGTATACTATAAAAGTATGAACAAAAGAAAATAAAAAAAGTAGGAGGAATTATGGAAGAATTAGATTTAAAAGAATTATTTAACATTTTTTGGAGCAAAAAATTACATATGATATTAATTGTATTAATATTTATAGCATTAGGGGTAATATATACAGTAGGTTTTACAAAACCAATGTATAGTTCATCAACAACATTAGTATTAGCTGGAGCAGAAAGTGGAGAAGAAACGTCAGAAAGTATTACAGCAACAGATTTAACTTTAAACTCAAAATTAGTATCAACATATAGTGTTCTAGTTAGAAGTAAAGATGTATTAAATCAAGTTGTACAAAATTTAGGAATAGATATAAATTGGGAAAGTTTAAAAAATAATGTATCAGTAAGTTCTGTAGAAGATACAGAAGTACTAGAAATATCAGTAGAAACAGAAAATGCAGAATATTCAGCAAATATTGCAAACGAAATAGCAAAAGTATTTACTGAAAAAGTAGCTGAAATATATAATATAAATAATGTACATATAGTAGATGAAGCAGAAGAAAGTAATACACCTTCAAATATAAACCATAAAAAAGATGTAACAATATTTGCATTTATTGGTTTAGTAGTTTCTGTAATATATGTATTAGTTGCTAATATGCTAGATACAACAATTAAAACAGTAGAGGATATAGAGAAAGAATTTAAATTACCAGTTTTAGCATCAATACCAATATACGAAAATGCAATACAAAAGAAAAAGGGAGGGAATAAATAATGAAAAAAGAATTAGTAGCAAAATTAGATCCAAAATCTCCTATATCAGAAGTGTTTAGAACACTAAGAACAAATATACAATTTATGAACACAAAAGGAAAATTAAAGAGTATACTAATAACATCAACATTGCCAGGAGAAGGAAAATCTTGGGTTTCAGCAAATTTAGCAATAACATTTGCACAAGCAGGTAAAAAAGTTATTTTAATAGATGCAGATATGAGAAAAGGTAGAGTGTATTCTATATTTGGAGTATCACCAAGACCAGGACTTTCAAATTATCTATCAGGTGTAGACTGGAATAATGGAGATGCTTCAGAAGATTTAGCAGATTATATACAAGAAACAGAAATAGAAAACCTATATGTAATACCAGCTGGAAATGTTCCACCAAACCCTTCAGAATTATTAGTATCTGATAGAATGCAAAATCTAATGGAAAAAATAAATAGTTTATGTGATATAATAATATTTGATGGAACACCAAGTCAATTAGTAACAGATTCATTAATATTGGCAAGAATAGTAGACACAGCAGTAATAGTAACAGCAAGTAAGCAGACAAAAAAAGAAGATTTGAAAAGAGTAGTTAGAAATATAAAAAATGTGGGTGGAAAAATAGCAGGAGTAATATTGAATAAAGTAGAAATTGATGCGAAAAAATATGAACAATCATATTATTATGGTTCAACAGCACTTACAGAAACAAAACCAACTTCAAGGTCAGCAAAAAGAGCAAGTAAAGAAATGTATAATAGAGCATCAAGTATAATAGAAAAAAGAGAGCCAAAACCCATACAAAATAATAATATAAAAAGAAAGAATAAAGAATTAGAAAAAGAAGATTTAGAAGTGCCAAAAGCATTAAAAAATAATCTAAAAAAAGAAAATGCACAAGAAGAAGTAACATTAGATAGAACAACAGAAATCTTAAACCAAATAAACCAATACTTAGATGAAGAAAAGAAAAAATTAAATTAGAAGCAAAAGGAGAAAAAACAGATGATAGACATACATAGTCATATATTACCAAATATAGATGATGGTTCAAGAAGTATAGAAGAAACATTTAATCTAATTAGAGAAGCAAAAAATGTAGGATTTGATGCAATAGTTACAACGTCACACTATATGGAAGGATATTATGAGACAAATGTACCAGAAAGAGAAGTATGGTTAAATGCAATATGTGAAAATATGCAAGTGAAAAATATAGATATGAAGTTATATTTAGGTAATGAAATATATATGTCAGAAAATATAATAAAATTACTAGAAGAAAGAAAAGCATCAACAATAAATGATACAAGTTATGTATTATTTGAATTACCATTAAATGTAGAACCATTTAATTTATATGATGTAATATATGAATTACAACAATATAAATTAGTACCAATACTAGCACACCCAGAAAGATATAGCTTTGTACAAAAAGAACCAGAACTAATATATGACTTAGTAGAAAAAGGAGTTTTAATGCAAGCAAACTATGGAAGCATAATTGGTCAATATGGTAAGAAAGCACAAATGATAGTACTTAAACTTCTTGAAGGAAATATGATTCATATGTTTGGCTCAGATGTACATAGGCAAAATACAATATATCCAAAGATTCCACAAATACTTGCAGAATTAAATGAAATAATAGGTGAAAGAAAATTAGAAGAGTTAACAACAACAAATCCTAATCTAGTAATACATAATAAGAAAATTGAAATAGAAACACCACAAATGATGACATTAAGTTTTAAAGAAAAAATAATGATTGCAAAAGATGATGTGTTAAATAAAATAAAAAAACATAATCATAACAAAGAAAGAAAGGAAGTAATTTTATGAGAAAATATTTTGGGACAGATGGAATTAGAAGAATTGCAAATACAGAATTAACACCAGACTTAGTTTATAAAGTTGCAAAAGCAGGAGCATATGTGCTATCAAAACACTCAAGTCATACACCAACTATATTAATAGGAAGAGATACACGTATATCAGGAACATTGATAGAAAGTGCAATGGTAGCAGGTTTTTTAAGTTATGGTGCAAATGTTAAGTTATTGGGAGTAATTCCAACACCAGCAGTTGCATATTTAACAAGAAAATTAAATGCAGATGCAAGTGTTGTAATTTCAGCATCACATAATACATATGAATTTAATGGAATAAAATACTTTAGCAACAAAGGTATGAAAATACCAGATAGCTTAGAAGAAGAAATAGAAGAAATTATGGAATCAGGAAAATTAGATAAATTAACAGCAGTAGGAGATAAAATAGGAGTATCAGAATATGCATTAGATTTAATAGATGAATATGTATATTTCTTTAGAAAAAATTTTGATGATGAGATAGAAAAATATAATAGAGATGATTTTGTTGTAGCATTAGACACAGCAAATGGAGCAACATCTGTAGTTGCAGAAAAAGTATTTAAAACATTAGGAATAAATTATAGAATTATAAATAATCATCCAAATGGTGTAAATATTAATGAAAATTGTGGTTCAACACATCTAGAAGCTTTAAAAAAATATGTAGTAGAAAATAAATTGTCACTAGGAGTTGCATATGATGGTGATGGAGATAGATGTTTAGCAGTAGACGAAAAAGGAAATGAGATAGATGGAGATAAGTTATTGGCAATAATATCAGCTAATTTAAGAAAAAAGGGAAAACTAAGCAAAGATACAATAGTTGCAACAGTAATGAGTAATTTGGGTCTAAATAAGTATGCAAGAGATAACGGACTAGAATTATTACAAACAAAAGTTGGAGACAGATATGTATTAGAAGAAATGTTAAAAGACGGCTTTAACTTGGGTGGAGAACAATCAGGTCATATAATATTACTTGACTATAACCCAACAGGAGATGGTATATTAACATCATTAATGTTGATAAAATCAATATTAGAAGAAGGTAAAAAAGCATCAGAATTAGCAAGTGTTGTGAAATTATACCCACAAGTGTTGATAAATGCAAAAGTAAATTCAGATAAAAAATATGACTATGACAAAAATGAAGAAATAAAAGAAGCTATAGAAAAACTAGAAAAAGAATTCGCAGGAAATGGAAGAGTTTTAATTAGAGCATCAGGAACAGAACCATTAGTTAGAGTTATGATAGAAGGAGAAGATCAAGAATACATAACAAAGAAAGCAAAAGACATAGCTAATTTAATAGAAAATAAATTAAAATAAAAATTAAACAATATTGTAACTAAAATGTAATAAAAACGTAATAAAAAATAGTTGATAAATAAAAATATTAATGTTATTATATTAATAAATAAAACTAAAGAAAACGGAGGGAAGAAAATGTTTGTATTTGATATATCAAACCCACTAACTTTATTGCTTATGTTAGCTGCAACAGTATTATTAATATTTTTAGCACAAGAAGTTAAAAAAAGTGCAGTAGCAGCAGTAGTATTATTTGCATATTTATTATTATTAATTGTACACGTAGCACAAGTAGCAACTTTATCTGAAGAATTTAGATATATGTTATCAACATTATCAAGATGTGTAGTAATAGACTTCATATTTGTATTTATATCATTTTTCTCATATTTATGGGTTGATGATATGGAAACAAAGAAACTTGGTAAAAAGAGTTTTGATAATAGTTTAGATTGGTTTTGGAAAAAAGTATAGTTTTGTCAAATTTAAAATTAAAAATAAAGAGAAACTTAAGGAAAACTTAGGTTTCTTTTTGTATAAACAATAATAAATTTTAATTATAGTAGTTATAATAAAGATTATTATTCATATTTAATAAAGTAACAGAATATATATGTATATAGTAAACTTGGGGACAAGGAGAAAAATATGTTTAATGTTACTGTATTAAGATTAAAAGATTTAACTAAATTAATGATAGGAATTATATTATTAAGCCTAATAATTGTATTTGTAAGTAAAGAAATTGGAGTAGAAAAAAATAAAAACAATGAAAATATTAGTAATAGTGAAGTAGCAGATAATAGCAATGATATAATTAAAAAAATAGAGGAAGGAATAAACTTTTTTTTAGGAAAAAGTAATATGACAGCAATAAACCAAACAATACCTGTTATTTCAAATATAAACGAAGAATATGGAAAAATTGCAGAAGAAGATGATATAAAAGAAGAAGAAAATGCAAACGATTATAAAATATTAAAAGCAATGTTAGGAATACAAATAAGTTCAATAAATGGAATAGAAAACATTAGTGAAAAGAAAGAAGAAAATAAAGTTGCAAATACTGAAGAAACTACAAATGGAGAAATTGAAGAAGATAGTTTAGAAAATAATAGTGAAGCATTAGAACCAGGGACAAAAACAGAAATAATAACGTCAAACCCTATAAAAGATGGAAGTAATACTCAACTAGGAAATGTAAAAATAAAAAATGAAACGAATTATGAATTAACAGAAGATTTATTTACAAGCGAAATACAAATAGAAAATAAGAATATTGTACTATTTCATACACATAGTTGTGAAAGTTATACAGCAAGTGAAAAATATCCATATACACCAACAGGAAATTATAGAACTACAGATTTAAATTTCACAGTAACAAGAGTAGGTACAGAATTAGAAACATATTTAAAAAAATATAATTATAATGTAATACATAATACAGACTATCACGATTATCCAGCATATAATGGTTCATATACACGTTCATTAAAAACAGTTGAAAATATATTACAAACAACGCCTAGTGATATAATAATAGATGTACATAGAGATGCAATAGGTTCAAGAAGCGATTATGCACCAACAGTGAAAATAGGAAATGAAGAAGCAGCTCAATTAATGTTTGTAATAGGAACAGATGCAGGAGGCTTGTGGCATCCGAATTGGAGAGAAAATTTAAAATTTGCAATAAAGGTACAATCAAAAGCAGAAGAAATGTATCCAGGGTTATTTAAAACAATGATGGTAACAACATCTAGATATAACCAACATACGGGAAAATATGCAAGTATAATAGAAGTAGGAGCAACAGGAAACACATTAGAACAATGTTTAACAAGCATGAAATATCTAGCAAAAGTAATGAACGAAATAATAAAATGAGAATTTTGGGGACGGGGCTTTTTTTTCTCACTTTGGAAATATTTGTAAAAGTGAGAAAAAAAAGCCCCGTCCCCAAAAGTTGCAAAAAGTTTTCGAAAAACCTTGAATTATTAGTTTTGTATGTATATAATGTAACTGAAATTTTTTAGAGAAAGAGGTGTTTATTAATGGCAGAAATTAGTTTAAATCTTAAAAATAGTGGGATAACTATGAAAAGTATTATGGAATATAAAGAAAAGGTAGAAAATATCCATAAAGACTTACATAAAAGAGCGGATAATGTAAAAGATTTCGTTGGATGGCTTAATCTTCCAACAGATTATGATAGAGTTGAATTTAAAAATATAAAAAAAGTAGCTAAAAAAATAAGAAAAGAATCAGATGTGTTATTAGTAATTGGAATAGGGGGTTCTTATTTAGGAGCTAGAGCTGTAATAGAAGCATTAACAAGTTCATTTAATAATTTACTTCCGGCCAAGAAAAGGAAATACCCACAAGTTTTATATGTTGGAAATAATTTGAGTTCAAATTATATAAACGAATTAATAGAATTTTTAGAAAATAAAGATTTTTCAATAAATGTAATATCAAAATCAGGAACAACAACAGAACCTGCAATTGCCTTTAGAATTTTTAGAGAAATATTAGAAAATAAATATGGAATTGACGAGGCAAGAAGTAGAATATATGCAACAACAGATATGAAAAAAGGAGCTTTAAAAACTTTAGCAGATAACGAAGGGTATGAGGAATTTGTTGTACCAGATAATGTAGGGGGGAGATATTCTGTATTAACAGCAGTTGGTTTACTTCCAATAGCAGTTGCAGGAATTGATATAGATAAATTAATGGAAGGTGCAAGAATTGCACAAGAAAGATTTGATGACAGTAATTTAAAATATAATGAGTGCTATCAATATGCAGTAGTAAGAAATATTTTGTACAAATTAAATAAAAATACAGAAATATTGGTAAACTATGAACCAAAGATGCATTATTTTACAGAGTGGTGGAAGCAATTGTTTGGCGAAAGCGAAGGCAAAGATAATAAAGGAATATTACCAATGGGAGTTGATAATACAACAGATTTACACTCAATGGGACAATATATACAAGAAGGAAGAAGGTGTTTATTTGAAACTGTAGTTTCTATAGAAACACCAAAATCTGATATTACAATAAACCCAGACGATGATAATTTAGATGGTTTAAATTATTTGTCAGGAAAAACTTTAGACTATGTAAATAAAAAAGCAATGGAAGGAACTGTTAAAGCACATGTATCCGGAGGTGTTCCAAATATTGAAATAAAAATGAAAGAGTTAAATGAAGAAAATTTAGGAGAATTAATATATTTCTTCGAAAAAGCATGTAGCGTGTCTGGTAGTCTATTAGGGGTAAATCCATTTGACCAACCGGGTGTAGAAGAATATAAGAAAAATATGTTTAAATTATTAAAAAAACCAGGATATTAAATAATAGGGACGTTTCTCTTTTATCAAACGATAAGGGGAAACGTCCCAAAGAAAGAGGGAGCAAAATGATTTTTAAAGAGAAGTTTAAGATGGGATTAAATGATATAGGTAAAGATAATAAGATAAAAAATATTTCTATTTTAAAAATATTAGAAAATATAGGTGGATACCACTCTGATATTGCAGGATATGGTTCTAATGATATTGCTACTAATAAGCTTACTTGGATATTATTAGATTGGAAACTTAAAGTTTTAAATAGACCCAAATATGGACAAACTTTAGATGTACATACTTGGGCAAGAGTTGGAAATAGATTTTTTACATACAGAGATTTTGAAATTTATGATGAAAATGGAACTCTTTGTGCTATTGCAACTTCTAAATGGACTTTAATTAATATTGAAGAAGGAAAGATGGAAAGAATAACGGAAGAAGTAATTGAAAAATATAAGACAGAAGAAAAAGAAGTGTTTCCAGGAGAAAAGCTAGATAAATTACAAATGCCAGAAGAATTTTTAAGTAGCATTAATTATACTGTGAAAAGAAAAGATATTGATATTAACAAACATATGCACAATTTAAATTATTTAGATTTAGCTTATGAAGCTTTGCCAGAAGAAGTATATAATTTAAGACCTTTTGATAATGTTAGAATTATGTACAAAAAAGAAATAAAATATGGTGATACTGTTGAGTGTAAATATACTAGAGAAGATGACAAATACGTTGTTGTGATTTCAAGTCAAGATAATAAACAATTACATTCTATTATTGAGTTATATTAAATGTAAAGGTTTAGATATATTAAAAGTATAATTTTAAAAATTTATAAACTTAACAATGGAGGGTTAATATTGGATTGGAATTTGAAAGATATATTTAAAAACAAAGAAGAATTTAATATTGTAAAAAAGGATTTAGATGAAGAGCTAGAAAATATAAGTAAATACGAGGGAAGATTATGTGAAAGTTCTAATAATCTTTATTCTTGCTATAATTTAATGGAAAAAGCACTAGAAAAATATGAAAAAATATATGGCTATGGTATGTTATATTATAATTTAGATATGTCAAATCAAGAAGGAATAAAATTATATAAAGAAGTAGAAACTATAGGAACTAAATTTAGCACAAAAACAGCCTTTATAACACCAGAAATAACATACTCAGACACTAAAATAATAAAAAAATATCTAGAAGAAGACAAGAGATTAAAACCATATAAAAGATCTATCTTAGATATATTAGAAGAGAAAAATCATATATTAAGTAAAGAAGGAGAAAATATTTTAGCAAAATATGGAGAAATATTTTCAGCTCCTGAGAACACATTTGATATATTAACAAATGCAGAATTTAAATTTGGAAACTTAATAGATGAAAATGGTGAGAAACAAGAACTAACAGAAAGTAATTACACAATCTATTTAAAAAGCAGAGAAGAAAAAGTAAGAGAACAAGCATTTAATTTAATGTATGATAAATATAGTAATTTTATTAATACGATTACAGAACTATATTTATCAAATGTAAAGAAAACAACTGTAACAGCAAATTTAAGAAGATATAAATCAAGTTTAGATATGGCAACTAAAAATGATGATTCAAATTTAAAAGTATATGAAACATTAATAAATACTATAAATAAAAAAATTTCTGTAAATCATAAATTTATAAAATTAAAAAAGAAAATACTAAAAAAGCAAGAATTCCATATGTATGACTTATATGTTAATCCTTTTGAACAAGAAAAAGATGAAATAACATATGAAGAAGCAAAAGAAGAAGTATTAAGAGCATTATCAATTATGGGAGATGAATATATAAATAAATTAAAAGAAGCATTTACAAATAATTGGATAGATGTATATGCAAAACCACACAAAAAAGGTGGAGCATATAGTATGGGAATATATGGTGTACATCCATTTGTACTATTAAATTTTGTAAATTCTAAAAGAGATGTAAGCACAATAGCACACGAATTAGGACATAGTTTGCACTCATATTATTCAAATTCAAACCAAAATATAATAAATGCAGATTATACAATAATGACAGCAGAAGTAGCATCAACTGTAAATGAAATATTACTTAGTAATTACCAAATAGAAAATGAAAAAGATATAGAAAAGAAAAAAGAATTATTGTATGAATTATTAGAAATGATAAGAGCAACATTATTTAGACAATCAATGTTTGCTGAATTTGAGAAAATAATTCACGAAAAGATAGAAAATGGAGAAACTTTATCTAGTGAAGACTTAAATAAAATTTATTATGAATTGAACAAGAAGTATTTTGGAAATGACATTATAGTAGATAAAAAAATACAATATGAGTGGGCAAGAATACCACATTTCTATTCTGATTTTTATGTATATAAATATGCAACTGGATTATCTTCAGCAATTAGTATAGCAAGTAAAATAATAAAAAACGGAACACCATATATAGAAAAATATATAAATATGTTAAAACAAGGTTGTTCTAAAAAATCTATTGATTTATTAAAAATGGTAGATGTAGACCTAGAGACAAAAGAAGTATATGAAGATGCAATTGATTTTTATAATGAAAAAATAAAAGAATTAGAAGAGCTAATTTAGGAGTAAATATGGAAAATAGAAAAGGTAAAAATAAAGCCAATGATAAAGTAAATGTTAAAAATACTAAAAATAGAGAATATAAATTTTTGGGTGTAAGTATTTGGAAAATATTTTCATATTTCATAATATATAGTATTTTAGGATATGTCATAGAAACAATATTTGGAATAATAACAATGGGAGAGTGGCAGTCAAGACAGAGTTTCTTATATGGTCCATTTCTTGGAATATATGGAATAGGAGCAGTCTTTATATTAATATTTTCTAAATATTTTAACAAAAACAATATAATATTATTTCTTGGTGGTTATATAATTGGAACTTTAACTGAGTATATATTTAGTTTTTTAATAGAGGTAATATTAGAAACAGATTGGTGGGATTATTCAGGTAAAATTTTAAATATAAATGGTAGAGTATGTTTACTTTATTCTATTTTTTGGGGAGTTTTAACTTTAGTTTTAGTGAAAATAATAAATCCATTTATAGATAGAGTTTGCAATAAAATAAAAGCAAAAATATCTAAAAAAACATTAAAAATAATAGTAATAGTTGTAATAATATTTTTATTTATCGACTGCATATTAACTATATATGCACAAGATATGTTTATTACTAGGATGGTAGTAGAAAAGAATATACCAGTTTATAACAAAGAGGCTATTAATGAAAAATATATAAAATTAAAAAATAATAAAAATTTAGACAATTTTATAAATAAAGTATGGGGAAATGAAAAAATGATAAAAACTTTTCCAAATATAAAGATAAAAGACAAATACTTTAATGTTATATACTTAAATAGTTTACTTCCAGAAATAAAGCCATATTATATGAAAGTTTTTGAAAAATAGGGGGATTTTAAATTGAAAATCCCCTATAGATTTGCCAAAGGATTTCTTTCAACTGCACTTCTTACTTGATCACTGTTTACGTGTGTATATATTTCAGTTGTTGAAATACTTTCGTGCCCTAGTAGTTCTTGCAAGGCTCTTATATCAACTTCTCCATACTGGTACATAAGAGTTGCAGCCGTGTGTCTTAATTTATGCACAGAATATTTTCTGCTATCTAAACCTGCTTCCATTAATTCTTTATTTATAATATATTGGACAGTTCTGTTACTGATTCTTTCTTTTCTTTCGCTTAGGAAAAGTGCTTTATCAGAATTTTTATTGTCTTTATCTACAATTTTTGGTCTTACATTTAGATAAGAAGAAAGTGCTTTCATACAAGCTTTGTTTAAATAAATAGTTCTTTCTTTGTTTCCTTTACCAATAACATTTAATTTACAATCTTCAAAATCAATATCGTTAATATTAATTCCAACAAGTTCAGAAAGACGCATACCGCAATTTAAAAATAGGGTTGTTATTGCAAAATCTCTTTCACAATTCCTATTATCTTCATTAGATGCAACGTCTAATAATCTTTTGCTATCATCTAAAGAAAGATATTTAGGAAGTCTTTTGTCTTTTTTTGGTGTTTTTAAGTTTAAAGCTGGGTTATGGTCTAATAGAAATTTTTTACTTGCATCTTGTGATAAATATTTAAAAAATATTCTAATTGTAGAAATTTTTCTTGCTCTAGTTGCTGATTTACTATTAAATGTAGTTGTTAAATAACCTAGAAATGCGTGTATATCATCTAGCTCTATTTTTTTTACAATATCAAATGGTAAATCATATATTTTAACTTTATTAAAATCTGTTTCATTTGTAAGTCTAAAATGTATTTTTATGAATTTTAAAAACATTGCTAAATCATAATTATATTCTTTAATACTATTTGGTGATTTATTTAAAATGGTTGTAGAATAATCCAAAAAAGCATTTAAGTAATCTGGGTTTTCTTCTCTTTTAATCATAAGTATCACACTCCAATAATCTTTTTTTCTATAAAAGACTATAAATATTATATCAATATATGATATAGAATATCAAGTGGTAATTGACTAGAAATTATAAAATCATTAAATATAAATTATATTAACTAATAAATATTAAAATAGTATTTGGAATACAAAATTGGATATTTTTTTGACAATAATAGTTATTAATAGTATAATATAAACATAGCGAAAGCTTTGTTTAAAAAGAAAGTTAAAGGAGGAAAGATGCCAGTTAATGTTAGTCTTATTCCTGAAGAGCCCGAGCGAGACAAGAAGGAGAGTTTGTTTTTCCAGGAGGGGAGAGAATCTTTTAAGGCGGAGATTATTTTTTGCCATATGGGGGTACTTTTTCTTCAAGGGTATGATTACAAGGCAAAGTATCGCAGGCAAATAGAACTCCTTGCAAGTTGTTTTGAAGACGGTTCAAACTTTGATAGACTCTTGCAAGATGCAGGCTATATCAAGCCGTGGGAAAAGATTTATGGCATTTTGATGCCTTTTGGAAACATTCCTATTCTTGTTTCTAGGTATAATCATAATGTAGATGAAATTATGAATGGCCTAGAAGAACAAATTAGAAAGGAGAATAGGGTAGTTTAACTTTCTTTAAAAAAATATAAGGCAAATGTCTTATAACCATAAAAGAGTTCAGAAATGGACTCTTTTATGGTTAAATTACATCATTAAATAAAAAACTACAAAATATAATGAGTTATAGGAAATAGAAATAATTATTTACCAAACTCTTGTTTTTACAAAAGTTTTGTAGTATAATTTTTTCGAGGTGAAAAAATGAACGATAAAATAATAATAAAAGGTGCAAAAGAACATAATTTAAAAAATATAGATTTAGAAATACCAAGAGATAAACTAGTAGTAATAACAGGTCTTTCTGGTTCTGGAAAATCAAGCCTAGCATTTGATACATTATATGCAGAAGGACAAAGAAGATATGTAGAAAGTTTATCTTCATATGCAAGACAATTTTTAGGCTTGATGGAAAAACCGGATGTACAAAGAATAGATGGTTTATCACCTGCAATATCAATAGACCAAAAAACAACATCTAAGAATCCACGTTCTACTGTAGGAACTGTAACAGAGATATATGATTATATACGTCTTCTTTATGCTAGAATAGGTGTACCTTATTGCCCTAATTGTGGTAAGAAAATAGAAAAACAAAGTATTGACCAGATAATAGATAATATAATGAGTTTGGAAGAAGGGACTAGAATACAAGTATTAGCACCAGTAGTAAGAGGTCGTAAAGGAGAATATTCAAAACAGTTAGAGTCTTATCAAAAGGAAGGTTTTGTTAGAGTTAGAATAGATGGAGAAAGTTATGAATTGTCTGATGATATAGAATTAGACAGAAAGAAAAAACATAATATAGAACTTGTCGTAGATAGATTAGTAATAAAACCAGATATTGTAAGTAGATTAACAGAATCTGTTGAAATTGCTTTGAAACATGCAAATAAAATGGTATTAATAGATGTAAGAGGTGGAAAAGAGATATTATATAGTTGTAATTATGCTTGTCCAGATTGTGGTTTTAGTTTCCCAGAACTCACACCTAGGATGTTTTCTTTTAATAACCCATTTGGAGCTTGTCCAGAATGTACGGGTATAGGCTATTTGATGAAAATGGATGAAGATTTGATAGTACCTGATAAAAATAAAACACTTTATGATGGAATAAAAGCATTTGGGTCTAGTACTATGAAAAAAGGTGATACTATGGCTAAAATGTATTTTGAGGCAATTGGAAAACATTATGGTATAGATATTAAGGGTAAAAAAATAAAAGACTTACCACGTTGGTTTATGGAGAAAATTCTTTATGGTACGGGTGATGAAGAAATTGATTTTGAATATTCTTCATATGCAGGAACAAGAAAGTTTACTGCTCCGTTTGAAGGAGTGTTACCTACTTTAGATAGAAGACATAGTGAAACAAAATCACAAGGAATGAGAGATT
The DNA here is from genome assembly GCA_944388035.1 of uncultured Clostridia bacterium. Lineage (GTDB taxonomy): Bacteria > Bacillota > Clostridia > TANB77 > CAG-508 > CAG-269. The sequence goes on along the minus strand of CALXHF010000004.1, from coordinate 50,383 downwards.
TTTATGAAATGTATATGACAAATTCAGAATGTCCTGCTTGTCATCGGAGCAAGATTAAAACCAGAAATATTATCAATAAAAGTAGGTAGTAAAAATATAAATCAATTAACTGAAATGTCAATTGTAAAAATTAAGGATTATTTAAATAATTTAAAATTAAATAAGACACAAGCTATGATATCAGAACTTATTTTAAAAGAAATAGACCAAAGATTACAATTTTTGATAGATGTTGGTTTGGAATATTTAACATTATCTAGAAATGCAGGGACATTATCTGGTGGTGAAGCTCAAAGAATAAGACTAGCCACACAAATTGGTTCTGGATTAACAGGTGTACTTTATATTTTAGATGAACCAAGTATAGGACTTCACCAAAGAGATAATGATAAACTTTTAGCAACATTGAAAAAATTAAGAGATTTAGGAAATACTTTAATTGTTGTAGAACACGATGAAGATACTATGTATGCAGCAGACCAAATAATAGATATAGGTCCAGGAGCAGGTGTTCACGGTGGAAAAGTTATGGCACAGCGGTACATCAGAAGAAGTTAAAAAAGTAGAAAATTCTATAACAGGTCAATATTTAAGCGGAAGAAAGAAAATAGAAGTTCCTAAAAAAAGAAGAAAATCAGTAAAATCAAAAGTTATAGAAGTTGTAGGGGCAACAGAAAATAATTTAAAAAATATTAGTGTTAAATTTCCTTTAGGTGTATTTAATTGTGTAACAGGTGTTTCTGGTTCTGGAAAATCTACTTTAGTAAATGAAGTGTTATATAAAACAATTGCAAAAGAGCTAAATGGTTCAAACGAAAAACCAGGTAAATGTAAAACAGTAAAAGGACTTCAAAACATAGATAAGATAATTAATATAGACCAATCACCAATTGGAAGAACTCCTAGGTCAAATCCAGCAACATATACTGGTGTGTTTGACTTAATAAGGGATTTGTTTGCAGCAACAGAAGAAGCAAAACTAAGAGGTTATCAAAAAGGAAGATTTAGTTTTAACGTTGCAGGTGGTAGGTGCGAGAGTTGTAATGGTGATGGTGTTCATAAAATAGAAATGCACTTTTTACCAGATATATATGTACCTTGTGAAGTATGTAAAGGTAAACGTTATAATAGAGAGACATTAGAAGTAAAATATAGGGGAAAGAATATATCAGAAGTATTAGATATGACCGTTGAAGAAGCGTTGAAGTTTTTTGATAAAATACCAAAAGTTAAAAATAAAATACAAACATTATATGATGTAGGTTTAGGTTATATAAAACTTGGTCAGCCTTCAACAACATTATCAGGTGGAGAAGCTCAAAGAGTTAAACTTGCAACTGAATTATCAAAAAGAGCAACTGGAAAGACATTATATATTTTAGACGAACCAACAACAGGTCTTCACATTGCAGATGTTCATAAATTAGTAAATATTTTACAAAGGCTAGTGGACACAGGAAATACTATAATTGTAATTGAACATAATTTGGATTTAATTAAAACGTGTGACCATATAATTGATTTAGGGCCAGAAGGTGGAGATAATGGTGGAGAAGTAATTGCAGTTGGAACACCAGAGCAAATTTGCAAGAACGAAAGAAGCTATACTGGAAAATTTTTAAAGAAATATTTAGAACAATAAAATAAGAAAAGGTGATTATTACAAATAATTACCTTTTATTATTTTCTTTAATTTACAATATTTTAAATTGAAATCAATAATATTTTAGTTGAAATAAATTCAAAAATATGGTAAAATATATTTATGTGAACTTGTAAAAGGAGAGTAAATTATATGGAGAAATATATTACAAGTGAATTTTTTAGAAGTATAGATAGAGCTCCTAAAAATGAAAGAGAGAGTTTAAGAAGAAAAAAAGTAATAGAAATTTTTGAGGGAGAAGATGGAAGAATATCCCCAAAAGAAATAGCAGGAGTGTTAGATACAACTGAAGCACAAGTAAAAAGATTTCTAGGTAAAACTAGATTAAAAAATTATAAAGGACCAAGCGGTATCATAATACCAAGTAAAAATGGTAAATTATTAACATTTGCTAAAGTAAGAGAGATTGTTTCAGATAGAAATGAAAGAATAAAATATTTACATAATAGTGGATTGTCAATAGAAGAAGTTGCAGAAAAAGAACAACTAAGTCTAGCACAAATAAAGGAAATTTATATATCTTTGGGATTACCAATATATAGTTTAAGTGAATTAAGAAAAATAAAAAAAGATGCAGACGAAAATGATAAAATTACTAGGAAAGAACAAAGAAGAAAAAGGAGAAACAGAAAACGTAGAGAAGAAAGAGCAAGACAGAGAAGAATAAGGCAAGAAGAACAACAACTTAGTGAAAGAAGAAAAGAATTTAGAGAAGCAACAGGAATTGCATTAATAAGTAATTTTAAAGATTTGATAAGAGAAATGAAAACATTGTTACAACAAAGAAAATCAAAACAAGCAATAGAATTAGGAGATAGATTTCTAAATGATGGAACTATATTAACAAATGAAGAAAGAGAAAATTTAGCAATATTATTAAGTACATTAAAAGAAGTAAAAGAAGAACATATAAGAAGACAAGCAGAAAAAGAAACAGAAGGGAAAAAAGTTTTAGGAGAAGATGTAGAAAAATAAAAAATTGATTTAGGAGAATAAATTATGGAAGAGTTTTTATTAAATGATTATAATGCGAAAAGAAGTGAAAAAAAACAAAATGAAACAAGGAGAAGAAAAGCAAAAGCTAAAAGAGCTATAGCTTTATTTGATAGTGGTCTAAGAGATTTAGATGTACTTGCAGAGGCATTAGAAGTCTCAAAAAAAACAGTGGAAAGTCTTATTGGAAAACGTAGAACAGCAATATGTTTAGGAATTATAGATGAAGATTGTGAAGAAAAGCCAAAAAAGGATAAGAAAACAAACACACCTAAGAAAACAGATAAGAAGCCAAAAAGATTTACTGAAAAAGATGCAGAAAGATATGCGGAAGAAAGGGATATTCGAATAAGAGATTATTATTTGGAAGGCTTGGGTCCTGATGAGATTGCAGATAAATGTCATATGACGAAAAATCAAGTAGAAGAAAGATTAATTGCAATGGGTTTACCAACTTATTCTGAAAAAGACCTTGAAGATTTTAGGAGAAGAAAAGAAGAAGAAAAAAGAAGACAAGAAGCAATGAAAAAAGCGGGAAAAATAGAAATAAGTGCACCAGAAGAAAGTAGTGTAGATAATGAGAAAATAGTAGAAAAAGCCGAAGCCGAAGCCGAATCTGAAGAACAAGAACAGCAAAAAGGATATAGGAGCTTTGAAGAAATAAAAAGAGCAATAAAAATTTATATAAGGAATAGAAAATCAACAATAGCTTTAGACATTGCAAGATATTATTCAATTGAAAGACATAGTGACTTTTTAACAGAAGAAGAAAGAAAAAAACTAGAAGCAATGGCAGATACAATAAAAATATTTAGAGATAGAGATAGAGTAAGAAAGGCAAAAGAGAGATAAAACAAATAAAAAAGGAAAATATTTTATAAAAGTATTTTCTTTTTTTGTATAAAAAATATAAAAATAATAAAAACTAAAGAAAAAACGAAAGGAGATTTTTAATTATGTATAATTTTAGAACAGATTTAGCAAATGAAAGAAGAGACATTTATCAAAAAGTAAATGGAAAAGAGGGGGAAATTGATGGGATTGAAAGTAGTAGAGAAGATATTAATGAGAATTTAAAAATAGAAAGGGTTAAAATAACAAATGAAAATGGAGAAAAAGCTATAGGAAAACCAATAGGAACATATGTTACAATAGATATTAAAAATTTAAAAATAGCAAGAGATGAGGAAATTGAAAAAGCTGCAGATATTTTATCACAAGAATTAAAAAAAATATTAGAAAACCATATTGATAAACAAGGAGAAATATTAGTTGTAGGACTTGGTAATATTTATGTAACACCAGATAGTTTAGGACCAAAAGTTATTAATGAAATTGATGTAACAAGACATATAATTAATTATTTACCACAATATGTAGAAGAAGGGACAAGAATGGTAAGTGCTATTGCACCAGGAGTACTTGGTACTACAGGTATAGAGACTGTAGAAATTCTAAAAGGAATTGTAGATAATATTCATCCAAAACTTGTTATTGTAGTAGATGCATTAGCTTCTAGGAGTATAGAAAGAATTAGTAGTACTATACAAATTTCAGACACAGGTATAGTACCTGGTGCAGGAGTAGGAAATACTAGAAGTGAAATAAGTATTAAAACCTTAAATATACCAGTTGTAGGACTAGGAATTCCCACTGTTGTGGAGACTGCAGTTCTAGTTAATGATAGTTTAGATTTATTTATTTCAAAATTACAGGAAGAGGCTAAATCAAATGATTATCTAAACAAACTAAAAGAAGAAGATAATTATGAAGAAATAAAAGAAGCTTTAGTACCAAAAGATTATAATTTAATTGTTACACCTAAAGAGATTGATGAATTAATAGAAAATATGAAAGATATAGTGGCTTTAGGAATTAATAAAAGTTTGTAAAATGTAAATTTAAGTTGGGTTAATTAAGAAAGTAAGTTATTAATACTTTCTTAATTTTTTGAAATAAAAAAAGAAAAAACTTGTAAATAGAAAAGATAAATAGTATAATTAAAAAGAATTTTAGAAAAAAAGGGGGAGAAAATATTATGGAGGATAACAAAGAAGTTATTAAAGAAGAGGTAAAACAAGAAAACAATAGAGAGGTAAAGAAAAAAAGTAAGAAAAAAATTATTATTACAATAGTTCTTGTAGTTGTAATATTATTCTTATTAATTGGTGGTTTTATTTTTTACCATGGAAGACAACTAGGTACATTAATAGCAGAAGTAAATAAAATATCAAACATTCAAATAGCAGATGAAAATGGAAATTTGGCAGAAAATCCATTAGATATGGAAATAAAAACAAAAGGTTCATATGCTGTTATAGAAAAAACTTTTAAAGATTATATGAGTGAAGTTGTAACATCTACACAAAACTTGTTAAAAACATTTGGTGGAGAAAAAATGGCAGACTTTTTAACAATTGAAAATATTAAAGAAGATGGACCTGATTTTACAAACACTAAACAAGAAATGGAGTCTATGAGACAAGCTTTAGATGATTTTAGTTCTACTGTAGATGAATATTTTGATGAAGAAAAGTTACTTTCTAAAATAGATGATAAAGATATCAGTGAATATTATAAAGAATTATATAAAAGGCTTGCAGTAGATGAAGAGTCTAGTAAACAATTAAAAGAAAATATGGAAAAAATAGAAGACTCTGAAAAAATATTAGAAGATTCGTTAGTATATTTAGAAAAAATTATTAATTATTTAAGTGATAATAAAGATTATTGGAAAGTAATAGATGACCAAATAATTTTTACAAGCCAAGATAAGTTAAACGAGTATAATGAAATTGTACTAGATATACCAGAAACATTACAATAGATAAAGGAGAAAATATAAAATATGGCAAAGAAAAAAGGAAGAAAATTAAAAGCATTTGGAATTACAGTATTAGTTTTATTAATATTATTAGTTATTATTGTAGGAGCAATTTTCTTATTTATTAATAATAAATTAGGAAAAATGCAACAAGTAGATTTAAATGAGGAAGATTTAAATGTATCAGCAGAAGTTGCTGAAAACTTATCTAAATTTAGGAATATTGCAATTTTTGGAATTGATTCTAGAGAAGATACATATTCTAAAGGAAATAGGAGTGATTGTATTATTATTGCTAGTATGAACAATGAAACTAAAGAAGTAAAATTAGTTTCTGTTTATCGTGATACTTATGTTCAAATCGAAGGTCATGGACTAGATAAAATAACACACGCGTATTCATATGGAGAAGCTCCTCTTGCAATTAAGACTTTAAATACTAATTTTGATTTAAACATAACAGAATTTGTTACTGTTAATTTTGATGCTGTAAAAGATATTGTAGATGATGTTGGTGGAATTAGTATGAATATAACTTCTGAAGAAGTTTCTCATATTCCTGGTATTAAAAAAGCAGGAACACAGACGTTAACAGGTGAACAAGCTTTAGCATATGCAAGAATAAGACATGCAAGTGGAGGAGATTATAAAAGGACTGAAAGGATGAGGGATGTATTAACAGCTGTAGTAAATAAAGTAAAAACATTTAATGTGAGTCAGCTAAATAAATTTATAGATGATGTTCTTCCTAAAGTATATACTAATATAACAGCTACAGATATATTTGGTATGATACCAAGTGCTACAAGTATAAAAATAACAGATAGTATAGGCTGGCCATATGAAACAAAAGGAATTACTCTAGATAGGTGGTATGGAGTGCCTGTAACTTTAGAAAGCAATGTAACAAGATTACATAAGGAAGTATTTGGTGAGAGTGATTATGTTCCTTCTGAAACTGTTAAACAAATAAGCAATGAGATTATAGAAAAAACAGGATATAGTGAGTAAAATATGAATAATAAAATTACTGATAATAGGTTTAAAGGACCGAAAATAAATATATATAGAATTATACTTATAGTATTACTTATTTGTACTTTTAGTGTAATATTTGGTTTTTCTAGCCAAGATTCTAAAAAGTCTTCTAGTTTAAGCAGAAGAGTTACTGAATTAATAACTAATAATATAAAATGGATACAAGAAAAACCAAAACAAGAAAAAGAACAAATCATAAAGCAAATTCATATTAAAATAAGAAAAATAGCTCATTTTTCTATTTATACTATTCTTGGTATAATTCTTATGGCTATATTTAGCACAGCAAAAGCTAAAGCTTTAAACAGACTTAGTGCAAGTTTAATAATAGGTATTATTCTAGCTACATCTGATGAAATACACCAATGTTTTGTTCCTGGCAGAGGACCGCTTTTTACAGATGTGGTTATAGATAGTTTAGGTGTTTTATATGGTATTTTAGTTGTTATGCTTGTTCAAAAAATTTATGTAAGAATTGTTGCTAAGAAAAAGAGAAAATTAAGAGTAGTAAAGAAAAATGTAAATTAAATTAAGATAAAAATTAAAGAAAATTATATAAAAATAGGACTTCTTATTATATAAAATATAATAGGAAGTTTTTGTTTGAATTTTTTAAAAAATATTTTGTTGAAATTTGTCAAAAAGGGTTGAAATGTTTTTGTATTATTTATATAATAGACGAAGATTAAAAGAAAATAGGCAATTTTAAAATAGCACATAAAAAATAAATAATTAAAAGAAGAAATAAGGGGAAGAAAATGTATTTAAAGTTCAAAAGATTAATTGATTTAATATTAGCCATTGTGTTATTAATTGTTTTTATGATTCCAATGATGATAATTGCTATTTCTATCAAATTAGAAGATGGAGGACCAATTATATATAAGTCAAAAAGAATGGGAAAAGGACTAAAAGTGTTTAATACATATAAGTTTAGATCTATGACAACAAAAAGAATAGAATTACATAGTACTTTATCCCATGAACAAATGGTTACAAAAGTTGGAAAATTTATAAGAAAAACAAGTTTGGATGAATTACCTCAATTGTTTAATATAATAAAAGGTGAAATGAGTTTTATTGGACCACGACCTTGGATACCAGAATATTATGAGTGGTTTAATGATGAACAGAAAAGAAGAGTAGATGTATTACCAGGAATTTCAGGACTAGCACAAGTTAGAGGAAGAAATGGAATTAGTGTTTTTGAAAAGATAGATTATGATTTACAATATGTCAAAAATATTAGTTTTAAGCAAGATGTTAAGTTAGTCTTTGAGACAATTATAACCGTTTTTTCAAAAACTAATGCAGAAATTACGGAAAATGGAATAAAAGAAGAAATAACTGAACTAAAGGAAAGCAAAGAAATGAGTAAAGTGAGTTAAAGGATAAAGGAGAGAACAATTGGAAAAAGTTTCAGTAATTATGTCTGTTTATAATGCAGATAAATTTCTTAAAGATGCTATAGAAAGTATATTAAATCAAACATATAGCAATATAGAATTTATAATAATAGATGATGGATCCACAGATAATTCAAAAGATATAATTAAAAAGTATATAAAAATAGATAAAAGAATAGTATTTATAGAAAATAAAAAAAACATTGGTTTAACGAAAAATCTAAATAAAGCAATTGAGCTGGCTAGTTCTAATTATGTTGCTAGAATGGATGCTGATGATGTCAGTGATATTACAAGAATTGAAAAACAAATAAAATTTTTAGAGGAAAACAAAGAAATTTCAATCGTTGGTAGTTGTGCAAAATATATAAATTCAAAAGGAGAACTTGAAGAAAGCTTAATGGTTCCTGAAGATAATACAGAAATTAAAAATATGATATATAAAGTAAACCCATTAATTCACCCAAGTGTAATGTTTAAAAAAAATGATATTATCTCAATAGGAAAATATAATGAACAGTTAAGGAAAGTACAAGATTATGATTTATGGTTTAGAGCGGTTGCGAATAAGTTGAAAATGCATAATATTCAAGAGTGTTTATTGTTTCTAAGAAGAGATGAAACATATAATAAAAGAAAAAGTAAAGAATATAGAAAAATAGATTTAAAAGTTAGAAAAAATGGATACAAGCTATTGAATTTGCCAATATATAAATATATATATTTGATGGTTCCAATAGCACTTATTATTCTACCCTCTAATATTATAGATAAATTATTTTACAAATTTAAAAAATTCGATCCAAGGATGAAAAAATAAGGAGTTATAATGCAAGTAAAAAAGATAGAAGAAAAAATAAGTGATATCTTAAGAAAAAATCCTAAAATAAAAAAAGCTATTAAACGTATATATCAAAGAATAATGGTTTTTATAACAAGACCTCAAAAAAGTAATGGAGATATAGAACAGATATCACCTAATGATGAATTTGAATATTTTTTTGGATATTATGATAAGTCACCATGGAATAATGATGAAAGTAAAATGGTTTTTTTAAGAGCTAAACAAACTTATAAAAGTGTAGCACCAAAAGAAAGTGCAGATATTATATTATATGATTGCATAGGAAAAACTGATACTGTTATAGCAAAAACAAGTTCTTGGAATGTTCAACAAGGCTGTATGTTACAATGGCTTGGACCTAACTATGATAGATATATTATTTTTAATGATTTTAGAAACGGACAATTTTGTTCCATATGTTATGATATCATAGATAAAAAAGAAATAAAGATATATCAAATGCCAGTGTATAGTGTTTCAAGTGATGGGAATTTTGCATTAACACTTGATTTTTCAAGACTACATAAACTTAGACCTGGTTATGGATATTCCAATTTAGAGGAAAAACAAGAAAATATAGAATATTGCCCAGAAGATATATGTATTTGGAAAATAGACCTGACTACAGGAAATTATGAACCAATTTTAAAGTATGAACAATTAAAAAAATTTGAATACAATGAAACAATGAAAAATGCAATTCATAAAGTTAATCATATAATGATTAGCCCAGATAATAAAAGATTTATGGTTTTACACAGATGGTTTCAAGGAAATAAAAAATATACAAGGCTTTTAACAATTGATATTGATGGAAATAATATGTACAATTTGTTAGATGACGGAATGATTTCACATTGTTATTGGAAAGATTCTGAACATATTTTAGCTTGGGCACATAAAAATAAAGAAGGAACACATTATTATTTGTTGAAAGATAAAACCAGAGAATATGAGGTAAAATGGAAAGAAAAATTAATTAGTGATGGACACCCTAGTTATTCTTTAGATAGAAAGTTTGTGGTTACTGATACTTATCCTAATAGAAGTAGAATTTCTAATGTTTATTTAATAGATACTAGAAATGACAAAGTAAAATCAATAGCACAAGTATTTTCTCCTTTTAGATATGATAATGAAGTTAGGTGCGATTTACATCCTAGATGGGATAGATTAGGAAAAAAAATATGTTTTGATGCAACTTTTTCTGGAAAAAGGGAAATATATGTTTTAAAAATAGGAGATATAGAAAAATGAAACTATTAAGTGTAATTGTTCCAGTATACAATTCAGAAGAATATTTAAAAAGGTGTATAGATTCTATATTGAATTCTACATATAAAGATATGGAAATTTTATTGATAGATGACGGTTCAGAAGATAAATCATTAGAAATCTGTAATGAGTATGCTAAAAATAATAAAAGAATAAAAGTTTTTCATCAAGAAAATAAAGGACAAAGTGCAGCAAGAAACTTAGCATTAGATAATATAAAGGGAGATTATGTTGCTTTTGTAGATAGTGATGATTGGATAAATCCCAATATTTATGAATTTGCAATAAAAAAAATAGAAGAAACGAAAGCAGATGTTATAGATTTTGAGTGCAAAAAAGTTAAACAATATGAAAACAATTCAAATGAAAGCGTAGAAAAATATGGTATAAAAGAATATAAAGAAGATGAGATTCTAGAAAGATATTTATATGCAGGGTTAACTGTTAAAAATTGTCCATTTTCTTTATGCAGAAAAATTTTTGTGAAACAAGCTTTTGATAAAGTAAGATTTCCTGAAGGAAGAATTAATGAAGATATAATAGGTGTATATAGAGCATTAATGAATTGTAAATTGATGCTAGAGATAAAATATGTAGGATATTATTATTTTCAAAACAATAAATCTACAACAAGAAGAGAATTAAAAACAAAAGATTTGGATTTATTAAAGGCTTGTGATGAAATTATAGAATTGTCTAAAGATAAAGGTAAAAACATTAAGAAATATGCAAAAATAAAAAGAGCAAGATCTGATTTTTCATTATTAGCTAAACTTGCATATTATGGTGCAGAAGAAAAAATAGATGTAAAATCTATAGCTAAAAAATTAACTAAGAACATAAGAAAAAACTATTTTTTGCTAATTTTTTCACCAATATCAATTAATAGAAAAATTCTTATTACTATATTTGCAGTAAATTATAAAATCATAGAAATACCATTAAAATTAAGGAGGAAAAATGGAAAAAGAAAGACTTAGAATTGCTTGTGTCGGATATTTTCAAGGATATGGAGGAGCAGAAAAATCTTTAATATGTTTAGCAAATGCATTAAACGAGAAAAAATATAGAATTTCTGTTATTAACATAGGAAATGGAAAAATTGTTTATCCAATAAATAAAGAGATTGAAGTAATAGATATTCCCATTAGAAAAAAAATAGAGAGATTTGTTGAATTCAGGAAAATTATAAAAAAGGGAAGGTATGATATTGTAATAAATTATTGGGCGCAATCAGCAATATTCTCAGCAATGTTTTGTAAGAAACATAATATAAAAACTATATATTCGGAAAGAGGAAATCCAGATGATAAAGAATACACAGGAATATTAGGTGTTTTACGTAAAATTTATTTTAAAAAGATAGATGGCTTTGTTTTTCAAACTCAAGCAGCAAGGGATTGTTTTCCAGAAGATATAAGAAGAAAAAGTACCGTAATTCAAAACCCTATTTTTATAAACAAAAGTGATTATAAAATGCCTTTAGTAAGAAAAGAAAAAATAGTTACTGTGGGAAGATTACATGAACAAAAAAATCAAAAATTTCTTTTGGAAGTATTTAAAGACTTCTTAAAAACACATAAAAATTATATTTTAGAGATCTATGGAGAAGGACCCTTAAAAGAAATATTAGAAGAATATTCTAAAAAACTTGGCATAAACAAAAATGTCAATTTTATGGGAAATAAAGAAGATATATATTCTTATATAATTAATGCAAAGATGTTTGTATTAACTTCTAAATATGAAGGAATGCCAAATGTTATATTAGAAGCTATGGCTTTAGGTATTCCTACAATATGTTCAAACTATAATCCTAAAGATGCAGTATATGAAATTATAGAAGATGGTGTAAATGGGTTTGTGTATGAGCAGAATGATAGGATAAAATTGATAAGCATTATGGATGAAATTACTAAAAATGAAAAAATAGTAGAAAAGATTTCCAATAATGCTAAAAATATATGTGAAACACACTCAAAAGAAAATATTTATAATAAATGGGAAAAATTTATAAATGATATGTGTGAAAATTAAAAAAATTATATTAAATTACTTAAGATAATAAAGTAATATATTAATTATTAATGATATTTTTTAAATAGGAGAAGATGATGTTAAAAAAGATAAAATTGCCTAATGTAATAATAACTATTTTAATATATACAGGAGCAATGTTATATACCAAAGAAACAATACTTTTATTTTATGGCAGTATTTTTTTATGCACAATAGCAACAGCTTTTTACTTAATAAAAAGAATTAATATTTTGAAAACGTTTTTTAAAACAAAATTTTTTCTATGGTTAACTGCTATTTGGGTTATGTATTTTGCATATGCCTTAATATTTGAAGTATATGATGTATTTAATTTTACACGTTTAATAGCAATATATTTAATAACGATAGATGTGGCGTTATTATTGCAAACGCTAAAAAAAGAAGAAATGATAGATGAAGTAATTAAATGTTTTGCAATGTCAGCAATATTAATGATAATGCATATTATATTTTCAGAATTTGATGAGATACTATCTGGAGCTAATAGAATAGGAGAAAGTGGTTCTGGAAATGTAAATTCAGTAGCAGGATGTTTAGGAATTTTATCAATAGGTATATTTGTAAAAGCTTTTTTTGATAAAAACAAAAAATATCTGTTATTATATGCTATAATAGTAATATTTATGATGTTAACAGGTTCTAAAAAGGCAATAATAATAATATTAATAACAATTGTTGGAACTTTTATGTTAAAATACAAATGGAACTTGTTAAACTATTTTAAATTACTCCTAATAGTTGCTTTGTTTTTTATGATAATATTCTCAAATGAATATCTTTATAATATTATAGGATATAGAATAGAAGATTTCTTGCAACAATTAATAATTGAAGATAAAGGAAGTGAAACTGTAGTTTCACATTCAACTGAAGAAAGAAGTGAAATGCTAAAAGAATTTCCAGAGTTATTTATAAAAAGTCCAATTGTAGGAAGTGGATGGGGATATTTTTCGGCTTATGCAGGATTTGGAGTTTATTCTCATTGCAATTATGTAGAAATGCTTATAACTTTTGGAATATTTGGTACTTTTATATATTATATAATGTATATTGGTACATTTAGAAAATATTTTTTGTGTAAAGAATTTTCTATTAGAAAAGTTATGCCTCAAATAACATTGCTAGCTATTCTAGTTTGTGATATGATATCAGTTACTTTTAATTGTACTGAACTTTATTATATAAGCTTATTTGTTTCTGTATATCAAATAAGTATTATTAAAAATGAAATACGAAAATGAAATGATATATATAATTTTATACATAAGGTTTTTGATATGGAATTATGACAATTGAAAAGAAAAGAGAGAATATAAATGAGAAGTAAAAAGGCGGTAAAAAATATTATAACTTCATTATTACAACAAATTGTTACTGTTATATGTGGTTTAATAGTTCCCAGAGCAATTATTGGAACATTTGGATCAAGTGTGAATGGTTTAATATCATCTATTACACAATTCTTAAGTTATATAACGCTTTTAGAAGCGGGAATAGGACCTGTTATTAAATCAGCATTATATAAACCGATTGCTAAAAAAGATAAAACACAAATAGAAAAAATCTTAAAAGCAAGTCAAAAGTTTTTTAGGGTAATTTCAGGAATATTTATAGTATATTTAATAGCTTTGTGTTTTATTTACCCATTAATTGTTTCAACAGAATTTGAAATAGGATATACAATGTCATTAATATTAATTATTGCAATTAGTACATTTGCTGAATATTTTTTTGGTATGGTATATAAATTATATTTACAAGCAGAGCAAAAAACATATATAACATCAACAATACAAATAGGAACAACAATATTAAATGCTATATTAGTAATAATATTAATTAAATTTGGTCTAAGTATACAAATGGTTAAATTAGGTAGTGCATTTGTTTTTGTATTAAGACCAATTTTACAAAATATATATGTAAAAAAGAAATATAATATAAATTTTAAAAATGTTAAAGAAAAATATGAATTAAAACAAAAATGGGATGGCTTAGCTCAGCATATAGCAAGTGTTGTGCATAATAATACAGATATTGCAATACTAACAATATTTACAAATACAGCAGAAGTATCTGTATATTCAGTTTATTTATATGTTGTAACTGGAATGAAAAATTTAGTACAAGCTTTAATTAGTGGTGTAGACGCATCTTTTGGAGATATGATTGCTAAAGAAGAACAAGGAGAATTAAATAGAAGTTTTAGGATATATGAATTTTTTTATATCACATTAATTACAATTATTTATATTATAGCATTGGTAATGATAATACCATTTGTAATGGTTTATACAAAAGGAGTAATTGATGCGAATTATTACAGACCAATTTTTGGTATAATAATTGTGCTTGCTGAATTTGTATGGTCTATAAGGCAACCGTATAATGAACTGGTGAAAGCTGCTGCACATTTTAAAGAAACACGAACAGGAGCTTGGATAGAAGTATTTACAAATTTAATTATTTCTATAGTATTAGTATTTAAATTGGGCATGATAGGTGTAGCAATTGGAACATTAGTTGCTATGACAATAAGAACTATTGAATTTATGTATCATACTTCTAAATATATATTAAAAAGAAGATTAATAGAAAACGTAAAAAGAGTAATAATATTGGCGCTAGAGACTTTAATTATAGTTCCCATATGTTTTTATATTAGTAGCTTTATAGAAGTAAATTCATATATTAACTGGATAGGCTTAGCAGCAATAGTAGGAATTATTTCATTATTGGGTGTAGGTATAGTAAATAGTATAATATATAGAAAAGATTTAAAAGATTTACTAAATATGATAAAAAGAATATTTAAAAGAAAAGAGGTAGCCTAAAATGAATACATATTTTATTACAGGTGGAGCAGGTTTTATTGGTTCTACATTAAGTGAGAAATTATTAAGTTTAGGAAATAAGGTTGTTGCAATAGATAATTTCTGTGATTTCTATAATCCTAAAATTAAAGAAAAAAATGTTAAAGAATTGCTTTTGAATCCTAATTTTAAATTATATAGAGCAGATATAAGAGATAGAGAAGCGGTAAAGGAAATATTTGATGAAAATAAAATAGATGTAGTGATGAACTTAGCGGCAATGGCAGGAGTAAGACCTTCTATTGAAAATCCTTGTTTATATCAAGAAGTAAATTGTTTTGGACTTCAAAATATATTAGAAGAAATGAAACTACATAATGTAAAAAATGGAGTACTAGCTTCTTCTAGTAGTGTATATGGAAATTGTAAAGAAGTACCTTTTAGGGAAGATATGATAGTGGATTATGCAATTAGTCCTTATGCAGCAACAAAGAAAGCAAATGAAGTAATGGCGCATGTATATCATAAATTATACGATATGAATATTATAATGCTAAGATTTTTTACAGTATATGGACCAAAACAAAGACCAGATTTAGCAATAAATAAGTTTACAAGATTAATGTTAGAAGATAAAGAAATACCAATGTTTGGAGATGGCACAACTTCTCGTGATTATACATATGTAGATGATATAGTAAACGGAATAATTAAATCTTGTGAATATACATTAAACAATAAAAACGTCTATGAAATATTAAATATAGGTAATTCTTCTCCAATATCATTAAAAGAAATGATAAATACAATAGCTAGAGTTTTAGGTGTAGAGCCTAAAATAAAACAATTACCAATGCAACCAGGAGATGTTGATAGAACATATGCAGATATTTCAAAAGCAAAAAAAATAATTGGATATGAGCCAAAAACAACATTTGAAGAAGGAATAAAAAAGTTTGTTAATTGGTATAAAGAAAATAAAACAGGAGAAATAAAATGAATAGCGAAAACGTTGCAACAGTAGAGAGCTACTCTTTAAGAACCGGATTAAAAAAGAATAATAGAAGTTCAAACTTAGAAGCCTTAAGAATAATTTCAATTATAATGATAATAATGCATCATTATGCCATATATAGTGGATTTGAATTTGCAAATACAATAACTGTAAATAGAATCGTTATTAATGTTTGGCAAATGTTTGGAAAATTAGGAGTATGTTTATTTATAATAATATCAGGATATTTTTATGATAAATCAAAATTTAAAATTAAAAAATTAGTAAAATTATTATTACAAATATTTACATATTCAATTATAGGGTTAGCTCTAGGAATTATTACACATAGTGAAAGAATTAGTGGAATTAATATATTAAAATCAATTTTACCAACAACATTTGGTTTATACTGGTTTGCAAGCTGTTATGTGTTAATTTATATATTTACACCATTTTTAAAAAAAATAGTAGAAAATATATCTAAAAAGAATTTTAAAATTCTACTAACTTTTATGATTATTATATGGGGAATTGTGGCTAATATACCTAAGACAAAAACTTTTTTTAGTGAATTTATATGGTTGATAGCAATTTATTTTATAGGAGCATACATAAAAAAATATAATTTTAATGTTTTAAAAAGTAATAAATTAAGAATTATATCAATAATGATAATTATTTTAATAATGAATATTGTAATGGTGGTATTGGAAATGTTATCTATAAAAATTCCAGTATTATCAAAAGTAGTTTATTATTTTAATAATACAAATAGTCCTTTGGTATTAATATTAACTGTTTTGATTTTTAATATTTTTAAGAATTTAAATGTAAAAAATAGTAATATAATAAATAAAGTAGCTTCAACTACATTTGGAATTTATTTGATACACGAAAATGTATTCTTAAGGGATATCATATGGAAACAATTAATACAAGGAAGCACATATATAAATTCTCCAATGTTGATTTTAAATGCTATATTTGGAGTTATAAGTGTTTTCTTGTGTGCAATGGTAATAGATTTTGTAATTGAAAGAATAATTATAAATAATTTAATAAAAATAATATCAAAGATATATTATAAAATAAAACAAATGAAGGTATATACTAAAATAGAAAATAAAGTATTACAATTTTATAACAATTAGGGAGGAAGTTATGAAACAATATAAAATAGCAGTAGCAGGAACAGGGTATGTAGGATTAGTTGCAGGAGTGTGTTTTGCAGAAAAAGGTCATAAAATAACATAGTAATGAGAAGTAAAAGGAAAAATGAACTGTTGTTAAAAGATTCAAAAATCAATTCAAAATGGAATAATTTAAATGCAATGGAACAAAAGGTGTTGCAAATTATATTTGATAAAGGAGATATTAAACCTTCTGAAATATGTGAAATTATTGATAGAGATAAAAGAACTATTCAAAGAGTTTTAAAGAGTTTAGTTGACAAAGATTTGGTAGAATGGTTTGGAACAACTATAAAGGATCCTAAAAAAGTTTATAGAATTAAAAATAAATAAAATTTATTTTTGTCGCACTTTTGTCGCATCTTTGTCGCACTTTTGTCGCATCTTTGTCGCACTTTTATAGAAAGAAATTATTCAAAGAATATTAAAATTTAAAAATTGGAAGTTAAATATAATAAGAAGATTAATAGGAAACTTGTAAAAAATATTAAAAAAGTGAAAATAAACATAAAAACAAATATTTATATTTAAATAATAAAAAAATTTTAGGAGGATATTAGAAATGAAACAATATAAAATAGCAGTAGCAGGAACAGGGTATGTAGGATTAGTTGCAGGAGTGTGTTTTGCAGAAAAAGGTCATAAAGTATGTTGTGTAGATGTAGATGAGGAAAAAGTAAAACTTATGAAGTCTGGGGTATCACCAATATATGAACAAGACTTAGAAGAATTAATGAGAAAAAATTACGATGCTGGTAGATTAGACTATACAACAGATTATAAATCAGCATATAAAGATGCAGATGCAATATTTATAGGAGTAGGAACACCAGAACAACCAGATGGTTCTGCAAATTTAAGTTATATAGCAACAGTGTCAAGACAAATAGCAGAAAATATAGAAAAAGACTGTTTAGTAGTAGTAAAATCAACAGTACCTATTGGAACAAATGATAAAGTAGAACAATTTATAAAAGACTTTTTAGTAAATGATGTAAAAGTAGAAGTTGCAAGTAACCCAGAATTTTTAGCACAAGGAACAGCAGTAAGAGATACTCTACAAGCAAAAAGAATAGTAATAGGAACAGAAAGTAGTAAAGCAGAAAAAATGCTTATGGAAATATATGAACCATTTGAACTTCCAATTGTATCTGTAAGTAGAAGAAGCGCAGAAATGATAAAATATGCATCAAATGACTTTTTAGCATTAAAAATATCTTATATGAATGATATAGCAAACCTTTGTGAATTAGTAGGAGCAAATATTGAAGATGTAGCAAAAGGTATGAGTTATGACCCAAGAATAGGAAGTAACTTTTTAAAAGCAGGAATAGGATATGGCGGAAGTTGTTTTCCAAAAGATACAAAAGCATTAAAATATTTAGCAAAACAACACGGATATACACTAAGGACAGTAGAAGCAGCAGTTGATGTAAATACAGAACAAAAAACAAAATTATTTAAAAAAGCATCTGATAGATTAATAACATTTAATAATTTAAAAGTAGCAGTACTAGGCTTAACATTTAAACCAGGAACAGATGATTTAAGAGAAGCACCATCTTTAGATAATATTAAATTATTACTAGAAAAAGGAGCTAACATATATGCATATGACCCAGTAGGAGAAGAAAATTATAAAAAGAAATATCCAACTGAAATAACATATGTAAAAACACCAGAAGAAGCTTTAAAAGATGCTAATGTATGTTTCATATTTACAGAGTGGAACGAAATTAAAAATGTAAAACCAGAAGAATATAAAAAATTAATGAAAACACCACTTGTATATGACGGAAGAAATATATATAATTTAAAAGATATGATAAAAGAGGGAATAGAATATTATTCTATAGGAAGGTAAAATAAGAAAAAATAAAAAGTCAAAATTTTTCATAAATAAAAAATAAAGCAATTCTATAATAAAAGATTTAGAAATAACTTCAATTGCTTATGTTAATGTTGATAAAAAAATTAAAAAAATTAAGAATAGTTCTAAAAAAGACTATTCTTTTTTTTCCTTTTGTGATATAAATAAAAAGTAAAAGAAAAATAGAACTTTGGGAGGAAAAATGAAAGAAGAAAAATATACAGGTTTATCAAATAAAGAAGTAGAAGAATTAACTAATCAAGGAAAAGTAAATGTAAGTAATAACAATAATTTAAAATCAAATTGGCAAATAGTAAAAGATAATGTATGCACATTATTCAATTTATATAATTTAATTATTGCAATAGCATTGTTAGCAGTTGGAGCATATACAAATACATTTTTCTTTTTAATTATTACAATTAATGTGTTAATTGGGATTATCCAAGAAATACACGGAAAAAATTTAGTGAAAAAATTATCAATATTAACAGCATCTAAAACAACTGTAATAAGAGAGGGAAAAGAACAAGAAATCGAAATCGAAAAAGTAGTTTTAGGAGATACAATTGTTTTAAAACAAGGAGATCAAATACCATCAGATAGTTATGTAATAGAAGGTGAAATAGAAGTAAATGAAGCACTTCTTACTGGAGAATCTGATTTAGTAGAAAAACATATTGAAGACAAACTTCTTTCTGGAAGTTATGTTGTATCTGGTAAATGTTATGCAATAGTTGAAAAAGTTGGAGAAGACAATTTTGCAAACCAAATAATTAGTGCAACTAAAAAACACAAAGATAATAATTCGGAATTAATAAATTCTATGAAAAAAGTTACAAAATTTACAAGTTTTGTAATAATACCAGTTGGAGTAATATTGTTTATCCAGGCTTATTTTATTAGAGAAACAATAATACCAGAAGCAGTTGTTGCAACAGCAGCAGCACTTTTAGGTATGCTTCCAAAAGGTTTAGTGTTATTAATTACAATAGCACTAGAATCTGGTGTAATTAAACTTGCTAAAAAAGAAGTTTTAGTACAAGAATTGTATAGTATAGAGAGTTTAGCACATATTGATACAATATGTTTAGATAAAACAGGAACAATAACACAAGGAAAAATGAAAGTATCAGATGTGAAAATATATGATGAAAATATTATGCCAAAATCTTTTAATGATATGATGGTAGCCTTTGTAAATGGTATGGAAGACAATAACTCGACATTTAGAGCTATGAAAAATCATTTTAAAGGTGATATAAATTACGAAGTATTAGATAAAGTAGCATTTTCATCTGAAAGAAAATGGAGCAGTATTTCATTTAAAGAAGAAGGTTCTGTAATACTTGGAGCACCTGAAAGATTATTTGAAAAAAGTCCGTTTAAAATGCCAGATAAAATAATAGATTTACAAAAAGAAGGAAAAAGAGTTCTAGCAATTGGTTACTCAAAAGAAGTAGTAAAGGAAGATGAACTTCCAAAATTAGATGTAGTAGCTTCTGTGATTTTAGAAGATCCTCTAAGAAAAAATGCAAAAGAAATGTTAGGATACTTTAAAGAGCAGGGAGTGGATGTTAAAATTATTTCTGGAGACAATGCTCTTACTGTATCTAATATTGCAAAAAGAGCTGGTCTAGAAGAATATGATTCATATATAGATTTATCAACAATTGGAACAGATGCTGAAATTGTAAATTTAGTTGATAGATATAGTATTTTTGCAAGAGTGTTACCACATCAAAAAAGTATAATAGTAAAAGCTTTGCAAGCAAAAAATCATAAAGTTGCAATGACAGGTGATGGTGTAAATGATGTAATAGCACTTCGTGAATCAGATTGTAGTATAACACTTCCAGATGCATCAGATGCAGCAAAGCAGGTATCACAAATAGTACTTCTAAATTCAGACTTTAGTGTATTGAAAGATGTATTGATGGAAGGAAGAAGAGTAGTAAATAATATAACAAATGTAGCTAGAATATTCTTTATAAAAACAATATACTCAGTGCTATTATCATTATTCTGCATACTAACAAATACAGCTTTTCCATTTATACCAATTCAAATTACTCTGATAGATTTAGTAATTGAAGGTTATACATCATTCTTTATTACATTTGAGAAAAATAAAAAACCAATTACAGGAGCATTCTTGCCAACTGCACTCACAAATGCAGCTCCATTTGCAATTGTAATTATGTTTAATATAATAGTTTTAACTGTTATTGGAAATGTAATAGGAATAGATTCTGGTGTTTTAACTACAATGATGTATATCTTAATTGGTTTTGTAAGTATTTTAGCAGTACAAGAAGTATGTACGCCTTTTACCAAAATACATACATTTTTATTTACAACAACAGCAGTTGGCTTTTATGTAGCAGCACTATTATTTAATAAAATATTAGAGCTAACACCTGTGCCACAAAAAGAAATTATTATTACAGCAATTTTAGCGATAATTAGTTATGTTTTGATACATATAAAAAGGAAAGTTTATAAGAAAAAACAAATAGGTTAAAATATAAAAAAAGGAGTAATTCTTGATAATTATTCCTTTTTTGTGTTATTATTGTTATAGGTGGTAAGAATGAAAATAGATTTACATATACATACAAATAAGTCAGATGGAGAATATAGTCCGAAAGAAATAATAGACGAAGCAAAAAAACTAGGAGTATCTGTTATATCGATAACAGACCACGATACAATAGATGCATATAGTGAAGAATTATTTAATTATGTAAGAGAAAAAGGTATTAAACTAATACCAGGAGTAGAAATATCAACTAAAATAGAAAAAGCTGGGATACACATACTTGGATATAATTTTGATTTAAAGAATAAAGAATTTGCCTTAGAATTAGAAAAAATAAGAAATTCAAGACATATATATTTATATGAAGTATCAAAAAAATTAGAAGGTTTGGGGTATAAGGTAAATGTTAAAGAATTAGACAAAATAAAATCAGTAACAAAAGCACATATTGCATCTGATATCGTGGAAAATGAAAAAAACAAAGAAAAATTACTAGCAGAATTTGGTTATATCCCCAAAAGAGGAGAATTTATAGAAACGATAATGAACGAAAACTGTATAGCATATGTAAAGAAAAATACAGTAACACCAAAAGAAGCAGGAAAAGCCATAAGAAAAGCAGGAGGAAAAGTAGTATTAGCACACCCTGTGGCATATGAATATGAAGATAATTTAGTAGAAGAAGATATATCAAATATAGTAGATGAATTAAATCCAGATGGAATAGAAGCAAATTATTTGTATGTAAAAAGAAATGGAGAATTAGTAGACGAAACGCAAAAGTGGAATTTGTTTGCAAAAAGACATAATTTATTCGTAACATTAGGAACAGACTTCCATAAAAAAGATGGTGTACACCCTGAAATAGGTTTTAAAAATACAGATTTTAAATTAGAAGATAATGTAATAGATGAAATAATAAATAATATTAATAAGAAGTAATAAAAAAACTATAAACAAAAAATCAAAATATAAAATAGGAAGGAGAAGATAAAAATGTCATTAGAAAAAGCAAAAAAATATTTAGAAAGATATAATTTAGAAGATAGAATAATGGAATTTACAGAGTCATCTGCAACAGTTAAAGAGGCAGCAAAAGCAATAGGATGTAAAGAAAGTGAAATTGCAAAAACATTATCATTTTTAATAGAAGACAAACCAATATTAATAGTAGTTGCAGGTGATTGCAAAATAGATAATGGTAAATATAAACAAGAATTTGGAAAAAAAGCAAAAATGATACCATATGAGGAAGTAGAAAAATTAATAGGACATAATGTTGGAGGAGTATGTCCATTTGGAATAAATGAAAATGTTACAGTATATCTAGATAATTCACTAAAAAAGTTTGATACAATATATCCAGCTTGTGGAGAATCAAATACAGCAATAAAATTAACAATAGAAGAATTAGAAAAAACATCAAATTATAAAAAATGGATAGATGTTTGCAAATGAGACAAAGGGGGACACCCAATTTTTGTCTCATTTATATAATAAAGTTATTTTTCTATTTTTTATTTCTATTAATCTATCGTCTTTTAGATGTCTTAATTCTCTAAACATTGCAGACCTATTTACTGCTATATAATCTGCTAAGTCTTTTAGTGAAAAAGGTAAAGAAAGAGATTTAGAAGGGTTTTCATTATATTCTATTTCAAAATATTCTAATAGTTTATCACGAATTTGTTTTTTTTCTAAAATTCTTATTCTTTTATTTGATTCTCTGAATTTATTATTTGTTATATCAAATAAGTTATATAAAAAGATATTAAAATAAACGTGGTTTAAGTTTTTTTGATTTAATAAATCATTATAGTTAATAACTAGTATTTCACTATCTGTTTTTGAAACAATTTCACAATTATCATTATTTATACCAGAAATGTTTGTTCCAAATACTGAGAATTTTGTAAGATTTTCTAAAATGATTTCATTTCCATTATATTCAATATAAGAAATTTGAGCTTCTCCTTCTAGTACAATACAAACTATATTTTCACTCTTTATAGTTGGTAAAATATCTTCGTTTCTCTTGAAACTGTAAGAGTGTACGTTTAGTAAATCAAACAATTTATTTATTTGTAATTTGTTTAAATCTTGAAAAGGACTTCTCATAACTAATCACCAAAATTATTTTAACAAAAAAATAAAAAAGTTGCAAGTGCAACTTGTAAAATAAAAATATTATCTATAAGATTAGGTCATAATAAAAAAACATAAGGGGGAACAAAAGAGATGAAAATTGTTAAAAGAGATGGACATATTGTAGATTACGATCCAGAAAAAATTAGAGTAGCAATAGGAAAAGCAAATGAAGAAGTTAGAGGAAGAGAAAAAGCGACTAAAGAAGAGATTAAGGAAATTATTAAGTATATTGAAGATTTAAATAAAAAGAGAATTTTAGTTGAAGATATACAAGATATTATTGAAGAAAAATTGATGGAATTTGATAAATATCAATTAGCTAAAAAATATATTACATATAGATATACAAGAGAGTTAGTAAGGAAGGCTAATACTACAGACCAAACTATTAAAGAATTAATTGAAGGTGAAAATGAATATTGGAATAATGAAAATTCAAATAAAAATGCGGAGGTTGTAACAACACAAAGAGATTATTTAGCTGGAATTACTAGCACAGATATAACAAGAAGATTTTTACTTCCAGAAGATATAGTAAAAGCTCACGATGCAGGTATTATACATTTTCACGATGCAGATTATTTTGCACAAAATGCACTTCACAATTGTGAGTTAATTAACTTAGATGATATGCTACAAAATGGAACTGTAATTAATGGAGTTATGATAGAAAAACCTCATAGATTTATAACAGCAGCAACTATTGCAACTCAGATAATTTTAGCAGTTACATCTTCTAGTTATGGTGGAGCAACAGTTTCTCTTACTCATTTAGCTCCTTTTGTAAGATTAAGTTATGAGAAATATTTAAAGAAATACCAAGAAAGAGGCTTAAGTAAAGAGGACTGTGAAAAATTTGCTATGCAAGATACTAAAAAAGAAGTAGAAGATGGAGTTCAAACATTTAATTATCAAGTAAATTCTATGACAAATACAAATGGACAAGCACCATTTTTATCAGTAAATATGTATCTTGGAGAAACAGATGAGTATAAAGATGAACTTGCTATGATAATAGAAGAATTCTTAAAACAAAGAATTTTAGGTTTCAAAAATGAAAAAGGTGTTTATATAACACCAGCATTTCCAAAACTTTTATATGTCTTAGAAGAAGATAATATTCACGAAGACAGTAAATATTGGTATTTAACAGAACTTGCTGCTAAATGTACAGCTAAAAGAATGGTTCCTGATTATATTTCTGAAAAAATGATGAAAGAGCTAAAGAAAAATGAATTAGGAGTTGGGGAGTGTTATCCTTGTATGGGTTGTAGATCTTTCCTAACACCTGATAGAACAATGAGCTTAGGAAATATTGCAAAAGCTAAAAACTATGTAGAAGGTAAAGGAAAATATTATGGTAGATTTAACCAAGGTGTTGTAACAATTAATTTACCAGATGTTGCACTTTCTTCTGAAGGTGATATGGATAAATTCTGGGAGATATTTGATGAAAGATTAGAGTTATGCCATAAAGCTCTTCAGATTAGACATAAGAGATTAAGTAATGTAACTAGCGACGTAGCACCAATTTTATGGCAACACGGAGCTTTGGCTAGACTTGATAAAGGTGAATCAATACACGAATTATTACATCACGGATATTCAACGATTTCTCTTGGATATGCAGGTTTATACGAGTGTGTTAAATATATGACAGGAGATAGCCATACAGATAATGGAGAAGGTAAAGAGTTTGCCCTTAAAGTTATGCAACATTTAAATGATGCAGCAAATAAATGGAAAAAAGAAGAAGATATTGATTATTCTGTTTATGGAACACCAATTGAATCTACTACATATAAATTTGCAAAATGTTTAAGAGAAAGATTTGGAACAATAAAAGGTATAACAGATAAAAATTATATAACAAATTCATATCACGTTCCTGTATTTGAAGAAATAGATGCGTTTTCTAAATTAAAATTAGAAAGCGAATTCCAAAAATTAAGCCCAGGTGGAGCTATATCATATGTAGAAACACCAAACTTACAAGGAAATATAGAAGCAGTAATAGAAGTTATTAAATTTATTTATGACAATATTATGTATGCAGAATTAAATACTAAATCAGATTATTGTCAAAAATGTGGATATGATGGAGAAATTATGCTAGATGAAAATTTAGAGTGGTATTGTCCTAATTGTGGCAATAGAGACCATAACACATTAAATGTCGCAAGACGTACTTGCGGATATATTGGTACTAATTTCTGGAATAAAGGTAGAACTCAAGAAATAAAGGAAAGGGTATTACATTTAGATAATAAGGTGGCTGTAAAATGAGATATAATTTAATTAGAGAAATGGACATAGCAAACGGACCAGGTGTTAGAGTATCAATATTTATGCAAGGATGTCACTTCCATTGTAAAAATTGTTTTAATGAAGAAACTTGGGACTTTGATAAGGGCGAAGAGTTTACAGATGAGACGATTAATAAAATTTTAAAATTATGTGATAAAGATTATATAAAAGGTTTGTCTATTTTAGGTGGAGAACCAATGCATCCTATAAACATTGAAGGTACAACAAAACTTGCAAAAGCATTTAAAGAAAAATATCCTGATAAAAATCTATGGATATGGACTGGTTACAAATATGGAGAGACACTAAAAGATAAAGATGTTTTTAAATATATAGATGTTCTAGTTGATGGACAATATGTAGATGAACTTCACGATTTTAGGTTAAAGTGGAGAGGCTCTTCAAACCAAAGAGTCATTGATATGAGAAACACTTTAAAACTAAACAAAATAGTTACTTTAGAAGATTAGAAAATAAGCAGGTAGTTATATGCTACTTGCTTATTATATATAATTAAAATTAAAAAAATAAATCTTGATATAACAACTTGATAATGATATAATTGTTTTGAAAATAAAAACAGAAGGAGATATATCAATGTATTATGATATAATTATTATAGGTGCAGGACCTGCTGGTATCTCAGCTAGTTTATATGCGGTAAGAGCTAATAAGAAAGTGTTAGTTTTATATGATGATAAATCAAGTTTAGAAAAAACAGATAAAATAGAGAATTATTATGGATTTGAAAATGGTATTTCTGGAAAAGATTTATACAAAGCAGGTATTAAGCAAGCAGAAAATATAGGTGCATATGTAAAAAAAGAAGAAGTTATTAAAATTGAAATGATTTCAGAAAATGATTATAATTTTTTAGTTAATACATCAAATAATAGCTATAAATCAAAAGTTGTTATTTTATCTACTGGAAATAAGAAGAATAAACCTAAAATTACTGGAATAGATAAATTCGAAGGAAAAGGTATTAGTTACTGTGCTATTTGTGATGGATTTTTTTACAGAAATAAAGATGTTGCGGTAATAGGTAGTGGTAATTATGCAATCTCAGAAACAAATGATTTAATTAATATAGCAAAAAACATTACAATTTTTACAGATGGAGAAGAAGCGCCTAACTTTAGGGCTGATAATGTTAAAATAGAAACTAGGGGAATAAAAGAAATTATAGGTAATGATAAAATAGAAAAAGTTGAGCTTACAGATGGAACAGATATAAAAGTAGATGGTATATTTATTGCACAAGGAGTAGCTAGTAGTACTGATTTTGCAAGAAAATTAGGAGCTTTAGTAAAAAATGATAGAATTATTGTAAATGATAAAATGGAAACAAATATTAAAAATTTATATGCTTGTGGTGATTGTACTGGTGGTTTATTTCAAGTATCAAAAGCAGTATATGAGGGAACTATAGCAGGGTTAAGTGCTATTAGGAATTGTTAAAAAATTTAAAAGTCGAGAATACAGTTGTATTCTCGACTTTTATGCACCTTTTTATGCAAAGTTATATCTAATAATATAGATACAAATTCCAATTGCAGGAGCAAAGAAGAGGTTTAGGATGCAAACAGCATCAAAGGTTAGTGAAAATTTATACACAACCAAGAATACTATTGCAAATGGTATTGTTTTTAAAGCTATAGTAAAAAAGCTTTCCCTGTTATACCATACCTTTTCAAACCAAACTCCAACAATCACAGTTTCTACTAGCAGAAATACAAGTGCATAGGCATAAATGATATAGTGCATAATAATTCCTTTCTGTTGCTAATTTTTATTTTATTGTTTGTACTATATGAAAGGTCTTTTGTGAAAATCACAAAAGAAAGTAAAAAAAGTTTGTACATATATATTATACTACAAAACGACTAAAAAATCAAAATTAACAAAGGCATTTAAAGTCTTTAGGAATTGAAGCGGTTAATTCAAATCTATTTTTAGTAATTGGGTGTGTAAATTCTATTTTATAACAGTGTAGAGCTTGTCTAGAAATCAAAGAAGAAGGTAAGCTATATAAACTATCACCAAGAAGGGGGTGAGATATACTTGCCATATGTACTCGTATTTGATGAGTTCTTCCTGTTTCTAATAAACAAGAAACTAAACTATAAGTATTAAATTCTTTTAATACTTTATAATGTGTTATAGCTTTTTTTCCATTTTTATCTATACATCTTTCTATAATGCTACCATTTTTTCTTGCAATTGGTTTATTTATAGTTCCAGATTTTTCTTTAAATATTCCAGAACATAAACATAAATATTCTTTTTTTATATCTTTACTTGTATTTAAGATTTCTTGTATATATTCACATTTAGCAAATAAAACTAAACCAGAAGTATCTTTATCTAATCTATTTATAGGTCTTATTTTTTTCTTTAAATTAATTTCATCAAAATAATAACGAATTCCATTAGACAAAGAGTCATTAAAATGAAGAATAGAAGGATGGATAGTAATTCCTGCTGGCTTATTTATAACTAACAACCAATCATCTTCATAAACTATTTCCAATGACATTTTTGTTGGTATTATATTTGAATTATCTTCAGAATAATTAAAGTCTATAATTATTTCATCACCAATTTTAAGATTGCTTCTTGTATCTACAAATTTACCATTTAAATATATATTTTTTTGTCTAATTAATTTATTTTTTAATTTTGTAGATATTCTAAAATAAGATGTAATTATTTCATTTATATTTTTATATTTATTATTTGAAACTATATATTTTAATTCCATTTTTTACCTCGCTAAGCATTATTATACTATAGAATATTAAAATAAGCAAAAAAGAAAATTAATATAGCAATATATAAATTAAAGGTTAAAATCTTGAAATGTTTATATTAATTTGTTAAAATAACTAAAGAAGTGTATCGAATGGATAAAATGTCCAAAAGGAAACTCTCGGGAGGTAGAAATGAGAATACGTTATAAGAAATGGGCAAGAGGAGAATTAGAAGCAAGTAAATTTTATGAAGATGAACCAGAAAAATGGAAAGGTAAATGGTGTGAACATTTTGAAAATTCAGAGTTACCATTTATGTTAGAATTAGGTTGTGGGAAAGGAACATTTATTTCAAAACTTGCAGTTGAAAATTTAGATGTGAATTACTTAGCAATAGACTTGGTAGATGCAATGCTTGGGCTTGCTAAAAGAAATGTAGAAGCAAGTTATTTAGAAGCAGGGATTGAGCCTAAAAATGTTTTACTCACTAGATTTGATATAGAAAGAATAAATTTAATTTTAGATAAAGATGATAAAGTAGAAAGGATATATATAAATTTTTGTAATCCTTGGCCAAGAGGAAAACATAGAAAAAAGAGATTAACACATACAAAACAACTACAAAAATATAAAGAATTTTTAGTGCCAGGAGGAGAAATATATTTTAAAACAGATGATGATGAACTATTTGAAAGTAGTTTACATTATTTAGAAGAAAGTGGATTTAGTATTGTTTCTAAAACATATGACTTACATAATGAAACTTTTTTCGAGAAAAACATAGAAACAGAACACGAGAAAATGTTTTCTGAACAAGGAATAAAAATAAAAGCTTTAATTGCTAAATTAAGATAGGAGGCTTGTTTTAAATGACAGAAGAAGAAGTAAAAGAACATAGTAATGATAGAGAATTTATATTGAAAGCAGTAGCAGAAAATGGGAAGTTTTTAGACCTAGCATCAAAAGAATTACAAAATGATAAAGAAGTAGTAATGACAGCACTAGAACAAGACCCAGAAAGTTTAGAATTTGCAAGTACAATGCTAAAAAATGATAAAGAAGTAATATTAAAAGGAGTAAAAGGAGCACCGTGGACAATATGTTATGCATCTGAAAAACTAAAAGCAGATAGAGAAGTAATATTAGAAGCTTGTAAAAAATATGGACAAGCATTATATTTTGCAAGCGAAGAATTAAGAGATGATAGAGAAGTTGTAAAATCAGCAGTTGAGAATAAAGGAATAATAATTAAATATGCATCAGACAAATTAAGAAATGATAAAGAACTTGCTTTAATTGCAGTAAATCAAAATAAACAAAGCTATCATTTTATATCAGAAGAATTAAAAGAAGATGAAGAAATAAAAAAAGCATTGGAATAGAAAATAAAAAGGTAAAATAGAAAACTAAAATTGGAAAAGTACAAGAAATGTAAAAAAACTCTTGTGCTTTTTTGTATTTACTTATATAATGTGTTTGGAATAAAATAAAAAAGAAGGGAGAAATAAGATGTCATTTATTGAAGAAATAAAAGAAAGAGCAAGAAAAGACATAAAAACAATATTACTTCCAGAAGCAGAAGATATACGTACATTAGAAGCAACAAAAATGGTATTAGAAGAAAAATATGCGAAAGTAATATTAATAGGAAACAAAGAAAGAATATTAAATAAAGCAAAAGAAAACAATATAGACATTTCTGGAGCTGAAATAATAGAACCAGAAACATCAGAAAAATATAATGAATATGTAGAATTATTATATAATTTAAGAAAACATAAAGGTATGAATATAGAACAAGCAAAAGAATTAGTAAAAGATCCCACACATTTTGGAATGCTTATGTTAAAAGATGAAAAAAGTACAGCAGATGGTTTGGTATCAGGAGCAGTACACTCAACATCAGACACATTAAGACCAGCACTTCAAATATTAAAAACAAAGCCAGGAACAAAATTAGTATCAGCATTTTTTGTAATGGTAGTACCAAATTGTGATTATGGAGAAAACGGAACATTTATATTTGCAGATAGTGGATTAAATCAAAATCCAAATGAAGATGAATTATCAGAAATAGCAATTTCATCAAGTGAAAGTTTTAAACAATTAGTAGGAAAAGAGCCAAAAGTTGCAATGTTATCATATTCTACTAAAGGAAGTGCAAAATCAGAATTAACAGAAAAAATGATAAATGCGACAAAATTAGTAAAAGAAAAAGCAAAAAGTTTGATAGTTGACGGGGAATTACAATTAGATGCAGCAATAGTACCAGAAATTGCAAAATCAAAAGCACCTAATAGCCCAGTAAAAGGAGAGGCAAATGTATTAGTATTTCCTAACTTAGACGCAGGAAATATAGGATATAAATTAGTACAAAGATTAGCAAAAGCAGAAGCATATGGACCATTATGCCAAGGAATAGCAAAACCAGTAAATGATTTATCAAGAGGTTGTAGTAGTAAAGACATAGCAGGAGTAATAGCAATAACAGCAGTTCAAGCACAAAATGAGAAATAAGGGGACACCCATTTTTTGTCTCATTTTGTAAAAGTGATAATATATTTGAGACAAAAAGTGGGTGTCCCACTTTGTCTCAAAATGAAAGGAGTTTATATGAAAGTTTTAGTTTTAAATTCAGGTAGTTCTTCTCTTAAATACCAAGTAATTGATATGGAAACAGAGGAAACATTAGCTAAAGGGTATTTTGAAAGAATAGGTCAATCAAATTCTTTTTTAACACATAAAGTAAATGGTGTTAAACATAAATTTGAGCGTGAAGCTAAAGATCACGAAAAAGCTATTGAATTTGTTTTAGATAGGTTAACAAATGACCATTATGGAGTTATTAAAAGCCTAGATGAGCTTGCAGGAATAGGACATAGAGTTGTTCACGGTGGAGAGAAGTTTTCTAAACCTGTTCTAATTACAGATGAAGTGATAGAAGAAATAAGAAAGGTAAGTAGTTTAGCACCATTACATAATCCAGCAGCAGTCTTAGGTATGGAAGCCTGTAAAAAAGTTGTTCCTAATATGAAAATGGTAGCAGTTTTTGATACAGCTTTTCACCAAACACTTCCTAAAGAAAGATATATATATCCAATACCATATGAATATTATGAAAAATACGGAATTAGAAAATACGGCTTTCACGGAACTTCACACCAATATGTTGCAGAAAGAGTTGCACATTTACTAAAAAAAGATATTAAAGATTTAAAAATAGTTAATTGTCATCTAGGACAAGGTGCAAGTGTATGTGCTATTCAAAACCGGAAAGTCTGTTGAAACAAGTATGGGGCTAACACCACTTGGTGGCATTGTTATGGGTACTAGAAGTGGAGATTTAGACCCTTCTGTTGTTACATATATGATGAATAAAGAAAATTTATCTCCAGAAGAAGCAGAAAATATTTTAAATAAAAAATCAGGAGCATATGGTGTATCTAGAGTTTCTGTTGATTTTAGAGATATTGAAGAAGAAGCAAATTCTGGAGGACATCACGCAAAGCTTGCTCTTAAGATATTCCATAATACTGTTTCATCTTATGTTGCAAAATGTATTGTAGCTATGGGAGGAATAGATGTTTTAACATTTACAGCAGGTGTTGGAGAAAAAGGACAAGACTCTAGAGAAGCTATTTGTGAAAATTTAAAAATATTTGGTGTAAAACTAGATAAAGAGAAAAACCAAAAAATTAAAGGTATTGAGGCAAAAGTTTCTAGTGAGGATTCAAAAGTCTCTGTTTATGTTGTTCCAACAAATGAAGAATTGATGATTGCTAAAGAGACTATTAAACTATTAAATAATAAATAACTAAAAATTAAAAAAATAAAAGTTAAAAAATTAAAAATAAAAAGGAAAGGAAGATTAAATTGAAAATTTTAGTATTAAATTGTGGTAGTTCATCACTTAAATATCAATTAATAAATATGGAAACAGAAGAAGTTTTAGCTTCTGGAAAATATGAAAGAATTGGGGAAGAAGAAGCTTTTATTACTCATAAAGCATTAGGAATAAAAAAAGAAATTAAAAAACCAGCATATGACCATAAAGAAGCAATAGAATTTACTTTAGCACAATTTACAAACGAGGAATATAAGGTAATAGATAGTTTAGATGAAATAGATGCGATAGGACATAGAGTAGTTCACGGTGGTGAAATTTTTAAAACTTCAGCTTTAATAGATGATAAAGTTATAGAAGATATTAAAAAATGTGGTGAATTTGCACCATTACACAATCCAGCAGCAGCTCTTGGTATGGAAGCTTGTAAAAAAGTTATGCCAGGTAAACCAATGGTTGCAGTTTTTGATACAACTTTCCACCAAACTATGCCAAAAGAAAATTATATTTATCCAATACCATATGAATATTATAAAAAATATGGGATTAGAAAATATGGTGCACACGGCACATCACATATGTATGTATCACAAAGACTAGCAGAAATAGAAGGAAAAGATATATCAAAATTAAAAATTGTTTCTTGTCATTTAGGACAAGGTTCAAGCATATGTGCTATTAAAGGTGGTAAATCTTTTGATACAAGTATGGGGTTAACACCTTTAGGTGGTATTCCAATGGTAACTAGAAGTGGAGATTTAGATCCTTCTGTTTTAACATATATTATGAAAAAAGAAGACTTAACAGCTGGAGAAATGGAAGATATATTAAATAAAAAATCAGGAGTAATGGGGATTTCAGGTTTAGCACCAGATTTTAGAGTTATAGAAATAGCTTCAAATGAAGGAAATGAAAGAGCAAAAATTGCAATCGAGAGCTTTGAATATTCTATTGCTTCTTATATTGCAAAATATGCAAGTTTAATGAATGGAATTGATTATATCATATTTACAGGTGGAATTGGAGAAAACCAAATAAATATTAGAAAAGGTATTTGTGAGAAACTTAAATTTATGGGAGTAGAGTTAGATTTAGATGAAAATAATGTACGTGGTGAAGAAAAGATTATTTCTAAGCCAGAGTCTAAAATAACCGTCTATATTATTCCAACAAATGAGGAATTAATGATAGCTAAAGAAACAAAAAATCTAATATAACTTATAAGTTAATACGTTTTAAAAGAACAAAAAAATTTACTTTTTTGTTCTTTTTTCTTGACTTATTTCTAACACTGTGGTTAAATAGATGTTACAAGTTATAAAACAATTTTTTATATTTTTAATGGGAGTGATGTTAAATGGAAAATAAAAATAATAGCTTAGAAGAGACAAACGAAATATTAAAAAATTATAAGAGTATAATAGAAGAGAATACTATAGAAATTGTTAAGTTAATAGGAAAAGTTGAAAATTTAGAAGAAAAAGTTGATTTAATGATTTTAAACCAAACTGATAATTATATAGAAAAAGTTAAGCAAAAACAATTAATAGAATCATTATGTGTAAAAATATCTAATTTAAATGACAGAATTAAAGACTTAGAAAATGATTCCTTGAAGGTCTAAGATAAAGACCAAAATCTAATTTTAAGGAGGAATTATTATGTCAGATGAAATTGCAAACACAATTCTAAAAGAGTTAAGAGATTTTAGAACAGAAGAAGAAAAACGTTGGGAGGAAAACAATAGACGATGGGAGGAAAATGACAAACGTTGGGAAGAAAACAGCAAACGTTGGGAAGAAAACAGCAAACGCTGGGAAGAAAACAGCAAACGTTGGGAAGAAAACAACAAACGTTGGGAAAGAAATGACATAAGGCTTAATAGCCTAGAAGAAGCAACAAGGGAAAATACTAGATCTATTTTAACATTAACATCACAAGTAACAACTTTAGAAGTTAAAGTAGGTGATTTAGAAAAAGCAACAAAAGAAAATACAGAGAGAATAACAAGTTTAGAAGGTAAAGTAGATAGCTTAGAAAAAGCAACAAAAGAAAATACAGAAGGAATTAATAAAATTATAAGAGATAGAAAAGTTAGTAGAATTTCTTTAGAAAATATTATTACTCAAATAGATTTTACTATAGAAAAA
Source organism: uncultured Clostridia bacterium (assembly GCA_944388035.1). Classification (GTDB taxonomy): domain Bacteria; phylum Bacillota; class Clostridia; order TANB77; family CAG-508; genus CAG-269. The sequence continues at coordinate 15,665 of CALXHF010000004.1, read as the reverse complement.
CAAATGAAAAGACTAGAAGAAACAATAAATAAAAATTTTAATAAATTTCAAGAAGCAGTATTAGATAATGATAAGGAACATAATGAGCTTAGAAGTTTATTAAAAGAGGAAAAAGAAAAATATCCTGAATTAGAAGAAAGAGTGGAAGACTTAGAAAATTGGAGAGAAGAAATAGAAGGAAGTCTGTTTGGTGTTTAAAAATTAAGAAAAAACACTTTTATAAGGTGTTATTTCTTCTTGACAAAATTAAAGAAGTGGTATAAAATGACAATAAATGACAAAGCGTCACAAAAGGAGAAACAAAAATGCCAACAAAAACATTTTTTAATTTGAAGAAAGATAAAAGACAAAGAGTAGAAAAAGCATTAATGCACGAATTTGGAAAAGGGTCTTTTGAACAAGCATCAATAACAAATATAGTAAATGAAGCAAAAATACCAAGAGGAAGTTTTTACCAGTATTTTGTTGATAAGAAAGATGCTGTAACATATTTAATTCAAAAATTTATATTATTAGAACATCAAAAGATTCATGAGGCTTTAGTAGAAAATAATGGAGATATATTTGAGACGGCACTTAGAATTTATGATTATAGAACAAAAGAAACTATTTTGAATTTTGATATAGGTCTTGCAAAAAATATATTAGAAGAACTTAGAAGAAATAATGTAAATATCTTTGAAAATAGGGATATTTTAGAAAAAGAAGAGTCTTTAAAGAAATACATTAATAAAGATAATATGAAAATAAATTCGGAAGAGGATCTATATTATTTTATAAGAATTTTAACTGCAATAGTTAGGTCTGTTACTATGGAAGTTTTCTCAGAGAGAATTTCTAAAGAAGAAGGAAGAAAAATGTTAGAGAAAGAATTAGAAATAATAAAAAAAGGCATAGAAAAATAGTAAAAAAGCTTGTTTTAGATAGATTATTTTGATAATATATATATATATTTAAGAAAGATAGGTAAAAAAATATGTGGAAGAAATTTTTAAAGAAATCTGGTTGGACTGATATTATTATTTCTATTATATTTATATTATTTGGAATAATGCTTATTTCAAGACCAGAAGCTATAGTATCAATTATATCAATATTATTAGGTGCAATTTTTATTGTAATGGGAGTATTAAAAATAATTGATTATTATTCAAATGGAAAACAAGATAACTATTTGATAGCAATTTCAGTTGTTATGATTTTAATTGGAATAATTTTTATGTTTTGTGCAGATATAATTTTATCAGCATTTAGAATTTTAATTGCAATATGGATAATTTATAGTGGAATATTAAACTTACAGACAACAATTGTATGGAAAGATTATAAATCAAGGCTATGGCTTTTAACTTTATTGCTTTCAATTGCAACAATTGGAGTAGGTATTTATGTTTTAGTAAATACAGGAGCTATTATGCAGACAATAGGAATTGCAATTCTTGTATATGGTATTGTAAATATTATAGAAAGTTTTATTTTTATAAAAAAAGTTGATAATTATTTAGAATAAGAAATAAGTAAAATAAATTGGTAAAAAGATGTGTTTTGTCTAAAATACATCTTTTTTTGTGTCATTTGCAGTTTTACTTCATATAATGTAAGTAAAAGGAGGATGAAAAATGTTTAGAAATAGAAAATGCTATTGTATGAATAATAGTTATCAAAACAATTCTTGTGAATTACAAGAAGATATATTAGAAAATAAATGTGATAATGTTAATTCATATGAAAATTATGATGAGGGTTGTTCTTGTGGTTTTGATGAAGAATATAATATGTTTCCTGAAAACCCAATGTTAGCTCAAAGTTATGTTCCTATTCAATATATGGATAAGACTTTTAAACCTTGTGTTGGTTTAAAAATGGGAACTATATTTCCAGAATTAGTTAGTCCTTATGTTCCTTGTCAGTCTATGGAAGAAATCGATTTTATAAGAAAAACAAACACTATAGGAAAGGGGTGTAATAAATGTTCGTAAACGAAAATAGAAATTGTTGTTGTAATAATGATTGTGAAGACGAAGAAAGAAAAATAGACTGTGATAAGAAAGAAGAATTATTACAAAATATTAGATGTTATGAATTTGCAATTAATGAACTTGCTTTATATTTAGATACTCATCCAGAGGACAAAAAAGCACTTTGCTTGCATAAGAAATATTGTAATGAATTAAAAAATTTAAGAGATATGTATCAAAAGGTTTATGGGCCTCTTACTATAACTTACCCTTGTAATAAGTGGAGATGGCTTGAAGAACCTTGGCCTTGGGAAGGAGGAGATAGATAATATGTGGACTTATAATAAAATGTTACAATACCCAATTAATATTAAATGTACTGACCCAAAACTTGCTAAAGTAATAATTTCACAATATGGTGGTCCTGATGGTGAGCTTGCCGCTTCTTTAAGATATCTATCACAAAGATTTGGTATGCCTGACCAAAAAGCAAAAGCTATCTTAAATGATATTGGCACTGAAGAGCTTGCACACCTTGAAATGGTAGGAACAATTGTGCATCAATTAACAAAAAATGCTACAATTGAAGAAATAGAAAAAGCAGGGTTAAGTGCATATTATACAGACCATGGAGTAGATGTATACCCACAGTCTGCAGCAGGAGTACCATTTACTGCAGCATATATTGCAGCAAAAGGAGATCCAATTGCAAACCTACAAGAAGATCTTGCAGCAGATGGTGCTACTATGATGGCACAACAACTGAAAAAGATAATAAAATGAATCAACACGATAAAGAAAATTGAATATTAGACTATATTGACAAAGAAAAAGATTTGAGAGAAAATATAGTAAAATAATCATAGGAGAAAAATAGGATGAAAAAAATAAAAATTAAGATTAACGAAGAAGAAAGAAAACTTATTGTAGATGCACTATTAGAAAAAAGAAACGAACAAATAAGAGAACATAGACCATCTGAACCTATTAATGAGGTATTATTAAAATTACTAAAGAAATAAATACATATTTGAAAAATAAACTAAAGTCAAATGCTAATAAAATAATATGTACTTATTATGAAGTAAAGATTGAACTTAATATTTCTGAGAAAGATGAAAATGCTTTTTTGATATTAGCAAGAGATAAATTTCAAGAATATGGATATGAGGTCTATTTTACAAATGCAAAGTATAAATACAATGGAATAATAAATATTGTAGAAAGCAATGAAATGGTTGTAGCAATAAAAATATAATAAATCAAGTTAATGTTGATGAATTTAATTTTTATAAAAACCAGTAAAACTATTTACCAAGTAAATGTAAAACAAATTGACATAACTTCGATAATTTGGTATAATATAAAAGAAATTATGTTTTTTTGGGGGAACAAAAATGTTGGAAGAATTTAAGGAAATAGAAGAAATAATAAATCAAATAGATGATATTAATTTAGAGGAATGGAATAAAAAGGAAAATGAAACACAGGAAGAATTAGAAGAAAGAATCCAGAGAATAGAAGAAGAAATAGAAGAAGAACTAATAGATGCTATATCTGATAGTTTATTAGATGAACATGAAATAAATGAGGAAGAAGCAATAAAAGAAGCAAGAGAAAAAATACAAAAGGAATATGAAATATATCAAGAAGCATTTGATATAGATAATAATGGAAAGTTAATATTAAAAAATAATGAAGAATTATCAAGACTTGGATATAACACAAATGAAGAAATAGAAAAATTAAATAGTGTAGCTAATAATTATAATAATCCAAACTTATATATTGAAAGTATAAGAAAAAGTATAAAAGAAGTTAAAGATATTGATACGGAAATAGACAGAAAATTAGAAATTGCAAAAATATATATATCTGCAAAGATAAGAGGAGAAGAACCTGTAATATCTTCTAATGTAATTAAAACTCAAAAATATGAGGATAACAATAAATATATAGGAACAACAAAACAATTAAGCAGAGTACCAATTGTTCAAAATGAATTTGTGCATAATAGTGGATTAATTTCACGAAGCTATATTCGTTATATGCCAGATTTACCTAAAATATCAAATAATACACAATTAAGTAATAATACAATGGCAACGTCTAATGTAATGCCACGTCAGAGAACTAAAGTTGCTAATCCTACAAAGTTACAAGTGTTAAGAAATATGGAAAAGAAAATAGACAAGTCAAATGAATTAACTAAACAAAAAATAAAAGCAAGAACAGAATTAAAAATGGCTTTTAAGGAGTTTGAAGGTAAAGAATTGAATGAGGCTGAGAATAATAGTTTAAAACAAAGGATAGCAAAAATAGAAAAGAAGTATCCTAATACGGTAAATGAAAAAATATTATCAAGATTATATGAAAGTTTTAAAATTAAAAAACCAAATGAACAATCCAATGTTTTAGATTCAGAATTAGAAACAATAGAGTTAAAAGAAGAGGAACAACAAGAACCATTAATAAATCCACCAGTAAACAACGGAACAAAACATCAAAATAATTTGTTAGGAAAAAGACAGAAAAGAAAAATAAGAAGTCCTAAATTAGAAAAGTTAGTAATTGGTGCAACATTAGGAACACTTAAGTCAAAAGGAAAGCAGAAATTAACAGATTTAATAGGATCTGCTAAAAAAATAAGGACAAAAGCAAATGATTCTAGAAGACAATTAAGACAATCAGTTATTGAAAAAGAGAATGATAAAAATATCAATAAAGAAAATAATCAAAAAGAGAAAACTGAACCTAGTAAACAAGTATCGAGAGATGAAATAAAAGATGTAATTAACAAAAGTCTTAGAATGAGTGATATTATAAAATATCAAAAAGGTGCAATTATTCCTATTATAAACCACACGGTTAATTATTTAAAAGAAAATGATGATGAAAATGTCCAAAAATTTTTAGATGAAACATTAAAACAAATTGAGAATATTCCAGCAATAAATTTGTTAAACCAAAAATATAATGTATTAATATTTGATTATATTAGTAGTTTATATAAAGATGGTATATCTACTGAAGGAAGAGAGATAATTCCTAAAGATGATAATAAAAAATATTACTATACATATATTTTAAATAGAAAAATAGGAGAAAATATAAGTGAAAATATCCAACTTAACCAACAAAGATTAGAAAAAATAAAAGAATATTATGATGAAAATAGTGAAAAAATAGAAAGGGGATATTTGGAAATATTGAGAAAACAAAATTTAAAAAAGAAAGCATCTTTATATGAAAAATTAAAATCATCTAAGGAATATTCAAAAGCTATTCAAGATTTAAATTTAAGCACAGAAAATGATTATATTAGATTACTAACAATTAAGGAAGATTTGAAAAATGGTGTATATAGACGTACTATAGGAAGTTTTACAAATAAAATGGAGTATGAACGCTTGTTTGATACAATAATAAAACGTTTTAATAATGGAGAACAATTTAGCAAAAAGGCATTAGAAGATTTAGGAGATATTTGTTATGAAGGGATTAGTGATAATTTTGAAAATAGAGTTATTGAGCCAAAAATAGATTTAGCAAAAAGACTATATTCTAAAATAACCAATATTGAAGAAAATAAAAAAGTTTACGGTAGACTATTAAACATAAGAAAACTAGAATTAAATCCTATAGCAGACAAGAAAAAAATAAGGCAGATAGATAAAATAATAAAAGAAAAAGGGCTCAGAAGAGATAGCGAAATTGTTATTAGGGATAAAGCAACTATAAATCAATATGTTTGTAGTGATTTACATGGACAATATGAAATTTATGAGAAAATAGTAAACAGTATTGGAAAAAATGATAAATTATATATTTTAGGAGATGCAATAGACAGAGGCCCAGATGGAATAAAAATTTTACAGGATATAGCAAGACGACAGGAAAAAGGTCAAGTTGAATTTTTCATGGGAAATCATGAATACATGATGTTACAATCATTATTTTTAGGAAATAAACAAGTTGAAAAGGTATGGACTTCTGATAGCAATGAAGGTAAAAAAACAAAAGAAGATTTTGACAAATTATCAGTAGAAGAAAAAGGAAAAATAAAAGATTTATTATTAAATGCTTTAGTATATAAAGAAGTCAATACAGGTGATGAAAAGATTCATCTTGTACATGCGAAAGCTATACAAGATTCAAACAAAAAAGAAGAAAGAGTTAAAGATCTTCTTAATACAGAAAGACAAGAAGATTTAGAAACAGCAGTTTGGACAAGAAAAGGTGATAAGAAATCTAGTGAAAATGATGAAGTGTGGAAAGATGAAGAAATAGGTAAAGACAATGAATTTACAATTATAGGGCACACACCAACAAGTGGAACAATTGATTTAGCTAAAGGATATGTAAATATAGATTGTGGATCATCATATTTTGGAAATGAGTGTTTGTTGAGAATAAATGATGGTAAAGTAATGTATGTTGATAATTTTGAAGGTTGCAAACAGCAAATGAAAGATGAACATGAAGAAATTAGATAAAATAAATTTTGACATCTGTTATTAAAAATTATACAAATATTACAGTAATAAATATGTATACTTAAAAAGTTTGAAAATTAATCAGATTATTAGGTTTGAGAAGAATACTATAAATCTATTTTTAGTATTCTTTTTTGATATTAGAAAATATACTAGAATCTAAATGAAATGTAAAAAAGATTAAATTGCAAAAGACATTGAAAAAATTTTACATAAGTGGTATAATATAATTACAATTAAATATTGTTTATCCCTAATCAAGTAGATAGTGAAACAGTAAGCAAAATGAAAGGATGAGCTGATTATGACAAGCATTGATCAGGATTACATTAATAAGTTTAATATGTATCTTAATGCTGAAGACAATTCTGAAGATGAAAAGGTTGTTGAAATTCAACAAGGAATCAAGGGGAATATAGCCTTTAATGAGGTTAGAGATGCTATGCAAATACTTCTCTACTTAGTAATTGATAAGTCATACTCAATGTATGGTGATCTCGAAGAAAAGGTTAGGCAAGGTCTTGAAAATATTAAACAAGTTATAAATGGCTCTTATGAAGAAAAGCATATCCAAATTGCCATTACATTTTTTGGTTCTAATTTAGATATGCACCCATTTCAGTATGTAGAGAATATTGACACTTCGTGCGAAGTAGATGGCTCAGCAACTAGGTTATATGATGCTGTAGTAGAAAGCTGCAAGAATATGATTAGTCAATATGATTCTTTGAAACCTATTATAAAGGTAAGTGGCGTTATGTTGATTTTTACAGATGGAGAAGATAACGGTTCTGAGCAATATCGCAAAGCTAAAGATGTTCAAACATATTTGAATGAATTAACAGAACGCGATATTCCATATATTGTTACTGCATTTGGTGTGGCAGATTTAAATCATATTGGTAGAGATTTCAATACTGAACCCAGAAGTATTGATGATGTTAGTAAATTACGTACACTTATGAGATTTGTGTCCCCAAAAGCAGTGCAATAATAAGATTTTTTCAACAATGTTATCTATTTGATATAGGGAAGAGGAGGGTTCTTAAATAGAGCCCTCTTTCTTACATAATATCAGAGAATAATAAGGAAATGGCAAAAAAATAGCAGAAAACTGTTGACAATTGTTTACATAAGTGATATAATATGCTCACAATTGAATATTTGCTTAAACCTAAATCAAGCAGACAGTAATAAATTTCTACTAAAGAAGGGAATGGCTAATTATGGCAAGCATCGATCAGGACTACATTAAGGACTTGGATATGTACCTTAATGCTGAGGAAGATTCCGAACCTGAAGAGGAGGTTAAAGTTCAGCAAGGCATCAAGGGCAATGTTTCTGTCGATGAAGTTAGAGATGCCGAACAGGCACTTCTTTATCTGCTAATCGACAAATCAACTTCCATGTACTTCAATGGACTCGAAGATGCCGTCAGGCAGGGACTTGGTGATGTAAAGAGAGTCGTAAATGGCTCTAAAGAAGTAAAATGCATCCAAACTGCAATGACATTCTTTGGTTCCAGCTTGGACATGCGACCGTTTAAGTATGGAGAGTGTATTGACACTTCATACGATGCAGATGAAACTGCAACTCGGTTGTATGATGCTGTTGTAGAAAGCTGCAAGAACATGATCAGCCAGTATGACACTTTGAAGCCTACTACAAAGGTCAAGGGTGTTATGTTGATTTTCACTGATGGTGGTGAAAATGGTTCGGAACAGTATCGTGATGTAAAAGTTGTTCAGAACTACTTGAATGAATTGAAGAAGCGTGATATTCCTTATCTCGTTGCTTCATTTAAGGGAGTAGACATGGAACAGCTTGGTAGCGATTTTATGACCGAACCGATCGCCATTGACGATGATCACAAACTGAGGCGACTTATGAGGTTTGTATCTGAAAGAGCAATGAAATAACGAAAGTTATTTCTAGTCAGGCTGTCTACTTGATAAAGGGGAGGGGGGAAAGTTATTTTCCCCCCTTTATTTTAAGAATAAGGAGTAAAATATATATGAATAGAAAAAAAATTAATATAAATAATAATATAATGAAGATTCAAATAATAGAAAAAATAGGTAAAGTATTTTTTTCTACTAAAAATGGAGAAAAATATGAAGAAAGTCTAGTAAAAATATTGCGAGATAAATCAAAAATATATAATAATTTAAAAATAAGACAAAAATGTAAAGAATTAACTTCTAATATTTTTCAGTTAAAAATATTAGAAAGAAAATTAAATCCAATAATTATATATGCACTGAATGATAATAATGAAATTTATAAATATATTAATTGTATAAAAGAAAATAAAAGGTTACCATTTTTATTAGAACATGATAGAAGAGAATCTTCATTAGGATTTTTTAAAAGAAGAGTAATGAAAAGAGTGCTAAAATCAGAAAGAAAATTAGGAGCAATCATAAAAGAAGATAAAAGTTTTTTTGAAAAAATAATAAAGGAAAAAGAAATAAAAAAAGACTTTAAATTAGAAATAGACAAAAAATATAATAATGCAATATTCTTATTGAATAATGCTAAAGAAAATAAAATTTATTATGGTAGTAAAGAATTAACAGATATAGAAAAAGATATTAAAGAATGTGCAATATGGTATATGAATAAAAGAAAATATGAAGAAGCAAAATTATGTATTGATAAGTTGAAATTTTTGTTAAATGATGAAAATGAAAGATATTATAAATTAATAGCTAAAAGAGAATTAGAAAAGGGAAATGTTAAAGATTTTAAAGAAATTACGAAAATGTATCTTTTAAAAAAATACAACTTGGAACAATTGTTAATTAGAAATGAATACATGAATGGAAACAAAAAATATGCAAAAGAGTTATATAAAAATCTTTTAAAAAGATTAGAAATTAAATTAAATAAACGAGAATTAAGAAAAAGTCTATCTAAAGGTATTATTGATGGAGTTTATTTTAAAGAAAATATTTTAACAGGTAATTTTGAAAAAATAAATATAATAGGAGATGAACAATTAAGAGAGATAATAGAAAATTCAAAAGAAATAAATATAAATAATGTTTCAAAAAAAGAAGTATTATTTAAAAAATTATCAAAGGATGAGATAAATAATATAATTAATAAAAGTAATAAAATGGATAATATTACGAAATATCAAAAAGGAGCTATTATTCCTATAATAGATAATCTAATTAATTATTTAAAAGAAAACGATGATAGTGATGTAAAAAATTTTTTATATGATATATTGAATGAATTTGATAATATTCCAGCAATAAATTTACTAAGTGAAAATATAGGTAGAAAAGCAAAGTATAGTGTTTTGATTTTTGATTATATTAGTGGATTATATAAAGATGGAGTATTAGGGAAAGATAAGGAGATAATATCAAAAGATAATAATAGATATTGTTATTATACATATATTTTAAATAGAAAAATAGATGAAAATAAAAATGGAAGCATTCACATAAATCAACAAAGATTAGATAAAATAAAAAAATATTATAATGAAAATAGTGAGAAAATAGAAAGAGAATATTTTGAAAAATTAAAAGAACAAAATTTGAAAAAGGAAACATCTTTATATAAAAAATTAAAAACATCCGAAGAATATTCAAAAGCTATTCAAGATTTAGGTTTAAGTACAAAAAATGATGATATTAAATTATTAACACTTAAAGAAGATATGAAAAATGGCGTTTACAGACGTACAATAGGGAGTTATACAAATAAAAAAGAATTTGATATTATATTTAATGATATGATGGATAGATTTAATAAAGGGGAACAATTTAGTCAAGAATTATTAAAAGATTTAGGAGATATTTGCTTTGAAGGGATAAAAGATGATTTTGGGAATATAATTATTGAGCCTAAGATAAATTTAGCTAAAAAATTATATTCTAAAATACTCAATGATAAAAATGCTTATAGTAGATTATTGAATATATATAAATCAGAGTTAGATCATATAAGAGATAAAAGAAAAATAAAACAAATAAATAAAATAATGAAGCAAAATGGAATAGGAATTGAAAATAATAATAAAGATGTAATAACCCCAAAAGAATATGTTTGTAGTGATTTACATGGGCAATATGAAGTCTATAAAGATATAATAGATAAAATTGGAGAAAATGATAAGTTATACATATTAGGAGATGTTATAGATAGAGGACCAGATGGAATGAAAATTTTACAAGATATAGCAAAACGACAAGAAAATGGTCAAGTTGAATTTTTTGTTGGAAATCATGAATATATGATGATACAAGCTTTGTTTTTAGGAAATAGTGAAGTTGAAAAAATATGGACTTCTGAGAGTAATGGAGGCAAAAAAACAAAAGAAGAATTTGAAAAATTACCAGATCAGGAAAAGAACAAAATAAGAAATTTATTGTTAAACTCTTTAGTATATAAAGAAATCAATGCAGATCATGAAAAACTTTATTTAGTACATGCAAAGGCAATACAAAATACAAACAAGAAAAAAGAAAGCGTTAAAGATTTTCTTGAAACAGGAAGGCAAAAAGAATTAGAAATGGCAGTTTGGACAAGAAAAGGAGATCAAAAAACAGATCAAAGTGGTGAAGTTTGGAAAGATGAAGAAATAGGTAAAAATAATGTGTATTCGATTATAGGTCATACTCCAACAAATGGAATGATAGAAATTTCAAAAGGATATGTTAACATAGACTGTGGAGCGTCTTATTTTGGAAATGAATGCTTATTAAGAATTAATGATGGCAAAATAGTATATTTTGATAATTTTGAAAGATGCGAGCAACAAATGGAAAACGAAAAAGAAGAATCTAGGTAGGAGATGAAACTTGACATAATATTTTAAAAATGATAATATATATGGTGTATAACTTAATAAATAGCTTGTTTCGACCATAAGGAGGAGTTGTTATGTTTAATAGTTCAAAAAGAGCTCCAATACTTCATTCCAAAACTCTAAATAAAAGGAGAATTGAATCTTTAAACAAGCAATTAGGAAAAGTGCCTGTATTTTGGAAAAAGCGTTTCATGGAGGATATGTGGCAATTGATTATAACTGACAATATGCCTGAAGAATGTGGTGGTGCATTTGTGCAGTATTTTGCTAATGGAAATGATAAAAAGATATGGATTAACATATCTATTCCTACTGTATTGGACAATATTATTTGGAAAGCTATGGCTTGTTATGTCTATATCGAGTATGCAAATCTTCAAAACTCAAAAACATTTAATCAAATTATAAAAGATAGAGAAAATGAAATTAGACTATTTATGACCTTTAGAGGAGTTTTCCATTATGACGAAATACAAATATTTGCTGAAATGTTTTCGTTTGTTATAGAAACAGAAGGAAATTATACAAGCAAAAAACTATCATCACTATATCTTTACTTAAAAAAATGGGTAACTGGTGAAATTTTTAATGAAAATATTTCTCAATTACCTAATTATATTGAAATAGGTCGGGATGTAATTAATGAACAAGTAGAGAGTGTAAAAGATGCTTTTTTGCTGCTGCCTATTAAATTGCAACGAAGATTTATAAATGATAGGTGGAAAATAAGGATTTCTCATGAAGAAATTGAGGGGAATTCTATTTATGGATTGTGTTCGAGCTTCAATAAGAAGATAATTATAAGAAGTTCAGCACCAGATATCAAAAAGACCACATTGCATGAATTCGGACACTATTTAGACTACAAAGAAAATTTTGCTAGCCATAAAAATTACTTTGAAAAAGTGTGCTTTTCAGAAAAAATGAGGTTAGTAAACTTTTATAAACTTGAAAAAGAGTTTTACTATGCTATTTCTTCTGAGAAAGAATATTTTGCTGAGATATTTGCTTTTTATATAATAAATAGTGATAATCTCATCGCATATGTTCCTGAGAGTACACGATTTATAGGTAGGATTATTAAAAAGTGGTCTTGAAATGAGCTATAGAAAAGAAGTCCATATTTGGGCTTCTTTTCTAATTATAATAAAATATTAATTAACAATATTGCTAATAGCAGCTTACATTTACATAATATTGACAAAAATGACAAAAAATGATAAAATATTTGCAGTTAAAGAGTTTTTTCAAAATTCTTAACTAAGAACTTTGACAACGGTAGTAAGATCTACCAATCATATGCTATATCCCACAAAAAAGAAACTCTATGATAGGAGGAAATTATGCGTTACGATTTTGCAAGCAAAAAGTCTTATCTTAATTTTCTTAGTAAACTTACCGAAGGACCAGTTGGAGATCAATCAATTATTTACTATGATGACAAGAACGAAAAAGTAATTAAGATATTTGCACTTACCGATTATTCTAATATTCGGGAAAAGGAAGCAAAACTTAGGGAGCTGGTAAAATATAAGAGTCGTTTCCCAAATGCTGCATTGCCAGAAGAAATCATTAGATGCAATGGAAGATGCTGTGGATACACAATGCCTATGCTTAAAAATTGTGTAAGTCTTAAAGATTTTCAAATTAAGGCTAGAAAACACACAATGGATGAGAGAAAAATTCTTAACATAGCGTGTAAATTAGCAGAACTTGTAAAAGATTTACACTCAGAAGGAATTATTATCGGTGATTTCCATGCCGATCAGTTCATGACAAGAGATGGAGATGTTTTTGTATGTGATACTGATACATGGGGAATTGAAGGACGATATGAAGCCGATAAAACAGGAAGAGTTGAGTACATTGACCCTCAAGTAAGGGACTTTAGTGCAAATGGCGTTGTTATTGACCAATACACACAACAGTCCGATTGTTTCTCATTAGCTGTTGTTGTTTTTGAAATGCTTGTTGGATTTAATCCATTTGATGGTGTATATCCACTTGCACGTGATTATGATCAACCTTTAAAAGCATTGAATCGTATTTCAATTATTGGTAATCATAATCTGAAAAAACTTGACAGCTTTAAGATTGAACATGTAGCATGGATGTCTGAGGGATTGCAAAATGACTTCCTAAAAATCTTTGAAGGTGGAAAAAGATTTAATATCTTGGATTCACTCGAATTAACGAGGAAAAGCCTGAAAAAGTGTAAAAAAGGTCATTATTACAATTCTTCAAGATATTCAAAATGTCCAGTCTGTAAGTCTTCTAGTGAAAATGCCTTAGAAACATTTAGAACTTATAGCGTAACTTCGATTTCGTATGGAAGATATGCAATATTTCCAGATAATGAAGTCAGAAAGGTTATAGACGATTCAACCTATTTTGACTTTAATGAAAAGGCTATTCACATTAATTCAGATGGAAGTACAATAGAAAAAGAGGTTGATTCTCGTGTAAAGGAAATGTATTTTTTGGGAAATGGGATTACCATTAGCGTTAGGGCAATAAGTAGAATAAAGCAGTTCTTTTATACTCTCTTTGGAAAATTTAATTCTCTTTATGGGAATTGTTCATTTGGAGAGAAATTAAAGAAGTGTAGAGATTCTAATAATCCTGCCTGTAATCTGGAAATCTGCAATAAAGCTGGAGAGAAATTGTATTCAGCTATTATTTTAAAGCAGAGTTCAAGACTAAAAATCAGTGGAGATTATTTATTCTATGTGAATGGTAAAAACGAGCTGATTAAAGTCTATATGACTGTTGATAATTGCGCAGTAACAGTTGCAAATGCAGAGGATAATCCATTTATCTATGAGATTAATAGAAATGGAGATTACTGTATATGTGCAATAAATGGAGCTGGGCATTTGGATATCAAGGTTAACGGTCAGCAGAAAAAACAGCTGATGGAACAGTTCCCAAGAGCTATCAAGTATGATAGCATAAGTAAAAATTGGTGTGTAATCAACAAAAGGAGAAATTCGAATGGATATGACTGTTATATAGTCAGACGTAAAGGAAGAGTTCTCAAACAATTCCGAGCGTTTTCATTCGGAGGACTCAATCTTAAGAATAGTATCTATTTCAACTGGATGCTTGTGATTCCAGCTGATAAAAGAGTTCTGTTCTTGAAATCAGGTAAAACAGTTGAAGAGTCAACAGTCAGTCAGATAAATATTGGAGTCGTAAATAAAGATTCCAAAATTTTTATCAGAGAGGATATGAAAAATGCTTGTACATATTTGTTCATACAAAATAGTACACAAGTTTATAGAATGAGGTTGAGTTAAGGAGAAATAGCATAATGAGTTAGGGGTATTACTATTTGTAGTACCCCTAACTTTAACTTTCAAAGCTATCTATATGTGGAGGAAGAAAAATGAGCGAAAATAATGAACGGAATTTTTTTGATGAGTTTATAAAGTGGTTTTTTATTTGGAATATTATTATTTTAATAGGTAAAGGAATTGTATTTTTATTTAAAATTTTTATAATAGCAATACAGCAATTGATATATTTTATAGGGATAGGTATTGCTAAAATTTCACCAATATTAAAAGAAAAATTTGCAGAGTTTCAAAATAATTATAATACTAAATATAAATACCAAATTGACGAAAAATGGCAAGAAGTTCAACTTTCCTTTTCTAATGTAAAGGAAAAATGTAAGAATTCTTTAAATAGAATTAAATTAAATGTTCCAAATAGAAAAACAAAACATTTTTCAAAAATAAAAAATTCTAATGTAATTCTATTTGTAAAAAAATTAAAATATAAAATAATAGATTTTTTTTATAAATATGAATTGCAAATAATGCTCATCATAATAATTATAATAATATCAATTATAATATACCTGATATTATTAAGATTATAGTTATTGAAAGTTATAAAAAGCAACAGACTATGATATAATTCATAGTCTGCTGCTTTTTTAGTGTGCCCAGCATGGGCAACAACTTGTGGGTGAAAGTCCCATACAGTGCCTGATAGTGGCGAACTGTTAGTAAATGGCAAGGGTGTCCTTCGTGAGGAGGAATCTGAAAGAAGCCAGAGTTGCAAAATCTCGGTCTGACGAACAGAAATCACATATAAGGCTGAATTGAGTTGGGCGAGCTTGCTAAACAAAGCAAAGCCCTAGTAACTATCCGAAGCTCATACAGTAAATGTGGCAGATATATGAGATGAAGGTTGTTGTTCTTACCTGGGGAGGTCTGGTATTTTGGAAATATCTTGAAATAGATATGAAAATGCTAATAGTGATATTAGAATGAAATATCAGAAGTCAGCAGATACCATAGTAGCAATTTGGATATATACGAATTGTGAAGGGTTGAACGATAGGAGGATTTGTTTTAATGAAAGGTAATCAAG
>CALXHF010000003.1 GCA_944388035.1 uncultured Clostridia bacterium | reverse complement strand
ACTTAATTATATATGATTTGAATCACTTATTCAATTTTTATTATTTTTGTTTCACATCAATTGTAACACTACATTTTCAAAATTTTCCACCTCTAATTTACCAAAAACTTATCTAAATAAAAAATATCACAAGCGTTCATTCTTTGTATATGTTCCATATCTTGTCCAGAAACATTTTTAAAATCATCTATTACCTCTTGTTTATCAAAGCCTTCATTGCAAATAATAATTAAACCATTTTCAAGATTCTTATCTTTTAATACTTCCCTTAATTTTTCTTCTGATAAATTATTTACATCTAAAATATAAGTCTCTGGGCATAATGTACATAAGTAAATATCATCTAAAAATCTATTATTTCCAGTATTAAAAATATATAAAATAGGTGCATTTTTTTCTTTTATTCTATCTGCAATATGATTATGTTTTTCAAATGTAAAATCAAGTTTGTTATTTACTAAACATACAGTTGATTCTATTATTATAAATAATACTCCTAATATTACTAAAATAGCTTTTTTAGTATAATATTTTTTAAGCAATAGATATGATAAATAACAAGTAGTAATAACAATTATCGGACACACTGGTAATATATATCTTAATTCTTTATATGGTGTTATAATACTAACTATTAATAAATACATAACCATAGGTATTATTATAAATATTCCTATTTTGTTATTTTTATCTTTTAATTCTTCATTTTCTATTTTTATTCCCTTTTGTTTATTAATTGACTTTTTCATAAATGCAATTACAATTACTAATATAATAAAAGGTATAATTAAATAATTAAATATATTTTTATCAATAATATTTATATATGTAACAATTCCAGTTAATATATCTTTGATATTCATACCTTGAGTTATAGCTCCTGGTCCTCTATATCCAAAAAATACGTGGTTTATTGAAAACGGAAACACTAATAAATATATTATAGCTGAGATTATTGCTGTTATTATATATTTTTTTAAATATGTATATTCTTTTGTTTTAATACTTTTATATATTAAAACTAAAAATGTTCCCATTACATATATAAAGAAATAATATTGAGTAAGTCCACCTATTATTAAACTTACACCTAATAATACCAAATCTTTTTTTCTTATACTTTCTTTTTTATATAATTTCAAGAATATGTCTGTATATAATAATATTGTAAAAGTTAAAAGTGCATACATTCTAATATACATCATATTTTCCATCATTGCCATTGAGAAAGCATTTATAGCAGTTACAAGTAATGCTAACTTCTCTGATGAAAATAATTTCTTTGATATTTTATATACATAAATACTAATTCCTATTCCTATTAAAATATTTAAACTAAGCCCTGTCCATTTTGAGAAACTATCAATTGTACTTAAAGAAAATATTCTAAGCAATAAATAAAAAAGTGGTGGATGAACATCATTTTTTTGATTTATATATACACTTAAAAAATCAGATATTTCATCACTATTTACTGATAAATAATCTATAAAATAATCTTTATTGTGCCAATTATTTAAGAAATCTTCATTATCAGTAATATTTATTTTATCGTAATTCATTAACCCATATGAATATGCTTCATCCATATGGAAATATTCTTTTTTTGTTCCTATAAATATATATAATATAATTTGTAATATTATTATAAGAACTAATATTATTTTATTTAAATTATTCTTTATTTTTCCCATAAACATCTCCTAAAATCAAATAAAGTTGGCTTTTTAAAAACCAACTTATATTTTTCATACATTAATTTCTTTCTTCTTGTAAACCTGCTTCTGCAATTTTTATATCTCTTACATGGTTTATTTTTTCCCATGTTGTTTCTCTCTTGAATAAACATTTAAAGTTTATTAGAAGCCAAGACCCCATAAATAATGGATAACAAGCTAATCCTTTTAACATTGGTTTAATTGGTCTTCTGTCTAAAAACATTGCTATAACTGCTGTTCCTATTGGTAATAAAAATGTTGGTACTAAATATCTTATAATATTTATTATCAGTTCTGATTGTGTCATCCCTTCTCCTGCATACATTAAGAAGTTTGTTAATAATAAAACAATTGTTATAACAAACATTGGTATACTTCCTACAATATATAATAAACCGTCAAAATTCATCATTGTCTTATTTTCTTTAGCAGCTACTGCTAAGTCTTTAGTGTATTCTTTTATACATTGCATATGTCCAACAGTCCATCTGCTTCTTTGAGACCAACTTTGTTTAAAACCTACTGGTTGTTCATCATAAACAATTGCATCTGTTGCCCAACCTAGTTTTTTACCTTTTATTATTCTTTTTAATGAAAATTCTATATCTTCTGTTAATGTTACAGTATCCCATCCTTGTGGTTTTACAACATCAAATCTTACCATAAAACCTGTACCATTTAATAATGGTGACATACCTATATTGTATCTTGCTAAATGGTAAAATCTGTGCATTGTCCAATAGAATAATGCATAACCTGCTGTTATCCAACTATCTGTTGGGTTTTTAATATCACGATAACCTTGTACTACATCTTCTCCTTGGCATAATTTTTTATTCATATTTTTAATAAAATTTGGGTCTACTATATTATCCGCATCAAATACAAAGAAAGCATCATATGGAGCATTTTCTTTTATTTTTTGTTGTAAAAACCAATCTAAAGCATATCCCTTAGTTTTTTTAGCAGGGTTAAATCTTTCATAAACAATCGCTCCTGCTTCTTTTGCTATTTTTGCAGTATTATCTGTACAATTATCTGCTATTACATAAATATCATATAAATCTTTATTATAATTTTGTGCTTTCAAACTATCTATCAAGTTTTTAACAACAGCTTCTTCATTATGTGCTGGTATTATAGCCATAAATCTATGGTCTTTTTTTACTTTTAATGGTTTATCTTTTATTTTAACTAAAGAACATAAGCTAACTAAAACTTGATATAACCAAAATATTGTTATTATCCATACTAACGCTTCTCTTAGTATATATAAATAATCCATTTTTTTACCTCTTTCTTAAAAAATAGTATTCTTGTTAATATTTATTTAGCTACCTTTATTATTATACTATTTATTAATAGTTTTTGCAATAATTTAATATAAAATTTATCATTTTTTATGTAAATTTCTTCTATTTTTGTTAATTTTTAGCTATTTTTATGAATTATTAAACTTTTATTAATTTTATTTAACTTCATAACCAGCATCTTCAACTGCTTTTTTTAAAAGCTCAAAATCTACATTTTCTTTTAAAGTAACTATGGCTTTTTTATCTTCTAAGCCTACTTTTACAGATTTTACTCCTTTTACTTCCTTTAATGCATTTTCTACTTTTTTTACACAATGCATACAACTCATACCTTCTATGTTTAGAGTTTTTATGATTTTTTCTTTTCCAAACATTTCGTTTTACCTCCAAAAAACATTTCAATCTGTATTTTTTAATATAATATATCATTAAATATACTATATCAAAAAATAAAGAAGTAAAAATATACCTCTTTATTTTTTAATTAATAGTTTTCTTTTAGTATATGTTATTAAAATATGTAACATATTCTTATTATGCAATTTTACTTTTTTCTACTTCTAATTTTAATCTTTTTAATTCTTTTTTACTAATATTTGTATATTTTATTATTTCTTTATCTTCCATCTTATTTTTTATCATTTGTTTAATTATTTTTTCAATTCCTTGACTAATTCCTTGACTAATTCCTTGACTAATTCCTTGACTAACTCCTTGACTAACTCCTTTATTATATTTGTCTTCTAATAATTCTATATATAATTCTTCAAAATTTGACATATCACCATCTCCTTTAATTATTTTTTTATATTCTTCTTTTTTATCTCCTAATGCATTTCTTATCTTGCTTGAATTTTCTAGTATTATTTTTAGGCAATTCGCTTCATTTTCATTTACTCCTCTTTTAATCACAAATTCTATCACTTTTTCTAATTCTTCTTTTGTTTTTTGCTTTTCTAATGCCATTGCTAATGTTAAACCCATCCTATCTTTTAATAATTCTTCAGTTGATACTTTTTGTATATCTACTAAATTATATGTTGGATATTTTAAGGCTGGAAAACCATAATTATTATCTTCCTCTTGTATTATTGTTAATGGTGCGTCCCATATCGTTTTTGATGTACTTAATACTATTGGAAATATTAATGGTGCTTTATAAAATTTACTTTTGCTTGTTTGCCTACTATCTATTAAACATATACAATATTCTGATATCCTTTTGGGCATTTTATAATCTACTGTACTTTGATGTTCTATTATTATATATATTTCCGTACTCTTTATTTTATATATAATATCTGATTCTCTTACTTTAAATCCAAAACTTGTTACAAATTTTCCATTATATCTTTCTATATCTTTTACAAATATTTTATATCTAAAAAATTTATCAACAAAATGTGTGATTTCTCTTTTATCTTCCAATAATTTTCTTAAAATTTTATCTTGTTCTTGTTTTCCTTTGACTTTATTTTCTGCTGTATTATCTGTCATATTTTCTCCTTTCATTGTATCTTTTTTTACTAAGGAAATCAAGTTTAAATCAGAGTAAATTGCCCCATATTTCCTCTTTTTACTTTCTTTTTCTTAGTTTTTTATATGTTTTCTTTATTTTTTAGAATTTAGATAGAATTTCTGCGATTAAAAATTCGAATTAATTTGTAGGCATAATATCATAATTTACGATTTATGTCAATAGCTTTTTTGATTATCTTTGCTAAATAAATACAAAAAAAGAAAGTAAAAAACTTTTTAAGGTTTATTACCTTCTTTTATATCTATTTTATAACTGTAGTTGGGTCTATTTGAACACCATCTTTTAATACTTCAAAATGAAGATGCGCTTCATCTGCAATTTCAAAAGTAGCACTATTTCCTACAGTTCCAATACTTTGACCCTTCTCTACTTTTTCTCCTTCTACTACAAATTCAGAACTTAATAAATTAGCATAAACAGTTTGATAACCATTATCGTGTTCTATAGTAATAGTTAAACCATATCTTGGGTCATTTTTAATCGTCTTAATAGTTCCTGCTTCTGCGGATTTTACAACAGTAGTCTTATCTGCTTTAATGTCTATTCCTAAATGAGTTGTCCACTCTTGCAATGTGTTTGAAAACACTAGGTTATCTTTAGCATAAACTTTCATAATTTCACCTTCTACAGGTTTTTCAAAAGCTAATTCTTTCTTTTTTTCTTTACTTTCTTTTACATCTTCTTTTTTGTTTGTATTTGTAGTAGTTTCAGTAGAAGTACTTTTTGTTGTTTCTTTAACAGTATTTGTATTTGTACTTCCATTTATTGTATTATTAACATTGTTTGTACTCGTAGTATTTGTTTCATTTAAAGATTCATTTACAGACTTACCAATTTCTGTACTAACACTTTCTGTATTTGTATTAGTATTTTCATCATTTTGAACATTTGCAATTTCTTCAAAATCAACTAAATTATTTTCCATATCTTCACTTAAATTTTTACTATATATTAGTAAAGCAACTAAAATAATAGTTAAAATTCCTATTCCTATAATAGAATACATTATAATCTTATTTTGCATAGCATCTTTATTATTATTGTTTAACCTGTTATTTCTTCTCATATCTCTCATAATATCCTCCTTAAATATTTTATTAATACAAGTATTTCCTATTTTGAGGAGAATATACATTTTTGTTAAAAATTCTATAGATTATTTATATCTTGAATTTCAACACCAATATAAAAATGTTTTATTATATCTTCATAAAATTTTCCTTCTTTTGCTAATGTATTTGCACCTGTTTGGCTCATACCAACACCGTGTCCATAACCCTTAACTGAAAATTTAATATTATCATTTTCTTTAATAATCTCAAAATTAGTTGACCTTAAACCAAATAAACTTCTTGTCTCTGTTCCAGATAAGTTGTGATTACCAAATTTCACAGTTTTAACTCTACCGCTATCTGTATATTCTAATATTTTTAAATCATCATTATTATTAAAATCAATTGAAATATCAGAATAATTAACTTTTAACTTTTCTAATAACTCTTCTTTAGAAAGTACTACTTCTGAATTATATTGTGTATAATTATCTTCTCCAGAAGTTTCCACAACTTGTAAATACGGATAACCTGTACCACCCCAAACATTTACAGGTACTTCAGTTTTACCGCCACTGTTTGAGTGAAAAAATGCATTTATTGGTTTTCCTTCATATGTAATTATCTTACCTTTAGTACCATTTACAGCTTGTTCTATTTTTTGCCAATTACTTTCCCTTACACCTTCATCCCACCTAGCAAGACGTTCTTCTTTAGAAATCCACGCTTGACAACAGCCAGAATTATCACATATATCTGCATTGTCATGTTTCTTATTTTGTATTTTATAAATAGTGTATGTCCTTGCAACTACAGATTGTGCTTTTAAAGCTTCAATTTCAAAATCAGCAGGCATTTCGGCTGATACTACATTTACTAAGTAAGTATCTATCGGAACTTCTTCTACTTCATTTGTTTCTAAATGTAATAATTTTATAGTTCCATAATTTTTATAATCATAATTTTCTACTTTTTCTTCTTCAGTTGCATTAATCTCTTTATTATCACTAACCTTTGCCTCTACATTTTTCTTGGTAAGCAATGCAGGAAGTAAAAAGAAAATAAGTAAAAACACAAAAAAATAGATAAAAACTTTTTTCAAAAGAAAACCTCCTTAAATTAATTGTACTTATTTATTATTTTATGAACTTAGTTTCAATTTCATACTGTCTAAAATTCTTCTTTCTATTCTAGACACTTGAACTTGTGTTATTCCTAAAACATTAGCAACTTGTTTTTGTGTCTTTTCTTTAAAAAACCTTAATAAAACAACTTTCTTATCACGTTCATTTAAACTCTCAATCAATTCATTTAGTACAATTTTATTTGTTATAATTTCTTCTTCATTTTTATCAGTTGATAATTTATCTATTAAATTGATAGTTTTTTCATTTTTACTGTTTATATTATTATTACTTCCTTCAATAGACTCTGGTTTAATAGTAGACTCTAGTGCTAAAACAATATCCTCTTTAGAGACTTTTAATTCTTTTTCAATTTCTTCTATCTTAATATCTCTTCCTTTTTTATAAAAATATTCTTTTTGTAATTCTCTTATTTTAAAACCTAATTCTTTAATACTTCTACTTATTTTTATAGGTCCATCATCACGAATAAACCTTTTAATTTCACCTATCATATATGGAACTGCATATGTAGTGAGTTTAACTTCAAAACTTGTATCAAATCTTTTAATAGCTTTTATAAAACCCATACAGGCTATCTGGTATAAATCTTCTAATTCATAACCTCTTCCTTGGAATCTTTTAACAATAGACCAAATAAGCCCATTATTATTATCAATTAATTTTCCAAACTCATCTTTATCACCATTTTTAGCTTTTATAATAATCTCTTTGTCATTTTCGTACATACATACCTCTTTTCTTACATATTTTTATATAAGTTTTTAAGTTTTAATTACTAATTATTTGACATAAGCATTTTAAACTCATCTTCATCTTTTTCTTCTTTTGGTTTAATAGTCTTAGACATAGTAACCTTAGTTCCAAGACCTACTATTGATTCCACATCTACTTTATCCATAAAACTTTCCATAATTGTGAACCCCATACCAGACCTTTCTAAATTTGGCTTTGTTGTATAAAGAGGTTCTTTTGCCATTTCTATATTTTCAATACCTTTTCCTTTATCAGAAATCTCTATTATAATTTCATTTTCAGTAAGCCAACTTGATATTTTAACAACTCCTTGTTTTTTCTCATAACCGTGAATAATACTATTTGTTACCGCTTCTGACACTGCTGTTTTAATATCTGCAAGTTCTTCGATAGTTGGATCCAACTGTGAAGCAAAAGCTGCCACTGCCACTCTTGCAAAAGCTTCATTTGAAGACTTACTAATAAACTCTAATTTCATTTCATTATTAAACATAAAAACTCCTTTCGGGGACGTTTCCTTTTCACACATTTATGTTGCGTTTGGAACACATCCTGATTTAATCTACTGTTGGAATTAATTTTAATATCCCACTCATTTCAAATATTCTCTTAATACTACTTCCTAAATTTGTCATTTCTAATTTTGCTCCGATTATATTTGCAAACTTATACCTTCCTATTAAAAAACCTATTCCGCTACTATCCATAAAAGTAACATTATCAAAATCAAATACAACTTTTCTAGGCATATATCTTTCCATTTCATAATCTGCTTTCCTCCTTATCTCTTGTACAACATAATCATCTATTTCAGATGTAATTTTCAGAACTAATAGCTTGTCCTCTTCATAAAATTTAGATTCCATATATCTCCTTCCTTTCTAAATATTTACATTTATTATAGTCTTATTTACAATATTTTCCAAGAGCAAAAAATAAGAAGTTTTGTCGATTTGTTAAAACTTTTCGACAAAACTTCTCACTATTAAAATTCCATATTTTATTATTTTAATTTTTCTAATACTTTTTCTAGCATTTCTTTGTAATTCTTTAATTTTTCTTGTTCTTCCTCTACTTTAGCTTTTGGTGCTTTATTTACAAAACCTGGGTTAGATAACATTTTCTCACATCTTAAAACTTCTGCTTCTAATCTTTTCTTTTCTTCTTCTAATCTCTTAGTTTCCTCTTCTTTATCAATTAGACCTTCTTGTGGAATATATAATTCTATTCCTTCTTGTATGATATTTATTGAATCTTCTGGAATTTCTTTATTATCTACTTTTATTTCTAAAGAAGAACCATATCCTAATTTTAATAAAATATCTTTTATTTCTTCTATTTCGTGTTGATATTTATTAGTTATAAATATTAATCTAGATTTTTTACTTGGATGGATATTTTTTGTAGCTCTTATATTTCTTATTTCCACAATAATATCTTTTATTTTTTCAATAAACTCTTCTTCTTTTTCATAATCTATATTTTCTTTTTCAGGCCAAGAAGATACCATTAAGTCTTTATCATCATATTTTACTAAATTATCATATATTTTAGAAGTTACAAATGGCATAAATGGATTTAATAATTTTAAACAAGTTCTAAATACTTTATCTAATACATATGATGTTTTTATTTTTTCTTGTTCATCATCACTATATAAGCTTATTTTTGCCATTTCTATATACCAATCACAAAATTCGTTCCACATAAAGTTATAAATTTTATCAATTGCTATACCTAAATCATATTTTTCAATATTCAATGTTATTTCATCTACTAATTTATTTAACTTATTTAATATCCATCTATCTTGTACTTGTAATTTTTCTTCTAAATTATTTTGTTTAGAAAAATCTATTATTTGTTTTTCTTCAGGTCTGTTCATTATAATAAATTTTGCAGCATTCCAAATCTTATTTGCAAAATTAGATGCTTGCTCTAATTTCTCAGGCATATATTTAATATCATTTCCCATTGTAGTTCCAGATAATACTGAAAATCTTAATGCATCTGCTCCATATTCATTAATAACTTCTATTGGGTCTACACCATTTCCTAATGTTTTTGACATTTTTCTTCCTTGGCTATCACGTACAATTCCATGTATTAATATATCACTAAATGGTTTTTCTCCCATTGCATAATATCCCGAAAATACCATTCTTGCAACCCAGAAGAATATAATGTCATATGCCGTAACTAATACATTAGTTGGATAAAATGTTTTTAAATCTTCTGCTTCTTTATTTGGCCAGCCAAGTGTTGAAAATGGCCATAAAGCTGAACTAAACCACGTATCTAATGTATCTTTATCTTGTTCTAGATTAATAGAACCACATTTTTCACATTTTTCTGGTCTTTCTTTTGCAATATTAATATGATTACAATCTTTACAATAATATGCAGGTATTCTATGTCCCCACCATAATTGTCTTGAGATACACCAGTCTTGGATGTTTTCCATCCAATTGAAATATATTTTCTCATATCTTTTAGGAATAAATTTGACATCTTCATTTTTAATAGCATCAATTGCAGGTTTTGCTAAATCTTTCATTTTAACAAACCATTGCTCTGATACTCTAGGCTCTATCTTTGTTTTACATCTTTCACAAGTTCCAACATTATGAGTATAATCTTCTATAGATACTAAAGCTCCTAATTCTTTTAATTTGTCTACAATAATAGGTCTAGCTTCTATTGCTCTCATACCTTCTACTTCAGGCATTAAATCTCTCATTATTGTTTTGCTATCAAATACTTCAATAAATTCTAGATTATTTCTTTTTCCTGCTTCATAATCATTTGGGTCATGTGCAGGTGTAATTTTAACACAGCCTGTTCCAAATTCTTTATCTACAAATTCGTCTGCAATAATTGGTATTTCTCTATTTACAATTGGAAGAATACACGTTTTTCCTACTAAATCTGTATATCTTTCATCAGTAGGGTTAACAGCAACAGCAGTATCACCAAGCATTGTTTCAGGTCTTGTAGTTGCAACTTCTACATATTTTTCCTCACCTTTAATTTTATATCTTAAATGCCATAGATGAGATTGTTCTTCTTTATATTCAACCTCCGCATCTGAAATTGCAGTATTACAGCTAGGACACCAGTTTACCATCCTTGTCCCTTTATAAATGTAACCATCTTTATATAAATTAATAAATTCTTCTAAAACAGCATCAGACAAACCTTTATCTAGGGTAAATCTACGTCTATCCCAATCACAAGAACAACCTAATTTTCTTTGTTGGTTTTGAATCTCTCCACCATAAAGCTTTGTCCAATCCCAGCACTCATCTAAGAACTTTTCTCTACCTAAATCTTGTTTTGTTTTTCCCTCTTTTCTTAACTTTTCTACAACTTTCATTTCTGTTGAAATAGCTGAGTGGTCTGAACCAGGAAGCCATAATGTGTTATATCCTTGCATTCTTTTAAATCTAATCAATATATCTTGAATTGTATCGTCTAAAGCGTGCCCCATATGTAATTTACCAGTTACATTTGGTGGTGGCATCATAATACAAAAACTTTCTTTAGTTTTATCCATACTTGGTTTGAAATAACCTTTTTTCTCCCAATCTTCATATAATTCATCTTCGAAATCTTTTGGGTTATATTTGTTTTCTAACATAATAATCTCTCCTTTTTATTTAATTTTATTTTATAAAAATTTAACACTATAACTACACTTAAATTTTTCATCAGGTTTTAACTTTAAAATATTTTCTTTATTACTAAAATTTCCATCTGAACTTATTTTATCAGCAGTATTCATCCAAGGTTCAATACAGACGAAAGGTGCTCCTATTTTTGCCCATATTCCAAGATAAGGAAAACCTGTAAAATCAAATTCTAAAATCTTCCTATTTTTTTCTTTTAAGAATACTTTATTAGATTTTATATTTTTTATAATAATTGCATCATTTACAAAACTATTTTTGTTTAAGTATATAGAATTATTTTCTAACAAATTTTTAGTTTCTTTATCTATTACTAAACCATTATCTAGACTAAAAAATTTTATACTATCTTCTTTGTCTTCAAATTCTATACTATAATTACCACTTGAATAATCACAAATATATGCAGGATGTCCACCTATTCCAAATAGCATTTCTTTTTCATCTTTATTTATTACTTCATAAATAGTAATAACTCTGTTTTCTTCTACTTCATAAGTTACATATAAATCAAATTTAAACGGAAACATTTTCATTGTTTCTAAATTGCTTTCTAACACATATTTATGGCAAGTTTTGGTTTTTTCTAATTCCGTAAATTCCATATCTCTTGCAAATCCGATGTTGTTTCATATGATAAACTTTTCCATTTATTATAGTTTCATCATTTTTTAATCTTCCAACTATCGGAAATAATATTGGTGCGTGCCTATTCCAAGCTCCACCTTGGTATAACATTTCTTTTCCATTAAACTTTTTACTTGTAAGCTCTGCACCTTCCCTCTTACTATTAATTTCTATCATAACCTCACAACCTTTATTTTTTCATATTACTATTTACAAAAAGCTCGCCCCTAAAATAAGGGCGAGCTATATATCTCACGGTACCACCTTAATTATTATCTAAAATTCAATTTATTTGTATTTAGTAAATTAAAACAAGTATAGAAATCAATTAGATAATATCTTGTTTACTTTTAACGGAGTAACCCGAATATTCTTAAATCAAACGTTTCTCAGAATACTAACAAAAAAGCTACCTTCAATTTACCTATATTTAAGAAGCTTACAGCTTATAACTTCTATTCTCTAAAAACTAGTATAAATTTACTCCTCTTTTTTACGTTTTTTCTTATAACAATATTATTATTGCACATTTTTACAAAAATTACAAGTATTTTTTGAAATTTTGCGACAATTGGGGACGGGCCTTTTTTTCTCACTTTTTAAAAATGAGACAAAAAATGCCCCGTCCCTAAAATTCTCACATTGCTCTTCTATATAATTCTATAAAGTCTTCTTTTGTTACTTCTCTTGGGTTTCCTGGTTTACAAGGATCGTTCATTGCCTTTTCTGCTAGCATTTCAAAGTCTTCTTCTTTTGCTCCATAATCTTTTATTGTTGTTGTTATTCCTACTGCTTTACTAAGTTCTGATATCATCCATACAAATGTGTTTATAACATCTTGGTCATTTAAGTGCTCTGCATCTGGTCTTCCGATGTTTACTAATATTTCTCTAAATCTTCCAGCTGTAGCTGAGTCTTCTCCATTAAATCTCATTACTGTTGGTAATAGCATTGCGTTTGCTATTCCGTGTGGTGTATCATATACTGCTCCTAATTGGTGTGCCATTGAGTGTACTATTCCAAGTCCTACATTGCTAAAGCCCATACCTGCTATATATTGTGCCATACCCATTTTTTCAACTGCTACCGGGTCTTTTTCATTTACGGCTAGCGGTAAATACTTAAATATCATCTTTATTGCTTGCATATGGAACATATCTGACATATCATTATGTGCTTTTGTTATATAGCCCTCTACTGCGTGTGTTAATGCATCCATACCTGTTGCTGCTGCTAATGATTTTGGCATTGATGCCATAAGTTCTGAGTCCACAATTGCTAATATTGGTATATCATTTGGGTCTACACATACCATTTTTATTTTTGCATCTTCATCTGTTATTACATAATTTATTGTAACTTCTGCTGCTGTTCCTGCTGTTGTTGGAAGTGCTATTAATGGCATACCTCTATTTACTGTATTTGATGCTCCATTTAATGACTTTATGTCTGCTCTTTCTGGGTTTGTCATAACTATTGATATTCCTTTTGCTGTATCTATACTAGAACCTCCTCCTACTGCTACTATTAAATCTGCTTTTGATTTTTTACAAGCATCTACTCCATCCAATACATTTTTTATTGTTGGGTTTGGTTTTATTTCATCATACAAATCATATGGTACTCCTGCATTATTTAAAACTTCTTCTACTTTGCTACATACCCCTGCTTCTACTAATGATTTATCACTTACTAAAAATACTTTTTTAAAGCCTCTATTTTTAATTTCTGTTGCCAATTCTTCTCTTGCTCCTCTTCCAAAGTAAGATGTTTCATTTAAAACAAATTTTTCTGACATTTTTTTATTCCTCCTTAAAATCTATTTTCCTTTTTATTTTCAATTTTATATATTTTTTAACTAATGATTTTTTTATATAACAATTTTTTTGTTTAAATTTTTTTCTATGCTTCTTTATAATCTTCTGGTATTTCAAATAAATTTTGGTCTACTTCATATGATATATTTACTTTTAATAATTCTTCTGTTTCTTCTGATATTGTTTTTATATAAACTAAATCATTTTCTTTAAAATATAATCTAGTTTTCACATTATTTGTGTCATCGTCAAAACTTTGAAGTGTTAAATTTGTTTTTCCCACATATTGTTCATAATTATAGTTTTCTCCATTTATCTCTTCTTTTCCTGTTTCATAGCCTTCTCCATTTATTAATTCATCAAATGCTTCTTGCACTTTATTCAAGTTTACCATATTATTTTTATAAGTATAATATGTTTTTGAGCTGTCTACTAATAAATATGAATTTCCATCTTTTATTACATATTTTGTTTCATTTCCATTATAGTTAGTATCTGTATATGCTGTATTTCCTGATTTTGCGTAAAACATTTTATTATTATCATCTAATATTGTTTCAAAACTAAACGAATTTTTACTATTTAATTCTTGGTATAATTTACTTAATTTTGAGTTTTCAGCACTCTCATTTACTGTCTCATTATTATTACTGTTTTTTGAAATAAAATACCATATTCCTCCACCTATAATTATTAAAACAACAATTACTATTACTGAAATTAGTATTATTTTTTTCTTTTTATCCATTTAATTCACCTTTTCTTTAAATTTCAACCTAAGAGATGTTTATTTAAAATATTTAATAAACATCTCTTTTGGTATTTTATTCTATCTTACCTTAAATTTATAAGATATTTTTTAACACTATTGTTTTTATTCTTGACATTTCTTCTAATGTTGTCATAACACCTTCATTTCCTATTCCTGAGTGTTTCCATCCTCCAAATGGCATTTCAAATGAACGATAGAAGCTTGCTCCGTTTACTACTGCTCCTCCACACTCTAATCTGTCTGCTATTTTCATAGCTCTAGATACGTCTTTTGATATTACACAACCACATAGTCCATATGAAGATTGGTTAGCAATTTTAATTGCTTCTTCTACATCATCAAATCCTATTACAGATATTACTGGTCCAAATATTTCCATATCTTTTGCAACTTCCATATCTTTTGTTACATTATCTAAGATTGTTGGATAATAATATGCATCTTCTCTTCTTCCTCCGCAAACTACTGTTGCTCCTTCTGCTACCATTTGGTTCACTTGTTCTTCAATTCTTTTTGCTGCATTTATATTAATCATTGGTCCCATATCTGTGTCTTCTTCCATTGGGTCTCCAACTTTTAAACCTGCTATTACTTCTTTCATTCTATCTATAAATTCTTGTTTTCTAGAGTTGTGTATTAAAAATCTTTTACTTGCACAACATACTTGTCCACCATTATATAATCTTCCCCAAATTGTTTCTTTTACTGCTAAGTCCATATCTCCATCTTCTAGGAATATAAAAGCATCATTTCCACCAAGTTCTAACATTACGTGTGTTAAGTTTTGTGAACAAGTTCCCATTGTTTGAATTCCAGCTGCTGTTCCACCTGTTAAAGATACTAAGTGTACACCAGGATGTCTAGCTAAAGCTTGCCCTGCTGTTGGTCCATCTCCTGTTAATATTTGTATACAACCTGCTGGTACTCCTGCTTCAATCATTAATTTTACATATTCTATTAATGTTAATGGGTTGTAATTTGATGGTTTTACTATTATACTATTTCCCATCATTAATGCTGGTGGTACTTTTTGACAGAACAAATCGCTTGGGAAGTTAAATGGTATAATTGCAGCAATTACTCCTATTGGGTATCTTTTTGTAAATTGTATTGTTTTTTCTTGTCCTGCTTCTGATCCTTCTGGTACTGATTTTCCATATAAGTGTTTTGCTTTTTCTACAAAACCTCTAACGCCTATTCTTACATTTGCAAGTTCTCCTCTTGCTTCTTTTATTGGTTTTCCTGTTTCATTTGATAAAAGTACTGCTAATCTTTCTTTATTTTCTTCTATCAAGTCTACAAATCTATATAATATATCTGCTCTTTCATATATAGATACTTTTTCCCATTTTTTTTGTTCCACCATTGCTACTTTTACTGCTTCATCTACATCTTCATCTGTTACATTAGGTACTGTGTCTATTAATTCTTGAGTTGCTGGATTTACAACTTCTATTACTGCTCCATTTGAAGCATCTTTCCACTCATAACCAATTAAATTTTTCACGCTTGCTACCTCCTTATTATTTACGATTTTACATATTTTTTGTGTTCCATCTCCAAAGTTTTCTAATGTACACACATATTTATTATTGTTTTGTGGTTTTTTCCCTGCTCTTCATTTACCAAATCCTGTAAATGATAGCATTAAACCTCCTGTTGTGTTTGAACCGTGGTCTCTTACACCATATTCACCAAACGTAAATATTGTAAGGAAAGGTACTCCTTTTGCTTCTTTCTTTAATTGTTTTGCAACTTCATCAATTCTATCTCCAATTCCTAATCTTCTTCCTCCACAATGTACTAATAGATATGCTCCGACTTCACTTTCCATATTTTTGTTTAATTCTTTCATTGTTTTTCCTGTAGAATCAATTAATTCATCAACTGTTGCTTCCATTTGAATTACTGCTGTGTTTACTGCTAGATTTGCTCCTATGTTCATTGAACCATCTTTGTTTCCATACATTGGATGACGAATTGCTATTAAATCTCCTAATCTATCTTTTACTCCCAAAGGTCTTGTAATTGTTGTTACTAAAAGATTATTTTCTTTCATATCTTTTGCTTTTACTCCTGTCCATTCTGCATACTTCTTTTGAGCAGGAATCCCATCTATTTCAACTAATGTTCTTTTTCCTTCTACTTTTGTTATTACTCCTGAATTTGTTGTTTCATTATATGCTCCTGTGAATACATTTTTAATTTCCTTATCTGTATAGAAAAATGCTATTGCTGCTCCATCGCTAAATATTTTATCATTTGTAAATATACTCCATTTTCCTTCTACAGTGTTGTCTGCTGCACTACCACCAAATATTGGAACTCTTCCTACAACATCTTCAATTCCTTTGATGTATTCTTCTTCCTCAGCTGGTGATGCTACCATATAAAAATATGCTGGCACACAATCTTTCCCTGCTTTTTCCATTGCTTCTTTTGCTAATTTTCTTCCTGTTTCTCTTGGGTTTTTACCTCTTTCAGAGCCTGCAACTCCTACTTTTAAACTTGGATCTCCTAAAGCTAATATTCCTGTAAAGCCTTTTTCTCCTGTAATAAAACCATCTGGTGTGATAATTCCTGCACTAGATGTACAACCAATTATTGGTGCAGTTCCAAGTTCTGATTTAGCTCCTTCCAATACTTCTTTTACATCACTATCTACTGATGTATACAAAAAAGCAACTTTAGTTTCTACTAAATCCACCACTGCTTTTTTAGCTGTTTCCTTTCCTTGTTCATAACTATTTTCGTTTGTACTCCACGCTACGTTTGATTTTAACATAATTACTCCTCCTTTGTAATTTTATCTTACCCCAATTATAACATATTAACCATTTTTTACAACGAAAGACACAAAAAAGTAATACAATTGTAACATATTTGCAAAATAGAAGACCAAAAAGAAAAAAGGTAAAAATACCTTTTAACCTATTTTTTCTATATCTATTCTAGCATTATCATATCTTATATCTTCTATTGATACTCCTTGTAACTGCAGAGTATCTCCACTATTTAGTCTCAATATTACAGTACTTGTTAATGTCATCCTATTACTAGTACTATTTCTTATTACTGGCGACTGATTAAATGTATCATTTAATGCTGTATTATTTACAAGCAAGACTGCATTAAAGTTAAATGTTCCTGTTGTATCTTGCACTCCATATAATTGATATGATATTTGATATATTCCTGCCTCATTTATATTTATAATACTACTTCCTTCCTCATGTGATAATGCTGTTCCTTCTACTATTTCGTTTCTACTAAATTTAATATCTGTTGTTCCAAGAGTAGTATTATCTCCTGGTTCTGCTATTGCTACTAAAATATTAGGATTGTTGTTGTTTTCATTATTATTAACAATAATTATTACCAATATCAAAATAACCACTAATGCTAATGCTATTAATATTCCTTTTAATATATTGTTTTTACAACACATAATATCTCCTCCTATTATATCTTATGAAAAACATAATAAAAAGAAACACTGTAGTTTGTAAATACTTTATTCTAATTTTTAATATTACATTTTTGTTACAATTTTATTTTTTGCTTTCTATAACATCTAAATTTGCTTGTCTTTTTATTTTATTAGTGGTAGTTTTAATTAAAGGTTCTTCAGAAATAACCATACCTCTAATAGCTTTATATTTAGGCATAATCTTGTTTATTTCTTTTATCTTATCAGATAAAACTTTATAAATTTCCTCATCTGTGGTTGCTTTATATGCTTCTTTCATTACTTCTCTATCAAAAATAATCTTAACATTAATTTTAATATCTTCTTTATCATCTGATTGTTTCTTTCCAAATATAAAAGATTCTTTTACACCTTCAATTTTATTAACTAAAGCTTCCATTTCTTCTGGGAATATATTTTTACCATTTTTAAGAACAATTACACTTTTCTTTCTTCCACATATAAAAATATAACCATCTTCATCTATTTTTGCTAAATCTCCTGTATGAAACCAGCCTTCTTCCATAACTTCTTTTGTCGCTTCTTCATCTCCATAATAACCTATCATTACATTTGGACCTTTTACAGTAAGTTCTCCCATACCTTCATCATTTGCATCATCTATTCTTGCTTGAATATGAGGAAGTGCTTTTCCTATTGAACCAACTCTAAAATTTTCATCTGTTTCAACGCCAATTACTGGAGATGTTTCAGTTAGACCATATCCTTGGCATAAATTAATACCCCAGTCTCTAAAAGCATATTCAACTTCTTTATCTAATGCTGCTGCTCCACTTACAAATAATTTTATATTTCCACCAAATATTTTATGAATATCTTTAAAAATTTCTTTTTTCTCAGCCATCGTTTTGTTTCTGTTTTCTTCCATAAGTTTTTTAACTACTTCTAATTTACCTTGTTTTTCAAGTCCTTTTAGAATTGTTTTATACATACTTTCATATATTGCAGGAACAAAAGAAGCAAATGTTATTTCATATTCATTTAAATTTTCTACAATATGTCTTATTCCATCACAAAAAGACCTCTGAGCTCCTATATATAATGAATATAACATACCAACAGTACACTCAAATACGTGGTGTAATGGTAAAAATGATAATATTCTATCACTTGAATCAACTGTTAATACAGACGCAAAATCCATTACATTTGATACTAGATTCTTATGTGATAATGCAACAACCTTTGATTTAGAAGTTGTACCAGAAGTAAATAACATTATATTCATTTCTTCTGCATTAATTTTGCTATCTAAAAATTCTCTATTTCCTTCTTCTACTAGAACTTTTCCTTTTTCAATTAATTCTTTTTCAGAATAAATTCCTTCTTCGTGTTCTGTAGTATCCATAGAAATAAGATGTTTTAACTTGTTTTTTTCACTATATCTGATTTTCTTTATTGCATCTTCATATTTTTTAGAATAAAAAATTGCTTCAACATCTGACCTCTCAATTAATTCTTCTAATTCATTGTCAGGAAGAGATCTATCTAAAGGAACAACTACACCTGTACCACAAACTATAGACAAATAAGCAAGTTCCCACTCATATCTATTTTCTCCAATTACAGCTATTCTTTTATCTTTTAAACCTAAATTAATTAGGGCTGTTCCTAAATAATTTACCATATCTCTAATTTCTTTATGTGTATAAACTTTATATTTTCCTTCACCAATTTTAATTTTATACCCTGGTCTATCTCCATATAATTTTCCTGTTTTCTCTAACATATCTTTTAAATCTGTTACTTCAATAATGTTTGCACTCATATATAACTCTCCTTTCATTTGTTAACACTTTCACATTATACTATTTTTTTTATTTTATATCAATAACTGACCACCTAGTATTTTAAATTTAAAAATCCACAATTTCTATATTAGGAAATTTATCAAAAGTACTTCTTAATTCTATATTTGCTTTCATATAATTTTCGATAATATTTATTATATTTTTATCGAAAACTTCCCCAGGTGTAATAATTGGTATACCTGGTGGATATGCAAATATATATTCTTTAGATATTTTTCCCTCTAAATTCTTATAATTTTCTAACACAAACTTTTTACTATTTAAAGCTTCATTTATTGGCATAGCTTTTCTTGGTAAATCCACATCATAATATGTAAAATCATTATTTGCTTCTTCTTTTACTTTTTCTTCTACTAATTTTAAATCAATTTCTTTTAGAGCATTTAACAACCTTTCAAAACTTTCTTTATTATCGCAAATACTTGTCATAGCAATTATATAATAAGTAGATGACATTTCTATTTCTATTTTATAATCTTCTCTTAAAATATCTGCTAGTTCTTTTCCCGTTATATTAGTATTTTTAGTAATTATAACTATTTTACCAAAATCATATAATTCTTTTCTTATTTTTTCTTTGCTTTTTCCATTATTATTTTTATTTAATATTTCATTTCCTAATATTTTTAGTTTTTTTAATTTTCTTGCTTCATTATAAAAATATTTTAAATTTTCTTGATAATCTAAAAATAGTTTTTTACCATTACTTTCTATTAAACTTAAACACTCATCAATAGAAGACATTAAAATATATGAAGGACTACTTGTCTCAAAAATAGATAACTCTCTTCTTATATTTTCTTCTTTTACTAAATCACCTTGTATATGTAAAATCGCTGTTCCTGTTAAAGCAGGTAATGTTTTATGAAGGCTTTGTATTACAATATCTGCACCACAATTTAATGCTTCATAATTAGAATTTTTCATAAAATTTAGATGTGCTCCGTGTGCTTCATCTACTAAAACAGGCACTTTATATTTATGTGCTACATTTACTATAGTTTTTATATCACTAAGTACTCCTTCATATGTCGGTGATGTTATAATTACTAATTTAATATCTCTATTTTTTCCAAAAATAGTTTCAACATCACTAGCTTTTATCTCTTTATTTATCCCATTTTTATCTATTTTAGGTAATACATAAATAGGATTTAAGCCATTTAATTCAATTGCATTATATATAGATTTATGACTATTTCTTGCAACTACTACTTTATCACCATAATTTACAACACTTCTTATCCCTGCTAATATCCCGCAAGTACTTCCATTTACTAATATAAAACTTTTATTACTTTTATATATTTTCTTAGCTTTTTCTTCAATTTCTTTTATAATACCTTCTGGGTGATGTAAATCATCAAAACCATCTATTTCTGTTATATCTATTCTATATGGTAATTTTTCTCCTAAAAGTTTAATATTTCTTTTATGTCCTGGCATATGCATAGGAAGATAGTCTTCATTAAAATAATTTTCTAATCTTTCTTCTAAATTTCCCATATTATTTGTTTTCCTTTTCCATTTCGTCCATCGCTTCTGATATTTTTACCATTATGGCACACTCTATCCTTTTTTTGAACAACTTACAACCATACTCATAGACATCATTAATACTTCCTGTTGTATGATAGCTATTTGCAGAACATCCTCCACTACAGTATAGTTTTGCCCAACAATTCTCACATTTTTTTCTTGAATACACATTACAAAGTTTAAATTCATCTCTTAATTTTTCATTTGTTATTCCCTCATCTACATTTCCCATTATGAATTTTTTATCTCCTACAAATTGATGACAAGGATAAAAATCACCATTTGGTGTGACTGCTAAATATTCTGTCCCAGAACCACAACCTGTGATTCTTTTATAGATACAAGGTCCACCTGATAAATCTATCATATAATGGTAAAATGTAAATGGTTTTCCTTCCCTTCTTCTTTTTATCATTTCTTTTGCTAAAATTTCATATTGCTCATAAATAATAGGTAAATCTTCTTCTTTTAAAGCATAATCAGTGTCTGGTTTAGAAACTACTGGCTCCATTGATAGTTCTGTAAAACCTAAATCTAACATATGGAAGATGTCATTTGTAAAATCTAAATTATTTCTAGTAAATGTTCCTCTTATGTAATATTCTTTATCTCCTCTTTTTTTAACAAAATTTTGGAAATTAGGAACTATTATATCATAACTACCTTTTCCATCTAATCTCTTTCTTTTAGCATCATTTATTTCTTTTCTTCCATCTAAACTTAATACTACATTATTCATTTCTTTATTTAAAAAATCTATTACTTCATCATCTAAAAGAACGCCATTTGTTGTTAGTGTAAATCTAAAATGTTTACCTACCTTTTCTTCGATGCTTCTTGCATATTTCACAAGTTTTTTTACAACATCAAAATTAACTAGAGGTTCTCCACCAAAAAAGTCCACTTCTAGGTTTTTTCTTGTTCCTGAGTTTTCTACTAAAAAGTCTAATGCTTTTTTACCAACTTCAAAACTCATTAAAGCATCTTCTCCGTGATATTTTCCTTGCCCTGCAAAACAATATTCACAATTCAAATTACAAGTATGTGCTATGTGTAAACATAGTGCTTTTATTACATTATCTCTTTTCTTTAAATCTAGATTTTGGCCTTTAAAACTATCTTCAGTAAATAACATACCACTTTCTATCAAATTATCTATTTCTGAAAATGTTTCTTCTATATCTGATGTTGAAATCTTGTATTTATCAAGCATTTTATTTTTTATTTCTTCTCTATCAATTCCTTTATCTAATAATTCTATTATGTCATAGCTTAACTCATCTACTGCGTGTACTCCTCCACTATATGTATCTAAAACTATATTATATCCATTTAATTTATAACAATGTATCATTTTTCTTACTCCCATTTTTTCTTTTTTATTTTCTATCTTTTTATTTTCTATTTTTTATTTATTTCCACAACTGAAATAAATTGCCGACCTAAGCCGGCAATTCTTTTTAATTTTATTTATTTGCATTTTCACATTTTTGGTTTGCTACGCCACAAGATGTTTTACAAGCTGATTGGCAAGATGTTTGGCATTCTCCACATCCACCATTTACTTTACTTTTTTCTAAATTTCTTGTATTTAATGTTACTATTCTTTTCATTTCTATCCCT
The DNA here is from genome assembly GCA_944388035.1 of uncultured Clostridia bacterium. Lineage (GTDB taxonomy): Bacteria > Bacillota > Clostridia > TANB77 > CAG-508 > CAG-269. The sequence continues at coordinate 113,330 of CALXHF010000003.1, read as the reverse complement.
CCGTTTTTTTAATCAGCTATTATTATAGCACTAGAATAAGTTCGTGTCAAATTTTTAAAATGTTTATAATAAATTTCTAATCTTTTTAATCAAGTAATGGCTACCACCGTCTGTGTTATCTTGTACATTTTCTACCATAGATATAATTAATAAATCTCCACCTTCTCTATTTATAGTATAACAATTAAACCAACCTAAAGTTCCGCTTTGAGTATCTTCTTGTGAGCTCTTAAGTTCTGCTGTTCCAGTCTTTCCTGCAATCGTTAGACCATCTATTTTCATATCAGTTGCTGTTCCACTTTCTACAACTTGAATTAAATCTTCTTCAATAATATCTGAAGCTTCTTTTGAAAAAGCATTTTCTATTAAGACTTCGCCGTTTTTGCTTTCATCATATTCAATTCTTGGTTTAATCATATTACCGTCATTTGCAAAAGCAGAATATATAGATGCCATATGTATAGGATTTACTAGAATACTTCCTTGTCCATATCCACTATCTGCAAGTTTTGTTTCACCTTCTATTTTAGTTCCATTATCATTAGCATATTGAGATTTAGAAAGTGTAAGTGGAAAATCTATATTTTGGTTAAAGCCAATTTTATCTAAGCTACTTGCAAAACTTTCTGCTCCGATTTTCAAGGCTGTTTGTGCAAAATAAATGTTATCAGAATATATAATACCATTTAACAAATTCTTTGGACCAGAATAGTCTGTAAGTGTTGTTATATGATAATTTCCCCAAGAACTATCTTTTTGCCAGCTAGTTCCTCTATATCCTAAATCTTCATCTGCACTTATTTTTCCAGTAGTCAAACCAATTGCTCCTGTAATTGGTTTAAATGTAGAACCTGGGCAATATTTTTGTGTAAATCTATTAAATAAAGGTCTATTTTCATCATTATTTAGTTCGTTCCATTTATCTGTAGTTAAACCTACAACAAAATCATTTGAATCAAAAGAAGGTGTACTAACTAAAGCTAATAATTCTCCTGTTTTAGGCTCCATTATAACAAAAAGTCCTTTATCTTGTTGCATTTGGTCATATACTTGTTTTTGTAAATTACTATCAATTGTTAATTTTACATCTTTACCATCTTTTTTATCCTGTTTTGCAATTGTAGAAACTCTATTTTCGTTTTCATCTACAATATAAATATCAGTACCATCAATACCTCTTAAAGTATCTTCATAAGCAAGTTCTAAACCAGTTTTTCCAATCAAACTATTTGTTGTATAACCTTTTCCTTCATTTTCTTTTAATTCTTCACTACTAATTGGTTGCACATAACCAATTAAATGAGAAGCTTCTTTTCCTAAACTATACACTCTTCCGTCTTCTTTATTTATCATAACACCTGGAATCGTAAGTAATTCATTTTTTAAATCTTGATTGCTATCTACGATTTTCTTAACAGCAACAAAAGTATCATCTTTTACATAAGAAGCATTTAAAAGTTCATTTATATAATCAGTAGAAACACCAGTTAACTCTGAAATTTTAGAAATACTTTCATCTCTATTTTCACCAAGTTTTCCTGGCACAATTCCAACAGAAGCAATATTTCCATCTTCTGCTAAAGCTATATCATTTCTATCTAATATACTACCTCTTTTAGCTTTTATTGTAGAAACTCTTACTTTTTCATCATCATTAAGTTGTGGAAATATTATATGAGAGTCCCATTTTAATTTTAGTTCCTTATTTTCTTTTACAACATTTGCAGTATTATCAAATTCAACCTCACCAGCTGATGTAAAAAACTTTTCATTATATGTAATATTATAACCTTTATCTGCTTTTTCTACATTTTTAATATTTATTTCAATATTAGCACAATCAATACCTTCATAAATATTTTTATTTCTAGTTACAAAATCATCTTTACTCATATTCATAGAAGCAACTTTTGAATATAATTCATCATAATTTTTATCATTTACTAAACTAAAATATTCAGTAACCAAATCTTTTACCTTATCTTTTTCGGTATTTTGTATAATTACAACACCTAAAATTATAGCAACTACAATTATTACTAAAACAATTACTCCTATTAAAACTTTCTTTTTTTCCATAACTACCTCCAGGGACGTTTCCTTTTGGACATTTTGTCCAATTTAGGACACATCTATATAATAATAATTACACTCTAATGTCATTTATTTTATTCTATATTGCTTATATATTAAATAATATAGCATATTCTCCAAAAATTTACACGTTTTTTTCTATATTTTTAATGTATTTTACACATAATCTTCTGTTTTTTTGATATAATTTACACATTTTTTCTTTTTTACACATATTTCAAAATTTACCCACCTGCTGATAATATTCTTACTAACAAATATGGCCATATATAGAAAAAGAAAAATAGAGCAAAACACGAAATTAAAATAATAACAGCAAGTATAACAAATATAATTATTAAAATGTTTCTATCCTTTTTAGTTTTTTTGATGTCTTTTTCTAACTCTTCTTCCCATTTATCCATACTAACAACCTCATTTTATTTTAGAGATGTGTCCCAAATGCGACCTTTTGGTCGCAAATGAAACGTCCCTAACAACCCATTACTTCTATATTAGTTGCAACTAGTTTTCCTTTTTTTAGTTCGTTTTGGTCTAGTGTTATATATAATGTTCCATTTAAATTTTCTATTTTTTCTTCTATTTTTCCTTGTTCTCCTAATATATTAGTTTTGTTATTTACTATTATCTCTAATTTGAATTTTTCCGCTTCTTCATATTTTGTTGTAAAATACCAATCTATTGTTTCTCCTTTTAAAACATAATTGTTTCCACTTTTTTCTACATCTTCTAAATCAAAGTTTATTTCACTTTTTAACATTTCTTCTTTTAATTCTTCTCCAGATATTTTTCTTGTTAAATACACTTTACTTTCATTTGTAAAAACTATTTCACCTTTTCTTATATACACATTTTCAAAACCTAGTTTATCATTTATTTTAATAATATTTTTATTATTAATATCACTAATGTCAATAATTTCTTCTGTTCTTCTATTTATAATTTCTATATTATCATTATTATCATTTGAATTTAATGACACCTTTAATATTTCCCCATCTGATGTTTTTACTTCATATGTGTTTTCTTCTATATTTATTACATCTGTACTATATACTGATTTTATTGTATTTTCTTCTTTTTCTATTTTTTCTTGTTCTTCTCTATTAAAATTATTTTTCTTTTCTTCTTTTTTACTTTTCACATAATTTACAAAATCTTCTTTGCTTCCATTAAACACATTTAAATCTATATATTTTTCTTCTCCATTATATCCTTCTAATTTTCCTCTTCCCGTATACTGCCAAAATTTCCATTCTCTATTTTCTAAATCTGGTTTTGTTAATATATTTCTTATCCAGATATCATATTCTAGAAATTCACCTTCTATATATTCTTGGTAAAATTCCATTGTTGTATATATTATTGGTTTTACCCTATATGTTTTTTCTAATTTGTCTAACATTTTTTGTAATTCCTTTGTTACCCACTCTTTATTTGGTTTTACTTTTTTATAATAACTATAATATTCTATATCTATTATTGGTAACATTAGATTTTCATCATTTTCTATATTTCCTACTACTTTTATATAATTATCTGCTTGTTCTTCTCCTAAGCTTTCAAAACTAAAAAAGTGATATAAACCAAGTAACATATCCATATTTTTTAGTTTTTCATAATTTTTATCAAAAGAATTGTCTTTTCCTTTACTTCCTTCTGTTGCTTTTATAAATGCAAAGTCTATATTTTGTTCTTTTATTTTATCCCAATCTACCTCTCCTTGATATTCTGATACATCTACACCTTTTACTTCAAACTTTTCTGCTTCTATTTTTGTTGGTATTATATATCCATTTACCATAAGTAGAAATATTACAAACAATATTAAAGTTATAATTAATACGGTTATTAATATTTTTTTATTCTTTTTTATAAATTCCATAAGTTACTCCTTAGCTAATTAATAATAAGAAAAACGCTCCCATTGTTATTCCAATTGTTTCTATTATATATATAATTGTAAAACTTAAATTTAACTTTTTCTTTTGATAAAGAAATGAAAATAATAATGTATAAAATGGAATAAATACAACACTATGCATTACTCCTCCTAACAAATGCCCAAAACCTACATCAAATATCATATGTTTTTTAGCATATATCTCACCTGCAAAATATCCTAAAATTCCACCTACTACAATTGATACAAAATATGATAATATGTAATTTACTGCACACCAAGATTTAGTATTTTTTGATTTTCCTGTAATTGTTACTTCTAATACTATTGTAAATGCAAAAACTAGTGCATATAATAATAAAACCAATGTAAGTTCCCCCTTTTAATATAAACATAATATTATTGATATGTTTAACAAAAATATTATTATCATTAAAATTATAAGTGCTTTTTTTCTTACTTTTTTCTTATTATATTTATTAATTAGATATGTAAATAATAACAAAACTGTTGATACAGAAACTTCTATAACAATAGGTATTAATATTATTAGTATAAGCATACCTTGTCCATTTTTATATTATTATTTAAAAGGCTTATATCTATAAGAAATAAATCAAAAATTATTATAAATACACATATTGTTATTATAATTAATAATTTTGTTCTCACTTTTTTTATTGTTTCTAAATTACAATAAGAAACAAAACATACTGCTATTAAAATTATAGTTAAAAATACTATACCTACCATTTTTTATTATTCCTTTTTAATCACTTGCTTGTCCTGCTCCTACTACATCTCCATTATTTGCATCTACATATATATACAAATTTGTTAATGGGTCGTTTTTATCTCCTAAACGTATACACCATACTGGCTGACCTTTATATAAATTATTTCCATTACTATCTTTCACAGCCCAATTTTCTTCCCAATAATAAGCTTTATGTATGTCATCTAATGAGTATAATAATTCTCCTGATATTTCATAATTACCATTTTCATCTACCCACACTTCTGTTGCTGAAAAATCTGACTCCCAACCTTGATATTGGTATTTTTCTTTTTTAGCTTCCTTTTCTGAAATTTTTGCAGCTTCTTCTTTCGTTATTTTAACTTCTGTTTCTATATTAGACGAATTTTCATTTTCGGCATTACTTATATTATCATTGACTACGTAATAACTATTACTTGTGCTATTAGAAATAGTATTATCTAAATTTCTATAAATACAATTTGTATTAATTGCTTTGCTTGCTTGAAATACATTTACAATATAACTATTATTCAATTTGCTTCCTGTGAAAAAGTAAGTTAAACCACCTATTCTTGTTTCTATTTTTTCTATATCATATTTTGATATCATAATTATTACATCTGATTTTTGGAATACATCATCATTTATCTGTTCTTCTAAAGTTACATTATATCTATTTAATATTTCATCTAATTTTTGTTTATTTTGTATTTTTATTCCATATATTCCACTTTCATATAATGTTAGTCCAGATACATTTTTAGTAATAATATCATCTTCTATTTCCTTATTGTTTAAAATATATTGTTTATTATCTCCCATATGATAGCAAGAAGCATCCATTAATATTTTCTCATCTAACTTTTCTTGTAATTCTTTTTTATATTCTTCTTTGATACTTTGTTTTACAACTTGACCTCCATTATCATTTCTTAAGATTATATTATTCAAATCTTCCTCATATGCAATCACATAATTTTTACTTATTGTGTCATAATCAAGTTCTATATAATTTTGATTTTTTTCTATTGCTTCAATATCTTCTTTTGATACTTGTATTCCTTCTTCTTTACTATCAAATACTTTTATTATTTCATTTAAAATATCTGTATAACTACTTTCACCTTTTTTAAACACATAATAATTATCTGTGTTTTTTTCTTTATATACTATTCTATCTGGTGTTTCAAAATATTGGAAACTATTTACCACTCTTGTTTCTTCTTTTGGCTCTATTCTTGTAAATATAAATGTTCCTATACATAATACTATTAAAAGCGTTGTTATTCCTATTAAAGATTTATATTCTTTAAATTTATCTGATAATTTAATCATATTTATTCTTCTTTCCATATTCTTTTTTTCATCTGTTACACATAGTAATTTTACTGGCTGTTTTTCATTATTAGATATTGGAATTAGTTTTACTAATGTTTTTGCATATGATTTTTCTTCTTGCTTTCCAATTTTTTCTAATACCATCTCGTCTGCTTTTAATTCCATATCTTGTCTTATTTGTTTGAAGCAATACCATAAACCTATATTAAACCAATGCACTGTTGTAATTGCTATTAATATTTTATTTAATATTAAATCCTTTCTTTTGAAATGTGCAAGTTCGTGCATAAATATATATTTTAAACTTTCTTCATCTTTTTTTAGTATTTCATCTGTTACTAATATTTTTGTTTTAAATAAACCATATATACAAGGTATTTTTTTATATTCTTGTTTTATTAATTTTATTTCTTTTTTTATTCCCATTTGTTTTTTAGAAAATTCTAAGATTTCTAATATTTTTTTATCTTTTACTTCTTTATTTCCTATCATTTTCTTAAAAATTATGCTTGTTATTATATAATAAATAAAAATTATACACATTACAGCAAACCATATATAGATAATTGTTTTTCCTACTTCGTTTAAAATTAAACTTTCTTTTATATTTTCTATTTTATCTATTAATGAGCTTATTAAGAATTTATGTGAATTGTTAGACTGAAGAGTTATCCTAAACGGAAATATAAGTGTAAAAAACATAAGCCCCCACATAACAAATTTATATGTTGGTGATATTTTTTTATCAAATGTTTTTCTAAATAATAGTATTACTATTCCTAATATGCTTGTGATTATTGATGCATATAATATATTATAAAAAATTTTATACATATATTAGTCCTCACTTTCTATTAGTGTAAGTAAGTCCTCTAAATCTTTTTTTGTTATTTTCTTTTCTTCTACAAAGTTTAATAATAATTTATTTGTACTTCCATTATATAATTTCTTTAAAAATGTCTCATTTTCTTTTTCTAAATATTCTTCTTTTTCTATTTCTGCTCTATATGTATTTTCCTTTCCTTTATTTGTAATTGACTTTACACTTTTCTTTTCTATTAATCTATATAAAAGTGTTTTTATTGTACTTTTATTTTTTTCTTCTTTTTTACTTAAAAGCTCTACTATTTCATTTAATGTAAGCTCCCCATTTTCCCATAAAACTTTCATTATTTCTAGTTCTGCATCTGTTATTTCGTATTTTTTCATTTTATCCTCCTTAAAAAGTTACATTTGTAAACTTGCTTATAGTTTACACCTGTAAACAGTTTTTGTCAAGAAAAAAATCATAATCACGTGTAAAACCGTGGTTATGATTTCTTTTTTATTTAAAACTTATTGATGATGCACTGTCAAAATTAACAGTTTGTGTTCTTGTCCAGTTTCCTCCATTACTATCTGTAATTGTTAATGTTACTCTTTGTGAGCCTCTACCACTAATGCTTGCACTCTTGTTAGTTGTATTTTTATCAACATTTGAATCTGTGTATACTGTATTATCTCCTACTTTTATTTCAATATTTACAGTTTTAACAACATTACTTTCATCTTCTCCTTCTGAGTTTTCTTCATATCCACCTGTAATTGCTTTAACATCAATAGTTGCATTTACCGTTTTGTCTTCTGCTACTTGATTTACTGTTATCGTTATTGTTGTACCTTCATCAACTGTTTTATTTGCATCAATACTTTGTGCTGTAACTTTTCCATTATTAGATGTTGCTTCTATATATGACACATTAACCTTCAAACCTAAGTTTTCTAAATTAGATTTAGCAGTAGCTTCATCTTGACCAATTACACTAATTACAGTTACTTGTTTAATACCTGTTCCTGTACTTACGTGAATTTTTACAGTATCACCTGCAAAAGCTTCACTATCTGGATCTGTCTCTTGGCTAATTACATAACCTTCTTGAACTGTCTTACTTGTTTCTTCAATAACTTCTACTTCTAACTTAGCATCTTCAAGCATTTTTATAGCTTCTTCTTTTTCTTTACCTTCTACATTTGGAACAGTAGTTTTTTCTTGTCCTTTACTTATTTTGACTAAAACTTTACTTCCTTCTTTTACTTTTTTATTTTCTGGTGTAGTTGTAAAATCTCCTAAATCATCTTCTGCTTTTTGTGATATTACAAATCCTTCTGGAACATCTTTATTATATTCTTCACTTGCTACTTCAAATACAAGTTTTGCTTCTTCTATATCTTGTTTTGCTTCATCTTGAGATAAACCAACTACATTTGGCATATCAACTTCTGCTGGGTTTGTTAAGTTTAATGCTAGCATCGTTCCACCTAAGCTTAATGTAAATAATAATATAAGACCTATAAATATACTTAGTTTTTTATGTCTTTTTATAAAAGCTTTAAATTTTCCATCTTTTTTAGAGTCTTCGTTTTGTCTTTTATCTCCTCTTATATTATTATACATTTCTGTATGTAATACTTGAGTTTTGGCAGTTGGGTCATATTCTTCATCATCTACAAAATCACCGTCAGGGTTCTTCAATGCTTTTCTTAAATCTTCTAACATATCTGTTGCTGTTTGATATCTAAAATTTGTATCTTTTTGCAATGCTTTCATTATTATTTTATTTACAGCCATAGGCACATTTGGGTTTACTTCTATTGGTTCTTCTGGTTTTTCTTGCATATGTTTTAATGCAACAGATACTGGTGTATCTGCATCAAATGGAACTTTGCCTGTTACCATTTCATATAAAACAACACCTAATGAATATAAATCTGATTTAGCGTCTGTAAATCCTCCTCTTGCGTGTTCTGGTGAAAAATAGTGTACAGAACCAATTGTTGTTCCAAATGCTGTAATAGTTGAATTTGAAACTGCTTTTGCTATACCAAAATCTGTTACCTTAGCAATTCCATCCTCTGTAATTATAATATTATGTGGTTTTATATCTCTATGTATAATATTATTTCTATGAGCTGTTTCTAATGCTGATGCAATTTGAATTGCTACATTTACTGACCATTTCCAAGGAAGTGGCCCTTTTTCTTCTAATATTATTTCTTTTAAAGTCTTTCCTCTAATTAACTCCATAACAATATAATTAAAATTATCTTCTACACCTACATCATATATTGATACTATATTGGGGTGTGTCAATCTTGCTGCTGACTGTGCTTCTACTTCAAATCTTTTGATAAACTCTTCATCTGTTGTAAACTCATCTCTTAATATTTTTACAGCAACGTCTCTTTTTAAAACTTTATCTGTTGCTCTATAAACGGTAGCCATCCCACCATTTCCTATTTTCTCGATAATTTCATATCTACCACCTAATAGTTTACCTTCTAAATTCATAATTTTATCTCTCCTTAAATAATGTTTATTTTGTAGAACGTTATATGTTTTTAATTATAATCACTGTTATATTATCATATCCACCTTTTTCATTTGCTAAATTTACTAGTTCTTTTGGTGCTTGTTCTATATCTTTTTTAGCTTCTTTAAAAATTTCTTCTTGTGATACTAAATTTGTTAGTCCGTCTGAGTTCATTATTAAAATATCATCTTTTAAAAATCCTTTTACCATAACATCTGGCTCTACAAAAGCATTACAACCTAGTGCTTTCATTAACATATTCTTTTGTGGGTGATGCACTGCTTCTTCTTTTGTTATAGTACCATCTTTTACTAATTTTTGTACATAACTGTGGTCTTGTGTTAATTTTCTCATAAATTCTTTTCTTATTCTATATACTCTGCTATCTCCAACATGTCCAATAAACACTCTATTATTATATATTAAGCAAACATCTAAAGTAGTACCCATTCCATTTAATTCTTTATTTTCTTTTGACTTTTCATATACAATCATATTTGCATATTCAATGCTACTTCCAACTAATTGAATAATGCTATCTTTATCTTTTTCTATTTCTTTAAAATTACTTTCTATATAATTTTTAGCAGACTGAATTGCAAGCTTGCTCGCAACTTCTCCACCTTTATAGCCTCCCATACCATCAGCTAAGATATATAATTGTATTTCATCTAGCGAATCAGATATATAAAAAGAGTCCTCATTTATCTCCCTTACTTTTCCGACGTCAGATTTTGCGTAAGCTTTTATCATCAATTCACCTTCTTCTTAAATTTATTATCTTTTTTATATCACATTTTTTATCCTTTTGCAATTTATTTTTAAAATTAATTTTTATAAAATATTATTTAAACAAAACTGAAAAAGACCTCTTTCGAAGTCTTTTTCAGTTTTGGATAATTATCCAACTTTTTTTGTTGGTCGATGCTTTAAGTAAGCTAGTTTTATATGCACTCTAATTCCCACATCACCCATTCAACATATGGAGTTATTGAGTTTTGGAACTCAGCATCCTTATATTCAGAATACCAAGAATCAAAAATAGCTTCTGGGTCGTGAGCATCTCTTGCTACAACAATCGGAACATCATAGGATGTAAAATAGTTTTCTGAGAAAGGACTTCCTAGTCGAATACTAGCATCAATCTTAGATACGTTCTTCCACCATCCTTCAGTTTCTTCTCCATCTTCAGAAAAGCATCCAATAAGAACTTGAATTATATTCTTTGCCAGTTCTTCTTTACTCTCCACTTCCTTTTTAGGCGTTGTAGCACAAATAGTTATGTGTAAAACTCCTTCTGCCATATTTGTATCATCATCTATTACTGCATCTATCCTACCAATCTCATTTATAAAGTAAAGCTTGTCTTGCCCTTCTTCCATCTTCCTCAGAATCGTCGTTCCAATCGTCTCAGTCATTTTTTCTCCTTACAACACTTTGACCAACAAATATTGCTAACGCATATTTATATTATATCATGTTATTGACATAAAATCAAATTTGACTAAACCTTTATTTCCTAGTATAATTAATGTGTTAGGAGATTTCAGAATGGATATTAATTTAAAGAAATTAGAATTTGATAAAATATTAGAAATTTTACTTGGTTTTTGTATAACTACAAAAGGAAAAGAAATTACATCAAAATTAAGACCAAATAATAATTATAATGAAGTAGAAAAAACTTTAGAAGAAACTTCTGAAGCTGTTTTATTAATTTATAAAAATTCAGAACCAAATTTTTATGATTTTTTTGATATTAATTTAAGTATTAAAAATTTAGAAAGTGGAAATTCTCTTTCTATTCCTGCTATCTTAAACTTAAATATAATATTAAAAAATTCTTTTGAATTAAAAAAATATTTTGATAAAGATTATATAAATAAAGATGATTTTCCTATTTTGTCTAATTTATTTGATACACTTTACACTAATAAAAATATCATAGAAGAAATAGAAAAATGTATTTCTTTTGAAGGATTAATAGAAGATGATGCTTCTTTAGAATTAAAAAATATAAGAAAAAAACAAAAAAACTTAGAACAAGATATTAGAAATAAATTAAATGAAATGATACACCGAAAATTTTCTAAATATTTACAAGATAATATTATAACAATTAGAAATGATAGGTTTGTTATCCCTGTAAAAGAAGAATATAAATCACAAGTAAAAGGGTTTGTACACGATGTATCAAATGCTGGTTCTACTTTATTTATTGAACCAACTTCAATTTTTGAGATGAATAATGAAATTAATAAATTAAAAGTAGAAGAAGAATATGAAATAGAAAAAATTTTACAAAAACTTTCTTTTTTATTTGCACCTTATATAGAAGAATTAAAACAAGATGTAGAATTAATTGGGAAACTTGACTTTATATTTGCTAAAGCCAAATACTCAAGAAAAATAAACGGAATAACTCCTATTCTTAGTAAAGAAAAACAAATCGAACTAAAAAATGCATGTCATCCATTAATAGATGAAAATAAAGTTGTTCCGATTACTCTGTCTCTTGGCAAAGATTTTAACACATTACTAATTACAGGTCCAAATACAGGAGGTAAAACTGTAGCATTAAAAACTGTTGGCTTGATTACTTGTATGGCTTGCTCTGGTTTAAACATACCTACATCAGAAGGCTCTAAAATATATGTTTTTGATAAAATATTTGCAGATATTGGAGATGACCAGAGCATACAAGATTCTTTAAGTACATTTTCATCACATATGTTAAATATAGTAAAAATAATAAAAAATGCAAGCAAAGAATCTTTAATATTAGTAGATGAATTAGGTTCAGGAACAGACCCTATAGAGGGGGCTAACCTTGCAATTAGTATTTTAGAATATTTATATAGTTTAGGAAGTTTAACAATTGCAACTACACATTACCAAGAATTAAAACAATACGCCCTATTAAATAACGGTTTTGAAAATGCATCTGTTGAATTTAATGTAGAAACAATGTCTCCTATATACCACTTATTAGTTGGAATTCCTGGTAAAAGTAATGCTTTTGCAATTAGTAAAAACTTAGGACTACCTAATTCAATTATAAACAAAGCAAAATCTATGATGTCAAAAGAACAAATAGACTTTGAAGAACTTTTAAAAAATATTTATGACCAAAAATCTAAAATTGAAGAAGAAAAACTAGAAATTGATACAAAATTAGAAAATATTTCTAATTTAGAAAAATCTCTTATTTTAAATAATGAAAATTTACAAAAACAAGAACAAGATATTATAAACAAAGCAAAAGTTGAAGCAAGAAATATTTTATTAGATGCAAAAGATGAAGCAAATGAAATAATAAAAGAATTAAATAATATAAAAGATACTAAATCTGCTGAAAACCTTAGGAATAAATTAAATAAAAAAATAAATGAAATTCATACTTTAGAAAACGATGATAAGAAAAAAACATCTACTCTAAATTCTTTAGATATAAGTGAAATAAAACCAAATATGACTGTATTTGTTAGAAAGTTTAACAAAAACGGAATTATACTTTCAAGACCATCAAAATCAAACGAAGTACAAGTACAAATTGGTATGATTAAAACTAGTGTATCAATTAATGAATTAGAAAAAGCTCATAATGAAAACTCTAATATTAAAAACAGCAATGATAAAACCGATAGAAATAATACTTTAACATCTACATATTCTAATTTATCTAAAGTAAAAAATATAAAACCAGAAATAAATGTTATAGGGCTTAATGTAGAAGAAGCAACATTTGTAGTAGATAAATTTTTAGACGATAGCTCACTTTCAAAACTAACAAGTGTTAGCATAGTTCACGGTAAAGGAACAGGAAAACTAATGAAAGGAATACATAAGTTTTTAAAAACAAACCCACACGTAAAATCATTTAGACTTGGAACATATGGAGAAGGAGAAATGGGAGTAACAATCGTAGAACTAAAATGAGAATTTTGGGGACGGGGCTTTTTTGTCTCACTTTTACAATATTTTTCAAAGTGAGACAAAAAAGCCCCGTCCCCATTTTTCTCAAATGTATTTTTCTACTACTATTACTGCTCTTCCGCTTCTTGTTGTTCCTTCAAATTCTTTTATTACAAATCTTCCTTTTCCTCTTATTGTAATAACATCGCTTAATTTTATTTGTTTTGATAATTTTGTTTCGTTTTGTCCATTTATAAAAACTCTTTCTTGTTCTATTATTTGTTTTGCTTTACTTCTAGATGTTCTTGCTAAATCTGATACTATATTATCTAATCTTAGTGAAGGTACTATTATTTTTACATCCTCTATTTTTACTTCTTTTTTTCTTAAGTTTTCCAATTCGATTAGCTCTATTTTACTATTTTCAAACCTAGTAAGTGATGGAAGTTCTTTTTTTAGTATTTCTGAAAAATCTTCCATTACTATAATATCTGCTCCATCATCTCCAACTAAAATATCTCCAACCTTTTCTCTTTTTAAACCTAATTTAACTATTCCACCTAAATAATTTCTATGTGTATATTTTCCTTTTTCTTCTTCTGGTAAAATTACTCTTACTACTTTTAATATTTTTGAATAATTTTTTTCTAACATTATTTCATCATATTTATCTGGATATATTATTAAAACTTTTCTTTCTGCCTCTTCATAACCACCATATAATTTATAATTTTCAAATTTCATTTTCTTTAAAAAATTCTCTACTAATGATATTTGATACATATCTAAAAAATCTGTATATTCTAATTTTCCTCTTGCTTTTACAAATTCTATTTTGTCTAATACTTGAGCAAGTAACATTTTATCTTCTTGTTTTCTATAGTCTTTTAAAAAATCTTGTTTATTCATTATTTTTTATTTTCCTTTCTGTTTTAATATAATTATAAATTAAATTTTTATCTTGATGATATATTTCTTCTAATTCTTCTACTTTTCCGTGTTTTATAAATTCATCTGGATATGCAAATGATTTTATTTTTACGTCTTTAATATTTTCATCTATTATTAATTCTTTAATAGCTGTACCTAAACCATTAATAATAGTTCCGTCTTCTATTGTTATTACAAATTTTGTTTTTTCTATAGATTTTTTAACAATTTCTTTATCTAATGGCTTCAAAAATCTAGCATTTACTACTTCTGCTTCTATTTTATCTTTTTTAAGCATATTTGCAACTTCCATTGCTCTAGATACTGTTTTTCCAATTGCAATTATTGATACATCTTTTCCTTTATTTAATATTTCTCCTTTTCCTAAATCTATTTTTTCACATTTTTGGAATTTTATATTACTATTTTCTCCACCTCTTGGATATCTAATTACAACTGGTTTTTTTATTTTTACTGCAAATTCCATCATTTCTTCTAATTCTCTAAAATCTTTTGGTGCCATTATTACAAGATTAGGAATTAATCTAAAAAATGCCATATCAAATGTTCCTTGATGTGTTTCTCCGTCTTGCCCTACTATTCCTGCTCTATCTACTAACATTATAACTGGTAATTTTTGTATTGCAACATCATGTATTACTTGGTCATATGCTCTTTGGTAAAATGATGAATATATTGGTACAAATGGAATAAGTCCTGCTTTTGCCATACCTGCTGCCAAACCTACTGCGTGCCCCTCTGCAATTCCTATATCAAAAAATCTATTTGGAAACTCTTTTTGGAATTCTCGAAGTCCTGTTCCATCTTTCATAGACGCCGTTATTGCAACTATATTTTTATTTTCTTTTGCTAAGTTTATTAATTTATCGCCAAATGCTTTTGAATAATCTTTTTTCTTTGCTCCTATAGTTTTTCCCGTTTCTATGTCAAAAGGACCTGTTGCATGATATTTATCTGGATTTTCTTCTGCTATTTTATAGCCTTTTCCTTTTTTAGTTAAAACGTGTAAAAGAACTGGTCCATCTAGTTCTTTCGTAATTTTAAGCATCCTTTCTAGTTCTTCTATATTATGCCCATCTACTGGTCCTAAATATCTAAAACCAATATCTTCAAAAAACATTTTAGGGATAATTAATTGTTTTATACTTCTTTTTATTCTTTGAACAATTTTTACAAATGGTTTTCCCACAACGGGTATTTTATTTATTATTCTTTTCAAAGAAATATTTGATTTTGTATAAGTTCTTTTTGTTCTTAATTTACTTAAGAGCATATTAATACCACCAATATTTTTTGATATGCTCATTTCATTATCATTTAATATAACTGTCATCTTTGTTCCACTATATCCTGCATCATTTAAAGCCTCTAATGCCATACCACCTGTTAAAGCACCATCTCCTATTACTGCTAATACGGAATTATCTTTGTTTTCAACATCTCTTGCTCTTGCCATACCTAAAGCTACTGATATTGACGTACTACTATGCCCTGTATTAAAACAATCTGTTTCTGATTCATTTGTTTTAGGAAAACCTGCTATTCCATTTAGTTGTCTTAATGTTTTCATTTTTTCTTTTCTTCCTGTTAGTATTTTATGCACATAAGTTTGATGTCCTACATCCCAAACAACTTTGTCTTCTGGTAAGTTAAATACACTATCAATTGCTATTGTGAGTTCAACAACTCCTAAATTTGATGCTAGATGTCCTCCATTTTTAGATACTATTTCTAATATATATTTTCTTATATCTTTTGCTAGAGCTTTTTTATCTTCTATATTTAATTTTTTCAAATCTTCTAATGAATTTACTTTTTCTAACATTTTTATATACCTCACACCTTCTTTTGCCTATTTATTATAACATATCTGTCAAATAGAAAAAAGACAAGTTATACAAAGTTTTAACTTAAGTATAACTTGTCTATATCGAATTATGTTTTATTTGACTTACTACTCTACTGTAATGTTTCCGTTTTTAGTCGTTGCTTTTATCGAAGCTATGTATCCATATTTTCCCTTATAGCTATTTAGAATTTCACCAAATTTAGATTTTGCTCTAAAATTAACTTTTCTGATATTTTTAAGCCTTATTTCTATATCTCCTTGCACTGTCAAAACTTGAAGTTCTACTCTTGACTGAGCATTAATTGATACACTTACATTTCCTTCGTTTGTACTTATGCTTGCCTTTGTATATGTCGCATATACATTGACATCACCAGAAAAAGTATCAACTTTTAGGTATTTAACTGCAATACCATCATCTACTTCTATATTTGCTGTACTTGCTTTTAATTGAATTGTATTAAACACTCTTCCTGGTATCCAAATATCAAGTTTTAAATCTGATGTCTGGACAATACCTTTAACATCTATCGTTACAAAAAATTTGTTTGCTATTGTGTATACATCAAATTCTATGTCTCCTGACGCAACATCAGCTTCTCCTGAAAACTTTACAGTAATAGTTTTAGAAGTCCACTGATGAAATTTTACATCAATTTTAGCCGCATCAACTTCTATCGCATCTACTAAATCTGCATCACACTTTTGTACTTCATCAAATACTTTCCGAGTTCTCTTTGGCACATTTTTGCTTTCTTCCCTCGTTTTTTTCATAATTCTCCTTTCATTTAATTAGTAATACTATATTACTAATTTTAGCTAATATAAGGCTTTTGCCCTATCTTTTCTATTATAGCACCAAAATGCAAAAAAGCAAGAATTTTTTTAAATTCTTACTTTATATTACTATTTTACTACTATTTTTCCGTCATTAACTCCTATTTTGTTTGTTTTATTTTTCTTTAAATTACCGTCTAATATTTCTTCTGCTAATCTATCTTCTAAAACACTTTGAATAGTTCTTCTTAAAGGTCTTGCACCAAAGTTTTTATCTATACCTTTACTTGCTATCAATTCTTTTACTTCTGGTTCTAATTCTATTTTGATTTTTTGTGTTTCTAATCTAGTAATTACTTCTTTTAACAATATATCAATAATCTTTGATATTTCATTATCTGTTAATTTATGGAATACTATTATTTCATCAATACGGTTAATAAACTCTGGTCTTAATTCTTTCTTTAAAGCATCCATAACTTCTTTTTTAGTATCTTCATATTCTTTTCTAGAACTTTCTTCTTTTTCTTTATCAGTTTTTTCTGATTTAGAAAATCCCAAAGTTTTCTTATCTGTAATTAACCTAGCACCAATATTAGAAGTCATAATTATTACAGTATTTTTAAAGTTAACCGTTCTGCCTTGTGAGTCTGTTAATCTTCCATCTTCTAATATTTGAAGTAACATATTCATAACATCTGGATGTGCTTTTTCAATTTCATCAAAAAGAATTACAGAATAAGGTTTTCTTCTTATTTTTTCTGTTAATTGTCCTCCTTCATCAAATCCAACATATCCTGGTGGTGAACCAATAAGTTTTGAAACAGAGTGTGGTTCCATATATTCAGACATATCAATTCTTATCATTGCATTTTCATCACCAAATAAACTCTCTGCTAATGCTTTTGATAGTTCTGTTTTACCAACACCTGTTGGTCCTAAAAATAAAAATGAACCAATTGGTCTTTTAGGGTCTTTTAAGCCAACTCTACCTCTACGAATTGCTTTTGCTACTGCTTCTACTGCTTCATCTTGTCCTATTACTCTTTCATGCAGAGTTTTTTCTAACTTCTTTAATCTTACATTTTCATCTTCAGTAATCTTTTTAGCTGGTATTCCTGTCCAGCTAGAAATTACTTCAGCCACATTTTCTTCTGTGATATTTGCAACAGTTTTATCATTTTTGTTTTGCCATTTCTTTTGTTCTTTTTCATATTTTTCTTTTAATTCTTTTTGTCTATCTCTTAAAGTTGCTGCTTTTTCAAATTTTTGAATTCTTACTGCTTCTTCTTTATCACTTTCAACCTTTTCAATCTCTTCTTGTAATTTTTTTAAACTATCTGGTTCTGTAAAAGTTTTTAATTTAGCACGTGATGCCGCCTCATCAATTAAGTCAATTGCTTTATCTGGCAGAAATCTATCATTAATATAACGAATTGACATTTTAACGGCAGCCTCAATTGCTTCATCTGTTATTTCTACACCATGGTGTGCTTCGAATTTATCACGTAAACCTTTTAATATTTTTATTGTATCTTTTTCAGATGGTTCATTTATTGTAACAGGACTAAATCTTCTTTCTAATGCTGCATCTTTTTCAATATATTTTCTATACTCATTTAAAGTTGTTGCTCCAATTAATCTAATTTCTCCTCTTGCAAGTAATGGTTTTAAAATATTTGCCGCATCAATTGCACCTTCAGCAGCACCTGCTCCTACTATTGTATGTATTTCATCGATAAATAGAATTACATCTCCTGCTTTTTTCGCTTCTTCTAGAGCCTTTTTAATTCTTTCTTCAAAATCACCTCTATATTTACTTCCAGCAACCATACCAGAAATATCCATAGTTACAACACGTTTTCCTTTTAAAGTTTCTGGAACATCACCAGAAACAATTTTTTCTGCCAAACCTTCAACAGCAGCAGTTTTACCAACACCAGGTTCTCCTATCAAACAAGGGTTATTTTTAGTTCTTCTAGATAAAATCTGAATAACTCTTTCAATTTCAGTTTTTCTACCGATTATAGGGTCTAATTTACCTTCTTCTGCTTTTTTAGTTAAATCTTCTCCAAATTGATTTAGAGTAGGTGTTTGATTATAACTATTTTTACCTTTATTGTTATTTCCACCTTCGTTTGATGTAAAATCTTCTCCTTCATTTATTACTCTTACAATTTCACCATAAAGTCTTGGTATATTTACATTTAGTTCCAATAAAATTCTTGTTGCAATACTATCTGCTTCTCTTAATATTCCTATTAAAATATGTTCTGTTCCAATATAATTATATCCTAATTTTCTAGCTTCTATAAAAGCATTTTCAATAACTCTTTTAGTTCTTGGTGTAAAACCTAGAGTTTGAGTAATTGGTGAATCATTTCCAACTAAACTAACGATTTCATCAATTATCATATCAGGTTCTATTCCTTGGTTTTGTAAAACTTTAGAAGCAACTCCGCTTCCTTCTTTTACCAAACCATATAAAATATGCTCTGTTCCAACATAATTATGTCCTAACTCAACTGCTAACTCATCTGCAAGTTCAATAGCTTTTTTAGCTCTATTTGTAAAACTATATGTCATAAAAATCAACTCCTCTCTATTTAATTATTTGTTTTATTACTTCTGCTCTTTTTATTTCCTGCTCTGCTTTGTCATATTTTGCTCCTAAATATTTTTGTAAATTTGCTGGTTTTGTATATAAATATAATTTTTGTACTTTTAAATCATCTAGATTATCTAATATTCCTAAATCTACTCCTAATTTTATATTTGATAATAATTCTTTTGCTTCTTCAGAAGATATTTTTCTACAATTTGTTAATATTCCATAACTTCTAAAAACCATATCTTCTAATTCAACAGAATCTTTAGTAAGCATTTTTCTAGCTGTTCTTTCTTGTTCTTCTAATTTTTTTATTATTACTTTTAAGTTGTTTATTATTTCTTTTTCTGTAATTCCTAATGTTTGTTTATTTGATATTTGATATATATATTCTTGGTCTTTAGTAGTTTTCCCATATTCACCTGTTACTTCCATATTAAAATCACGAACTACATCTAACATTTTTACTATATTTCCTGTTTTTACCAATGCTGGTAAATGTACCATTACTGATGCTCTTAAGCCTGTTCCTAAATCTACCAACCTACTTGTTAAATATCCATATTTTTTATTTATACTAAAGCCTAATATTTCTCCTATTTTTTCTTCTATTTCTATTGCTAGATTTAATGTATTTTCTAATTCTAGTCCACTACTAAACACTTGGATATTTAAGTGGTCATCTCCACCTATCATTATACAAATATTTTCATCATCATTTATTAATATACTTCCTGTTTCTCCTTTTTTTACTAAAAATGTTGGACTAATTAAGTTTTTCTCTACTAAACTTTTCTTTGTTATTTCGTCCATATCTTTTAGTTTTAAAAATTTCAAACCATATCCTATTGCATATATATTATCTTCTATTTTCTTTTCTAATTCTTTTAATTCTAAACCATCTAAATGGAATTTATAATTTTTTATATTTCTTTTGAAATTTATTCTTGTACTTTTTACAACATCAGAATCTTTGCTTGTCTGTAAATACCAATTCATTTCTTTCACCTTCTTTTATTTTATTTTTCTAATTTCTTTATTTCATCTCTTATTTTTGCTGCATCTTCATATCTTTCTTCTTTTATTGCTTGTTTTAACTTTCTTTGTAATTCTTCTAATTTATTTTCATTATTATTATCTGTATTTTCTTTAGATTTCGTTTCCGTTTTTTCTTCTAATTTTCCTTCTTTTTTATCTATTTTATCATCTATTATTTTTCCTATTCTTCCTAAATGTCTATTTGAACCTTGTATTCTTTTTATTATTGGGTCTAATCTATCTTCAAATACTGAATAACAATTTTCACAACCTACTTTTCCTGTATTCATAATATCATTAAAACTTGTTCCACAATTATCACAAGTTATTTCTTTTAAACTACTTATCATAGGCATTATTTCTGGAGTCATTAAATCATCCATAAATCCTCCTAAGAAACTTGAAAAGTCTATTGGCATACTAAAGTCCATTTCTCCTATTCCTAATTTTTTACTGCACTCTTCACATAGATTTAATTCTCTTACCTTTCCATTAATGTTTTCTGTATATCTTACATTTGCTTCTCTTTTTCCACAATTATCACACAACATAATTATCTCCTCCTTATATATTTAATAACATATTTTTAAATATTCTTGCTCTTACTTCATCTTTTATCTCTTTTGGAAGTTTTAGCACTTTATCGTTTGTTGCTACTTTTAATAATTTTGCTTCTTTTGTATCTATTATGTTATAAGATAGAAAGTCGCTTATTAATATATCTGCATCATTTGATGTTAATTCATTTCCTATATTATTTATAATATGCATTATATAATCTTCTTTATCATTATTTACCTTTCTTATTGTTATATGACCACCGCCACCTCTTCTACTTTCTACATAATATCCTTGTTGTGGCTTAAACCTTGTTGATATTACATAGTTTATTTGTGATGGTACACAATTAAAATGTTCTGCGAGTTCATTTCTTTGTATTTCTATTGCGTCATTTCCTTCATCAAATAATTCTTTTATAAATTCTTCTATTATATCTGACATACGCATATTATATACCTCCCATTTTCTAACTTTGACTTTCTTTGACCTATGATAATATTATACTCTTATTTTATTTTTTTACAAATACATTTTTTGACCTTTTCTGACCTTTGAATTTAAAAATCTCTTATTTTACTTCCGTTTTCTCTCTTTATCTTATTTTTTCTAGTTTTTACTCTCTTTTTCTTTATTTTCTTTCTTTGTTATATTCTCTAACCTTTTTGCTTTTTCCTTCTGTTCTGGAAGTGATATCCAAGCAAAATATGATGATATAAACTCTCCATATTTTGTACTATCTTCCCCTACTTCCACCTCATCTCTTCTTATCATTTTTTGATTTTCTTTGTTTTCTTCTATTTTATCACTCATAATAATCACCTATTTTAATTATGAGCTTTTTTTCAAAAAATATTCAAAAAAAGAAGCAAACATTAAGTTTACTTCTAATTTAAATCTGTACGCCAAAATTCAGGTATAGCATTTAAATTTTCTTCTTTTTGTAATAATTTAGTACATCCTCCATAACAATCTTCTCCAACTTTATCAATACCAATATTTGTATTTCCACCATTATAATATTGAGACTCCCATAATGGTAAATAATTTGTTAATTCTGTACAATTTGCAAAAGTTCCCAAAAAACTTTCAACTTTATTACAATTTTTAAATAGCCCTTCAGGAATTTCTGTTATCTTTGTATTACAAAAAGTTCCTGTAAAATTTGTAGCATTTGGACAATTTGCAAATAAATCTTCTGGTATACTAGTTAATCCTGTATTCATAAAATCCATAGAGAAATCTGTAATATTTTTAAAACTATTACTAGTAGGACTTGCTATTTTTGTTAAATTTGTACACTCTTCCAAATTAATTCCTTCTAGTTCTGTTTCTCCCCACTGTGCTATCTCTATTACTTTCTCTTTTTTATAACTTGTTAATAATATATAATTACCTGATATACTTATTGTATATTCTTTATTTGCTTCTGGATAAGTATGAGTTAATTCCTCAATTTCTGCTACTTTTACTGATTCTATTGATGCTAATTTTTTCGATGAACCTACTTCATGTCCAGAGTTTTCTGCTGTTCCATCTCCCCAATCTACTGTGAAATTGCTTCCATAATCACCAATTGATACTGTTTTATCATCTCCTGAATTAACTACTATTTTTAAACTTTTAGTATCTGGATTAGTATATTCGTTTAACTTATCTTCGTAATCGCTAAGTATCTTATTTTCTTCTTTTGCCGCTTCTTCAGTTTCATTCTTCGCTTTTCGTGCTTGTGTTAATATTCCGTTTTCTCCTGTAAGCATTGCAATTTATACACCTGCTAATATCAAAAGTACTATAATAGTTACTATTAAAGCAATAAGTGTTATTCCGCTTTCTCCTTTGTTTTTCTTTAATTTAAACATTTGTGTGTCCCCTTTCTATATTTTTATATTGGTCGTATAGCCAGTACCTTGTTTTATTATACTGGTTGTATAACCAATAATCAAGTATCCTATTAAAAATATATAATTTATTTATAAATTTTAGGAGATCAAAAATGGTTAAAGTAAAAATAGAGAATGGGTATTATTTATTTAAATTAGAAGATATTTTAAAAGAAAAAAATTTAAGTATAAATAAAGTTATGAAAGATACAAATACTGATTTTAAAGTCTTAAAAAGACTTTTATCTGGTGAATTAGTTCGTATTGATATATTTGTGCTTGCAAGATTATGTGATTATTTAGATTGTAATATTAAAGATATAATTGAATATGTTAAAGAGTAAAGAATAATCTTTGCTCTTTTTAAAATGAGACAAAAAATGGGTGTACCCAGACCCAAAATTCTCACTTTTTTAGGTTTACATATTCCATTTTTGTTTAATATATGTTATAATAGTAATAGTTGGTAATTAAAGGAGGATTTCTTTATGTGGTATATATGGTTAATTTTAGCAGGTGTTTTTGTAATTGGTGAAGTTTTGACATCAGGCTTTTTGATTTTTTGGTTTGGTTTAGCTGCACTAATTGCAATGGCAGTAAGTTTTATTACAGATAATATTATAATTCAGACAACTGTGTTTTTAATTTCTTCTGTAATTTTAATTTTAGCAACTAAACCACTTGTAAAGAAATTTGCTAAAGTTGAAACAACAAAAACAAATGCTTTTTCTTTAATAGATAAAAAAGGTATTGTTACAAAAGATATAAGTTCTATAAATTCTACAGGGCAAGTTAAAGTTGAAGGAGAACTTTGGTCTGCTACTGGTGAAAATGATATGGAAATTTCTAAGGGTACAGAAGTTAAAATAAAAGAAATTACAGGTGTTAAACTTATTGTTACACCTATAAAATAAGTTATTTTTATTACTACATATTTTTAAAAAAAAATTAAATTAGAGGAGGAAAATTATGGTAGTTTTAATTATATTATTAATTATTATTTTAATTTTAGCTGCAATGTCAATTAAGATTGTTAAACAATCTGAAGTATACATTATAGAAAGATTGGGTAAATTTTATAAGGTTGCAGATGCAGGTCTTACAATAATTGTACCATTTTTAGACCATGTAAGAAGTGTTGTTAGTTTAAAACAACAAACAATGGATATACCACCACAAGATGTTATCACTAAAGATAACGTTACAATTACAATTGATACAGTTGTGTTTTATCAAATAACAGACCCTGCAAAAGCTGTTTATGAAATTCAAAGCTTAAAGAAAGGTATTGAATATTTAGCAATTACAACTATTCGTGATATTATTGGTAAAATGACTTTAGACGAAACATTTAGTTCAAGAGATGGAATTAATACTCAATTAAGAGTTGTTCTTGATGAAGCAACTGACAGATGGGGTTGTAAAATTGATAGAGTTGAAATAAAAGATATTACACCTCCACCAGATGTAAAAGATGCGATGGAAAAAGAAATGAACGCAGAAAGAAATAAAAGAGCTATGATTCTAGAATCTGAAGCTCAAAGACAATCTGCTATCACTATTGCTGAAGGTAAAAAACAAGCAGCTATTCTAGAAGCTGAAGCTGATAAAGAAGCTCAAATTAGAAGAGCTGCCGGTGAGGCTCAAGCTATTCGTGAAGTTGCTGAAGCTAAAGCTAAAGAAATTCAAATGGTTTACGAGTCAATTAAAAAAGCTAACCCTGATGATAAATTAGTTCAACTAAAATCATTAGAAGCTTTAGAAAAAGTAGCAAATGGTGAAGCAAATAAAATATTTATACCATTTGAAGCAACAAATGCTTTAAGTTCTCTAGGTGCTATGGCAGAAGCTGTTAAAGACAGTAAAAAAGAGACTTCTAAAAAAGCTGATAACAAAGAATTACCAAAAGAATAATAAAAATTTAATTATATGATAACCTCTTTATATTAAAGAGGTTATTTTATCTTATTTCTCCTTTTTCTATTTCCATATTTCTATATATTTCTTCTATTCTCCTTTTTTGTCTATTATATTCTTTGATAAGTTCACTATCATTTCTTTTAGATTTTAAATCTTTTTCTAAACCCTCCAATATTAAATGGTCTATTTTATTTACACAATCATTTAAACTTTCAAAATTTTCTATCCCTATTATATTAAACAAACTTTGCATATCACCCGTTATTCTTGCTCTTACTATCTTTTCTTTATATTTTGTTACAAATGGCAATAATAATTTTTTTAGTATAATACTTGTATTACAAGCTAAGATATCTTCATTAGTTAATTCTTGTGGCTCTGATATATAAATTCCTCTAGTATGTAATATTATAGTTGCTTCTACACTAAATATATCTGTAATTGTTTCATTTAATATTTCATATTTTCTTTTATCATTTCTATATTGATTCGATTCATTTTGATCAATTATATCTAAACCACTTACAAAATAGTCTTCTTCTACTCCTGTTTTTTCCTTATGCATTTCTATTGCGTGACAATATTCGTGTAATAATGTATAATCATCCATACCTCCTTTTTCTAATTCACTTACAAATCTAGTAAAAAATATTGTTGGTCTTTTAAAATCTTTTCCAGCAATAGTCATAAGTTTTCTCTCTGTTAAAACATATTCTAATATTTTTCTATTTTCTTCTGTATCTCCTATTTTTTCTAATATTTCTTTAAACTCTTCTGTCTCAGAAAATTTTATATTTTTTCTATCTTGCACATATTTTTTATATGGTTCTAATGTATTTTCAAATTCTTTATATTCTCTAAATATGCTATTATATATTTCTATATATTCTTGTATTTTTTTATATGTTTCTTTTCCTTTTGGTGTCTTAAAAAATTCTTCTACATCAGGTTTAGAATAAAATTCTTCGTCTGCAAATAAAAAATTTAAAAATTGTATTTGATTTCTTTCAATTTCATCTTCTCTTTCCTTATTTGCGTCTTGAACTTTTTTATCAAAAGCTCTAATTCCTAATGTGTTATGTTCTGGTAAATATGTAAAGCCACTAATACCTCCAATATATTCTCTAATTAACCTTCTTATATCGCCTGGTAATTCTTCTGTATATGTTTTTCCTTCTAAAGAACTCACATCTATACCTATCTCTCTTAAGAATTTTATTGATAATTCTTGTGCTTTACAATTTTCTAAGAAAAAAATATAGCTTCTTACACTCTGTTCTGTATTATATTCTATAAATTCTGTACTTCTTACTCTTTCTTCTATAATGTTTCTATATTGATTACCAAATATTTTTATATATATATCTATTATTTCTTCTAAATATTCTTCTATATTTATTTTTAGCCTCTCCATATTTCTCCTTTTAACATTATGCATCTTTCCATCTTATTCTAATTAGTACAATTTTCTATTTTATTATAATCTATTGATACATTTTCTAATAACTTCGCAAGTTCTCATATTCCTTCAAGTAATAATAACATTTTATCTTGAAGACTTTGATTTTTTATTGATTCTAATAATCTTTTTTGTTCTTCCATTATCCATCCCCCTTACATTTTATTTAAATTTATAATATAGTATTTTTATTGTTTTAAATTATTTTATAGAATAAAAAAACTTACAGACTTTTATCGTTTGCAAGTTTTATCATATGGTGCCTTGAACTGGAATCGAACCAGTGACACAAGGATTTTCAGTCCTTTGCTCTACCAACTGAGCTATCAAGGCTTATATAAAAAAATGGCGACCTGGAACGGGCTCGAACCGTCGACCTCTAGCGTGACAGGCTAGCGTTCTAACCAACTGAACTACCAGGCCGTAAAACATGGTGGTCGCTACAGGGCTCGAACCTGTGACCCCCTGCTTGTAAGGCAGATGCTCTCCCAGCTGAGCTAAGCGACCATGTTCTTCCGACGAAATTTATTATACTAATTTTTTAAACAAATGTCAATAGTTTTTTTGAAATTTCCTTAATATTTTTCAGGAATTTTTCTAATTAGAACAAAGGACTGAAAATCCTTGTGTCTAAAAGGCTCAAGAAAGAAATTCTTCCTTGAACCTTTTTCATTTACTTTAAGCATATGCTTGGCGTTTCTTAAAGCTAAGTAAGTTAGTAATTTCATTTTCTGTATTTTTAGACTTCTTAGTTTTTCTCGCTCTTTCTTGTTCAAGTTCTCTTTTTTGTTTTTCAGCCATAGATTGACAAATTGCTTTTTGATATGCGAAATGTGTATCTTGTGCTATTTTACTCCAGTTATATTCATTTCTAACTTTATTTTTAGCAACTCTTGTAATATCTGCACATAATTTATGGTCAAATAATAATTCTAGGATTGAATCAGCAAGTGAATTACTATTTCCACAATAAGTCTTCATCCCATTTACTTTATGTTCTACAATTTCATTTAAACCACCTATATCTGATACTACAATAGGTCTTTCAGAAAGCATTGCCTCTAAAGCAACAATTCCAAATGGTTCATATGTACTTGGAAAAACTGCAATATCAGCTGCTTTATACATCCTTTGTACATCTTTCCCGTTCATATATCCTGCAAAATAAACTTTATTTCCTAAACCTAAATTATTTACTTCTTGTCTTAGTTCTTGTTCCATACCACCTTTTCCACAAATAACAAGTTTTGCATCATTATAACCATTTAAGATTTTTGGCATAGCAGCAATTAAATGTTGGATACCTTTTTCATAAACAAGCCTACCCATAAATAAAATAATCTTTTCATTATCCATTGCATATTTTCTTCTAAAATTATAATCTCTTTCAATACCATTAAATAGATTTAAATTAACACCATTTGGCACTACATTTATCTTGTCATATGGAAGTCCAAATAATCTTTGTAATTCATTTTTCATATAATTACTATTAACAATCACTTCTGCTGCTTCATATGTAAGCATCCATTCTGTATCATTTATATATCTTTGTTGTTCATCGTGAATACCACTATTTCTTCCAGCTTCTGTTGCGTGTATAGTTGCAACAATTGGAATATTATAAGAATTTTTTAAAGTTTTTGCACTATAAGCTACTAACCAATCGTGGGCGTGTATAACGTCAAAATTTCCTTCCTTTAGCATTATCTCATTTGCCTTTGCTATCATATTAAAGTTTAATTGCAAAACCCAGTCGATAAAATTATTAGGATTAATCATATAATTATCAACTCTATAAACCTTTACACCTTTATCATCTTCAAAGTAAGGTGCATCTCCTTCTCTGTAAGTAATTACAGTTACATCGTGTCCATCTTTATATAGTGTTTTCGATAAGTCATAAACAACTCTAGCTATTCCACCTACAACTCTTGGTGGATATTCCCACGTTAACATTAGTATTTTCATCAAAAATTCTCCCTTTCTTATTAATATTTTCTTTTGTTTTTAATTTTTAGTTCTATTTTGACATTTTCTTACACTATTGTATATAAATTTTCAAAAAAAGTAAATGCTTTTTTCAAAAATAATTAAGTTTTTTCAAAAAACATTTACTTTTTACTTTTCTTTTTAATTATATTAAAATTAATTAGACTTTATTCCAAATTTTTTGGCTATAAAAGATGTATCATAATTATTATTCTTAAAATCTTCATCTGATAGAATTTTTAAAATAAAATCCGCATTTGTCTTAATTCCGTCTACTACTAATTCTGCAACGCTACTCCTCATTTTAGCAATTGATTCATCTCTATTTTTGCCATGAACTATTATTTTAGCAATCATAGAATCATATGTAGGTGGTATTTTATACCCTGGATAAATTGCAGTATCAACTCTTACCCCATTTCCACCTGGTAAATGCAAGTCTGTTATAGTTCCAGGACAAGGCATAAAGTTTCTATCTGGATCTTCTGCATTTATTCTAACTTCCATACTATGACCGGTAAAAACTATATCTTTTTGTTTATAACTTAAGACTTCTTCACTTGCTATTTTTATTTGTTCTTTTATAATATCAACGCCTGTTACCATTTCAGTTACAGGATGCTCTACTTGTACTCTAGTATTCATTTCCATAAAATAAAAATCTTTATTTTTATCAACTAAAAACTCAATTGTACCCGCGTTTGTATATCCAATTTGCTTAACAGCATTAATTGCAACCTCTCCCATCTTTTTTCTAGTTTTATCATCTAATATAGGAGAAGGTGTTTCTTCTAAAACTTTTTGGTTTCTTCTTTGAACAGAACAATCTCTTTCACCTAAATGAATACAATTTCCAAACTCATCTGCTAAAACTTGTATTTCTACGTGTCTTGGATTTTCCACAAATTTTTCTAAATACAAACTATCATCATTAAAAGAAATTTTAGCTTCTTGTTTTACCAAATCATATTCTTTTTCTAATTGATCTTTATTATATGCTACACGAATACCTCTTCCTCCGCCACCTGCTGATGCTTTAAGCATTACAGGGTATTTGATTTCTTCTGCTAAAGAAACTGCTTCTTCTTTTGATTTAATTAGTCCATCAGAGCCAGGTACAACTGGTACTCCTGCATTTTTCATAGTCTCTTTTGCTTTTGATTTATTCCCTAACAATTCTATTAATCTATAGTCTGGACCAATAAACTTAATGCCCATCTCTTCACAAATTTTAGCAAAAGTGCTATTTTCTGATAAAAAACCAAAACCAGGATGTATACTATCAGCACCAGAAAGACACGCTGCTTCTAAAATAGCTTTCATATTTAAATAGCTTTTATTAGAAGGTGCAGGACCTACACAAATAGCTTCATCAGCTAAACTTACGTGCAAAGTATCTTTATCTGCTTCTGAATAAATCGCAACTGTTCTAATGCCCATTTCTCTACAAGCTCTGATAATTCTTACAGCAATTTCTCCACGGTTTGCAATTAAAACTTTCTTCAACATATTATTCATCCTTTCGTGAGAATTTTGGGGACGTGGCTTTTTTGTCTCACTTTTCCAATATTTTACAAAATGAGAAAAAATGCCCCCGTCCCTATTTTTCTCATTTACACTACTGCAAATGTTAATTCACCTTTTGCTGCTACTTTTCCTTCCACTGTAGCAATTGCTTCTCCAACACCAATTGGACCTTTTCTTTTTATTATCTTTACTTCTAATTTTAATCTATCTCCTGGTACTACTTGCTTCTTAAAGCGAATTTTATCTATTCCACCAAACAAAGCATTTTTACCTTTATTTTCTTCCATAGAAAGAATTGCAACTGCACCTGTTTGTGCAAGAGACTCCACGATTAATACTCCTGGCATAATAGGGTTTCCTGGGAAATGTCCTTTAAAATAGTATTCATCTTCACTTACATTTTTATATGCCACTGCACTTTCTCCAGGTATATATTCTTCAACCTCATCTATCATTAAAAATGGCTCTCTTTGTGGTATTATATTTTTTATTCCTTCTTTATCTAAAACCATAATATCCTCCAATTTATCAATTATTTAATTTTAAATAATGGTGTTCCATATTCTACTACATCTTCATTTTTTACACATATTTCTACTATCTCACCATCAAATTCTGACTCTATTTCGTTCATTAGTTTCATTGCTTCTACAATACACAACACTTGACCTTTATGTACTTTTTCTCCAACACTTACAAAAGGAGCTTTATCTGGTGAAGAACTTGCGTAAAATGTTCCTACCATTGGGCTTTTAACTATTTTTAAATTTTCTTCTACGTTATTTTCAAGTTTTTCTTCTGGCTTTACTAAAGCTTTTTCTTCTGTTTTTCTAACTGTTGGAGGTGTCATTGGTGCTGATGCTTCTATTATGTTGCCAGGTGCTGTTATTACAACTTCTTTTTCAGTATTTTTTTTCATTTTTATTTTAACACCTTCTGGAAATTCTATTTCTAAAGAATCTATTTTAGAATCTCCCATATCATCCATTAACTTTTTGATATCTTTATAATCCATTTTAAATTCCTCCTTAATTATACTTTTTAAGTAAGATACTACTATTATGTCCTCCAAATCCTAGTGAATTTGATATTGCATATTTTATTTCTCTGTCTCTTCCTTCATTTGGTACTATATCTAAATCACATTCTTCATCTGGTACTTTATAATTTATAGTTGCTGGCACAAAACTTTCTTCTATCGCTTTAGAACAAACAATTGCTTCTACCCCTCCTGCTGCTCCAAGTAAATGACCTGTATGTCCTTTTGTTGAACTTACCATTACTTTTTTAGAAGCTTCTTCTCCTAATGCTGTTTTTATTGCTTGTGTCTCGAAACTATCATTTAGATGTGTTGATGTTCCGTGTGCGTTTATATATGTAATTTCTTCTGGAGCTACTCCTGCTTCTTCCATTGCAAGTTTCATAGCTCTTGCTCCGCCTTCTCCTCCAGGTGCTGGTGATGTTATATGATATGCATCTGATGTTGCTCCATATCCTACTATTTCAGCATATATCTTAGCTCCTCTTTTCTTTGCGTGTTCCAATTCTTCTAATATTACAACTCCTGCTCCTTCTCCCATTACAAAACCACTTCTTTCTTTATCAAATGGGATACTAGCTCTTGTTTTATCTTCTGATTTTGTTAAAGCTTTTATATTTGTAAAACCTGCAATTCCTAGTGGTGTTATTCCAGCTTCTGTTCCTCCTGCTAAAACAACATCTTGATATCCGTGTTTTATCATCCTAAAACTTTCACCAATACAATGTGTTCCTGAAGCACAAGCTGTTACCATTGCATAAGATTCTCCTTTGGCTCCGATATCAATAGCTACATTTCCTGTTGCCATATTTAATATTCCCATTGGTATATACATAGGTGATACTCTATCTGGTCCTTTTTCAATACATTTTTGATTTTCTGTCTCTATTGTTTCGATTCCACCTATTCCAGAACCTATAACAATTCCCACTCTTTCCATATTTTCTTTTTCTTTATCTAGCCCACTATCTTTCCAAGCTTCTCTCGAAGCTATCATTGCATATTGTGAAAACTTATCTAATCTTTTTGCTTCTCTTCTATCAAAATAATCTTCTGCATTATATCCTTTTACTTCAGCTGCCAGCTTAACCTTAAAGTTTGTGGTATCAAATTTAGTAATATAATCTATACCACATCTGCCCTCTTTAATTCCTTTCCAAAATTCATCTACATTATTTCCAAGTGGAGTTATAGCTCCTAAACCTGTTATTACAACTCTTCTCATTTTCAAAATCTCCTTAAAACAAACTACTTATATATTTTACCATATTTACTATATTTTTTCTATTGGTCTACTCGGTCAGAAATTTGTTTACATAACCATACCACCGTCTATATTTATTACTTGCCCTGTTATATATGAGCTTTTTTCTGTCCCTAAAAAATAAATCACTTCTGCAACTTCTTTTGCTGTTCCCATCCTTTTTAAAGGTATTTGATTTCCTATATTTTCTTTTACATCATCTTTTAAAACATTTGTCATATCTGTTTCTATAAACCCTGGTGCTACTGCATTTGCTCTAATATTTCTTGATGCCAATTCTTTTGCAACACTTTTTGTAAAACCAATTATTCCAGCTTTTGATGCTGAATAATTTGATTGTCCACTATTCCCTACAACACCTACAACAGATGCCAAATTTATAATAGAACCATTTCTTTTTTTCATCATATATTTAATAACCGCTTTTGTTACCAAAAATGTTCCTTTTAAATTTATATCTATTACTTTATCAAAATCCTCTTTACTCATTCTCATAAGTAATGTATCTTTTGTAATTCCTGCATTATTTACTAAAACATCTATTTTTCCAAATTCAGAAATCACTTTTTCTACCATATTATTTACATCTTCTTCATTTGATACATCTGCTTTTACCATTAAGCATTTAACACCCATATCTTGGAATTCTTTCTTTATCCCTTCTACATCTGTTTTATCTGACACATAATTAATTGCTACATCATAACCATTTTCAGCATATACTTTTGCTGTTTCTTTTCCTATCCCTCTTGATCCTCCTGTTACTAATACGACTCTTCTTTCTTCTTCCATTATACTTCCTCCTCTAAATATTTTTCTAAACTTTCTAGACTATTTATATTATAAGTTTTAGCCTCTTTATTATCTTTTTTAACAAAACCTGTTAAAGTTCTTCCGAGGTCCTATTTCTATATATTCATCTATATTTTCTTCTTGCATTAATTTTATTGCCTTGTCAAATCTTACAGGACTTATTATATGTTTTTCAAGAATTTCTTTTATATTATCATTATTATTATAATAGGTTCCATCTATATTTTTTATTACTTCTACAGAAGTTTCATCTAAATTAAACTTAATGTTTTCTAGCTCTTTTCCAAAAACCTTACTTGCTTCTAGTAATTTTTCTGTATGAAATGGTCCACTTGTTTTTAGCGGAATAACTCTTTTTGCCCCTGCTGTTTTTAATTTTTCAATAGCTTCTTCTACCGCAATCTTTTCTCCAGATACTACAGTTTGAGAACTACAATTATAATTTGCAGGAACAACAAATTTTCCTTGACTTTTTAACTCACTGCAAATATCTTCTATTTTTGAAACATCTAAGCCAATTACTGCTGCCATTTCATATTCTGAAGCAGGAATTAGATTTCCCATATAATAACCTCTTTTTTTAATTAATTTAATTCCATCTTCAAAAGAAATAATTCCCGCATATACTAAAGCTGTATATTCTCCTAAGCTTAAACCACAAGTAATTTTAGCATCTATTTTTTTAGATTTTAAAACCTCTAAAATCGCTAAACTTGTTACCATAATTGCAAGTTGAGTATTTTCTGTTTTATTTAATTCATCTTCTGGACCTTCAAAACACAATTTTTTAACATCAATTCCAGAAATATTACTTGCTTCATCAAAAACCTTTCTTGCTTCTTCGTATTTTTCATAAATATCTTTTCCCATACCAATTACCTGAGCCCCTTGCCCTGGGAATAAAAAAGCTCTTTTCATTACAAATTCCTCCTTATACTTCTATTAAAATACTTCCAGTATTTAAACCTCCCCCATAGCCAAGTAAAATTACTTTATCTTTGCTATTTAGAAGTCCTCTCTCTTTCATATCTGCCATTGCAATAGGAATACTAGCACAAAAAGTATTTCCTACATTTTCTATATTTATATATAATTTATTAATATCAATACCAAGCCTATTTGCAATGCCTTTCATTATTTTTAAATTTGATTGATGTGGTATTATATATTTAATATTTGAAATATCTTCATTAGCCATATTAAGTAGTCCTTTTACATTTTCAACAGTCTTTGTTACCGCATATTTATACACTTCTTTTCCGTTCATATAAATATGATTTTGATTTTTTCCAATTTCATATGTTAAAATATCTTTTTCATCAGAAGTAGACTCTATATTTGAAAAATATTTTTTTCTTT
The DNA here is from genome assembly GCA_944388035.1 of uncultured Clostridia bacterium. Taxonomy (GTDB): domain Bacteria; phylum Bacillota; class Clostridia; order TANB77; family CAG-508; genus CAG-269. The sequence goes on along the minus strand of CALXHF010000003.1, from coordinate 78,933 downwards.
TTTCTGTACTTTCTATTAATATAGCACCTGCTCCATCTGATAAAACAGCTGTAGTTCCTAAATCTTTTTCATCAATAATTTTTGATAACAAATCTACACCAACCACTATTGCTTTTTTTATTTTTCCTGTTTCTATATAAGTACTAACAATATCAATAGCATTTATAAAACCACCACACCCTACTAATATATCCATACATATACATGAACTAATATGTAACTCTTTTTGTATATAATTTGATATTCCTGGCATTATTTTATTACTTGATGTTGTTGCAACTATTATCATATCTACATCTAAAATATTATTTTCAAGCTTTCTTACTGCCTCTAATGCCATTTCTTCTATTGTAATTTCAGAATAATATCTTTTTCCTATTCCTGTTATTCTTTTTAAATAACCTGTTTTCAAACCAAATTTTATTTCTATCTCACCATTTAAAACTTCTTTTTTAGGTATATACTTTTTAGCATCTATTATTTTTATATAATTCATATTGCTTCCTTTCTTCCTTTATATTTATATACTATTTTTTCTTTTTTTTCTATTAGTCTAAGTGGTCAATTTTTTTAACTATGTTTTTTATACTATATTTACAAACGATTTAGTTAATAAATTTTAGATTTTATTTACAATAACTAAAAAAATATAAAATTAAAATAAGAAACTAGAGGAAACTAATTTCTTATTCAACTATCAATATATATTTTTTACAATTAATTATTTACCTCCTAACAAGCACAAAAAAAACTGTGCTTTTTCTAAAATCTTACTTTTAGAATTTACACAGTTATATTTTAACACTCAAAACTCCTAGTTAGTTTTAGTTTATTTTAACCATTGTTCAGTGCTACTTTATATATAAAGTGAGGCGAGAAGAATAGGTGCTGTCAGCATTCGTAGGAAGGTTGTAGGTCCTATAAGAAGGAGAATCGCTATTGCCAGAAAAACTTCCACGATAAACACGATAGTTGTTAGAGTAAGCCTCTAATGTCCACTCTCTATGACAAGCATATAAATCAAATACATTTTTTATTACATCAGTTTCTTCTTTTCCTGTTACATAACTATTATTTTGTATTGAACTATTACTTGTTGAAGTTATGCTACTCTCTTCTCCTCTTCTTTTCATAAAATTCAACATTGCATCATACTGGCTTCCCCATATCATTGTACTTGTTACTGATGAATCGTTTATTTCTGGTACTTTATATTCTGAACATTTTTTATATAAACCATACCAATTTTTTAGACTTGAAGAATCTGCACTTGCTGTTGTTACTGTACTACTATTTTCACTCGCATTTTTGCTTACTGGTGTATCTCCTTCTAAACCTAATTCATATCTTCCTACATAAAAACCTTTATACTTCTCCACTCTTGTTTCCATTTCTTTATATTGAGTTTTTAAATCTTTTAAAAATTCTTCTGTTGCATAATTTTCTTTTATTATTGAAAGATTATTCGTATCTCCGTCATAAGATGTTCCTGTACCAGAACTACTATTTGTTACAACTGCCGGTTCTCTTAAGCCACTATTAGGATTATATGATGTATTTACTTTTCCAAATTGATTTTCTCCTGTTGCTGTTGCATATAATTTTCCAACTATTTCTGTTGAATTATGTGTTGTACATTTTAATTCATTTCCTTCTAATTTTAATTTACAACTTCCGCCTGCTGTAGAACATTGTGCCATATCATTTATATCACTTACTGGTATCCATACAAATTGGCTACCATTTTTATCTTCTATTACTAAACCGTCATCTATTTTACTTTTATCAGGTAATATTTGAAAACCTTCTGGTACTGTTACTGTTTTATATTCTTCATTACTTGTTTCATCTGTATATTCTTCATTTTTACCAGCAAATTTTCCTGGTACAAATGGTACATAATCATCTAATTTCCCAGCTATTTCATAAACTGGCTCATTTGTTGTAATTGTTCCTTCTTCATCTACTTGGCTATAATCATTTATAACACCCTTATTTTTTAGCTCTTCTTTTACATCATCTAATGTAGGAGCTCTATGTTTATTTTCAGCATCTATAATTGCTAAATCTATTTGTTCTTCCCAAGAAGCTATTTCCGTATTTTCTTTAGCTGTATGTGATTGGTCTATAATTCCATTATCACCAGTTAAAGCTCCAATTGATATTCCTGCTAGAATTAATAAAACAACAATAGTTACAACTAAAGCAATAAGAGTAATTCCGTTTGTTTAATTTTTTCTTTCTTTTTGTTTCATTTTCAACAATCTAACTTCTTTTATTTTTTCTTTCATTTGTTTTTCTCCTTTCTTCTTTTATGCATATAAATTAAAACTTTAATAACTAAAAACATAAAAAAGATAGCAACAAAAACCTAATTTCTTAGGCTTTTATCACTATCTTTTAAATTATTATATATATTCAATTTATTATTATTTATTTCATTAAATGTTAGCTCTCTCTCTTAGAATCCCAAGGCTTTTAAGGTTCATTATATTATTTTTCCTTTCTCTTTAGTTTTTAAAACATTTGTTGTTCAATATTTTCAACAGGTTGTTGTTCTTCTCCACCATTATTTTCAACAGGTTGTTCTGTATTTACTTCTGTTGTTTGTCCATTACCTTCTTGTGGTTGATTATTATTTGTTGTTTGATTTCCTTGTTCATTATTAGTTTGAGTATTATTTGCGTTTTGTGTATTTGTTTGATTACTATTTTGATTATTTGTCAATGCATTATTAGTATTATTTCCACCTTCACTTTGTTTTCTAACACCAATATTATCTAAATATTGCTCTGCATCCATTGTTTGGTTGTTTACTGTTATATAATAGTGAGTTTGTCCACCACTTATTGTCATATAAATATCATCAGCAATAGGTGCATTAAATAATTTTTCACCTATTGAATTTAGTAAAATATATTTTTCATCTTTACAAGCAACAAGTACTTCATAATCTGGTATTACAAGTAAATTTAAAGCATCTCTATTTGTTTTTGCAATATAACCAAAACTATCATATTCAAAATCGACTAGTTGTTTTCCACTTATATCATATAACCCCCATAAGTCACCTTTTTTAACTGGAATTAAATTTCCTGCTAAAATATATTTATTTTTAATATTATTTTGTGAAAATGGTGTAATATCCATACCCACTTCATCATTTTCAATATATATCTTTATATTTCCTCTTAAATCTATTACTCCATATTTATTATTATTTGAAGCAACATATAATCCTGCATCACTATCCATTAACTGGATAGAATCGTACATTATTTGAACTTTACTTTCACCTTTGCTTCCCAATATTCCTACCTTTCCATTTGCTTCTACTATAAAGTCGCCAATCTCAGGAAGATATGTTATATTATCATATTTTGGTTCTAATATTGTATTACCATTAATATCAACAACACCATAAACATTAGTATCTTCTTTAGATACAACAAGCATATTTTGTAAGATTGCTTTTTGATTAGCTAAAACATCACTAATTTCTGTATATCCATAATCTAAAACCTTTGGTAAATATGATTGTACCAAATATGGTAATGTATAAATATATATTCTATTAGCATCTTGGTCATATTGAATACTTACATTAAATGCTTTTTGAATAGCTTCAGGTGAAGCATATAAAACTCCTCCTTCAGCAAAAATTGCTTCTTCAACTTCTACTGTTTCATAGTCATTACCTGTTGTTGTTAAATCAAGTTTATAGATTGTTTTAGAATCCAAAGAAAAATTAGCAACTTCATTTTCACTTTGAACATAGCATTTACTTTGGTTTTCAGACCTCTGAGTATATTCTCCGTTATAACTGCTATATCCTAAATAACTTGCTACTTCTTTTATTGGGAAATACATATTTCCATTGTCCCAATAAATAATTTGTTTTAAACTTTCATTACTTTGCCCATCTAAAATTAATCTCATTGTTGTACTTTGTACATAAAACAAATAACAAGAAATAGCAATTATCACTAGAACAACAAAAATTATAGCTCCTAAAACAATTCCTTTAGTTCTTTTTTTCTTTTTTTCTTCTTTTTGTTGAAAACTCTCTTCAATTAAATTCATTAGTATTCCCCCTTATTTAATTGGTATAACCATATTTTTTATAAAATTCTTCTTTAAAGTTTAATAAATTATCTCTCTCTATCTCTATTCTAACCTTTTCCATTAAATTAGTCAAGAACTTTAAGTTATGAATTGATAATAATCTTACACCTAATATTTCTTTTGCTTTTACTAAATGTCTTATATATGCTCTTGTATAATTTCTACAAGCATAACAATCACACTCTTCATCTAAAGGTCTCCAATCTCTTTCATATGTTGCATTTCTTACAACAAGCTTTCCTCTAGATGTTAAAGCTGTTCCATTTCTTGCAATTCTAGTTGGAAGCACGCAGTCACACATATCAATTCCTGCAAGTGCTGCTTCTATTAAATAATCTGGTGTTCCTACTCCCATTAAATAACGAGGTTTATTTTCTGGCATAAGTGGAGTTGTAAATCTTAATATATCTAAAAACTCTTCTTTTGGTTCTCCTACACTTATTCCTCCTATTGCATATCCTGGTAAGTCTAATTCTATTAAATCTTTAGCACTTTTTTCTCTTAAATCTTTATAAAAACCACCTTGTATTATTCCAAACAATGCTTGGTTTTCTGTTTTATGTGCTTCTTTACATCTTTTTGCCCACCTTGTTGTTCTCTCCATTGAGTTTTTAGTATATTCATATGTTGAAGGATATGGGCAACACTCATCAAATGCCATCATAATATCTGAACCTAAATCTTCTTCAGTTTCCATTACACTCTCTGGTGTAAAAAATAATTTTTTCCCGTCTAAATGTGATTTAAATTCTACTCCTTCTTCACTAATTGTCCTTAAATCACCAAGGCTAAACACTTGGAAGCCTCCACTATCTGTTAATATTGGTCTATCCCAATTCATAAATTTATGAAGTCCACCTGCTTCTCTTACTATTTTGCTTCCTGGTCTTAAATACAAATGATATGTATTTGATAATATTATTTGTGCTCCAACTTCTTCTTTTAATTCTTCTGGTGTCATAGATTTCACAGTAGCTTGTGTCCCAACTGGCATAAATACTGGTGTTTGTATATCTCCGTGAGGAGTATGCACAACCCCTCTTCTTGCTCCTGAGTTTTTATCTATGTGTAATAATTCATATGTTACTGCTTGTTTCATTTTAACCTCCTTGCTTAAGTATTCCATACACCAAATACATATTTTTCCCATAAAGTTATATAATATATATTCTTATACACTAATTTAGAATTTGCTTGTACAAAAAACGTTGTCTTTTCTTGTTCTTTTCCTGTTTCCTTAGTCTTCACATTATGTGATTCTCTTCCTACTGGTATAAAAAACGTTATTACAACTAAAATAACAGAAATTATAATTTTACTTATAATTTTCCAATTAATATTTTCTTCTTTTAATTTTTTTGATAATCTTATTAATAAAACTATATTTATAATCTGAATAATTGTTAGGACTATAAGTAGTATAACTGTCCATCCTCTATAATAATAATCATAAATATAATTATATATCTTAAAATCAATTGCAATAAGTATTATATTTATTATTGTTATTATTTTTAATATTTTTATAATTATTTTAAATATTTTTATCTTTTTAGTTATTTTTTCCTCTGAATTATTCATAAAAATCTTCCCCTTTTTCAAGACTAAGACCATATATCATTTATGCTTATGCTTCTATATTCTTTCCATAAAGTTATATAATATATATTCTTATATTGTAATTCATATCCATTGCTATAATATGCTGGTGAATGTATTATACGACCTTTTTCATCATAATATGTCTCACCTTTCTCACCAAGTGTCAACTCTGTCATTCCTACTGGTATAGAAAAAGTTATTACAATTAAAATAACAGAAATTATAATTTTCATCATACTTTTCCAATTACTATTTTCTTGATTTAATTTTTTTGATAATCTTATTAATAAGACTATATTTATAATCTGAATAATTGTTAAGACTATAAGTCGTCTAACTGTCAGTACTCTATCATCATAATAAAATCCGTTAGGATAATAATCATAAATATAATTATATATCTTAAAATCAATTGCAATAAGTATTATATTTATTATTGTTATTATTTTTAATATTTTTATAATTATTTTAAATATTTTTATCTTTTTAGTTATTTTTTCCTCTGAATTATTCATAAAAATCTTCCCCTTTTTATATATTAATCTTTTTTGCAATAGATGAATTGTTGTTTTTAAGACGTTAAAAACAACAAAACAACTAAATTATAACCATTGCATCTCCAAAACTAAAAAATCTGTATTTTTCTTTTACTGCTTCTTTATATGCTTTCATTATATAATCTTTTCCTGCTAATGCAGATACGAGCATAAGTAATGTTGATTGTGGTAAATGGAAATTTGTAATTAGTCCATCTATACACTTAAATTTGTATCCAGGATATATAAATATTCCTGTATCTTCTTCAGTCTCTTTTACAAAACCTTGCTCATCTGCAATTGATTCTAATACTCTACAAGATGTAGTTCCTACTGCAATTACTCTTCTTCCTTCTTTTTTTGCATTATTTATTTTTTCTACATCTTCTTTTTTAATATAAAAATGCTCTGTATGCATTTTATGTTCTTCTACATTTTCTTCTTTTACTGGTCTAAATGTTCCTATCCCTACGTGTAAAGTTACATTTGCAATTTCCACACCTTTTTTTCTTAAATCTTCAAACAATTCTTCTGTAAAATGTAACCCCGCCGTTGGTGCTGCTGCCGAACCTTCATACTTTGCATAAACAGTTTGATATCTATCTTTTTCTTTTAATTCTTCGTGTATATATGGTGGAAGTGGCATAAGTCCTATTTTATCTAGTATTTCATTAAATATTCCATCATAATAGAATTTAACTTTTCTTGTTCCACCTTCCATTATTTCTAATATTTCTGCTTTTAATAAACCATCTCCAAAAATCACATTTGTTCCAATGTGTAATTTATTTCCAGGTCTTACTATACACTCCCAAATATCTCCTTCTATATTATTTAATAGTAAAAACTCAACATTTGCTCCTGTTTCTTTTTTACCATAAATACGGGCAGGTATTACTTTTGTATTATTTCTAACTAATACATCTCCTGGTTTTAGATATTCTATTATATTTTTAAACTTTCTATGTTCTATTGTCTGTTTTTCTCTATCTAATACCATTAATCTTGATTCATCTCTTTTTTCAATCGGTGTTTGTGCAATTAATTCTTCTGGTAATTCATAATCAAAATCTGATACTTTCAATTTTTACTTCCTTCTTTCTAAAATTTTTCAAATATATGTCCCACTATTTCTCTTATTTCTTCTATTATATTTTCTGGTTGTTTAAATGCTTCTATTTTATATGTTCCATTTTGGAAATTACTAGCCTTTGCAGGTTTTAGATTATATATTTCTTCTGGCAAACCAATGTTACCATTATTTGTTTTTATATTTTTATTCATATAATCTGTATACCATTTCTTTTGCCCAATTAACATTTCATTTTCATATCCATATTTTTCATAATCGTGTAATTCAGGTCTTTCATATCCATATTCTTTGCTATTTCTTTCAAGCGTGTGTAAAAATTCGTGTAAAAATACTTCTTCTGGAAATTGGTTTATCCTAGAATTATATTTATATGTATAATTCCTAGAATCATTTGGCAGTCTGATATTAGAAAAGCCTATTCCATAATAGTCCATAGCACCTAAACCTATCCAATCATTTATTTCAATATCATTTTCGTGTTCCTCATCTCCGAAGTCTTACGATTACAAATATATGGTCATAATTATTCTTTGACATTGTATCTTTTATTTGTCCTTCTATATCTTCTGGTGCAACATAATAGCCAAACTCTTCGTCATAAGAAAGTTTTGATAAAGGTGTTTCTATTTCATAAATATCACATTTAGCTGTCATCTTCCCTTTCGATAACGTCTTACAAGATGTTTGGAATCTAGATATTGTGTCTTCAATATCTCTTATATCTGCATCGCTTACTTGTAATTGTATATTATTATTATCTATTGTAACATCTGTTGTTCTAAATATAAAACACGCAAAATTCCAATTATTATTATTTTCTGGTATTCCTTCTTCTATTTTAAAATCTGAAAACCAGGCTGTTCCTTTTGCTTCTCCTAAATTTCCACCTAATCTAAAACCTATATTTATTTCTTCCTTATTTTTGCTATTAAAAATTAATTCAATCTCTTGCCAATCTGATGTACCTTGTATCGCTGAAGACCTTTCTGTTGAACCTTCTATAGAAATTTGAGCTCCTACTCCAGAATTTCCATTTTGTGCTTCTACATTTTCTGTTTTTACCATACAAGTTACTTTATAAGGTGTATTTTTTTTGACTTTTACTTTTTCATAAAACATAGCGTCATTATATTCTTGAGATTCTATCTTGTAACTTTTGCTATCACTATATTTTACCTTATCATCTCTTTTAAATTTTGATGTATATAAGTTAAGTTCGCTTCTTACAAAATCATTAAAATTATTGCTTTGATAATATTGATATGAAAAATAAAGTGCAATACATAATATTATTACTGTAATTATATATGTAATTCTTCCAAATAAAGATTTTTTCTGTCTTCTCATAGAATTTCTCCAATCTTTAGTTACATCAAAAGCTATGGAAATTCCACAGCTTTTAATTTTTTTCTACATCCTTAATCATTTTTATCTACTAAATCTTTCATAGTAAGATTTATTCTACCTTGATCATCTATATCTGTTACTTTTACAGTAACTTTATCTCCTATATGAAGTACATCTTCTACATTTTTAATTCTCTTGTTAGATATTTTAGATATATGAAGTAATCCTTCTTTTCCTCCACAACCTAAATCTACAAACGCTCCAAAGTTCATTATTCTTACTACTTCTCCATAATAGATTCCACCAACTTCAATGTCTCTTACAATATCTTCTATCATTTCTAATGCTTGAATTGCTTTATCATTATCTGTTGAATAGATGAATACTTGTCCATCTTCTTCTATATCTATTTTAACTCCTGTTTCATCTATTATTTTGTTTATCATTTTTCCACCAGGTCCTATTACATCTTTTATTTTATCTTGGTTTATCATTGTACTTACTATTCTTGGTGCATATTTTGATACTTCTTCTCTTGGTTTATCTATTACTGGTAACATTACATTGTCTAATATATAATCTCTTGCTTTCTCTGTTTTTTCGAAAGCTTCTTTAATTATCTCATATGTTAAACCATCACATTTAATATCTACTTGAATTGCTGTTATTCCTTTTTTAGTTCCACCTACTTTAAAGTCCATATCACCAAAGAAGTCTTCTATTCCTTGGATATCTAATAACATTACATAATCTTCATCATTATTTGGATTTGTAACAAGCCCTGTTGAAATTCCTGCAACTGGTCTTTTAATTGGTACACCTGCATCCATTAATGATAATGTACTTCCACATATACTAGCTTGTGAAGTTGAACCATTTGATGATAATACTTCTGATACAACTCTTATAGCATATGGGAATTCTTCTTTTGAAGGAAGTACTGGTACTAATGCTTTTTCTGCTAATGCTCCATGTCCTATTTCCCTTCTTCCAGGTCCTCTTGATGTTCTTGCTTCTCCTACTGAATATCCTGGAAAATTATAGTGATGCATATATCTTTTACTTTCTTCAGTATCTATACCATCTAACACTTGTTCTTCGCTAATCATACCTAATGTTGCGATTGACATTACTTGTGTTTGTCCTCTTGTAAATAATGCACTACCGTGAGTTCTTGGAAGTAAACCTACTTCACAAGATAGAGGTCTTATTTCGTCTAAACTTCTTCCGTCTACTCTTTTATGCTCATTATATATCATTTCTCTTACACATTTTTTCTCAAACTTATTAACAGCTTCTCCTATTTCACCTTCATGTTCTGTAAATTCTTCTTCTCCAACTTTTTCTTTATAATCTTCTGTTATTTTTTTAGTTAACATATCTATATTATTATCTCTAGTTTCTTTATCCTTTTCAAGTAAAGCTGTTCTCATTTCTTCTTTATAATTTTGTTCTATAAAATCATAAATTTCTTTGTTTACTTCAAATGCTTTATATTGGAATTTTGGTTTTCCTATCTCATCTTGTATTTTTTGTAAAAATTCACATAGTTTTTTAATTTCTATATGCGCTTCTTTAATTGCTTCTAGCATTACATCATTTGGAACTTCATTTGCCCCTGCTTCTATCATTGTTATTTTCTTCATAGTTCCTGCAACTGTTAATGTTAAATCTGATTTTTCTCTTTCTTCTTCTGTTGGGTTTATAATTATTTTTCCATCTACTAAACCAACGTTTACTGCTGCTGTTGGTCCATTAAAAGGTATATCTGATATTCCAAGTGCTGCAGCTGCTCCTATCATTGCTGCTACTTCTGGTGAATTATCTTGTTCTACACACAATACTGTTGCTACAACTACTACATCATTTCTAAAATCTTTTGGAAATAATGGTCTTAATGGTCTGTCTATTGCTCTTGATGTTAGTATTGCTTTATCTCCAGGTTTACCTTCTCTTTTTAAGAATCCTCCCGGTATTTTTCCTACTGAATATAGTTTTTCTTCAAAATCTACTGATAATGGGAAAAAGTCTATTCCTTCTTTTGGTTCTTTAGAAGCTGTTACATTTACCATTACGCAAGTATCTCCATAACGTACTAAAACACTTCCGTTGGCTAGTCCTGCCATTTTTCCTGTTTCAATTACTAGTTTTCTTCCAGCTAGTTCTGTTTCATAACTTTTAAACATATTTTACTCCTTCTTTCCTTGTCCCCAAGTTGTTGTAACCTCTATAATATATTAATTACACAAAATATAAGATAAATCTAATTAATACATTATACAAGTTACTATTTTCCAACTTGGGTCACAATATAAATTCTCTATAAAAGCCCGTGCTAAACAAAGCATAGGCTTTTATATTTTTTTATTTTCTTAATCCTAATTTTTCAACAATGTCTCTGTATCTATTAATATCTTTTTTAGCTAAATAATTTAATAGATTTCTTCTTTTACCAACCATTTTTAAAAGACCACGTCTTGAATGGTTATCTTTTTTATGAACTTTTAAGTGTTCTGTAAGTTCATTAATTCTTTCTGTTAAAAGAGCTATTTGTACTTCTGGTGAACCAGTGTCGTTTTCATCTCTTTTATATTTTGCAATTATTTCTTGTTTTAAGTCTTTTTTCATCATTGTAATACACCTCCTATATTTTTTATTCCTATAGCCTGGTTTAAAGCTGGTGTAACCTAAAAACTACGCTAAAGGTTTTACGACATTACTATTTTACTACATTTTACATAGAAAAGCAAGCTATTTTTTAAAATACCTTGCTTTTATTTTGTTTTTTTATTTAACAACTATATTATATATTCTTCCTGGTACATAAATATCTTTTATAACATTATTGTTTTCGTGTAATTTTATTACTCTTTCATCATTTTTTATAATATCTAACATTTCTTGTTCAGATATTTCTGTACTAACAGTAACACAGAATTTTAATTTTCCATTTAATTGTATTGGAATATCTTTAGTTCCACCTGCTAATTCTTTTTGGGAAACCTTTGGCCAGTTTTCATTATAAACAAAACCTGTTTTGCCTAATTTTTCCCACTCTTCTTCTGCAAAATGTGGTGCAAGCGGTGCAAGTAATATAATTAATGTTTCTACTGTATCTTTTAAAACTTTTTTATTTACTTTTTCTTCTTTCATATAATCAGAAATTGCATTAGATAATTCCATACTCCTAGCAATAGCAGTATTAAATCTAAAGTCTTCAATATTTTCTGTCATTAGTTTTATTGAATTACTTTTAATTCTTAGCAATTCTTTTTCTTTACTTCCAATTTCTTCAATATCTTTTCCACTTTTATAAACTTCATTAAAGTTTTGTACTAAATTTTCTACTCTTGTAAAATATTTAGACATTGCTTCAATACCTTTTTCGTCCCAAGGTCCACCTTGTTTATAATCAAATCCAAACATAATATACATCCTAAATACGTCTGAGCCATATTTATCAATATACTCTTCTGGTGCTACAGTATTTCCTTTACTTTTACTCATCTTATTACCATCTGGTCCTAATATCATACCTTGATGTACTAATCTTGTAAAAGGTTCATCAAAACTTAAATATCCTAAATCTCTTAAAGCTTTTGTCATAAATCTTGCATATATTAGATGCATAGCTGCGTGTTCTTTTCCTCCAACATATACATCAACAGGATCCATTTTATCTACTATTTCTTTATTAAATGCTTCTTTATCATTTTTAGCATCTGGATATCTTAAGTAATACCAAGATGAGCACACAAAAGTATCCAAAGTATCCGCTTCTCTTGTAGCTTTTCCACCACATTTTGGGCAAGTACAATTCATAAATTCTTTTGATTTTTTAAGTGGTGATTCTCCATCTGGTTTAAACTCCACATCATATGGTAATAATACTGGCAAATCTTCTTCAGGAACTGGTACTATTCCACATTTATCACAATAAATAATAGGAATAGGAGCACCCCAATATCTTTGTCTTGATACTAACCAGTCTTTTAATCTATAATTAATAGTTTTCTTACCTTTATCTTCTTTTTCTAAATCTTCTGTTATTTTGATTTTAGCATCTTCAGATGTTAAATTATCATATTTTCCACTATTTATTAAAATACCTTTTTCAGTAAATGGTAATTTTGTTTCTTCTTCATTTTTTGATTTTACAACTTCTTTTATTGGTAATTTATATTTGCTAGCAAATTCGTAATCTCTTTCATCGTGTGCTGGTACTGCCATAACAGCTCCTGTTCCATAATCTTCTAGAACATAGTCTGCTATCCAAATTGGAACTTTTTCTCCATTAATTGGGTTTATTGCATACCCCCCTGTAAATACTCCTGTTTTTTCTTTATCTACAGCTAATCTTTCTATTTCACTTAATTTAGATGCTTTATCTATATAATCTTCTACACCTTTTTTATATTCATCTGTTGTTATTTTTTGGACTAATTTACTTTCAGGTGCTAAAACAACATATGTTACACCATTTAATGTATCTGGTCTTGTTGTAAATACTGTTATTTTTTCTCCTGAAGTTGTTTCAAATATAATTTCACTACCTTCTGATTTACCTATCCAATTTGTTTGTACTTTTTTAGTTGATTCTGGCCAATCTAATTTATCCAAGTCTTGTAATAATTCTTCTGCATAATCTGTTATTTTGAAAAACCATTGTGCTAATTTTTTTCTTTTTATTTCAGAACCACATCTTTCACAAGTTCCATTTACTACTTGCTCATTTGCTAGAACTGTTTTACAACTATCACACCAGTTAACAGGCGCTTCTTTTTTATATGCAAGCCCTGCTTTATATAGCTTTAAAAATATCCATTGCGTCCATCTATAATAATCTGGCATACAAGTTTCTAATGTATAATTCCAATCATAACTTGCTCCCATTTCTTCTAATTGTTTTCTCATTGCTGATATATTTTTTAAAGTTGAATCTTCTGGATGTATTCCTGTTTTTATAGCATAATTTTCTGCAGGAAGCCCAAATGCATCAAATCCCATTGGATGAAATACATTATATCCTTGCATTTTTTTAAATCTTGCAAAAGAATCTGCTGGTGCATAATTAAACCAATGTCCTAAATGTAATTTTGCTCCTGATGGATATGAGAACATTTCTAAACAATATAATTTTTCTTTTTTACTATTTTTATCAAATTTATATACATTATTTTCCTTCCATTTTTTTTGCCATTTTGCATCTACTTTTTTTGAATATTCCATAAATAGTCAACTCCTACTTTTAAATTTCTACGTATATATTTATCACAAAAGCCAAAATTTGTCAATAACAAATTCTGGCTCTAGTCAGCTAATTTAAAGCTCTTTTTTTAGTCCACTTTATTTTATGCAATTTTACTTTTTTCTACTTCTAATTTTAATCTTTTTAATTCTTTTCTACTAATATTTGTATATTTTATTATTTCTTTATCTTCCATATTATTTTTTATCATTTGTTTAATTATTTCTTCCTTTCCCTGGTTGATTCCTTGACTAATTCCTTGATTAACTCCTTTATTATATTTGTCTTCTAATAATTCTATATATAATTCTTCAAAATTTGACATATCTCCATCTCCTTTAATTATTTTTTTATATTCTTCTTTTTTATCTCCTAATGCATTTCTTATCTTGCTTGAATTTTCTAGTATTATTTTTAGGCAATTCGCTTCATTTTCATTTACTCCTCTTTTAATCACAAATTCTATCACTTTTTCTAATTCTTCTTTTGTTTTTTGCTTTTCTAATGCCATTGCTAATGTTAAACCCATCCTATCTTTTAATAATTCTTCAGTTGATACTTTTTGTATATCTACTAAATTATATGTTGGATATTTTAAGGCTGGAAAACCATAATTATTATCTTCCTCTTGTATTATTGTTAATGGTGCGTCCCATATCGTTTTTGATGTACTTAATACTATTGGAAATATTAATGGTGCTTTATAAAATTTACTTTTGCTTGTTTGCCTACTATCTATTAAACATATACAATATTCTGATATCCTTTTGGGCATTTTATAATCTACTGTACTTTGATGTTCTATTATTATATATATTTCCGTACTCTTTATTTTATATATAATATCTGATTCTCTTACTTTAAATCCAAAACTTGTTACAAATTTTCCATTATATCTTTCTATATCTTTTACAAATATTTTATATCTAAAAAATTTATCAACAAAATGTGTGATTTCTCTTTTATCTTCCAATAATTTTCTTAAAATTTTATCTTGTTCTTGTTTTCCTTTGACTTTATTTTCTGCTGTATTATCTGTCATATTTTCTCCTTTCATTGTATCTTTTTTTACTAAGAAAATCAAGTTTAAATCAGAGTAAATTGTCCTATATTTCCTCTTTTTACTTTCCTTTTCTTAGTTTTTAATATGTTTTCTTTATTTTTTAGAATTTAGATAGAAATTCTTCGACTAAAAATTTGAATTAATTTGTAAGCATAATATCATAATTCTTGATTTATGTCAATGTTATTTTTTTGTTTTTGTTTTTTGATTTTTGATTTACATTATTTTTTCTTTTAATCTTTTTTACACCAAAAAGGTTAGTAACAAATAAGTTGCTAACCTTTTCTATTTTTTAATCATTTCACATATTCATTTAATGGTTTTACTCTATATTTTAACTCGTCCATTTCATTTGTTGGAACATATCCGGATTTTGCATTTATAAGATCTGGTATTCTATTTACTACAGTTGCACAAGTAAGTTCTACAGTTGCTGGTTTTTCTACTACTATTGTTGTATTTGGCTCTCCCTCTATTGTCCACTCATTTCTATCAAATTCTGTTTCGTCATAGACTTTTCCTATACATTGTGTTTCTAGAGTAATACCTTCTTTTGTTTTTGTTGTAACTACAGCACTCATACCTGTTGCCATACCTTCTTTTATTGTCATATTAAGCGTTTTAGAAAACATATCTTTTTTAGCTATTTGTGGAACACACTCTTGTGTTTGGCTCTCTACTGTTAAACCTAATTTTTCACAAAGCCAACCATTTACATTCCACATATATGATGGCTGATATTCTCCGGAATCAATTATTTTTTGTCTTTCTTCATCACTTATTCTATCTTGACTTGCAACTTCTTTATCGAATTCTTCTAATGTTAAACCTGCTCCGTGTGCTTTTGCTAATGCTATTCCATAATCTTCTACATTATAACTTGAGCTTCCTTTTATTTTTGTTATTTTATGTGTAGAACCACCAATTGCTGATATTAATTCTCCCCAATATATATCTTGATATCCTGTTCCTGTAATTGTGCAATTATTTTCTTTTGCAAGTTTATCTATATCATTTGTAACTTTAGGGTTTGAATTTTGTGGATAAAATGCTTCCTCACAAGTTGTTATTGCATTTATTCCTAATTTTGCACATAACATTAACGCTTCTTCTACATCCTTTATCAAACTCATTGTTGTAACTATTACTACATCTGGTTTTGTTTCTAAAAGCATCTTCTCTGCTGAAGAAATATCTACAACTTTTACACCTTTTTCTTCACAACCCATTATTTCTCCAATATCTTTTCCTATTACATCTGGGTTAACATCTATTGCTCCTACAATTTCTGCTCCTTTTTCGTATACATATCTCATTGTGTATACGCTCATTTTTCCAGTTCCATATTGAACTACTCTAATTTTCCTTTCCATAACAAGACCTCCTTTACTTATTTTCCTTATTATACCATTAATTTTAAAAAAATATCACAAATGTAAAAAGATTGTTAAAATTATTTAATAATTAACTATCTTTTTGCTATTTTATTTATTTTTAAAATTGTCCAGACGTCTGGACGATTCAAAATATTTTATTCTTTTTCATCTTCATTTTCATTTATTACTTTTTCTACTTGTGCAATTAATTCTTCTTTATCTAGCATATAGTATGCATAATTGGGTGCAAACAAATTATTGTTAATTCCACCTAAACTATATTCAGCTACTACATTATCTTTTTTGGCACATAATATTATTCCAATTGGTTTATTATCTCCATCATCATTAACTTCCGTTTCATAATAATTAAAATACATATTCATTTGTCCCATATTTTCGGGTTTTAATTTTTCCATTTTTAAATCTATTAAAACATAACATTTTAATATTTTGTTATAAAAGACCATATCCATATAATAATGAACATTATCAATCGTTATTCTTTGTTGTGAGCTTACAAACATAAATCCCTTTCCTAATTCTAATAAAAAATCTTCTAATTGTCTAATCAATTTATATTCAAGGTCTTTTTCTAATAAAGGTTTTTCTTCTTTTATTCCAAGAAATTCAAAAACATATATTATTTTTTATGCCATAATTATTATAATTATTGATATCAAGGTGATTTTATGATTAAAGAAAAAAGGAAAGAATTGGGTCTTACGCAAGAACAAATGTCAAAAATATTAAATATAAGTTTAAGGCAATATATAAGAATAGATAATGAAGAAGATTTACCAAGAAGAGACGTATTAAAAAATTTAATCAAAGAATTAAAACTTTCAAATGAAGAAATTGGTATATATATTAGAAAAATGACAGAAAGCATATAGTTTTTTGTCATTTTTCATTTTTATATTTTTATTTTATTATTTTATTTAATTTCTACTTAGTAGAAATATGTATATTCTGAATATCTGCTTTCATCTCTCTTGAAATAATATTTTGAATTTGAGCAATTTCATCTTCTTTTAATTCATCAGCCCCAATAATAATACTAATACTCTCATCATTTACAAAAATAACACTATTATCAAAACCTTTTGTTTTAAGTAAGTTTTCACAAATCATAATACTATTTTTAGTATTATTTATTTTTGTAATTTCTTCAGTCGCAGACTGTTTTTGAGTTTCTAGTGAATTAGAACTATTCAAAACATTTTCATAAGTTTCTAACATTTGAGAATACATAGTATCTCTTTCAAGTTTCGATTTAGTAAAATAATCATCACTACTATTAGAATTTGAACTTGTTTCTTGTACTATTTCACTACTTGTTTCATTAACTAATTCATTTTTTATCTCATTATTACTTAATTCTTGACTTACAGTATTTGTTTCATTTAAAGTATTTTCTTCAACTGGATTACTACTAACAAGTCTTGCATCTCCTATGTTACTTTCGTTTACTTCACTACTACTAGTTTCAAGAGCCTCACCTGTTCTAGTAGTATAATTTAAATATCCTACAACCATTAGCATTACTGCAATAGCATAAATAATAACTTGATTTTTCTTTAATAATTTCATAAAAAAGTCTCCTTTCTATTTACTAACTAACACTTGTATCTTGTGTGTTGCAAGTCCTGTTACTGCTTCTACTGCCTGTATTACATTTGTTTTAACATCTGCATTCTCAACTCCTTTTGCTGTTATTATTGCTCCTTCTATTTTTGGTTTTATTATTTTAGCTGTTATAGGTGTTTTAACACCATCGTCTTCCTTATAAATAACTTCTTTTTGGCTATCTGTTTCTTCTATTTTTCTAGTACCACCTGTATCATCAGTCTCTTCTGTTGAAGTTGATTTTGAATTTTCGTTATACATTGCAACAACTTCACTAGATTCTGAATAATTTAAACATACATTTACATCTTCTACTCCTTTTATTTTAGATAATATATTTTTTAATTTATTTTCTAAGTTTTCTACATTATCCATGTTGCTATCTGCACTTCCATTATCACTAATACCATTACTATTTATTTCTCCACTTTCTAAATTGCTATAACCACTACCTCCGCTTGCTAACTTTTTAGATGCATCATTTGTTATTTCTTTATTTGTTTCATTGTTTCCGTTCCATATAAAATTTATTATTAATATTGTTATAATAAGTAAAACCACAAAAAATACTAAGTTTTCTATTTTCTTTTTATCATTTCCTATTACTACTTTTTCTTCATTAATTGTATCTACTTCTTCTACTTCACTTTTCTTATTTATATTAAACATTTTCTTTAGTTTATCTCCAAACAATCTTCACTCACCCCATATTCTTCTTTTAAAATATTTTTTATATTTTGAATATCAGTTTTTGTTATTTTACTATTTTCTTCTGCATCATCTTCTTTATTTTTTAAAATATTTATTTCATCTACTTTCTTTATTTTTTCTATTTCTTCTACTACTTTTTCTTCAGCTGTTTTTTCATTATTATTACTTTCACTATTTTTATTTTCTTCATTTTCGTTATTTTCTTCTTTTTTACCGCCTATTTTTACTCTTACTTTTTTTATTCCAGTTTCATTATCAATTATTTGTGCTTCTACTTTACAACTTTCTACTTCATAACCTATTTCTTCTATTTTATTTTTAATACTTCGTTCTAGTTCTTGTTTATACAATTCTGTTATTCTTTTATCCATACTTGTTTGATTTAAGTTACTATTATTTTCACTTTCATTGTTATTATCACTACTTTTATAATTTTCATATTCTGATGAATATTTTTCTAAATCTGCTGAATTTATTTCTGTTATGATATTTAATTGTTCTTTATTCTTTATAAATGGTGATATTATATTAAATAATATAAATATACCTAATATAACTCTTATATATTTTTTTGTTTTATTGTTAGGAAGTAACATCTCTATTATTGAAACTAAAACTATTGTTACACCTAAACTCTTTGCCCAAGTACTTATAAACTCTATCATTTGTTTATCCCCTATCTATACATCATTGCACTATTTGATATTTTTAAAACAAGTGCAGTTCCTATTATTAACATTACTGATATACTACTTAATATACCTAAAAATATTTTAAATACATCTCCTATTTCATCTAACATATTTGTTATTTTTTTATCTGCTATTATTTCAGATACTGCTCCTAACAGTTTATACATTATTGTTATTATGGTAAGTTTTATTATAGGCATTATACAAATACCTATTATTATAATTACACCAATTATTCCAACTGCATTTTTTAGTACTACTCCTGAACCTAAAACAGTATCTACTGCATCTCCTAATATTTTACCGAACTACTGGTACTGCTGAACTTACTACTGCTTTTGTCGCTTTTGCGGTTATACCATCAACTGATGCTGACATTGTTCCTTCTAATGATACTATTCCTACAAATATTGTTAAAACAATTCCTAGAAACCACACTATTCCTGATTTTAGAAATTTAGCCACCTTAATTACTTGTACTTCTTCTGATATCTTTGATATTATAATTAAGCTTGTAAAAACTATAACAAGTGGTATTATTATGTTTTGTATCATATTTCCTATGAAATTTATTATAAATAATATAATTGGTTCTAACACACCACTTGTTGTTATATTTCCTGTATATATCATTAAAGTCATTAAAAGTGGTACTAATAAATTCATAAAACCTATTAAATTATTTGCCGTCTCTTGTACTAATTTTATTATTTCTGTAAAATTACCCATAATTATTGTTACTATTAATATATATTGAACATAATATATTATTTTACTTACAGACTCATTTTCTAAATTATCACTAATTGCTTTTAAAATGCTATGTATTATAATTATTACTAAAATACTTACCAATATTTTTAATGTACTTCCTATTTCTCTACCAAATATATTTAATATTTTCTCAAAAATAGTTTTATTATCTATTTTTCCATTAATTGCATTATTTAACATTTCTCCTATATCTATATCTTGGAAAAACTCTCCACTATATACTTTACTCTCATTAATAAAATCTTCTATTTTAAATTGCTCTTTATTTTCTTCCATAACATCTTCTTCATCTGTATTTCCCAAGACATAACCATTTGTACTAAAAAACAATAAAAATAATAAAAATAAAAATGATATTATAAATAACTTTTTTAAAATACTTTTGTTTAAACTTTTCATTTGTATTTTCCTTTTTACGGCAATACTGATAATATTATCTCTAACAAGCTAGATATTATCGGTATTGACATAGATATAATTATTATTTTAGTTCCTATCTCTATCTTATTTGCAATTGCAACTTCTCCTGAATCCTTACAAATACTCACTGCAAATTCTGATAAAAATGCTATTCCTGTTATTTTTATTAATAAGCTTAAAAATGTACCATTTATTGATACTTTATTTGCAAATGTTTGTAATAAGCTTATTATTCCTGATAACTCACCTATTACAAGTAATAATATTAAAACTCCTGCAAGTAAACTTATATATATTGTAAATTCTGGTTTATATTGTTTTAGTAAAATTATTATTATTAAAGAAATTAATCCAATTCCTATTATTTTAATAATTTCCATTTCTTTCTCCTACAAATTAAATATAGTCCTTACAGTATCAAACAAACCACTTATTTCTTTTATCACCATTGTCAATACAATTACAAGCCCCGCAAGTGTTGTCATCATTGCTTGATCTTCTCTTCCTGCTCTTACTAGCACTTGATGTAATACTGCAACTAATATTCCAATTGCAGCTATTTTAAATAATAAATTTATATCCATTTTTTCCCCCTTATGCTAATATTATTACTATTGTTAAACCTATTACCGTTCCTAATCTTGTATATAATCTTTCATTTTTTCTTTTTTCTTCTTCTGCTTCTTTTATTTGGTTTCTTAAAAATTCTTCTGTTATTTCTATTTGACTTATCTGTCCTTCTATATCAGTTTGTCCAAGTAATTTTGATAACATCTTAATAACTTTTTTATCCTCATTTTTTAAATTACAAATAATATTATCTACTGCTTCTTCAAAAGCTTCTCCTGCTGACATTTTTTCCATATTTTGTTTTGCGAGTACAAATAACCTCCTTACATTACTACTCACATTTTCTGCAATTTCACCAAACACTTCTGGTATTGGTTCATATGTAAATTTTATTTTTGTTTTTAATATGTTTAATGAATTTTTTATATCTTCTAATTCTTCTAACCTATATATGTATTTATTTGAAAGAAACTTTCCTATTAATGTACTAGATACTAATATTAAAAATAATATAAAATATTTTACAAAAACCATAACTTGTCCTTTCTTTTGTTTTTTCAATTTTTTATTTTCTCTTTGCTTTTATTTCTTTTACTTTTCTTTTTTATTTCTTCTAGTTTTCTTTATTCTTATTTTTTTCTTTTCCTTAATTTTTCTGTTTTGTTTTATTGTTTTTAATATTATATGAACTATAAAAAAGATTTAGAACTAAAAAAGAATAAATTATAAAAATATTATTCTTTCTATTTGTTTATTTTCTATTAATTCATTTATATTTTTATTTAATTTTATTTCTTCTAAACTTTTTCCATGCATTGTAAAAATTCCTTTTACACCACATATTAATATTTCTTTTATAGCATCTATATCCTCTTTAGAACCTATTTCATCACAAGCAATTACTTCTGGTGCCATAGAACGAAGTAACATTTTCATACCAATTGTTTTACTTACATTTTCTATCACATCTGTTCTAATTCCAACATCATTTTGTGGTATTCCTTGGTACATAGCAGCAATTTCTCCTCTTTCATCTACAACAGCACAAGTTTTTCCAGTAAACCCAATTTCTTTTATACCATTACTTATATTTCTTATTAAATCTCTAAGAATTGTTGTTTTACCTTTACCAGGTTCTGATACTATTAAAGTATTATTTATAGAATTATTCTTTATATCAATAACCTTGTCCAAAATATTGAAACTACAACCTATTACTTCTCTTGCTATTCTAAAATTTAAACTAGATATATATTTTACATTTATTATTTTTCCATTTTCAATTATGCAATTCCCAGTAATACCAACCCTATGCCCACCTTTTACCGTTATAAAACCTTCACATATCTGGTTTTTATATGCATATATAGAATTATTACAAAGCTTTTCTAATATAGAAATAATTTCTTTTTCACTAACATTATATTCAATTACAATTTCAAAGTTTCTAAACTTTAATATTATAGGTCTATTACTTCTTATTCTTATTTCTTGCAATTCCAATAATAAATTACAATTAAGATTACTATTAGAATTAGTATTATCAACAGAATTACTTATCAAATTAGCAATATTATTAGGTAAATAATTAAAAACCTCACTAAAATCTTTCATCTACACTCCTTTTGAGACAAATGGGGACACCCATTTTTTGTCTCACTTTAAAAAGGCATATATTATTATATGCCTTTTTATTTTCATATATGAATAAATTACAATTTTTTTATTTCATCTATAGATAACCCTGTTATTTCTGATATTTCTTTTAAAGTTAGATTTTTTTCTTTTAATTTTTTCGCAATTTCTTTTTTTTCGTTTATTTCACCTTGTTTTTTTCCTTGTTCAATTCCCTGTTCAATTCCCTGTTCAATTCCTTGTTCTATTCCTTGTTTATGCCCTACATCAAAACCTTCCTTATGTCCCTCATTATATCCGTCTATTTTGGTGGTATTCATTTCTATTACGTATTTTTCTTTCCAGTCTGCTATTCTCTGCATAAGAGGGTCATTACTTATTTTTTCTAGTTTTTCTTTAGCTTTTTTTACTCCTTCATTATGCTCCATTATTTTTACCACCTCTTTCGATTCTGGGTTTTCCAAGAAATACAACCAATCTAATAGTTTCCTTGTTTCTTTATTTCCTTTATTTTTGTATATCTTGGACATTTCTATTATATCTAGTTCTAGTAGGTTTGTCAATACGATTTTTCTTTCTTTTGTCTCTATTAGTTTATATTTAGAAATAAAGTCTAGCTCTTTTAATTTCGGTATTTCTCCATTTAATAATATTATTACTATTGTTCTTTCTAAATTTTGATAGCTTTGCCCCTTTTTTAGATTTCTTGTATATGCTTTTCCCCAATAGAAAAGTATTCTTTCTATTATTTCTCCTGTATATACCATTTGCATTTCTATATTACAAGTTGTATTATTATTAAACCTTACTATAACATCTAATATTCCCATTTTATCTTCTGGATTAAATTTTCTAAGTATTGGGTTATTACTTAAATCTACATCTGAAATTTCTTCTCCTAGAATTGCTTCTAATAATTCTTTTGTAATAAATTCACTTCCTACTTCTCCAAACAAAACCTGGAAAACAGAGTCTATTTTTGGAGAAAGAAGATGAGTAGTTTCTTTAGCCGTTTCTTCCATAGGCAAAACTCCTTTCTTGATTTTTTAGTTTTAATTTTTAGTTTTTATTTTTTCTTTGAAATAAACGAAAAAAATATTTGAAAAAATTAAATTATTGAAAAATTATATTAATATAATAATACATTTTTATTGAAAAGTCAACATAAATCGTTCGACCTAATTCGACAAAAAATAAACTTTAAACATATTTTTTCTTAAACTTATTAATGTTCACACCACAAAAGAATTTATCAAAAAACACTACACAAAAGCAAAAAAATATGATAAAATAATTAAGTAAATTACATTTTAAAGGAGGAATCAAAAATGTCAGGACACAGCAAATGGCACAATATACAAGCAAAAAAAGGAAAAGCAGATGCAGCGAGAGGTAAAATATTTACTAAACTTGGAAGAGAATTAATAATAGCTGTAAAAGAAGGTGGACCAGAACCAGAAAGTAACTCAAAATTAAAAAGTGTTATAGCAAAATGTAAAGCGGCTAATATGCCAAATGATACTATAAATAATGCACTAAAGAAAGCTTCTTCATCAAATGAGAATTATGAAGAAATTACATATGAAGGATATGGACCAAATGGTGTTGCAGTAATAGTAGAAGCAGCAACAGATAATAAAAACAGAACAGCAGCAGATGTAAGACACGTATTTGATAAAGCTGGTGGAAATTTAGGAACAACAGGTTGTGTATCATATATGTTTAATAAAAAAGGTGTTATTATAATAGAAAAAGAAAGTACTGATATGTCAGAAGATGACTTAATGATGTTAGCTTTGGATGCAGGAGCAGAAGATTTCCAAACACTTGATGAAGTATATGAAATAACAACAGATCCTTCTAATTTCTCAGAAGTAAGAGAAAAATTAGAAGCAGAAGGTTTAGAATTCTTAGAAGCAGATGTTCAAATGGTACCTACTACAACTGTAAAATTAGATGAAAAAGCATCTGAAAAAATGGAAAGATTAATTGAAAATCTAGAAGATTTAGACGATGTTTCAAACATTTACCATAACTGGGACGAATAAACAAAAGAAACTTTTAAAGGAGAATTTATCTATGAATCAAAAGAAAAGTAAAAAAATAATTGTTTTTGTGATAATTTTATTATTAATATTAATAATTATATCTTCCCTACTTCTTGTTTATTTTTTAACAGATATATTTAAGGGAAATAAAGAACTATTTTTTAAATATATTTCACAAATAAGTAATAATGAAAATGGTTTTGTTGAACAAAATGTACAAACTTATTTAAATAAGAAAAATACAAATTCTTATAATAATGAAGGAAGTTTTACAATAAATGCAATAGATAGTTCTGTTACAAATATAGAAAATTTAAATAATTTTAATATTAGTTTTTCAGGTAAAAAAGATCATACAAATTCCAAAGAAGAACAAAATATTAGTTTAAACTATTCTAGTAATGTAAACTTTCCTTTAGTTTATAGAAAAATAGGAAACCAATTAGGTGTCCAAACTGACTATGTAGGGTCTAGATTTCTTACTGTGGAATCAGATAAATTAAATAATTTACAAGGTGAAAATATAAATGAACTTAAAAATATAATAAATATATTGGGAGCATTAGGTAATTTAACGAATATACAAATAAACCAAGAACAGTTAAATAGTTATACTAATATTTTCCAAAATATCAGTGAAGACAAATTCTCTAAATTAAATGATTTAAATGGAACAGGATATAGATTAACCCTTCAAGGTTCTGAAACAAAAGAACTTGTAATAAATTTATTAGAAACATTAAAAAATGACCAAGCCTCATTAGAAAATTTAAATAATTATTTAAAAGAATTTAAAAATTCAAATAATATTACTACTAATAATATTGAAGAATTAATATCAAACATAAAAAGCAATAATTATTTAGATAACGAAACCTTAGAAATTACAGTTTACAAAAATGATGGTAAGTTAAGTAAGTTACTAATTAGTATAAATGAAGGAACTTTAGATATCCAAAAAATAATAACAGATGAAAGCAATTTACAATATAATATTTTATTAAACTTAAATTATAATAATGAAAACTTAACCCTAAATGGTAAAATAAATTTAAATAATTTAAATACAGAAAATGTAAAAGAATCTTATGAATTAGCTTTACAAAAATCTGATAAAAATTATATATATAAACTAGAAAATAATGTAAATTTTACAAACGATGTAAGTATAGAAGACTTTACAACAGAAAATACTTCCCCACTTACTAATTTTGATGAAGTTACAGTTGAAAATTTTCTAGTTACTGTAAGACAAAGAATTGAAGAAGTAAACAATATGCAAATGCTAGAATTAGGTTACCAAGAAAACCCTATAACTAAAATAATTCCTAATCTTGGTGTTTATTCTGATTTAATAAATAACTTAAGTAGTCCTAAAATTAGTGAAGAAGATGTCTTGACCTTTAATAATAAATTTGAAGTATATCAAAGCACAAATTTACAGGGAGTAACTGTAAGAGGCTTACTTAGTACTATAGAATTAAATAATGAACAACAACAAGACAATTCTTCTAGGCAAATTAAAGAAATCAATTTTAACGGAGAAGAATATGAAGTTAATGAACAAAACATTGCAGGTTTAAAAGAAGAAATTGTACCAGAAAGTTATTATAGAGTAGAATTTGAAAAAGATATGGATACAGGCTTAATATATAGAGCAGTTATAAACCCTAAATAATAGAAAACAAAAAATATTTGTAAAATTAATTACAAATATTTTTTTATTTTCTATTCTCTTATTTTATAAAATGAATTAATACTATCTGCTATTGCTTGCATATATGACTCTTTATTGTTTTTTATATTTCTTATATCTTTATTTACATTCATATAACCAAGCTCAATTAAATAACCTTCTACACCAATATTTGAATTTCTATATATATTCTCACCATAACTTTGGCTACTTCCATTTACATATGCACCAGTTGCAATTCCCCCAATTTCTCTTATTATAAATAAATATGCTGCTTCATCATATATACCTTTATATCCCTTAAAAGTTCCAGAGTTCTTATTTCCTATTTCTATAGTTCTAACATACACTCCTTCTTCTTCTTTAAAACTCTCCATTTCAGAATAAGAAGTATTTCCTTTTTCTACAATATTATCAGCAAAGCTCTTAGCCAAACTCAAATCTAAATTAGGAGCTGCATATACTTCTACTCCTCCATGTATTAAATCAAATTCATTACTATTTAAGTGTAACGAAACAAGAATTTTAGCACCAGACTTATTAGCCATCGTTACTCTTCCTTCTTCATCATAAATATTATAAATATCATAATCATTTCCTTCAGTACCATCTCTTGTAAGTAATACTTTTAAACCTAAGCTTTCTAATTTTTTCTTTAAATCTAGACCACAATCAAGTACAATATCTGATTCATAGTCACCACTATTAGAAATAGCTCCACTATCATTTCCACCGTGTCCTGGGTCTATTACAACATCATATACATTTTCTGGTAATTTTGAAACTTTATTAATATTTAGTACTAATGCAGAAACACTATTTTGTGTTAAAAACTCTATTTCAATTTTATTATTATAATTATTTCTAGTTAAAGTATAATATTCAATAGGTTTAGTATACTCCGAATTATTTTCTAAAGAATAATATTTTACTTCTTCATTTGGATATGTTATTTTTAATAAAATATAATAATTCTCACTATCCAAACTTTCTAAATCAAGTCCTAGATTTATTTTATCTAGAGTAGAAAATGTAATATTTCCATTTTCATAATCATATGTAGTTTTTATATCAGTTTCTTCTCCAGAAGGTTTTTTTGCGACTAATTGTACATTTTCTATATCTCCTGGTGTTATATTTAAACTGCCTTCTACATTTAAATGAGTACCATATACAATATATCTATTTACCTCTGCTTGTCCTTCTTCTATTATATCAATAATCTCACCAATAGATGCTGACGTAGTAATTGCTAAATTTTCATTTTCTCTTTTGCCAATTATAATACATACAATAACAATTATTACAATAAAAAGAAATAAAATAAACTTATTATTTTTCTTCCTTGTTTTCTTTCTTTTTTTAGTATATCTACCCTTATTTGCCATATACAAACTCCTTAACAAATCTTTCTTATATATTATACAACAAAAAAAAGAAAAAGTCTGTAACATTAATATTTTTTTATTGTTACAAATATATTTCTTCTTTTAATTTTTTTGACAAGTATTGTTTTTTTATGTATAATTTTAATATGTTATATATTGGTTTAAGTAGATTAATATCTACTTAACGACAAAAGGAGATTAAGATGGCTTATTTACTTCTGTTCCTCTCGCTCGCACTGAACTTTGTAATTTCTTGGTCAAACGCTAGTTATGTGGGTCGGTATTGGTCAGAATCTAAGCAAGTAGGCGGAAGTTTTAGGGTTTATATGGTAACTGGATACATTATGGCCATTGCTGGTTTTACAATGGTATATGGTTATATCTTGCTGCTTATTTCACCATATATTCTTCCTCTACTAAATGTAAGTCAAGAAACAATTATAGCAATTCAAACTCTTTCAGCAGATTTGATTTATCTCTTCTGTGTTGTAACTATGATTCCAACAGGTTTTTATATTTGGATTCGTAGTCTGAAAACATTTTTTGAAGAGAAAACTCTTTCTACTGGACTTACGGCAGGCTGGAACACTTTTGCACAAATTCATAATGTCGTAAATGCTGCAAGAGAAGCTCCTAACGCATTTTCTAGAATTGTAGAAGCTCTTCTTGGAAAAGGAAAAAAGAAAAATGATAAGACAATAATCGTTGCACTTGCCATTTTGATTTTTGTTGTCGCAATTTTCGGTGGATATTTCACTGCCTCATATATTATGAAAAAGGCAGACGAAGAATATGATATGTTCTCCGAATTAGAAGCAACACATCCGGAGCTTAGAGAAAAATAAAATCTTAATCTTTAAAGAGCAGGAATCAAATTAATAATTCCTGCTCTTTTCTTATTTTAAATATATTATATAACAAATATATACTAATATAAAAATACTTCCCTCCATCTTGTCTATCTTAGCTTTTTTACTAAAAAGTCCAATTATTTGTAAAATTATTGTAATTAAAATTAGAAATAATAAACTAAAATTAAATTCTATATTATATTTAATAGGTTTAATTATAGAACCTAACCCAATTAATAAAGAAAGATTAATAATATTAGAACCTATAATGTTTCCTAAAAACAACTCATTTTCGTTCTTCTTTGCAGAAATAATACCTGTAATAATTTCTGGAAGAGCTGTTCCTACTGCAATTACAGTTATACCAATAAATGCTTGGGAGAATCCTAAATTATTAGCAATTAAGGTAGTATTATTTACTACAAAATCAGAACCAAATTTAAGACCTAATAAACCTAAAATAATATATATAGTAATACTTATTATAGAATTTCTTTTTAACTCTATCTCTTCCACTTCTTTTATTAATTCTTTATCTAATTTTTTATTTTTCTTTTCCTCAAAAATCGTATAAAAAATATATAAAATAGAACATAAAATAAGCATTATTCCTTCTAATCTATTAATTTCACCATTATTTCCAAAATATAAAAGTAATAGAATAATTAAAATTTCAATTGTAAAATGTATTTTTGTTGTTTTCTCATCTAATTTAACATCTCTTATTAGACTTGTTATACCAATAACAAGTAATAAATTACAAATACAGCTACCTATACTATTTCCTATTATTAAGTCAGAATATTCTTCTAATGAAGATGTAATTGTAATAAAAATCTCTGGAAGAGATGTACCAATTGCAACAATTGTTAAACCAATTAACATTTTAGATAAATTAAATTTCTCAGCAATAGATATAGATGCCTTAATTAAAAAGTCAGCACCTTTTATTAAAAAAACAAAACCTATTAATATAAAAATAATCTGTATTATCAATTTTCTCTCCTTATGTTTTTTACTATTATTTTTTACAAAAAAATAGATTTTAACCAAAAAAAATAAATGCTAGTTTCTAGCATCTATTAATCATACCACCCAAATAATGATTTTTTATTTTCTAAAGTTTCTATCTTTCTTATATCATCAACAGATAACTCAAAATTAAATAAATTCATATTTTGTTTTAATCTATCAATATTAGCTGATTTTGGAATAATTACAATATTTCTTGTAAGTAAATACTTTAAAGCAATTTGTGCCGGTGTTTTATTATATTTATCTCCAATTTCTTGTAATATTTTATTAGAAAAAATATTATTTTTCCCTGCTGCAAGTGGACTCCATGCCTCCATTACAGTTCCATTTTCTTCTAATACTTTTTGTAATTCTTTTCTACCATAAAACACGTGTGCTTCTACTTGGTTAATAACAGGTATATTCTCACAATTTCTAATTAAATCTAAATACTGTTTTTTATTGAAATTAGAAACACCTATTGATTTTACAAGCCCTTCTTTCACACTTTCTTCTAAAGCTTTATACATTTCTTTATATTCTTTATATGGCTCGTGTATAAGCATTAAATCAATATAATTAAGTCCTAAATTATTTAAAGAATCTTTAATTGCTTCTTTTGTTTTTTTATATCCTCTATCAGGTCCATATACTTTAGTTGTAATAAACAAATCTTTTCTATCTACACTACATCTTTTAATTGCTCTTCCTAAAATTTTCTCATTCCCATACATTCTAGCTGTATCTATTAATCTATAACCTAAATCATCAATCGCTTTTACTATTATATCTTCATCATTTAAAGCATATATACCAAGTCCTATCTTAGGCATTTTTATTCCATTATTTAGAGTTATATATTCCATTAAATTATTCCTTTCCACTGTTTAATGCGTTTTTTGCTGATTTATTAAGCATTTTTTTAGCAATCATACATATTATTGGGTTTGTTGCAGATATTGCTTCTAAATTTTTCTTTAATTTTAGTTCTTTTAGACAATTATCTGAATAATCTACTACCATATCTAATCCAGATACAAATGTTGCCATATCTGAATTTAAAAACACCATAGGCATTGCCATTTCTTCAGATGTTGCAAGCCTTCCTGCTAAACCCGCTTCTGCAATTAATCCTTCTTCACTTCCTACCATATCTTGAAATTCTTGTTTCATACCAGTGTTTGTTGAACCTGGTAAAACATTGTTTACTCTAACTCCCATTTTTCCAAATTCTACTGATTGTATACAAGCAAAATGAGATAAACATCTTTTAGAATACATATATGAAAAAGTAGAAGGTGCATTATCCGCTAGTTTTTTAGTTGCACTCTGAACTTCTTCCCAAGTTTTACAATTTACAACTTTGTTTTGTTCTTTCTTAAACTTTTTCCATTCTAGTCCTGCAGTAGATGTACAATATACAATACTTCCACCTTTACTCATCCTGTTTTTTAAATAATTTAATGTGATATACATATTTGCAGTATAATTACAATCAAAAGTTGTCCTATAATCTGTCTTAGCTCCAGAAAGCCCTGCTATCCCAAAAAAAGAATCTATATGTTCTGGTATATCTAAAAAAGCTTTATCAATATCTTCTTTTTTAGATAAATCGCATTTTATAAATTTTGTTATCCAATCTACTCTACACTCATTAATATCTATTGCATATACTTTAGCACCTAAATCCACAAGCATTTTAACAGTTGCCTCTCCCATACCGCTAGATGCTCCTGTAACTACACATATTTTATCTTTATATCCAAAATAATCTTTCATTTTTTACTACCTCTTTTCATTTGTTTATTTTAACTTAATCTCCTAAATTTATTCCTATGTTTCTTGCTGTTTTTACTAAATCATCATCCATAGTAACCTTATATTGTTTTCTATATAAAGCAAAACTTTTTAAAATTATTGTGTTAATATCTTAAATTTCTAATTTATAAAATGTACCTTTTCCAACTTGCACAATGGTATCTGATTTTATTTCTGTTATTAAAGATATTTCTGTTACTTTTTCTCCATTTATTTTTATTGCACCTTGACTCATTAGTCTTTTAATTTCAGATTTTGATTTATATTTTCCAGCTAACATTAATGCATCTACAATAGCTAGTCCAACATTTTGCTGTTTGGTATTTACTTTTAATGTCGGTATATCATCTGGTGCTATTTTCTTTTGAAATGCTATTTTAAATGTTTCTTCTGCTTTTTCAGTTTCTTCTTTACTGTGATATAATCCTGTTATTTCTTTTGCTAATTCCATTTTTATATCACGAGGATTTTCTCCGCTTTTTAACCTTTGTTTTATAATATCAATTTGCTCTGGATACACATCAGTACATAATTCATAATATTTTATTATTAAATTATCTGGTATTTTCATTATTTTTTCATACATAGTTTTTGCTTCTTCATTAATTCCTATATAATTTCCTAAGCTTTTGCTCATTTTCTCAATACCGTCTATACCTTCTAGAAGTGGCATAAAAAGCGTTATTTGTGGTTCTTGCTTATAATCTTTTTGTATATTTCTTCCCATTAAAACATTAAATGTTTGATCTGTTCCTCCCAATTCAAGATCAGCTTTAATTGCAACAGAATCATATGCTTGCATTAAAGGATAAAAAAATTCATGTACTGATATAGGCTGTTGATTTTCATATCTATTCTTAAAATCATCTCTCTCTAACATTCTAGCTACTGTACATTTTGATGCTAAATTTATAACATCTCTAAAATTCATTTTATCTAACCACTCACTGTTATATTTTACAGTTGTTTTATTTGAATCAATAACTT
Organism: uncultured Clostridia bacterium; assembly: GCA_944388035.1. GTDB lineage: Bacteria > Bacillota > Clostridia > TANB77 > CAG-508 > CAG-269. The sequence continues at coordinate 46,310 of CALXHF010000003.1, read as the reverse complement.
TAAAAATTTGTTCTTGATATGTTTTAGCATTTTTTTCGACTTCATCTCTTGATAGTTGTTTTCTAGTTTTTGATTTTCCTGTTGGGTCACCTATCATCCCCGTAAAATCTCCAATAACAATAATAGCTTCGTGTCCCAAATCCTGTAATTGTCTAATTTTTCTTAACACAACAGCATGACCTAAATGTATGTCTGGTGCAGAAGGATCTAATCCTAATTTTATTCTTAATGTTCTGCCTTCTTTTTCTACTTTTTTTAGTTTTTCTATGATTTCGTTTTTTTCTGTATGATTTTCACATCCTTTTAGCATTATCTTTAAAGTTTTTTCAATATTCATCAAAGACACTCCTTTCATTAATTTTACTAAAATCATAATTATAATATTATCATATTTTTTATATCTAGTTAATCTAGATGAATCATTTTTTAACTCTTCTAATCTCCTAAATTTATTCCTATGTTTCTTGCTGTTTTTACTAAATCATCATCCATAGTAACCTTTCTTAAATTACTTTCTTCAGTATTACCAGATACTGCTCCTATTTCTGTATTATTTCCTACAACATCTTCTAATGATACAGAATCTAATTTACCATTTTTAATAACTGCAAGTGTTCCAAACTTTCCTTCTAATGCTAATTCCATTGCTTTTGTTCCATATTTTGTAGATAATACTCTATCAAAAGCTGTTGGTGTTCCACCTCTTTGCATATAACCTAAAGTTGTGTTTCTTGCTTCTAACCCTGTTAATTCTTGTAATTGTTTTGCAACTACTTGTCCTATTCCTCCAAGTTTTGTATTATCTACACCTTTTCCGTTGTCTCTTGTTCCCATAATAGTTAATTCTCCACCTATTGGTTTTGCACCTTCTGCTACAACTACTATACTAAAATTCTTTCCTCTTTTCTTTCTATTTTCTATTTTAGATGCAACTTTTTTAATATCATATGGTATTTCTGGAATTAAAGCAACATCTGCACCACCTGCTATAGCTGACTCTAATGCTATCCAACCTGCATATCTTCCCATTACTTCTAAAACCATAATTCTATGATGTGTAGCTCCTGTTGTATGAAGTCTATCTAATGCTTCCATTGCAACAGATACAGCAGTATTATATCCAAATGTTATTTCAGTACAAGCAACATCATTATCTATAGTCTTTGGAACTCCAATTACATTTACACCTTTTGTTGAAAAATCTCTTGCTGATTTTTGTGTTCCATCTCCACCTAATGTAAAAATACAATCAAAACCAAATTCTTTTATATTTTTAATTGCTTCATCTGATAAATCTTTATATTCTACACTTCCATCTTGATTTACAACTTTATAATTAAATAAATTAGAATTTGTAGAAGAACCTATAATAGAACCACCAAGTGGTAAAATTCCTATAGCTTCTCCACCTTCTGCTGTGCTTAATAATTCAAAATCTTTTTTAATTAAACCATTATATCCATCAATAATTCCATAACACTCTATATTATGATTTTCAGCAGTTTTCACAATCGCTCTAATAACTGCATTAAACCCGGAAACATCTCCTCCGTTTGCTAAAATTCCAACTTTTTTCAACATAAAAACTCCTCCAATCTATTATTTAAACATCTTTTTAATTTTACACTATTATTATATCAATAAATTATTTTTTTACAACTATTTTTCTAAAATAATACATTTTCAGATTTATATTGTTTAATTATAAGTTTTAATACTATTGTTATATATATTATTGTAGATATTCCCATTAATAATAAATTTAATAAATTTATATTCCCATTACTTATGTCTGTAAATAATAGTGTAAAGTTTAGAAATGGAATAATTGAAAGTATTGGAGTTGTTTCTACTCCCACCATAAATGCTATCATCCCTGGGAAAAATGATATAAATGTTAGTGGTGTTAAGGCACTTTGTGCTTCTTTAAATGTCTTTGATTTACTTGCTATAGATATGCATAAACCACTTATGAAAAATGAATATGCAATTATAACTATAATAGCAAATATTAAACTTGTTCCTGAAAACATTATATCAATTCCATCATATATGCTAAACATATTACCAGCAATTACAAGTGATATCACTGCTAAAATTAAGCTAATAACACCAGTTACAATTGATGAGATAGATACACCTAAGAATTTTCCTACTATAATGTCTTTACTTTTAATTGGGAAAGTAAGTAGTGTCTCTAAAGTTCCTCTTTCCTTTTCACCTGCTGTTGTATCTGTTGCAGGATATGTAGCAGATACTGTAATTGCCATAATTATAAATAAGAATGCATAATTTTTAATATAACTTGTAAAATAGTTATCATCCTCTTCAAAAATATTTTCTTCTACATTTATTATATTTAATACTTCATTTGGATTTATATTATTATTACTCAAATAATTTGCTTGCATATATTGTTTTAAACTATCAAAATAAGTTTGCATTAAATTTATAGCATAACTATCATTATCATTACTTCCTGTATTTAATATGTAATTGTTATTTTCTTTTGTTACATATAAATTAATCTCAGAATTTTCATATTTTTGTTTTAGTTCATCTTCTGTTCCATATGTTATTTTAATATCCATATTTTCTGCAATTTCTTTTTCTTCTTCTGATAATTGATAAGCAAAACCTATTTTATTAAAATCTTCTATATTTTTATTTGCTTGCATATCAAATAAAGCTGACATACCTATTACTAAAAGTGGTATAAATATCGGAATAACAAGCATCATTACAAGTGATTTTTTATCTCTAAATAATTCTCTTAATTCTTTTTTTAATATATTAAATAAATTATTCTGCATCTAAAACACCTCCTATCAAAGAAAAAAACGCATCTCTTAAATTAGTCGTATTTGTCTTTTCTTTTATTTTGCTTGGTGTTCCTCTTGTTATTACTATACCTTTATTTATCATAATAACTTTATCACATATATTTTCTGCTTCTTCCATATAATGTGTTGAATATATAATGGTTTTATTTTTAGTTTTTTCTTCTTTTATAAAATTTAAAATTACTTGGCTTGAGATTATATCCAAGCCTGTTGTTGCCTCGTCTAATATATAATATTTAGGGTTGTGAACCATACATCTTGCAATGTTTACCCTTTGTGTTTGTCCTGTAGATAAATTACCTATTTTATTATATAAAAAACCTTCCATATTTAATATTTTAGATATTTCTTTAATTCTTTCTTCTTGTTTATCTACGACTCCATAAATATCTGCACACATTTTTAATAATTCATAACAAGAAATTGTATCATAAAGCTTAGTATTTCCAGATAAATATGCTAAACTTTTCTTTATTTCTAATTCATTTTCTTTGTAATTTAAATCATCAAAATTAACTGTTCCTTCTGTTGGCTCTAATATCCCTGCAATCATACGTAAAAGTGTAGTTTTTCCTGCTCCATTTGGTCCTAAAATACCAATTATTTCCCCATCATTTGCTTCAAAACTTATTCCATTGTTTGCATAGAAAATTTCTTTTTCTTTTTTACTCTTGTAACGTACAAAAGTCTTTTTAACATTATCTACTCTAATCATATTTACCTCCATATTTTTTACTCTTTAGTAATAATACAGTATTATAATTATTTAAGTCAATACTAATTACAAAAATTAAGATTTACTTTATTTTTTTTTAAAATTTACTAGACAGTGACTATAGTTTATGATATTATATATTTTGTAAGAACAAAAGAGATGAAATAATAATTATTTCAATAGGAGGGTTAATAAATGAATTTAAAAAATTTAAAATTTATTATTATATTTATAAGCATTGTTGCATTTGTATTTACAATAAACACTTGTTATGCAGTTGATTTAAACTTAAGTACAGACTTAACAACAGACCTTTCAACTGGAGACAATTCAAATACTGCTCAAGATACAAATCAAGTTACAGATAACACAAATTCACAAACAGGAACTAACACATCTACTACAGATACAAACACAACGAACTCTGGTAATTCTAATAATATGTCAAGTAATAATACACTTTCAGGAACAACAAATAATAACGGACAAAGTGAATCAGCTACAGTCACAAGTACAACATCTACAGGAGAATTAAGCTTATCAGATATATTAAATATTTTTATTATTGTTATAGGAGTATTACTAATATTACTTGCAATTGCTATTCTAATTAGGTTAAAAAAATAATTTACAAAAATATTAAAGGAAATAAAATCTTGTTTAACTTATTTAAATGAGATTTTATTTTTTTATCTTCTTTTTCCTTTGTTTTTCTTTCTTTATTTTATTTTTTCTTTTCATTTTATTTTTTATGTATATTTTATTTAAAATTTAAAATAATAATAATAGAATTTATTTTTCATAATCAATTATTATGGAAAATATTGTCTATTTTAAATAAATACCAACTATTAAGGAGGAAATTTCTATGTCTAAAAAATTAATAATTAGTGCATTAATTTTAATTGTTTCTGTCTTATTAATTGTAAGTTCTACTTTTGCAAATGATGCTACTAATATGTTAGAAGATGCTGCAAATGGTGCAAGAAACATTGTTGGTGGTGCTGAAAATGCTATAGAAGGTGCTGCTGGTGGTGTTTCAAATACTATGAAAAATGTTACAAACGGTGCTGAAAATGGTATGGAGAAAGCTGGAAATTCTGTATCTAATACTGTAGGTTCTATGACAAATGATAGAGCTAATGGCGATTATACTGCAACAAGAACTTCTACAAATGCTGAAGGAAATGCAACTTTTATGGGAATGTCTGCAACTATGTGGACTTGGTTAATTATGGGAATAGCTGCGATTGCAATTGTTGCACTTGTTTGGTATTATTCTAACCAAATACGTACTTCAAGATATGATGATACTGACAGATTTTAAAGAAATTTCAAACAAAAAAGCTTACATTTTAAATAACTTTTAAAGTGTAAGCTTTTTTGTTTTTATTTTCTATTATTTTATTATCTTTTCACATTTTTCTATATTTTTATATTAAACACCTACTGTTGAAAAACCATTATCTACGTGAATAATCTCTCCAGTTATAGCACTAGATAAATCACTAAATAAAAATGCTGTTGCGTCTCCTACCTGTGAAGGAGTAACATTTTCGTGTAATGGTGCTCTTTCTTCTACTACATCTAATATAGAATTAAAATCTTTAATTCCTTTTGCAGATAAAGTTTTAATAGGTCCTGCTGAAATTCCATTAATTCTCATTTTATCTTTTCCTAAATCTTTTGCTAAATATCTAATACTTGCTTCTAACGCCGCTTTTGCAACACCCATAACATTATATCCTTCTATTGCTTTTTCAGAACCATAATATGTATATGCAACAATACTTGCTTTTTCATTTAACATATCTTTTTCTTTTAATTTTCTTACAATTGCAATTAATGAATAACTACTAACATCATTTGCGTGTGCAAAACCATCTCTTGAAGTTAATATAAAATCATTTCTTAAGTCTTCAGAATTTGCATGTGCGATTGCGTGTAAAACACCATCTACTTTTCCATAATCTGCTTTTATTTCATCTAGACATTTATCAATATTTTCATCTAAGCTTACGTCACCTAAAACATATGCTTTCGCACCTGGTAATTCTTCTAGTAATTTATTAACCTTTTCTAAGTTTTCTTCAGCACAAGTACAAATAACTTCTGCACCTTGTTCATAAGCTGATTGTGCAGCTCCCCAAGCTATACTCCATTTGTTTCTAACTCCCATAATAACTACTTTTTTCCCTTTTAAAATCATTTTAAATTCCTCCCTACATTACTCTAAATTTTTTATATCTTTGTTCTACTAACTCTCTTTCTGTTAGCTTTTCTAATTTCTTAATTTCTTTTAGTAAATATTCTTTCATATTTTCACATATTGTTTCAAAATCATTTTGTGCTCCATTTTCTGGCTCTTCTATTATTTTATCTATTATTCCTAATTTTTTCAAGTCTTTTGCTGTTAATTTCATATTTTCCGCTGCTTCTTTTGCTTTACTTGAATCTTTATATAATATACTTGCAAAACCTTCAGGTGATAAAATAGAATATACTGCATTTTCTAGCATTACTATTTTATCTCCTACTCCTATTGCCAATGCACCTCCACTTGAGCCTTCTCCTATTACTATACATATTATTGGAACTTTTAATTTTGACATTTCCATTAAGTTTTTTGCTATTGCTTCTCCTTGTCCTCTTTCTTCTGCTCCCATACCTGGATATGCTCCTGGTGTATCTATAAAAGTTATTATTGGTCTTTTAAACTTTTCTGCTTGTTTCATTAATCTTAATGCTTTTCTGTATCCTTCTGGTTCTGGCATACCAAAGTTTCTTTCCATATTTTCTTTTATATTTTTTCCTTTTTGCTCTCCAATTACCGTTACTGGTATTTTTTCTAATAGTGCTATTCCTCCTACTATTGATTTGTCATCTCCAAAATATCTATCTCCGTGCAATTCTACAAATTCTTGGAAAATATTATTTATATAGTCGATAGCTTTTGGTCTAGCTAATTCTCTAGCTAGAGTTACTTTATCCCAAGCTGTTATTTTTGACATTATTATTTTACACCCCCTTTAGTAGCAGTGTGTAATCTTACTAGTTTTGCTAATGTTTCTTTCATATCTTTTCTTTCTACTATTTTATCAATAAAGCCGTGTTCTAATAAAAATTCTGAACTTTGGAAACCTTTTGGTAATTTTTGTTTTATTGTTTGCTCTATAACTCTTGGTCCTGCAAATCCTATTAATGCTTTTGGCTCTGCTAAAATTATATCTCCTAAACTTGCAAAACTTGCTGTTACTCCTCCTGTTGTTGGGTCTGTTAACACTGATATATATAGAAGTCCTTTTTCATTTAGCCTTGCTATTGCTGATGATGTTTTTGCCATTTGCATAAGTGATACTATTCCTTCTTGCATCCTTGCTCCACCTGATACACAAAACATTATTAGTGGTAGTTTTTTCTTAATTGCTGTTTCTATTGCTAAAGTTATTCTTTCTCCTACTGCTCTTCCCATACTTCCCATAAGGAAGTTTCCGTCCATTACTCCTAGTACTACTTTTTGTCCTTCTATTTCACATATTCCACATTTTACTGCTTCTTCTATTTTGGTTTTTTCTCTTAATGTTTCTACTTTTTTAATATAACCATCAAAATGTAATGGATCTTCTGTTAATATATCTTTTCCTATTTCTTCAAATGTACCTTCATCAGCTATTTGTTTTATTCTTCTTCTTGCTGATAGCCTAAAATGTTTTCCACAATTAGGACATACACTTAAGTTTTTATGTAATTCTTCTTTATAAAGTATTTCTTTACAATTATCACATTTAACCCATTTTCCTATCATTCTGTCTGATGCACTTTCATTTCTTGTTTTTACTTTTTCTTCTCCGTTTAATTTCTTTACTTTGTCAATTATCAAGATTATTCCTCCTTAACAAAATAACAATTGTTAAAAATTACTATAATTTGTTTAACAATTGTTATTATATATTTTATTTGTATTTTTTTCAATTAGAATAATTGGTCAAAAACTAATTTCTTTTTATTATAATACGTAAAGCACAAAACGAAATGAATAATTAGTAGCTTCTCCTCCCAGGTCATTTCCACGATTAGCTATTGGTTTTGAATTAATATTCCCTCCTTTATTAATAACAGAACTCATATCTAATGAATAATTCTAGTTTTTTTCGCTATGTGCTCAAATGAATTACCTTCTTTATAAATATTATATACCTTATTATTTTATTTCTTATCTTTTATTTCATTTTTCGACATTTTTCTTAACTTTTACTTGACTTTTTCCTTTAATAGAATATAAAATTATATATGAAAATAGTTTTATTTATATTTTAGCTTAATATAAATTAATAAAGGGGAATTTAAAATGTTTGGATATAGATCAGATGGAAGAAAATTAAAAAATGTACCACCATTTTTTAAAATAATACCTAGTGTTATGCTAACTAGAAATGATTCACAAGTTTATTTTAAACAAGATATAGTATTAAATGCTATGGATGATTATATCTCAAAAAAATTAGAAGAAGGAATTAGACTATCATATATGGATATTATATATGCAACAGTTGTTAGGATAATTGCAGAAAGACCTTCTTTAAATAGATTTGCAATGAACGGAAGATTATATGCAAGAGATGGAATATATTTATCTTTAGCAATTAAAAAAAGTTTATCAGATACTGGTCAAGAAACTACTTTGAAAATTAGATATGATGGAACAGAAAATATTTTTGAAATAAAAGACAAATTAGAAGAAACAATAAAACAAAACAAAGATACAGAAACTTCTAATAATACAGATAATATGGCAGGGATATTATCAAAAATACCAACAGGCTTTGTTAGGTTTGCTGTAAAAATATTTAGCTTCTTAGATAAACACGGTCTTTTACCAAGAGTAGTAATTAATGCAAGTCCATTTCACACATCTGCATTTCTTACTAATGTAGGCTCACTTGGAATAGATACAATATATCACCATTTATATAATTTTGGTACAACAAGTATGTTTTTCGCTATGGGAAAGAAGAAAAAAAGCTTTATTTATGAAGATGATGAAATAAAAAAAGAAAAATGTATTACAATAGCTTTTGTTGGTGATGAAAGAATTTGTGACGGATATTATTATGCCTCTTCCTTTAGATCTTTTATAAAATATTTAAATCATCCTGAACTTTTGGAAGAGCCAGGAGAACCAAAAAAAGATATTATATAGAGTATATTGCTATACTCTTTTATTTTTCAAGAAATATTATAAAAAACTTTCAATTTTGTCTTGAATTTCTTTTTGTTTTAGTATAATATATAAAGGAAAGTTTAGGAATTTACATAGGAGGATAAAAATGCCAAGAAGAACAAAAGAACAAATAGAATTAGATAATAAAGAAAAAGAAGTAAAAAAAGCTAAAACAACAAAATCAACTACTAAAAAAACTACTAATACAGGAAAAACAGCTGTTAAAAAGACAACAAGAACAAAAGCAACAACTACCAAAAAGAAAGAACCTGTAAAAAAATCCACATCCAAAAAAGAAACTACTAAAAAATCAAGTTCTACCACTAAAAGGGTTACTAAAAAAACAGCTTCAACAAAGAAAACAACAACAAGAAAAAAAGCAGTAAAAAAACAAGAAAAAGTAGTTCCAGTAGAATATTATGACTTGCCATATCGTTATAATCAAACAGTAGTAAAAGTTTTAGCACAAACACCTTCTACTCTATTTATTTATTGGGATATGTCAGACGAAGATAGAAAAAACTATGAAAAACATTATGGCGAAGATTTCTTTAATAACACTAAACCAGTTTTAATAGTTCATAATGATACTTTAGGTTATAGTTTTGAAGTAGAAATAAATGATTTTGCAAATAGTTGGTATTTACACGTAGCAGATAGCAAATGTGATTATAGAATAGAACTTGGTAGACGCCCTATTGTAAAAACTGAAAAATTAAAAGATGATTATATATATGTTACAACATCAAACGAAATGCAAGCACCAAATGATAGAATATTATTTAATAAAGAACAAAAAATGGTTTATTTTAGAAATATAAAAACAGGAACTGTTACAGAAAAACCAATAAATACTTTATCATTTATTACAAATATGGGTAAAATTTATGATATTTATGATTTATATAGAGAAATTTACAAAGATGAAAATGTAGAAGATATTTATGATCTAAAAAATCCATCTTCACATCCATCTTCATAAAAATGAGACACTGGATATTTTGGGGTCTCCAGTGTCTTATTTTTGTTCAAACAATAGACAAAAATCGACAAATAATAAAAATGAGATAAAAAATGGGTGTCCTCATTTGTCTCAAAAAAGGAGTTTTAAATTATGCAAGAGAAAAAAGGTTATGTAAGTTTTGTTTTACATGCACATCTTCCATTTATACATCACCCTGAAAGTGATGATTATTTAGAAGAATCTTGGCTTTATGAAGCTATTTCCGAAACATATATACCATTACTTACTAATTTTCAAAAATTAGTAGATGAAGGTGTTGATTTTAGAATTACAATGTCAATGACACCTCCTCTACTTTCTATGCTTGATAATAAATTATTACAAAGAAAATATATTAAATATTTAAAAAGACAAATAGAATTATCAAAAAAAGAAATAAAAAGGACAGCTGGTGATGAAAGATTAAATAAGCTTTCTCATTATTATTTTGATAGATATTCTAATGACCTTCATTTATTTAGAGATGTTTATAAATGTAATTTAATAGAAGGCTTTAAACATTTTCAGGATATCGGAAAACTAGAAATTATTACTTGTGGTGCGACACACGGATATTTTCCTATCCTTTATGTCAATGAAAAAACTGTTAAAGCACAAATTGCAGTTGGTGTACAAACATATGAAAGATATTTTGGAAAGAAGCCTCGTGGTATCTGGCTTCCAGAATGTGGATATGTGCCAGAAGCTGATAAATATCTAAGAGAATTTGGAATTGAATATATTATAACAGAATCACACGGAATTTTATATGCTGACCCTACTCCTATTTATGGCACTTTCGCACCTATTGTTTCACCTCAAGGAGTTGTAGCATTTGGTCGTGATATTGAATCTTCAAGACAAGTATGGAGTTCTATTAACGGTTATCCAGGTGATTTTAATTACCGTGAATTTTATCGTGATATTGGATATGATGCTGATTATGATTATATTAAACCTTACATTGCACATAATGGAGTCAGAGTTCATACTGGTATTAAATATTATAGAATTACAGGAAAAACTGAATTTAAAGATTATTATAATATTCAATGGGCAAAAGACTCAGCAGAAAAACAAGCAGGACATTTTTTAGATTGTAGGACAGCACAAATAAATCATCTATCTAATTTTATGGATAAACCTCCAATTATTCTATGCCCATATGATGCAGAACTTTATGGTCATTGGTGGTATGAAGGACCTTATTGGTTATACATTTTATTTAAGAAAATATATTATGATGATTGTAATTTCAAATTAATAACACCATCAGAATATATAGATAAATATCCAGAAATACAAGTTGCAACTCCTTGTCGTTCAAGCTGGGGTGCAAATGGTTATAGTGAGGTTTGGCTTAACCAAACAAATGACTATGTACATAGACATTTACACGTCGCTGGAGATAGGATGTGTGAATTAGCTTCACTTTATCCAAATGCTAAGGGAATAAAGAAAAAAGCATTAAATCAATGTGCAAGAGAATTACTTTTAGCCCAAAGCAGTGACTGGCTATTTATTATAACAAATGGAACAATGGTTGACTATGCAAAAAAACGAATAAAAGACCATATAGGACGTTTTACAAAACTATATTATCAAATAAAAGAAAATAAAATAGATGAAGAATTTTTAAAAGATATAAACAAAAAAGACTGTTTATTTCCAGATATAGACTATAATATTTATAGATGAGACAAATGGGGACACCCACTTTTGTCTCACACTTTTTTTATTTTAGCATAAGATAATGTATAAGTTTTGCTTGTTTAGTAGATAATATTTTTAGAGAGGAGCTTTTTTATGAAATCACTTTGTATTAAGACGAATAATTCTAATTTAATAAATTATCTACTAAATGAATTAAACTATTTAAAATTAGATAATATTTGTTTTGTAAGCAAACGATTTAAGCACTATAATAACATTATTATTCACTATAAAGGCGAAAATAATTCCTTGTTTATAAATAAAATTTCAGAAATTTTATCTCTTCTCATTATTGATGAATTAGAGGAAGATTTTATATATAATATTCTTATAGAAAATTATTTTTATTTTAATTTTAATGAAAGAAAACAAATTATAGATATTTGTTTTGATATAATGGCTGAAGATATTTCTTTTGAATATAACAAAAAATTTAATATACTTAAGAAAATTTTTTTTGATTATTTAATTGAAAATAAAAAACTATATTTAACTGGTTTTACTAATTTTAGACTAAAACCATATTTAAGTATTTTAGATGATATAGTTACAGAAGCTGTTAATAGTTTTGTTATAGAAAAGGAATATTTAGAATTTGTTTCTCTTCTTAAATTATATATTAATTCAGAAAAATCTAATTGTGAATTAATACACATCATTTATTCTAATTCTAATACTATATTATTAGATAAGGATAAACATATTATAGATGTTTCTCAAAACTTACTTGATACAAAAATTTTAAGTGATATTTCTTTTTCTACTAATGATTACACTTTAAATACTCTTTTAACACTTCTTCCTAATAAAATATATATTCATTTAATTGATAATTATTTAGATGAATTTATTAATACTCTACAAGCTATTTTTGAAAACAGAGTTCATATCTGCACTGATTGTAATATTTGTAAACTTTATAAAAAAGAAATAAGTCCTAATACTATTTAAATTTATATTAGGACTTTTTTATTTTATTTATTCATTATTAATTAATTTCCCAAATTGTTAACAGCCTCTTGTAATCCTGGAAGTAACGCATTATATAAAGCATCATCTGAGACTATTTTCCATTTATTATCTTCTTTAACTGCATTTACAGTTGTTGTTATTGTTGTTGTTTGTATATCTTCTTTTCTTAGTTCTTCTATGAAGTAATTCTCAAAATTATCACTTGAAAAACTCTCAATACTACTATCTCCTATAATTGCTCCTTTTACTGAATTCAATGCTCTTTCATATAATTTGTTAATTATTGATTGAAAATCTTTTGTTGTTATTTCTACTTCTATTGTTGCATTGTTTTCATCTTTTTCAGTTACCTTATTTGTTTTCCAATTAAGTTTATCAAATAATAATTTTTGTGTTTCTTCATTTGAATTAACTGTACCTAAGTCAAGGTCACCACTTACATATTCTTGTGCTTTTGTAAAATCTCCTGCTTTTAAGTTTGTTAATAATGCTTCTAATGATTTTTTAGGTGCACTTGATGTTACTATCATAACTGTTAATAATATTGCTATTAATAATATAACAACAACTACTATTACAGTTGGTATTACTGGTGATTTTTTTCCTGCTCTATCTTTTTTGTTCTTTTCTTTTTTTATTTGTTTTTCTGCTTTATTTGTCTCTTTTTTGTCTACTTGTTTAAATTTTGGTTCTTCTTTTTTTATTTCTTGCTTTACATCTGCCTTTTTCTCTAATTTTTTCTCTTCTTTTTTATTTTCGTCCATATTATCAACTCCTCTTTATTTACTATAATTTGATTATATATTAATATATTTCAAATTTCAATATTTTTTTGTTTTTTTCTACAAGTTTATTCTATTTTTTTTACACACTATATGCCATTGAAAGAAAAAACATGAAAGCAAACACTAAAGCACATATATATATCAATACCGTTATTACCGTGCCTATATAAAATGATACATTTAATGTATATGCTATCCACCTTATTATTTTCTTATTTATTCCTGCTAGTCCTTTTTCGTAGCTATTATTTTTAGCTAGTACAAATTCTGTACTTGGGACTCTATATATTTCTGATAATTTGTAAATTGTATTTAAATCTGGATATTTTAGACCTATTTCCCAATTTTTTATATCTTTTTCTTTTAAATTACTATCATTTAATTTTTCTAATAGTTCTACTATTGTTAGTCCTTCTTTTTTTCTAAGCTCTATAAGTAAATCTTCTATACCTATTTTATTTTTAATATCTTCTTTATTTTCTTTTTCATTACTTTTTTGTCTTTTTTGCTCTGCTCTAATTTCTTTTCTTATTTCATCAAATAATCTCCCCATTTTATTTTTCCTTCCTTTTTTCTTAAATTATATTTTAAGTACAGAAAAAAATCAAGGATATTGTCCCTTGATTTTTTACATCTTATCTGGCATTTCTATTCCTAATAAAGAAGCACCTGTTTTTAAAATTTCTCCAACTACTCTTGTTAAATATAATCTAGCATTTTCTACTTCTTTTTCTTCTCCAATGATTTTATTTTCGTTATAAAAATTACTAAATGCTTTTGCTAAATCTATTAAATATCTTGAAAGTATTGATGGTTCTTCCTTTTTTGTTACTTCTACTAATATATCTTCAAAATTATATATTAATTTTAAAATATTAATAGAATAATTGTCATTAATTTTTTCTGTATTTATATCTTTAAAACTTGGTACACTTTCTGCTTTTCTCAATATACTTTGTGTACGAACATAAGTATATTGAACATATGGTCCTGTCTCTCCTTGGAAATTTAAAATAGTATCCCAATCAAATATTTCATCTTTCACTCTGTTATTTGATAAATCATTAAATATTACAGCTCCAACTCCTACTTTTTTAGCAATAAGTTCTTTATCTTCTAACTCAGGATTTTTATCTTCTATTATTTTTTTAGCTCTTTCTATTGCTTCATTTAACAAATCTTCCAATTTTATTGATGTTCCTTCTCTAGTTGACATCTTACCTGTTGGAAGCAATACCATACCAAATGGTACATGTATTAAACCATTTGTATATTTTTCATCTAAACCTAAATATTTTGCAGTTGCAAATATTTGCTTAAAATGTAATATTTGTTCATATGATGTTACATAAATTGCTTTATCAAAATCATATGTTCTTGCTCTATAAAGTATAGCTGCTAAATCTCTTGTTGCATATGTTGATGAACCATTTGATTTTATGATTATACAAGGTGTATCTATACCTTGTTCTGTTAAATCTACTACTTTAGCGCCTTGTGATTCTACTAATTTTCCTGACTTTTCTAAAATCTCTACTACTTCTTGCATTTTATCTGCATAAAAAGCTTCTCCATTCCAAGACTCAAACTTAGAACCAAGTAAATCATAAACTCTCTGGAACTCTTTTAAACTAACATCTTTGAATTTGTTCCATAATTCTACACAATAAGGATCTCCATCTTCTAGTTTTTTAAAATTATTTCTACACTCTTCTAGTACTTTTTCGTCTTTTTTACATAACTCATTTATTCTAATATAAATTTTAGTTAATTCATTAATAGGGTCTTTGTCTATATCATATTCATCACCCCATAATTTATAGCCTTCTATTAACTTACCAAATTGTGTTCCATAATCACCTAAGTGATTTATTCCTGTTACATTATAACCTAAAAATTTATATATATTAGATAAAGCTCCACCAATAACTGTAGAACGTAAATGTCCTATATGAAATGGTTTTGCAATATTAGGTGCTGAATAATCTATTACTATGTTCTTCCCTTCGCCTATTTTTAGTTTTTTATGTTCTTGCTTTTCAACCCATTCTAGAACTTCTTCTATTAAAATTTTTTTATTAACGAAAAAGTTTAAAAATCCACCTACTACTTCTACTTTTTCTATTCCTGTATTCTCTAAGTTAATATTTTCTTTTATGTCATTTGCGATTATTTGTGGTGCTTTTTTTAGTTCTTTTGCAAGTCTAAAACAAGGAAAAGAATAATCTCCATTTTTAGAATCTTTAGGTGTCTCTATATATGTTTTTAATTCTTCTTTATTGATATTTGTTACGTTTTCTAATTCTTTCGATATTCTTTCTTTAAAATCTAGCATTTATATCCCTCTTTTTATTTTTAATTTTATTAACTTACTTTAGTATGACATAATGTTTTAAATTTGTCAAGTACAGAAATTTTAACTTTATGAGCTAAATATTTGAATTCTTAAAATTACTCCACTTCACTTGCAGTTTAGATAAAAATTATGCTATAATTAATATGATGGGTAAGAAATAACATTTTAAATTAATATAGAATAAAATTAAAGGGGTTTTTATGAATAACTATTTAAGAGATTTAATGGAAAATGATAAAGAATTTCAAGAAATTATATATCCATTAATTACAAATGAAACTGTTCTTCAGATGAAAAATTTTAGACAGCATTATGAAACATCTTGTTTTGACCATTGTTATATGGCAAGCTATTATTGCTTTCTTACTGCTAAAAAATATAATTTAGATTATACGGCTATTACTAGAGCTGCAATGCTACACGATTTATTTTTATATGATTGGCGAAAAAAACAACCTAATAGAAAAGGTTTGCACGCATTTACACACGGAAAAACAGCTTGTGAAAATGCTTGTAAAATTTTTAATTTAAATGAAAAAGAAAAAGACATTATAATAAAACATATGTGGCCTGTAACACCACAATTTCCAAAATATATTGAAGGTTTTATATTAACTTTTGTTGATAAATATTGTGCAATGAGCGAAACTTTTGAAATTTTAAAATCAAGATTATTTATGAGAAAAGCTTTTCGTTATGCATACTTATTTTTAAGTTTGCTTATCATTAAATTTTAGAAAAAAATTCACCATTAGTAATGATATGAATTACTAATGGTATTATTTTAATTTTTTTGCTTTGAAACATTTTTCCATCTAATTAGCCTTATATCTTTATATTTTTTTAGAACTTCTCTATATTTATCATATTCTTCTTCCCACAACTCACTTGGTACATTTTCAAATGCTCTAAATATTTTATCCGCTTCTGATAAATAAATTATTTGTTCCTGTGGAGACATATTCTCATATTGTTTTGCAAATTTATATAATCTATCAAGCATTTGATTAGCTTCTATAAATGACCAGAAATCTTTTACTTTTATACCAAATAATTTTATTTGTAATATTGCATATCCTACTAAAGCAAATATTATAAATATTAATATATATATAATTGCTAACATTACTGTCATTTTTACACCTCTTCTTTTTCCCTTTTGTACTTTTTTATTATAACATTTATTATTTTTTTTTGCAAATTAATTTGAAAAGAAAAATAAAGCAAAATTAATATTTGCTTTACTTTTCTAAAAAATATTTTGTTGTATCTATTTTTTCATTATCTAAAAATATATCTTCTATTTTTTTATTTCTTATTAGTTCTTCTTTTTTTGCTTTTGTTAGTTTTTTTATTGCGTATTCTAATTTAGAAGCTAAAGATTTGTTTTCTGTTCGCCACACAGCTTCTAGTATTTTAGCATTATGGGTATATGTGTATTTTGCACATTTTTCATTTCTAGAAAAATGTTCTTCCATTCTTCTTTTAATATCAACAGTTATTCCTGTATATATTGTATTATCTTTACACCTTAACATATATATGTAATACATTGTAAATTCTCCTTATTTTTCAAGGATCTCTGATATCATAAACAAATATGGGTTTAGATTAAAAGCTCCATTAGTCTTTTTTACACCTTCTAAATTTATAATATTTTCTTCTATTTTTTTAGCATCCTTGATATTTGTTTCTATTATGTAATATGAAGGAAATATATTATTTCCGATTTTCATATCCTGAAAGTAATTCTTTATTTTCTATTTTAGATTTCATTTCATTTAAACTATCTTCTTTAGTATAATATTTTATATTAGCATTTTTATCTATTTCTAGTATTTTACTTTCTATTTCTTCCATTTGTTCTTGTGTTATATCATCTTCTAGAAAAACTTGTAACTTTCCTGCTTCTTTATAATAATAAGAAAATATACAAATATTAAAAGCAACAACTATTGTTAATATGATTCCTATTATAATTAGTAATTTGTTTTTCTTATTTATATTTTTTCTAACTTTTTTTAAATAATCTATTTCTTTTTTTTCAGAAGAAATATTATTTTCTTCTTCTTTTAAATCTTGAAAAATTTTATTACAATTTTCACAAGTTTTTAAATGTTCCTCTACTATTTTTTTTGATTCATTATGTAATGTATTATCTTTATATCCAAATAATAAATCTTGTACTATTTCACATTTTTTATCCATAATCATTTCTCCTCCTTTAATTTTTCTTTACCACGGAAAAATGTTACTCTTGCCCAACTTTCACTTTTACCCATTATTTCTGCAATTTCTTTATAACTTAAGTCCCCTAAAATTCTTAAATATACAACATTTCTTGTTAGTTCATCTAGTTTTTGAATTTTCTTAAACATTTCTATTTGTTCTTGTTTTTCTATTATTTTATCTTCGAAACTTCTTTCTTCTAAAACGATATTTTCTATTTCTTCAAAAGAATTCTTTGTTATTTTTTTATGTTTTTTTAACTTATTATACCATATGTATTTTGCTATCTGGCATAACCAAGTAGAGATTTTACAATCACCTTTAAATTTATTTATGTTTTTTATTGCTACTTCAAATGTTTCTTGGACAATTTCTTCAGATAAATATTTATCATTACATAAGCAGAATATATATTTGTATATTGTATTTGCATATGTTTTATAAATTTCTTCTATATCCTGCATAACATTTCTCCCCTTTCTAATTATTAAGTGTTAAAAGAAATGATTTTGTTACAAGATTTTATAATTTTTTTAATTTAGCTACAAAAAAGCCTTCATATTCTTCGTTTGGCATAACACATAATGTTCCTTTTATTTTGCTTGGAAGCTTTGGTAATTCTTCTATTCCTGGAAAATTTATATTTACTATCTCAACTTTTTTTGTTTTTAATATTTCATTTATTATATCTTCATTTTCTTCTTGTAATATAGAACAAGTAGAATATACTAATTCACTTCCTTTTTTTAAGATTTCTATAGCTTTTCTTATTAATGTTTTTTGTGATTTTATAGATTTATTTATAAGTTCTCTTGTGAAAGTTTTTTCTAATTTTACATCATTAATATTTATTGTTCCACTTCCACTGCAAGGTGCATCTAATAAAATACTATCAAATGAAAAAAAGCTATCAATTTTTCTTGCATCTTGCTGCATTATATATACTGAATTTGCTCCTTGTTTTTCCACATTATATTTCAATTTTTCCGCTCTTATTTTATTCATTTCAACTGCTGTTATCCTAGCTTTATTTTGTGTTATCGTTGCTATTTCTGTCGTTTTTCCACCTGGTGCTGCTGTCATATCTAATATATCTGTATTTTCTTTCGGTTCTAATATAATTGGTGGCAACATTGATGACAAACTTTGCATATAGATTTCCCCATTTTTATAACAGTCTAATTGTTTTATTTCATTTTCTCTTGTATGTTCTATTATAAAAGCTTCTTTATAATATGAAACTTTTTTGTATTCTATATTTTTTTCATCTAAAACTTTTTCTATTCCTTCTACAGTTGTTTTTAAAGTGTTTACTCTAAATGTCACTTTCCTTTGTTTTTTATATCCTTCTATTATTTCTTTTACCAAATCTTTTCCATATTGATTTTCTAATCTTTCTATTAAAAACTCAGGTATCATAAACTCTCCTCCATATACAACTATTATAGAACAAATAATATTCCTTAGCAATTAAAACATGAAAAAAACTAAAATATTTATCTTTATTTTAGTCTTTTTCTTTTACAAATATTTTAAAAAATAAATTTTCTTGGTATTCTCTTTCCTATTGTGCTTAATATTTCATAATTAATAGTATTACATTTTTTTGCAATATCATCTATTGTAATTAGTTTGTTATCCCAAATATATACATCATCTTCATATTTTACATCTTCAATATCTGTTACATCTACCATAAAACTATCCATACAAATACTTCCTATAATTGGTGCTTTTTTGTTATTTATTACAACTTCTCCTACATTTGATAAAATTCTTTTTAGTCCATCTGCATATCCTATTGGCACAGTTGCAATTTTAGATTTTCTTTTAGTTATAAACCTTCTTCCATAACTAATGCTTGTTCCTTTTTCCACTTCTTTTAAAAAAGTTATTTTTGATTTTAATGTAGTTACTGGTTTTAAATCTATTTTTTCTTTTATTTCTTTTCCCGATTCATAGCCATACATAATTATTCCAGGTCGTACTAAATTATATTGATATTTATTAAAATTAATTATTCCATTTGATGCCAAACAATGTACATATTTAATATCAAAATTTTCTTTTACTTTTTCTACTGCTTTTTCAAATTTCTCTAATTGTTTTTTTGTATACTCAAAATCTTCATCTGCTGATGATAAATGTGTATATACACCTTCTACTTTTACATTTTCATTTTCTTTTATAAAACTTATAAAATCGTCTAATTCATCTATACTAACTCCAGTTCTTCCCATACCTGTTTCTATTTCAATATGGACTTTTATTTTAGAATCTTTATTTTTAACTTCTTCTAAAAATCCTTTAGAACATACTCCTATTGTTAAATTGTTTTCTACTATTTTATCTATTTCTGTTGTACAAGGTTGGTTTAAAACAAAAATCCCCTTTTTAAAACCTAAATTTCTTAAATTTTCTCCTTCATTAACTGTTGCAATTGCAACAGTTTCAAATTCATCTATAATATTTAACCTTGTATTTATATATGTTCCATAACCTTCAGCTTTTATTACTGGCATAATTTTAGTTTCTGGTTTTAAAAACTTCTTTATTTGTTTTATATTATATTTAAAATTATCTAAATTAACCTCTAATACACTAGGTCTTGTTATTTTATCTAACATAATTTCTCCTTTTATTAAATTTTAATAGATAAAAAGTGGATAAACCTATCTTATAATATTCATCCACTTTTAATTTTATATTTAAAATTTCATTTTTAAACTATTTCATAGCTTCTTCTACTGCAACTGCTACTGCAACTGAAGCTCCAACCATTGGGTTGTTACCCATACCGATTAGTCCCATCATTTCAACGTGTGCTGGTACTGAAGAACTTCCTGCAAATTGTGCATCTGAGTGCATCCTTCCCATAGTATCTGTCATACCATATGAAGCTGGTCCAGCTGCCATATTATCTGGGTGTAATGTTCTTCCTGTTCCACCACCTGATGCAACAGAGAAGTATTTTTTACCTGCTTCTATTCTTTCTTTCTTATATGTACCTGCAACTGGGTGTTGGAATCTTGTTGGGTTTGTTGAATTTCCAGTAATTGAAACATCAACATCTTCTAGCCACATAATTGCAACACCTTCTCTTACATCATTTGCTCCATAACATTTAACTTCTGATCTTTCACCTTCAGAATATTTAATCTCTTCTACTACATTTACCTTTCCTGTAAAATAGTCAAAATCTGTTTTTACATAAGTAAAACCATTTATTCTTGAAATTACTTGTGCTGCATCTTTTCCAAGTCCGTTTAAGATAACTCTTAAAGGTGTTTTTCTTACTTTATTTGCTGATTTTGCAATACCAATTGCACCTTCTGCTGCTGCAAAACTCTCGTGCCCTGCTAAAAACGCAAAACATTTTGTATCTTCTGATAATAACATAGAAGCTAAATTTCCATGTCCTAGACCTACTTTTCTATCATCTGCAACAGAACCAGGAATACAAAATGCTTGTAAACCTTCTCCTATTGCTTTTGCTGCATCAGCTGCTTTTGTACATCCTTTTTTAATTGCTATTGCTGCACCTAAAGTGTATGCCCAAGCTGCATTTTCAAAGCAAATTGGTTGAACTCCTTTTACAATTTCATAAGGGTTAAAACCTTTATCTGTACATATCTTTAATGCGTCTTCAAAATCTTTTATTCCGTATTTTTCCATAACTGGTTTTATTTGATTTATTCTTCTTTCATAACTTTCAAATGTTACTGCCATTTTATTTCCTCCTAATTATCATTTTTATTTTTTTAGATGTGTCCCGACACAAATGTGTGCAAAGGAAAAGTCTCTATTGTTCTCTTGGATCTATTTTCTTTACTGCTTCATCAAATCTTCCATATGTTCCTGTTGCTTTTTCTATTGCTTCCATTGGGTCTATTCCTTTTTTAATATTATCCATCATTTTTCCTGTATGTACATATTTATATCCTATTATTTGGTCATCTTTATCTAACCCTAATTCTAGAATATAACCTTCTGTTAATTGTAAATATCTTGGTCCTTTTAATGTACTTGAATAGATTGTTCCAACTTGTGATGTATGTCCTTTTCCTAAATCCTCAAGTCCTGCACCTACTGGAAGTCCCCCTTCTGAAAATGCTGTTTGACTTCTTCCATATACAATTTGTAAGAATAATTCTCTCATTGCTGTATTTATCGCATCACATACTAAATCTGTATTTAATGCTTCTAATATTGTTTTTCCTGTTAATATTTCTCCTGCCATTGCTGCTGAATGTGTCATACCTGAACATCCTATTGTTTCTACTAAAGCTTCTTGTATAATTCCATCTTTTATATTTAATGTTAATTTACAAGCTCCTTGTTGTGGTGCACACCATCCTATACCGTGTGTTAACCCTGATATATCTTTTATTTCTTTTGCTTTTACCCATTTACCTTCTTCTGGTATTGGTGCTGGTCCGTGGTCTACTCCTTTACGAACATAACACATTTCTTCTAATTCTTTTGAATAAGTCATTTTAATTGCTCCTTTCATTTTTTGTTTTCTTTTTATTTTTAGTATTTTATTTATAATATTTTAGGTAAAACCTAAATTTATAACATATTTTATATCATTTTTTATTTTCAAATATTAGTATTTCTTTTTTTATGTTGTTCTTCATATTTTCTTATTTGTTCTTCCGATAATAATAATTGGTTTTTTCTTTTTGTTTGTTGTTTATTTTCTTTATCAATACTCATATTTTTATTAATATATGACTCTCTACTTTCTTCTTTTTGCATTTCCATTTTTTCTCTGTTAATATCTTCTTTCTGATTATCTCTATTTTTAACATTATTATTATCTTCATTTACTTCATCTGTATTATATGCTACTTTATTTTCTATATCACTTATATATATACCTGTTTCGTATACTTCTTTCCTTCTTAATATCTGGGCAGTCTGTAAATATCTTTTTAAGATATCCCTATCTTTTTTATTTACTTGTTCTTCTCCTATTCCAAGATATTCATATCTCCATATTATATGTCTTTCATAACTATTGAATTCACTATTTTCTAAATCCTCATAATTATATTCTACTTTGAATTTAGTTCCTTCTATTATAATTGTTATATTAGACCATAAACTTCCTGTTTCTGATTTTCTAAATTCTTCTCTTAGTTGCTTTATTTTACTATATAGTATACTTACTAATTTTAAGTAGTCATTTTCATCTAAATTAAATTTATTTGGTATCTCATATACATTTACAGGTTTTTTCTTTAAAATGCCTTTTGGGATATAATAAAAATATAATTCTCCTTTTTTTTCACCATTTGGCTTATCTATTACTGAACTATATAAATATAATTTATCCCATTTTTCTGGTATCATATAATACAATCTTCTTTGTATTTCTTCATACATTTTTTTTATTTTTTTCGTGTGATTTAACATAACCTTTTATTCCCTATCTAATAAACTTACTCCAGTCATTTCTTCTGGTTTTTCTAAATTCATTAAATCTAGCATTGTTGGTGCTAAGTCTGCTAATTTTCCATCTTGCTTTAATTTTAAATTTTTATTATTTGTTACTAATATTAATGGTACAGGGTTTGTTGTATGTGCTGTATGTGGTTCTCCTGTTTTATAATCTATCATTTGTTCCGCATTTCCGTGATCTGCTGTGATTATTAGGTTTCCTTGTTTTTCTTCTACTAATTTTACAACTTTACCAACACATTTATCTACCGCTTCTACTGCTTTTATTGCTGCTGGTAAACTTCCTGTATGACCTACCATATCTGTATTTGCATAATTTAATATTATTGCATCATATTTATCTTTTTCTATTGCTTCTAATACTTTATCTGTGACTTCATAAGCACTCATTTCAGGTTTTAAATCATATGTTTCTACTTTTGGAGATGGTACTAATATTCTATCTTCACCAGGATATTGTTTTTCTTCTCCTCCATTGAAGAAAAATGTTACATGCGCATATTTTTCTGTTTCTGCTATTCTAAGTTGTGTATATCCTAGTTTACTTATATATTCTCCAAATGTATTTTTTAATTGTTCTTTTTCAAATGCTATATGGACATTTGGCATTGTTTCATCATAACTTGTGAAACATACAAAATATAAATTTAAATCTTTTTTAGTTTCAAATTCATTAAATTCAGGATCTACTAATGCTCTTGTTATTTGTCTTGCTCTATCTGGTCTAAAATTATAGAATATTACAGAGTCATTTTTTTCAATCTTTGCTACTGGTGTATCACCATTACAAATTACTGTTGGTTCTACAAATTCATCAAATACCTCTTTTTGATATGAATCTTCAATTGCTTTTATTGTGCTTCCTGCCTTATTTCCTTTACCATTTACTAGTGCATCATATGATTTTTTAACTCTTTCCCATCTTTTATCTCTATCCATACTATAAAATCTACCAGATATAGTCGCTATCTTTCCTATTCCTTTTTCTTTTATTTTATCTTGTAGTTTCATAATATAAGTTTCACCAGATGCTGGTGGTGTATCTCTTCCGTCTAAGAAACAATGTACATACACGTCTTCAAAATCTCTTCTTTTTGCCATTTCAAGTAAACCATATAAATGTCTAATATGGCTATGAACTCCACCATCTGATAACAATCCCATTATGTGTAATTTTGAGTGATTTTTCTTACAATTATCTATTGCTGCAATAAATTCTGGGTTTGTAAAAAAATCTCCTTCTTCAATTGATTTTGTTATTCTTGTTAATTCTTGATATACTATTCTTCCTGCACCTATATTTGTATGTCCTACTTCTGAATTACCCATTTGCCCTTCTGGAAGTCCTACTGCTAAACCACTTGTTCTAATTTCTGTATTTGGATATTTTTTCATAAGTTTATCTATATTAGGTGTTTTAGCTAATTTTATTGCATTTCCATCTTTATTAGGGTTATCTCCAAAACCGTCTAATATCATTAGCATTGTTAATTTATCTTTCATTTTTTTACCATCCTTTTTTATTTGTCATAATTTACTATTTTACTAAATTCTTCGGCTTTTAAGCTTGCTCCACCTACTAAGCCTCCGTCTATATCTGACATATTAAATAATTCTTTTGCGTTACTTGATTTTACACTTCCTCCATATTGTATTATAACTTTTTGTGCTGTTTCTTCTCCATAAATTTCAGATATTTTATTTCTTATTTCTTTTATTGAATTATTTGCATCTTCACTTGTTGCTGTTTTTCCTGTTCCTATTGCCCATATTGGCTCATATGCTATTATTGTATTTTCAACTTGTTCATTACTTAAACCTTGTAGTGCAAGTTCTGTTTGTTTTGTAATTATATCTACTGCTTTTCCAGCTTCTCTTTGTTCTAATGTTTCACCAACACATACTATTGGCTTTAAATCATATTTAAATGCTGATTTTATTTTTTTATTTACTGTTTCATCTGTTTCTGCAAAATATTGTCTTCTTTCTGAGTGTCCTATTATTACATATTCTACATTTATAGCTTTTAACATTTTACCAGAAACTTCTCCTGTATATGCACCTGATTCTTCAAAATGCATATTTTGTGCTCCTATTTTTATATTTGTGTTTTGTGCTGTTAAAAGTGCATAAAACAAATCTGTATATGGGACACATAATATTACTTCATTTTTAGTGTCTTTTACAAGTGGTGTAAGTTCATTTATCATTTCTATTGCTTCTCCTGGAAGCATATTCATTTTCCAGTTTCCTGCTATTACTTTTCTTCTCATAATAATTCCTTCTTTCTTACTTTTTTATATATAATTATTTATCTTGTAAGCATTCTATTCCTGGTAATTTTTTACCTTCTAAAAATTCTAGAGATGCTCCACCACCTGTTGATATATGTGTCATCTTATCTTCTAGTCCTGCTTTTCTTACTGCTGCTGCTGAATCTCCACCACCTATTATTGTTGTTGCATCTGTTAATTCTGACAATACTTTTGCTATTGCATTTGTTCCTTTTGCAAATTGGTCAAATTCAAATAGTCCTAGTGGTCCGTTCCATACTACTGTTTTTGCTTTTCTTAATTCTTCTGAATACATTTCTATTGTTTTTTCTCCAATATCAAAACCTTCCCACTCATCTGGAATTTCTGTCCAAGGAACTGTTTTGCTTTCTGTATCTGGCTTAAATTCTTTTCCTACTCTTGTATCTACTGGAAGCATTAATTTAACACCTTTATTTTTCGCTTTTTCCATTAAACTTAAAGCTAAATCTAATTTATCCTCTTCACAGATTGATACTCCTACATTATATCCTTGTGCTTTAAAAAATGTATAAGCCATACCTCCACCTATCATTAATGTATCTACTTTTTCTAATAAACTATCTATTACTCCTATTTTATCAGATACTTTTGCACCACCTAATATTGCCATAAATGGTCTTTGAGGGTTATTTAAAGCATCTCCTAAGAATTTTAATTCTTTTTCAATTAAGAATCCTGATACTGCTGGTAAATATGATGCAACTCCTACAGTTGATGCGTGAGCTCTATGTGCTGCTCCAAATGCATCGTTTACATATACTTCTGCCATACTAGCTAATTCTTTACTGAATTCTGGATCATTATCTGTTTCTTCTCTATGAAATCTAACATTTTCTAATAATAATATTTCTCCTTGTTTTAATTCTGAAGCTTTTTTCTTAGCATCTTCACCAATTACATCTTTTGCCATTATTACTTGCTTTTCTAATAATTTAGATAATTCTTTTGCAACTGGTTCTAATGAAAATTCTTTTTTAAATTCTCCTTTTGGTCTTCCTAAGTGTGAGCATAAAATAATACTGCAATTATTTTCTAGTAAATATTTTATAGTTGGTAATGCAGCTACTATTCTTGTATTATCTGTTATATTTCTGTTTTCATCTAATGGTACATTAAAGTCACATCTAACTAAAACTTTTTTTCCTTTCAAATCAATATCTTTTACTGTTTTCTTACTCATTTTAAAATTCCTCCCTTTTTTATTTCTATTAGTTTGCACAATTTTCCTTATTTTATAAGACAAACCTATTTTATAACAAAAAAGAACACATTTCAAGTGTTCTTTTACATTTTTTTGTATTATTTTTCATATATTAGCTTCTGCTAGCAATATAGCAAGCAAGGTCTACTAATTTATTTGAATATCCCCACTCATTATCATACCAAGAAACTAATTTAACAAATGTATCTGTTAGCATAATTCCTGCTTTTGCATCAAAAATTGATGTATGTGGGTCACTTATAAAGTCTGAAGATACAACATCTTCATCTGTATATCCTAATATTCCTTTTAATTCTCCTTCAGAAGCTTTTTTAACTGCTGCACAAATCTCTTCGTATGTTGTTGGTTTAGCTAAATTACAAGTTAAATCAACTACTGAAACATCAACTGTTGGTACTCTTAAAGACATACCTGTTAATTTTCCATTTAATTCTGGAATAACTTTTCCAACTGCTTTAGCTGCTCCTGTTGAAGAAGGTATAATATTTGCAGATGCTGCACGTCCACCTCTCCAATCTTTTTTAGAAGCTCCATCAACTGTTTTTTGTGTAGCTGTTGTACTATGAACAGTTGTCATTAAACCTTCTGTAATTCCAAAATTATCATTAATTACTTTAGCAAGTGGTGCTAAACAGTTTGTTGTACAAGATGCATTTGATACAATATTCATACTTGGGTCATATGTTTCATTGTTAACTCCCATAACAAACATTGGAGCATCTTTTGAAGGTGCACTAATTATAACTTTTTTAGCTCCTGCATCTAAGTGTGCTTGTGCCTTTTCCATAGTTGTAAATACCCCTGAACATTCTAATACATATTCTACTCCTAAATCTTTCCAAGGAATATTGTGTGGATCCATTTCATTAAATACTTTTATTACATTTCCATTTACTACTAGATTTCCATCTTTTTCTTCTATTGTTCCATTAAATCTTCCGTGAACTGTATCAAATTTTGTCATATAAGCCATATAATCTGCTGTAATAAATGGGTCGTTTACTGCTACTACTTCAACTCCTTCTTTTGCAAGTGCTGCTTGGAAAGATAATTTTCCTATTCTTCCAAAACCATTAATTCCTACTTTAACTGACATAATAAATTCCTCCCTTAAAAATTTTATTACCTTATCTTAGGCATTTTCTATTTTATACCAAAAAACACTACTTTGCAAGTAGTATTTTTAAACTTTTAATACATAATTTAAAAAGTAGATACTGGCTGACCTTTCTTCCTTTTTAATTTTTAATCTTTCTTTCATAAACTTACTCAGTAGTCCTTTCTCTCCCCAAAGCTATAAATTTATAGCTTTTACCAAAGCTGCATTTTTACAGTAAAGAAATTATATACTACTTTTTTATACAAAAAACAAGAAAAAATAAAGTAATTTTTTAGATTAAGTGGTTTTGCGTAAGGGAAATGAAAGGGTAGCAAAACCACTGGTTAAGCGAAGCTTAAAATCTAAAAAATTACTATAGTTCCCTGTCTACATTTATTTAAAGATGTGTCCCAAATTGGACATTTTGTCCTATTAGGGACGTTTCCAATTGGACAAAATGTCCAAAATGAAACTTCCCCATTTACCATTTATTTGTACAACTTCTCTAAAACAATCAAAAACATAGCATGTGACCAACCAAGTCCAATAACCCAATTAGGTTTAAGAGTTGAATTATCCACTTGCTCTCCTAAAAAGAAATGCTTACCTGCAGTTTTCACGACAAAATCAAAAGTCTCTTTAGCCTTTTTCTTCTCTCCTGATTCTAAATAATAAAGAGTCATCCAAAGATTAGCAATAGGCCAAGGATTACAATTCATATAATGGTCTTCTTCAAACCTTTGATATCCACCAGTATAAGTACGAAGATGTAAATTAATACTTTCAACTGTATTTTTAATCTTGTTTTCTTTAGGTTTGAACACATTAAATGGATAAACTGCACCTAAAATACTAATATCCATTTTCTTATCATCAGTATTTCTAACATAAGACTTCTTTTGGTCATCATATAAATTCTCATTAATATAATTTTTAATACCGACTTGAATTTTCTCAATCTCTCTTTCATTTTTTTGAATTTTTTCTTCTTTTAGCCTATTATTTTCAAATTCTGATACATTTTTTCCTAAAACTCTATAAATATTTAAAATACTATCAAAAGCAGCATAAATGCTAGCAAGAGAATAAAGGTGAATACCTTCACACATCTCCCATAAATCATAACTTATGTGATATTTATGTTCTCTACCTGTTCTTAACTTTGTTTCTTCTTCTATCTCGTCTTTTACAACATCACGTTTTTCCGCATCAATACCACTAACACCTATCCAGTCTTCAACATATTTTTTCAAGAAATCTATAGCCTTTTCACACATAGAAAGATTATCTTTTAAGAATTTTTCAGACTTTGTAACTTTGTAATGCTCATAAACACCATAAACGACACTAGCAGTTTCATCTACTTGGTAGCCCCAACAAGGAGCTAATTTTCCATCTGTAAAAAATCTTTGTTCCCACATTCCGTTTTTACTTTGTGTTTTTTTACAAAATACTTTATAAAACTTTTCTGTTTCTTTTTCCATATTTACAATATCCATTGCTTTTGTAACAAACACAGCATCTCTTGGCCAACAATAAGCATATCTACCACATTTTGTGAAATCTTCGTCAATTTCAGGAGAAGCAATAATACCACCAGTCTCCACATTAGTTAAAAGTGGGAACAATAAAATACTTCTCTTATAAATCTCAAAAATTCTTTCTTCATAGCTATTTTGTGGTTCTTTTAAATTTAAGCCATTATGAGCTTTTAAATATTTTCTCCAATAAGATTTTGTAGATGTATATTCTTTATTTAAATCTATCTTTGTAATTCTGTCTATCTCATCTTCCATACTTGATATATTTCTATTTTCATCTATTAATATACATATTTCTAAAACTTTCTTTTCTTGTGGCTTTATACTACCTATATCATAACAAACACTACTGTCTTTAGACATACCAATATAATCTTTATCATATATATCACAAGTTTTAATAGTATTATAACTTCCATTTATTTGATGACCAGAAATCTTTGTTCCTTTTGCAAATGTAGAAACAGCAAAGTCGTGTGCATATTGAAGCATACCATTATCTAAAACTTTGCAAGAAACATGGTTATTTTTATCTGACAATAATTCTGAGTGTATATAAAATTTAGTATCTAAATCTATTTTACCTTCATTTATAAATTCATATCTTTTTACTAAAACATTTTCTTTTAATAATATAAAATCTGTTTGTAATATTTTTAAATTAAAATAAGTATTTGTTACTTCAGTATTTAATATATTTGTATCTGTATCATAATATTGTTTATATATATTATTAATATCATCGTGTAAATAAATTAAGTCTGATTGATTTACTTTTACTCCTGTATGGAAAAAATTAATATATTGTCTATTATCTTTACTTGGAAAATATAATCTTTCTAATTCCCCTTTCCCTGTAAAAGTTGCTATCATATTTTTATTTCCTACAATTGCTTCATTTAAATATTTATTCTCACTCATTTTATTTCTTCTCCTTAATTTTTAACCTTCTATTACATTTAAAATCTGTTTTTCTAAATCTTTAATCTTTTCATTTATTCTAAAGATATCTTCATCTCTTAAATTATCATCATCTACATCTTTTCTTACATATTCATCCATATCTTTCATTTCTGACTTCAATTTTTCTAGTCTTTCTAGTATCTCAGCCTTCATAGTCCTAGATACTTTTCTTTCAATCTTATTTGTCATTTCTATTGTGTCTTTAATATCATAAGTTTCTCCAAAATCTGGTACTATTACAGGGATATTTGTTTCTTGTTCTATTTTATCTCTTAATACTTCTTGTGACTCTTCTTCTCCGTGAACTAAGAATATATTTTTTGGTTTTTTAATAAAAGAATATATAAAGTCCATTAACCCTTCTTGGTCTGCGTGTCCTGAATAGCCTTCTATATATTCAATTCTAGCATTAACAGCCATCTCTTCACCAAATATTTTAACTGTTTTTGCTCCATTTACTATTTGATAACCTAATGTTCCTGGAGCTTGGTAACCTACAAAAAGTATTGTTGATTTTGGATTCCAAATATTATGTTTTAAATGATGTTTTATTCTACCAACTTCACACATACCACTAGCAGATATTATGATACTTGGTCTTGTATCTTCATTTAATGCTTTTGATTCATCTGCTGTTCTTGTAAAATGAAGCCCAGGAAATTCTAGTGGATTGTCGCCTCTTAAAATTTCTTCTTGAACTTCTGGTTCAAAAAGATTAGTATTTTCTCTAAATACCTCAGTTGCTGATATTGCTAGTGGGCTGTCTACATACACATCTGCTTTCATTAAAGTCTTATATTTTCTTTTAAACTCTTCATCATCTTTTTCGTCTCTTAATCTATTAATTTCATATAAAATTTCTTGTGTTCTTCCTACTGCAAATGATGGTATTACAACTGTTCCACCATTATCTAATGTTTCTGATACTATATTTAAAAAATCTTCAGCTTTTTTATCATTTCTTAAATGTAATCTACTTCCATATGTAGACTCCATAACTAAAAAGTCAGCATCTTCTATCATTGTCGGAGAATCTAAAAGTGGTATATCATTATTTCCCAAATCTCCTGTGAAAACTGTTTTCACTTCTTTTCCATCTTCTTTTACCCATAGTTCTATTATACTAGAACCGAAGCATATGTCCTGCATCATTAAAACGAACGTGAATTTCTGGTGTTATTTCTATAATTTCATCATATTGTACTGGCTGGAATATTTCTAAACATCTTGCCGCTTCCTCTGCTGTATACATTGGTTCTATTTCATCTAAACCTTTTCTTATTCTTTTTTTATTTTTCCAAGAAGTCTCCATTTCTTGAATATGACCGCTATCTGGAAGCATTAAAGCACACAAATCACAAGTTGCCTTATGTGCATATACTTTATTTTTAAAACCTTCTTTATATAATTTAGGAATTCTACCTGAGTGGTCAATATGAGCGTGTGTTAAAAGCATAAAATCAATAGACTTTGGATCAAATTCAAATTCTTCATCATTTCTTTCTTCCAGTTCCTGTTTTCCCTGCCACATACCACAATCTACTAAAAATCTTTTTCCACAGGCTTCTACTAAAAAATTAGAACCTGTAACAGTTTTCGTTGCACCTAAAAAAGTTATCTTCATTTTAAAACCTCCATCTTAGTAAAATATTTTTACTTTTTTATTAAACATAATTGCTAAATCTTTTTTATTTAAAATTTCAGAATTTTTAAACTCTTTCTTTTCGCCAATGCCATTTCCGTCAAAAACTTGTATATAGAATTTTTCTATCTTTTTATTTTTGTTTTCAAAATCTATATCTTCTTGTTTTATCTTTTCTCTAATTAATTTCACTTCAATGTCTTGGATATTTATATTCCTATTTTGGAAAATTACTTTTAACAATTCATAATTTATATCTTCTTGTTTAGAAAATTTTTCTACTACTCTTAGTTTATTAGCCTTTTCTAATATTTTTTTAGTTAATAATTTTAAATCTTCTTGTAATTTACTTTCTTCGCAAATATTTCTTTCATAATCATATGGAAGCATATTATAATATCTAAATTCATAAATAAGTTTTAACATTTCTTGTTTTGAATCACATTTCTCTATTTTTTTATCAAAACATTTTATAAATACTTCTTGTATTTTTAATTTTAACTCATCTATCTTTTTACCTAGTTTTCTTCCGTCTATATTTATTAAAGATAAATACTTCTCTTTTTGCTCTAATTCTTTTTTATAAGATACATACTTTTTAGGTTTTAATAATTCATTTAATTTTTCTATTCTTTCTAATTTTCTTCCTCTTTCATCTATCATCATCTTACTTAAAATTCTTAGGCTAAAAATTTTTTCTTCTATAGGTAATTCTTTATTTCTTTTTTCATACTCATCTTCTAATAAATGTTTATTATTTATTGTTTCATCAATTGTTTTTATTTCATTTGTTATCTTTCTTTTTTCTTCTGTTATTTTCTCAACAAAAGCCTTATTATCTTTCATTTGTTCTAATTCTTGTTCTACCATTTCTTTTTGTTTTAATAATTTTTCTTTTGTTTTCTTATCAAATTTAATTTCTAAATATATTGAAATTTCATTTAGCAAATTAATTAATTCATTGGTTAGTTCTTCACCATAAAAACTTTCTAATTTTTCTTTAAACATTTGCATATAATCCATAATAAATTCTTTATTATTAACCCATTTACACATAAAATCATTTCCAACTAATAGTAATAAATTCTGGTATATCAAATTATGTGTTATACTTTCTATTTCTCTTGGAATAGTTGTCCACGAATAACCGTTAAAATCTCTTAATGGTTCAACCTCATTTATACAAGCACCTACATTTATTAAATCTGATAATGTTTTTGATATTATAAAATAATTATCATTTACAATTTTATTTCTCTTTGAAATTTTAGCTAAACAATATAATAATTTCCTTTCTATATTATAACAAATAATTCTTTTTTTCTTTTTCTCTACTAAAAATGTTTTATCTCCTATTATTTCACTTTCTTTAGAGTGTGGTTTTACTAATTTTATTTCATCACAATTATTTTTAACTGTATATATTACATTTTCTATTAACTCTTCTTTAGTTACTACGTCTTGTTTTACTTGTTTATAATCTTTATAAGAGGTCTCTAATTTATATAAAACACTAAGGAGAATACTTTTTACATTTTCCGCATATGTTTTCTTCTCTAGTACTTTTTCTAATTCATTGTTATAATCTTTTTTCACAAACTTTTCTAACAAATTCTCATTTTTCATCTGTAAATTTTTTCTCCTTTCTTGCAAAAAATGGGGACGGGGCATTTTTTTCTCATTTTTTCTTTTTCCCTCATTTTATTTGAAAAAATTCTAATATTTTATTAATTAATTTTTTATACCATTTTTCTTTTTTTATTTCTACTAAAGATGTTTCAAAATTTTCTATTTCATCTCTATTTTGAATATTTTTTATTTTTGATTTTTTATTTTTATTAAAATCTATATAAAAATTTTTTCTTATATCTATTTTTTCTTTTTCTACTATCTTTTTTCTTTCTTCTTCACCACAAATATAATATTTATAAATTAAAGCTATAATTTGTTTTGTTTCAGATTTCAAATTTTGCCTTACTAATTCTTTTCCTTTTTCCAGTTCAAATTTATAATTTGTATCCATATTTTCTTTTACAAATTTTATAAATTTTTCTGGTATTTTGTTTTTTATTTCTTCATCTGTATTTTCTAATATTTTATACACTTCAAATAAAGCTTGTCTATACTCTATTTTCATTTATTTCACCTAATTTATAAATTTTTTATTTTATTTTCTAACAATTTATCTGCACAAAAATTTATTATTATATAATCATCATCTAATTTTTCTAGAGTTTCTTTTTCTTCTTTATTTAGATTTTTAACAAATATATTTGCATTTTTATTTTCATATAACACTATATCATTATTTTTTGCTAATGACAATAAAAAAGTTTCTTCATCATAAACTATATATTGATTTTTTTTTATATCTTCTACTCGTTCATCTTTTCTTAAATCTATTACAGGAGCATTATTATTAAACAGTGCGTTTCTAACAGTTTTTAACCTTAATACCTTATATTTTTCTTTATCGTTTAAATCATAAAACTCTTCTCCTAAAAACTGTTTTACTACTTCTTCTAATGTTCTAAAACAATATTTTTCATAATTTTCTACAATGACGATATTATCCATCTTCTCTCTCTTCTCCCACACTAATTCCTTCTATTCTTCCTTTTTGATTTTCTATTTCATCATATACTTGTTTAAAATCTATTTTTCCAAATTTAACATCATTTAATCTATGTTCTTTTTCTTCTAATGATTTATTTGCTCTATATCTTTTATAATATACTTCTTGTTCTTCTTCTGAAAATAATATTTTCATTAAAATATCCATTTTTCCATCTAGAGGTACATCACCTTTTAACATTTCTTTTAATGCATATTTTGTTTTTTCATCTTCTGTTAATTCTTCTCCTCTTTCTAATTTTCCTACAATTAAACCTAAATTTTGTGCTATTTCTACTGTTCTCCCAAATAGTCGTATATTTTCTACCCAAGTATCTCCATCTAGTGTTCCATTCGCTAATCTAAATTCTATAGTATTTCTTGCTGTATAAACATTTAAAAAATTAATACTATTGTATCTTCTAAATTCAACTATTCTTTTAGCATTTATTATAAACCTATCTTCAGGTATTTTTTCTAAATCTGCTTGTTCAAAAATGTCTGATATTGGTTCTGCAAATTTTCCTATTCCTTTTCTTGGTAATTCACCTTCTTTATTTGATATTAAATAATATATTTCTTCCGCATTTCCCCATAATTCTGCTAATTGTTTATAACCTTCTTCTGTTGTTATATAATCTGCTCCTATATGTACGTGTCCTCCACATTTTTGAGTGCTTTCCATTCCAAATGCTTTTAATATTTCGTTTACAATATAAACTTCTTTTACATCTTTTTCTCTATCTCGCATTATAGGTGAAGCAAATTCTTTTCCTTTATTTCCTATAGAATAATCTTCTTTTCCTTCCCAACCTCTTAACTCATCTGGCAACTGATTGTGATTTTCTCCAACTGATTCTATTTCTATTCCTATTGTCATATTTTCAGGCAAACCAAATGAAGTATACTTCCCTTCTACTTCTTCTGCTTTTTCTCCATATATTAATTTATAGACTCTTTCATAATTAGGTGTTATTTTACCTAATGCTTTTAATTTTTGTTTTGGATTAACTATTGAATTAGCTATAGCTAGTTTATTTGTTTCGCTTTTTAAATAACCAATTGTTTCTATTCTTTTGTCTACGTCTTTTATTGTTCTAATTATCTCTAGCCTAAAATGTTCATCTTCTATACTTTCCAAAAAGTTAATTTTCTTATCATCTGATTCTAAACTTTTAATTATACCAACTCTATGTTCCTCATATGGAAAATTTATTAATTGCCCTACCTTCTTATCGTCATCTTCTAGGGTCTGAACTATTTCTGCTCTAAAATCTTCATCTTTAATTGTATCTAATAATTCTATTTTTTGGTCATCTGACTTTAAACTTTCTATAATTATAATTCTATTTCTATCGTCTTTTATATTAGATAATAGCTTTATTTTATCCTCATCATTTTCTAATCTAAGAATTACTCTTGCTCTATAACTTTCTTTTTCTAAATATGAAAGTGAGCTTATTAATAAACTATCATTTTGAATTGTTTTTATTATCCTTAATCGTGCTTTCTCATTTTGTATCTGACCTAAAACAGAAACTTTAAATTTTTCATCTTTTAATGACATAATAATTTCTGTTTTTGATTTTTCTTGTTTTAAATATTTTAAACACTCAATTTTTTTAATATCATCTTTGATACTCTTAACTACATAAACTATATCAAGTTCATCTTTTAATCTATCTAATAGTTCCATTTTTTTATCATCGTTTTTAAAGCTAGCAATTACTATTGATAGACTATCTTCTGGAATTAAATCCAATGTTTCTATTTTTCTATCGTCTGATTGTAAACTTCTAATAACTTGTATTTTTTGTAAATCAGATATATTTATATCTTTTAATAATTCTATTTTTATATTATCTTCTTTAATACTACAAATAACATAAGTTACAAAAGTAGTATTATCCATAATTTTTTTGATTAAATTTACTTTTTCTTCATCTGTATAATTTAAACTTTCTGCAATTAATTTTTCGTCATATTCAAATAAATTATTTTCATTTTGTTCTACTTTTTCTATTTTTTCATCATCATTAAGTAGACAAATTGATATAACTTCTGGCAAATGCTGTCTAAATCTTAACTTTTCATCTTCTGATAAACTATCCAATATTTCTCTTGTTATTTTTGTAATTTTTTCTATAAAAAATTTGTGTATATTTATATCTTCTTTGTCTACTTCTTCTAAATCTTTTCCTAATGTATTATAAATTTCTCTAAGTAATTTTAAGTTTTCTTTAATTTGTACTCTAGCTATTTCTATTTCTCTGTATAAAGCTATTATCCTATCTAAATTAATTTCACTCATTTTTTCTCCTAAAAAGTATTTGATAATAATCTATTTAAACTTCTTCTTTTGTTCCCATTTGTAATTCTTTTAATCTATCTAATGTCATTAAAACTTCTCTTGGTTTACTTCCTTGGTATCCTGATATTACTCCTCTTTCTTCCATTTGGTCTATTATTCTGCCAGCACGTGCATATCCAACTTTAAATTTCCTTTGGATAAATGATGTTGATGCTTGTCCTGTTTCTACAACCGTTTGTATTGCATCCATTAAAAATGGATCTGTATCATCATCATTATTTTCTGCAATTTCTTTGTCTGTTCTATTATTATTTTCAATACTTTCTAATATATCTTCACTATATTTTGCTGTTCCATTTGATTTAATAAAGCTTACTATTTTTTCTACCTCATCATCTGAAACAAATGCTCCTTGTACTCTAGATGGTTTTGGTGCTCCAGATGGAAAAAATAACATATCTCCTTTTCCAAGTAATTTTTCAGCACCTACTGTGTCTAATATTGTTCTAGAATCTACTTGTGAGGATACCGCAAATGCTATTCTAGAAGGTACATTTGCTTTAATTAAACCTGTAATTACATCAACAGATGGTCTTTGTGTTGCAATTACTAAATGCATGCCCGCTGCTCTCGCTTTTTGTGCTAATCTACAAATTGCATCTTCTACATCATTTTTAGCAACCATCATTAAATCTGCAAGCTCATCTATAATAATTACTATTTGTGGTAATTTACCAAATTCATTTTCTTTTTCAATAGCTTTATTATATCCTTTTAAATCCCTTACACCTTTTTCTGCAAATTTATTATACCTATCATCCATTTCTTGAACTGCCCAAGCTAAAGCTCCTGCTGCTTTTTTAGGATCTGTTACAACTGGTATTAATAAATGTGGTATTCCATTATACACTGAAAGTTCTACTACTTTTGGGTCTACCATTACAAATTTTACTTCTGAAGGTTTTGCATTATATACTATACTAGTAATAATTGTATTTATACATACACTCTTTCCAGACCCTGTTGCTCCTGCAATTAATACGTGAGGCATTTTTGCAATATCTGCTAATTGTACATTTCCTGCCACATCTTTTCCTAGTCCAACTGTTAATTTAGATTTATTAGTCTTAAATTCTTTACTTTCTATTATTTCTCTAAAATGAACTACTTCTTTTTCTTTATTTGGAACTTCAATTCCAACTGCTTGTTTTCCTGGTATTGGAGCTTCAATTCTTATTGTTTCAGCTGCTAAATTAAGTGCAATATCATCTGCTAAATTTGCAATTTTACTAACACGAACACCTTCTGCAGGTTTAAGTTCATAACGAGTAATTGCAGGTCCTACTGATACATTTTCAACTTTTGCAGATACACCAAAACTATATAATGTTTTTTGTAATTTTGTTGCTGTATCTGTTAAAGCTTTTGCACCACCTTTTAGAGTTTTCTTTCCTGGCTTACTTAAAAGTTCTACTGGTGGATATTCATAATGTTCATCTTCTACTACTACACTATGTTCTAGTTGCAATACTTCTTTTTTCTTATCTTCTTTTTGCTCTTCTACTTGTTTAAATAAATTGCTGTCTATTACATCTGGTTGAATTTCTTCTTTGGCAGTCATTAGATTTTTCTTACTGTCTTTTGTTAATGGTTCTAAATCATCATTTGAGTGATCATATTTTTTTAAACCTTTCTTTTCTTCTCCTGTATCTACAATTCTTCCGCCAAAATTTATCTTTATTTGGTTTTCCATTGGGTCTTTTTCTTCTTTTTCTAGTTTTGCCATTTCCATTTTTACTTTTCTTTCTTCGCGTAATCTTTTTCTTCTCTGACTTGGTGTTTCATAATCTTCTTTTTCTCTTTCTTTTGCTAATTCTTCTTTTCTTTCAAATCTTTCTTCACGTTTTTCTTCTATTTTATCCATAAACATATTTATAATATCTGATAAATTTATTCCAAATGTAAATACAAGTAATATTACAGCTACACCTATACAAAAAATTATTGCTCCTACATTTCCAAGTAATTTTGCTAAAATTACTCCACCTACTGCTCCAACTGCTCCACCACCATGACTTTGCGTTCCATAATAATAAGCATCTTTTACAACTTCTGACATTTCCTTAGATGAATCTAATTCTCCACTTGATATTTGAAACACACTAAATACAATAGCAAGTGAAATTAAAGCAATTCCATATTGGACAAGCTTTGATGTTATTTCTTCTCTACCATCTGAAGCAAGCTTTATTGCTATTGCTATACCACCTATTGGAAGTACATATTGCATAAGCCCTATTATTCCACCTAATATTTCATTTAATTTTATTCCTATAGTTCCAGACTTTGTATATATTAATACTGCTAAAAGTATACTAAATACAATTAGTGTAACTACTGCTATATCTAATCTAGAAGCTGAGTTCTTTCTTTTTTTATATCTTCTTTTTTTTGCCATTTCTATCATCCTTTCATTATCTTGAAAAAGCCAGATTTTAAATATAATTTACAAATCTGACTTTTGTTTTTTACTTTAATTCTTTTCTACTATTTTGTATTGTTTTTATTGTATCTTCTAATGATATTTGCATTAAATTCAAAGCTTCCGTCATACTTGTTCCTAACTTATTTAATGTTTCATTTAATACGTCTTCTGTGTTTGCAAGTAAACTATCAGCATATTCTTTAGTACCTTTTGATATTTCCCTTGACATTTCATTTGCAGTTTCTATAATTTCTGTTTTTTGGTCATATGCTTTTCTAGTTATTTCATGCTCATCAATCATTGCAATTATTCTATTTTCAGCTTCTTTTACTATGCCATCTGCTTCTTTTTGTGCTTCAACTAAAATTCTTTGTCTTTCTTCTTTTACCCATTTTGCTTGTTTTAATTCGTCTGGAAGCTTTATTCTAATTTCTTTTATTAAATCTAGCATTTCTTCTTTATCAACTATACCTTTTGATGTAAAAGGTAGATTTTTACTATTTTCTAATAAATCTTCTAAAGCTTCTAATAATGTAAATATTTCCATGGTTTTACCCCTTTCTTAACTCTTATTTAAAAAAATAAGATATACACGTCCATATTTTCTTTTATCAATAATATTAACATTTAAATTTCTTAGAGCTTGTTCTACTCTTTTTTCTTCATCTGTTTCTACTATTATTAAGCTATCTGAGTTTAACAAATTAAGGTTAATTAAATTATTTACTGTTTCATATACTAAATTTGTTTTATATGGTGGATCTATATATATTATATCTAATTTTTCATTTAGCTTTTCCAACATTTTTTCATATGAAGTTTCATATAGAGTAACTTCTAAATGCGTTTTCTCAATATTTTTCTTTATTACCATAATTGCATTTTTATCTTTTTCACATAAAATTACTTCTTTGGCTCCTCTACTTGCTGCTTCTAAACCAATTGCACCACTTCCTGAAAAAACATCTAAAAAACTACTTCCTACTATTTTTTCTTGTATTATATTAAATAATGATTCTTTTACTCTATCTAACGTAGGACGAGTTGTTTCTCCTTTTAAAGTATATAATTTTGTTCCTCTTGCTTTTCCACTTATTATTCTCATTTTTAACCTCTTTTTGATGATATTATTTTATTCTTTTTTTTCCAATAGGTCAATACTATTAATAGAAATGTAACATATATTTAACACTTTTGTAATATTATCACAAAATTAAGAAAAAATAGCAAGTAATATTACTATTTTTTACATATTTTCTCTTAAAAATATCTAATATCTTATTTTACTATGAATTTCTTTATGGCAATTTGAAATATAGGCAACCGCAATCTCATTGGGTTTAGACAATGGGTAGTTCACCAAACTAAAACACATTTCAATATTTCATTTTACAATCTCTCCACGATAATGCATCTACACATCTAACGTATCCACAAATACTACATTTTCCTCCTAATAACTTTATTGCTTGTAATTTCATACTTTTTCTTAAAATCGTTTTTTGATGCTTTCTTGTAATATTATCTCTTCTTGTTGACTCTCCACTGCACTCATAGCAATATATTCTAGAGGAACTATTAGTCTCAAATTATTTGTTACATATTCACAATTTCGTTTCATTTATTCACTTCCCTTAATTTTTTATACAACACATTGAAAATTAAAACTAGCAAAAAAAATAACAGATAATTTTTTATCTGCTATTTCTTGGCTCCTTTGCGAGAGACGTTTTCGAAAAGTCTATCACAAAAAAGTTACTTATTTCCGTTTCAAATGTAGTTATAGCAATATGTTGCAAGAATTGTATACACAAGTTGGCAATTTTTTGCTATAATTGTTATTTATAATTTAACATAAGTTTGTATTTTTTTCAAGACAATTATTTAAATACTATAATTAGAATATGTAGATGTTTCATAATCATATAAAGAAATAGATTCATTATTTACACTTCCACTAAAATATGATGATGTATTATAATCATATCCATTAAAACTTTTACCAATAATTGATAAATTTATATAACTACCCTCGCCATAATTATAAAGGCTATAATTAGAACCACTGTTTCTTCCAGAATAATGACATCTCTTATCGTAATTATATATATTAACATTTTTTTCATTTACTTCTCCAGACATATTAATATGTTTTGCTTGGTCATAATCATATATTGATGAAGTATCTTTTTTTAAAATAAGTCTACCTGCAATATAAGCAATTGTAGCTTTGCTTTCTTTATTCATTCTTTCACCTGCATTTCTTTTATATTTTATAATTATTTTTTTGCTCTATTTCTTAAAGCACTTGCTGCGACTGATTTTTGAGTCTTTGAAGTTGAATTGCTTCTTAGTTGTTTGCTCGCTTTTTTTGCCACATTTTTAGAAGTT
Organism: uncultured Clostridia bacterium; assembly: GCA_944388035.1. Taxonomy (GTDB): domain Bacteria; phylum Bacillota; class Clostridia; order TANB77; family CAG-508; genus CAG-269. The sequence goes on along the minus strand of CALXHF010000003.1, from coordinate 4,425 downwards.
CTTATTTTGTTTGCCATAGTACAATCCTTTCCAAGAGCTAAATATCTTCATACATCCTGTTTGCAAAATTCAAATTTTGTTCTATAATAAAAATGTATAAGAGATTTCAGATTTTTATACATTTTTATGAGCTGTATTAAAGTATAGCTCTTTTTCTTTGGTTTCTTTAACGACTAACTCTTAAAAGTCAATTTTATTCTTCAAACTCTATTTCTTCTTCAGATATATTATAGATGTCAATTCTGTTTTGTATATCTACTTCTTCTACAAACCATTGGTGGAACGAACATTGATGTATAAATTCATCTATTCTATTTTTACCATGAATTTCTTTAAGAGTAATTACAATTCCAAATCTTAAATTTCTACCATCTTCTTGATTAATTCTATTTTTTGTTTTTACACTAATTCCCCATAAAGGATTATCATACATTTTTTTATCTCTAACTCTATTATTAAATTTTTCTCTTATACATTTTGTATTATCCCATTTTCTAAATTCTCTTCTTGCTTCTTCTTCATTAGTATATTTTCCTTCAATATCTTGAACATCATTATTTATACCTACTATTGTATATTCATTCGTCTTAGGGTTAAATTTTAACCTGCCTAATTTTAGTTCAAACTCTGTATTAGTATAATCTACACCTTGAGTTCTACTGCATTTAGGGAAATAACACATAGTTGCTTTTGCAACAAACGGATATTTTTCCTTATCCATTGGTACTGGTAACTGAAAATTATAAGTATCATATTTTTCAGAAATTCCTGAAATAACAAATTTTATTTCATCATTATTTGTCTTTATTATATCATTTATACGAGTTGGAACCACTCCATGTCCTGTTAATTTAACATTTTTATTTATATTTGACCACCCTGTGCATGAATCAATTATCAATGCTTTTGCTTCTTCTCTCGAAAATCCTAGAATATGTATTAAATATGCAAGTTTTCTTGCTATCCATGGTGCTGAATATGAAGTTCCTTTAGTTAAATGTTCTATATTTATATCGTCACATATATTTACAAATCCGTCTAACTCTTTACCTATGTCTCCACCAAAATAACTAACATCAGGTTTAACATAAAAAGATAGTACTTCTCCTTCTCTTGTATACGATGCTGGATTATTATATTTATCTACTGCGTTTACAACCATTGAATTAAGCGAATCTGCTGGGGCACCTATTTTCATATGTTGCTTTGTATTATTAAGTGGTACATTAGTCCCAGCAACAACAAAAATAACATCGTACTTAGTTTGTAATTCATCTAAAAAAGCTGCCTCTGGAGATATGAAATTTTCATCAATTTCTTTATCTGATCCTAAAGATAAATTCCAAACTTTTATATCTTTATTTTCATCAACTATTTTTTCTATCGCTTTTATTATTTTAAATGAACTAAATTTTGGTCCTGATGCTACGCCAAAATGTCTTACTCTAAAATTTCCACAGCCATCATTATACAAAGGATTTAAGTTATGTCCATCTACAATTATAGATGTTACTCCTGTTCCATGATTATAATCCGCTTCTGTGATTATATCTTCTGTGATTCCAATGTTATAGCTGTCTACCCATTCAGTAAAGTACACTCCTTTTCTAAACGGCTTATCTATAACTCCTATAATTGGTTCATTAGTTGGTTTTTTTATAGTTCTATTCTGCATAAGCCTATCATTAATCTTCTTTTCTTCAGTAGGAATTTTAGATATGTCTATTGTTGTCATAGCAATTAAGTATGAAGCATTTTTGTTTAGTTTTTCTAGTGAATTTTTATCCAACAGTATAGTATTATTAGGTAATATATTTTCGGATTTAATCTCTATATCAAGCATTCTCATTAAATCTTTTATATCTTTTTCAGTTTCATAAATAGATACTATTGTACCACCATCATATTCTTTTATATTTTCTTCTACATTAAATCTCTCTACATTGTTTGCATCTACAATATACTGCATAAATTTATTTTTCTTAATATTATAATTGTCAAATTTTATTTTTTTATCTATCTTTTCCAAATCTTCATCATTTATTTCACCATTAAAATTTTCCATTAGTATTTTCTTTACAATATTTGCCTCTTCTAAGGTTTTATCTATAGCTTTTCTAGATACATAATATGTTATAATATGATTTCTTTTATCTTTTGAAAATTTTGCTCCAACTATTTTTTTATTCATATCAGTACTATCACATTTAAAAAATGCACCTATTCTCCTCGTTTTAGCCACTATATCTTTATAATGAGCACTAAAAAATATACCATCAACATATTTAGGTTTGTTTTGCCAATATAAATTTATTTTATTTATATCGTTAATCAATTTTTCTATCTTTTCTATCTTAACTACAGTTTGCTTTGGCAAAGAAGGTGGTCCGAATGTATTAGGATGAGATTTTTGCGTAAAAGTTCCTTTCAGTTTTAATATATTATTCATTTTCATCCTCCTTTAACTTTCTTGAAATGTTGCTCTTAGGTACACCAGTTAATTTTTCTATATCTCTTACTGTAAAGCCGTTGTCTTTTAATTCTTTTATTGATAATTCTTTCTTTTTTTCTTGCACTAATACTGCTGAATATAATCTCTTTAAATAGTCAAACTCACTATTAGGCTCACTGAAAGCTAAAGATGTCCTAATAATATTTTTTAATTCTCCTGGATATGGAATATCAGTTAATAAATTCATTATTTTTCTAAATAGTTTTATATCTCTCCCTGCTTTTTCAAACCTTGGTAAATATTCATTTAATATTGCCTCTGATATTTCTAATAAATCTTCTCTTGTATATCTATCAAAGTTTACTATTGCATCAAATCTTCTTGTTAATGCTTTATCCAAATTCTTATATAAATTTGTAGTAGCAATAAATAATACTCTCGCATCTAAATTATCTAATTCTTTTAGAATACTTGATGTTACTCTTCCCATTTCTCTTATGTCACGTGAATTAATTCTATCCATAGCTATTGCATCAATTTCATCAAATAAAATTATTACTCTATCTGGATTCGGTAACATTCTAATTTCTGAAAAAACTTCATTCATATTTTTCTGCGTTTGTCCCATTTTGCTATCTATTATAGAATTAAAATCGACACTATATAACTCTCTTGACAAAATTCTTGCTACTTGCTTAACACTTTCAGTTTTTCCTGTTCCTGGCGGTCCTTCAAATAAAAATTTATTTATTCCAATGTTATGGTTAACTGCATTTATTATTCCATAAATATCATTTGCTATAGTAGTTGGTAATGGTAATCTAGCGTTTCCAATATCAACTTTTTGAAAAAAATTCAAATCAAATCTTTCCCCTTGAGGCACAAAAACATTTGCATCTGATAACAAACCCATAATATAATCTGCAACTATATTGTCTCCTATGTCATAAAAGTATTTTGCTACTTCTAATGCTTCCGCTCTAAAAGCAGATTCATTTTTTTCCTCATGATATCTTATCAAATTTATTATATTTTTCTTTTTCATATGTAGCACCTCCACAAATATATTAGCACACTTGAAACAAATATTCAATAGTTTGGGACAAAGTTTATCAATTTTATTTTTAACAAAAAAGAGAAGCGTTTTAATATCTCCTCCTAAACTTAATTTAATTTTAATATATTTTTTTATCTTTTAAATACTTTTTTATTGTTCTGACCACTTCATTTTGTACTTTTCCATTGCTAATAACTGCACCATTTATACTCTCATCATACCTTTGTTCTTTTCCAAATAGGTCTGTAACTGTTCCTCCAGCTTCTTCAACTATAACTTTTACTGCTGCAATATCACAATTTTTATGTTTTGTACCTGGAAAAATTGCAAGACTAAAGTCACCAGATGCAACACACATACAAGCCCTAATAATACTTCCTAAACCAACAAAATATGTTTTAGTTTGTAACTCTTGTAATACTTTAGATATATTATAATCTGCTCCTACCCATAAGTCATAGTGGCATACAGTTTTCATATCTTCTAATCCATACTATCTCTAATTCTAATTGAGAAAGAACGGTTAACATTCTTACAAAAAATCTTCCATTTGCAGTAGATGTATTTACATCATCTCTATCACAAATAAGATAACAATTATGCTTTTCTAAATCTGATATTAGTATTTCTAAATCTCTAACAGACCTTGTAACTCTATCTAGCTTATATGCTACAATATAATTAATTTTACCTATTCTCATATCTTCTAACATTTGCTGAAATGCTGGTCTGTGTTCCATATCTTTTGCTGATATTCCTGCATCTTTATACACTTTGTAAATTTTGTATTCCTTATATTTACATAGTGCTTTTAATTTTTCCTCCTGTTCTCCTAAACTAAATCCTTCTCTAGCTTGATCTTCTGTACTAACACGAATATATATACCTGCAATCTTTGGTTTACTCTCTTGATTTT
>CALXHF010000002.1 GCA_944388035.1 uncultured Clostridia bacterium | reverse complement strand
TATTGTAATAAGTATTTTTTCCTGTTTTTTGATTTCCATCCACCCATACTCAAAGTATAACATAGAAAATATACTTTTGGCAACCGCAATCCCATCGTCTAAAGCCAATGGGATTGCGGTTGCCTATATTTCAATTCTAAAAATAGTTTTTTATCTAAATCAGTTATCTCTGATAATTTATCTTGTGAAATTTTAGCACGATTTCTGTATTCTCTTAACATTAATTCACCCTCATATATAAATATTATAAGTTAATTTTATAGTAGATTTATTTATAAGTCATTAACATATATGCCGTCATTTTGTTATAATCAATTTAATATTGTAGGTATTTATGCCATCAAGGAGGAAAACAAATGAAAAGGGAATAACACTTATAGCATTAGTGATTACAATAAAACTAAAGGTTTGAAAGCAAACTGTTCATCCATAATTACTATTTAAACCCTTGCCCAACAACTTCTCTAGAATTAGTAATAATAATAAAACTACGAGGGTCTATTTTCCTAGAAATAATCTTAATTCTTGCAACCTCACTCCTTGGAGCCACACACATAATCACTAACTTTTCTTTATGTGTATACATACCTTTGCCATAAAGCCCAGTAGCCCCTCTTTCCACTTTCTCTTCAATCTCTTTTGCAATTATCTCACTTTTATCTGAAATAATAATAATTAATTTCGTAAAATCAATACCTTCAAAAAGAATATCAATAACCTTCCCCATAAGATAAATAGCAATAGCAGAATATAAACCAATTTCAATTTCTCTAAAAGCAATCATATTTAAAGTTACAATAACAATATCAATAATAACAATAATATTACCAGATTGAAGAGAAGGTTTATATTTTTTAGCAATATAGCTAACTAAATCACTACCGCCGGTAGAAGAATTAGACTTCAATAAAATGGCAGTGCCAATACCTAGAATAATACCACCATAAACACAAGCTAAAAATCTATCATTTGTTAGAGGATTAAATCTATCCAAAAAATCTATAAAAAAAGATAAACTCGCAGTTCCGATTAAAGTTTTAACAAAAAAATATTTTCCTATTTTAAAAATAGCAAGAGCAAATAATGGAATATTTATGATTAAAATCATAGTACCCATTGGTATATTTAATAGATAATACGTAATAGTTGCAATACCAGATACTCCACCAGAAGATAATTGACTTGGAAGTAAAAACAGAGCAACTCCAATTGCCATAACCAAAGCTCCTAAAATACTTCCTACAATTTCCAGAATAGCTCTTCTTATTCTCTCGTTTTTTTCTATACTTTTTTCATTTACAATATCCATAAAAAATCACCTTTATTTTATTATTGGTAAAATATAGGTGATTTATTCCATTTTAATCTTAATTTTTATTTTCAACTTTTAATCTGTATAAGTTTTAGTAACTTCTATTTTTGATTTTCCTTGTTTTACTTTTTCATCTTGTTTTAGCACCAAATCAACATCATATGTATCTTTTAGTTTTAAGACATTTTCTTTTTTATGCCCAATTACATTATTGCTATCAACTGGGTTTACAGTTACCTCTACTTCTTTTACTTTAACATTTAATTTTTTAATTTTCCCAACTATTGCATCATACCACATAGCAGATTCAACTAGCTGTCTTAAAGCTGGGTGAAAAGGTCCTGCAACCACTTCGCTATTTTTACTTCCTGGTTTTGATATTTCATCTGTTGTTTGAAGTCCAATTCTTATTACGTCTATTTTTTTATCTGTAAACATCCTAACTAAATCTTTACAAACTTCTACTGTTTGTACAACAGATAGTGGCTTATATTTTCCTTCCTCATATTCTTTTTCAAGTTTTGTGTTTTTTATAACTAAAGTTGGATAAATTCTTACCATTTTAGGTTTTAATTTTATTAATTGTTTTGCTGTATTTATTTCATCTAATCTTGTACTTTCAGGAAGTCCTACCATCATCTGATGTCCTAATTTAAAACCATACCATCTAATTAGTTTAGAAGCTTTTTTTACATCATCAAAAGTATGTCCTCTATTTATTCTATTTAAAATATAATTATTAGCTGATTGAACACCAAGTTCTATTGTTTTTACTCCATATTTTTTCAATCTCTTTAAAATTTCTTTATTAATAGCATCTGGTCTTGTAGAAATTCTAATACTATCAACATCTTTAGATTTCACATATTCATATGCTACTTTTAATAATTCTTCTTGTTTTTCTTCTTTTATTGCTGTAAAACTTCCACCAAAAAACGCTATTTCTATTTTAACATTTTCTTTTTCTTTCCTTATACTTTTTAGGTAATTCTCTATTATTTCTTTTGCTTTTTCTTTTGTCATTTCATTTTTTTGACCACTTATAGATTTTTGATTACAAAATATACAATCATTTGGACAACCTAAATGTGGCACAAATATTGGTATTATACAATGTTTTTCCATAGATTACCTCTCTTCTAATTTAAATTTTCTAAAGCTACTTTAGCAGCATGCATCTGTGCTTCTTTTTTACTTTTCCCCTTTCCTTTTGCTAAGAATTTTCCATTTACTTCTACTTCTACTGTAAAACTTTTATCATGATCTGGTCCGCTTTCTCCAATTGTTTTATATTCTATCTTTACATCTCCATTTTCTTGTAACTTTTCTTGTAATACAGTCTTATAATCTTTATCTCCTACGTGTTTCGTTGCTTCTCTAATTTCATCTTTTAAATTATCTATAATAAATTTTTCTGCTTCTTCTATACCACCGTCTAAATAAATTGCAGCTATCATTGCTTCTACACTATCTTCTAATATTGCTGGTCTATTCTCTCCGTTTGCCTTTTGCTCTGATTTTCCTACATACAAGAAATCACTAAAATTATGCAATTTTGCAACTTTAGATAAGCTTTTTCCACAAACTACTGTTGCTCTAACTTTAGTCATTTCTCCCTCTGTTAAATATTTATAATTATTATAAATATATTTGCTAGATAAAAACTCTAATATGCTATCACCTAAAAACTCTAATTTTTCATTACTCTCTAAATTTCTTTCATTTGCATATGATGTATGTCTTAATGCTTTTTTTAATAATTCTTTATCTTTAAAAGTATATCCAATATTTTTTTCTAAAATTTCTAAATTCATTTTCTCACCTTCTTTCAATTTATTTATACTCTTTTATTATATACTATTTTAAAAATTTTTCAAGAAAAATAGTAATTTTTTCTAATACGATATTTTTTATCAAAAAGTGTGGACAACTTATGTTTGTTATTATATAATAAATGTGTAGTATTTTATAAGAAAGAGAGTAAAGTTATGTTAGATGATAAAAATTCTTTTAACTATGATAATAGAAATTTATCTGATGTCTTTAGAGAACTTCAGGAAATAAAAAATAACCCACAAGCTCAGCAAGCATACATAAAACAACAATCAAAAAAGACTAAAAAACATAAAGTTAAAGTAAATAATTTTAATAGTAACAAGAAGCAAAAATCTTCTAATTCCTTTGCTTTTAATTTCCATACAAAAGATAAAAAAATTAAGACAAAAACAAATGATTTAACATTATCAAATATCTTAACAGGTTGTGGAATCTTAGTTATCTCTATGGCTTTGTTTTTTCCAAAAGACTTAGCTTTTGCTCAAAGTTATGCAAGCACAGAAACTTCAAAAACAGTTGAAGCTTACGAATTAAACCGCCATAGATTAAATATGCAAAGTATTATCTCTGAAAATGCTGGTATGGATAGAGTTAAAGAACAAGTAACAGAAGAACGTGATGTTGAATTTGAGACTACATATAATGATAATGCTTCTTTACCAAAAGGTGAAGAAATAACTGAACAAGAAGGGGTTTTAGGTAAAGATAGCCTTACAGTTGTTAAGACATATGAAAATGGTAATTTTGTAGAAGAAACTATATTATCACGAACTAATCTAGTTGCACCTACGCCAAAAATCATTTCACGTGGTACTTCTGAATTTTTAGCAAAACACAAAGTACATATTGGAGATCTAATGTATCTTGTTAATGCTGACAAACTAAAAGCTGAAGCAAATGATACTTCAAATGATGTAGCAGAAATAAAAGAAAGTATAGATGTTAAATTATTAGAACTTCCTTCTGAAGAGTGGGCAAAAGTTTCGTTTGATGGAGTTGAAGGTTATATTAAAACTTCTAATTTAACTTCACCTACAACTACACCAAATATTGTAGAGAAAAATAGAATACAAAGAATTCTTCTTAAAGTTAATATTGGTATGGCTTTAAATAAATCTTCTGATTTGACTTTAAATGATTATAAAAAGATATTTACAAATATACCAAATGACAAAAACAAAATTTTCCAAGATAATTACCAGGTATTCTATAATATGGATAAAAAATATAATATAAACGGTATTTTCTTGGCATCGATTGCAATTCACGAAAGTGGTTGGGGAACTTCTAATATAGCAAATGATAAAAATAATTTATTTGGATATGGAGCTTATGATGAATCACCTTATGAATCTTCACAAGATTTTTCAAGCTACGCAGACGGTATAGAAACAGTTGCAAAATCTTTAGTAAAATATTATCTAAACCCTGCTGGTACTAAAATTTATGGTGGAGAAACAGCAGAAGGCTGGTATTATAATGGTCCTACAGTAGAAGGCGTTAATACAAGATATGCTTCTGATGATTCTTGGCACACTAAAGTTTATAGCTATATGGAAATGCTTTATAAAAGATTAGATTCTTAGAAGTTAAATTTAAAACAAAAGAAAGGATGAACTTTATGAGAAATTCTAAAATTAAAATAAAAAATGTAAAACTTGCTTTTGTTATTTTAATAATTTTTGCTATTGTGTTATTAATACTTTATTATAATTTTGTTTTTACTCCTGCTTTTGCAAAAAATAATTTTGCAAATCAGATGACTGAAATTACAGAAGAAAATGAAGAACCTATTTTCTCAATACAAAAAATATTAATTTATAGTAGTGCAAATGCAGTTGATAACTCAGAAAATCAATCTTTAAGCAATATGTCTATTTCACAATATAGTGATATTTCTATATTTATAAATAATGGTGAGACAATTACTGATTTAACTGACGAAAATACTGTTAAGGAATTATATATTGATAATATCTCAATTGATATAAAGTCTGAAAATGGTACAAAATTATTAAATTATAAAAATCCATTAAATTTTGGTAAATATAATGATATTTCGGCACCTGAAAATGATAGAATTGATTTTAAAATAGTTAATACTAACGAGCAAAGTGAGAACAATAATTATGATGAACCTACTTTTTATACTGATTGTTCAAATCCTATTTCATTAGGTTTTTTGAATAAAGATTTATTAACAAATTACTCTGTTTCTTCTGATAGTAATACAATTTCTTTTAACGGAAAAGTTTTACAAGAAGCTGGTGTTAATTTAGAAGATTTAAATTGTACTCTAAATTTTACAATTCATATTGTAAATAATTTAAACGAAAAGTTTTCATATAATATGAATTTAAATGTAGACCTTAATGGAATTTATGATGGATATACATATAAAGGAAGTAATACTTCTGGTTCTGAATATTATTTCTTTAAAGAATTAAATTAGTTAAAACAAGCCCTGGTAATAACCAGAGCTTGTTTTGTAGTAGGTTTACGGAATATAAAGTGCAATTCTAAACCCTATATAAGGATCTTTTCTATAGATTGCACAAGAACTTCTATCAGCTATTGGCTTTCTTCTTTTGGGTGTAATATTTGTTCCGCCTCTTATTACAGTCAACATATGTCTGCTGTTTACTTTTTCTTGTGTCCACTCTGAAGTCGTCCCTGCAATGTTAAAGATATTATTCCCACTAAGTGGTTCACCATTTCCAGTTCTATTAAGAACTGTAAGGTCTTCAATTGACATTGCTTTTGTTTCAAGAAACCACTGGAGCATTGTATCATATTCTGCTCCATAAACTAGATGGCTTCCTATAGTGGAACTTTCTTCAAAATGTTCAGCTATTTCCCTTGCACAATTAAAATCAAGATATGTCCAAGGTTTTCTTCCTTCTAGTGACTGTGGCTTAGCAAAAATACTTCTTGAAATCTGATATGTTGAAATATAAAAACCTCCATATTCTCTTACACTATGGAATTGATTCCATATTTCTTGCTTTATGGGCTCATTACCTAGTTTTTCATCTTCTCCAAACCACTTTCTTCTCCCAAATCGCTGATTAAACTTTATTCCGTCAAATGTTCCGTTATCCTTCAGGCTACCTACAGGTACAAATGTGAAAAGACTTCCATCTGAAATTCTTTCAATTACATACCCTTCGTTCCACTCTCCATATGCATACCTATATCCCTTAGGAATTACAGGTTCTACATATTTCTTTGAATAATAACTTCCTACTACATTCCGACTCATAATCTTCTCCTTTGATCTTTACGTCGGATAATACAAATATAGCAAGTGCTATAACATTTATTTTACCACATTTTATGTAGATTTTCAAATTTTAAAAATTTATTGACTTTTTCTATAAATCTGTGTATAATAAGTATAGGAAATGGAGAAACCACAAACGTGGTTCGCCAGTTTAGTATGTAAAAACACACCTGACTGGGCAAAGTTACAGATGTGTTTTTTTATTGGTTTTATTGTTTGCTAATAATTACAACTAATGCTATAACTAAGGCAAACGCAATGATAGTTACTGATACAAGACCAGCAAAAAGTAATTTTATTATTAATAATAATGCTTTTATTTCTACCATACGCCTCACCTCCTTGTTGGAGGCAAACCACATCTGCTTATTCTCATTTCCTATGTTTATAAGTATATAATATTTTCTTGTTAAAAACAAGCGAACATGTAAAATTTTATTTATTGATATTGTTTAATAAAAATCTTGTAACTTAGTATTTTAAATAGTTACAAGATTTTTTTAATGGAGACGACAGTCGTATAGACTAAATCTCCTAACTAGCTTATATACTGACTTTTAAGCACTAATATATTTCATTTTAACACATTTTTAACACATTTGATTTTATTTTGAAAATTATTTGACTTTTTCTATAAATCTGTGTATAATAATTATAGGAAATGGAGAAACCACAAACGTGGCTTACCTCAAATTAAATGGTTTAAAACACATCTAACTCGGGAAAGTTTACAGATGTGTTTTTATTGGTTATTTGCTCTTACAAAGTAATATTACAAGTGCTATTATTGAAGTAAGAGCTATGATAGTTACTCCTATTAAAGAATAATATAATATGTATATTGTTGCAATTAATGTTTGTATTTCTACCATATGCCTCACCTCCTTGTTGGAGGCAAACCACATCTGCTTTATTCTCATTTCCTATGTTTATAAGTATATAATATTTTTTTAGAAAAAACAAGCGAATATGTAAAATTTTATTTATTGATATTATTTAATAAAAAATCTTGTAACTTAGTATTTTAAATAGTTACAAGATTTTTTTAATGGAGGCGAGTGTGGGAGTCGGACCCACCATCAGAGTTTTGCAGACTCGTGCCTTACCGCTTGGCTAACTCGCCATTGGAGCAGGTAGTGGGAATCGAACCCGCAACTAAACCTTGGCAAGGTTTTATTTTACCATTAAACTATACCTGCATTTGTTTTCTTATATATATTATGCAAAGACATATTAAATGATACCAAAAATACACCATAATGTCAAGTATTATGGTGTATTTTTTTGTGGCTTTTTAATATCTTTTAATTGGCTTTCATCCCATTTTTCTCCTAGTTTTGGTTTATTCCAAGAAATATATTTACAAGACTTAGGGTTATTTTCACAAACATAAAACTTTCTACCTCTTTTAGATTTTTTAACTATTACCTTTCCACCACAACTAGGACAAGGAACATCTATAGTTTCCACTATTGGTTTTGTATTCTTACACTCTGGATAACCTGGACAAGCTAGAAACTTTCCATATCTACCATATTTATAAACCATCATCCTTCCACATTTCTCACAAGGTATATCTGATACTTCATCTTCTAACTCAACGTGTTCTAAATCTTTTTCTACTTTATCTAATTCTTTCTTAAATGGTCCATAAAACTCCCTTATCATATTTTTCCAAGGTTCTTTACCTTCTGCAATTTCATCAAACTCATTTTCAATCTTAGCAGTAAATTCAACATTAATTATATCTGTAAAGTTTTCAATTAAAAGTTTATTAACAACTTTTCCAAGCTCTGTTGGTACTAACTGTTTTTGTTCCTTTTCTATATAATGTCTTTCCAAGATTGTTGTAATTGTTGGTGAATATGTACTAGGTCTTCCTATTCCTTTTTCTTCTAAAGCTTTAACCAAACTTGCTTCTGTATATCTTGGTGGTGGTTCTGTAAAGCTTTGTTTAGGATTAATTTTAAGTTTCTTAACTTCTTGATTTTCCTCTAAATCAGGAAGCATACCTTTTTCTTCTTCTTTATTATCTTCACTTTCTACATATAAAGTCATAAACCCTTTAAATTTTAAACTTTGACCATTTGCTTTAAGTGTATAATTATTAGCATCTATTGTAACAGACATAGTATTATAGATTGCTGAAGCCATTTGACTAGCCATAAATCTATTATAAATTAACTTATATAATTTATATTGGTCATTTGTTAGTGAAGTCTTTATACTATCTGGTTCTAAATCTGCATATGTAGGTCTTATAGCTTCGTGTGCATCTTGTGAATCTTTACTTGTCTTATAATATCTATTTTCATAATATTCTTCACCATAAGTAGCAACAATATGTTCTTTAGCAGTTTTCCTTGCTTCTTCTGAAATTCTTGTTGAGTCTGTTCTCATATATGTAATTAAACCAACAGTTTCTCTTCCTTCTATTTTAATTCCTTCATATAGCATTTGTGCAATCGACATTGTTTTCTTTAATGTAAATCCTAATTTTCTTGAAGCCTCTTGTTGCATTGTACTTGTTGTAAAAGGTGGAGCTGCATTTCTTTTCTTCTCACCTTTTTTTACTTCTTTTACAATATATTTTGCTTTTTCAATATTCTTAAGTATTTCATCGATTTCCTCTTTATTATGTATTTCTTGTTTTTTATTATCTTTACCATAAAATTTTGCTTCAAAATGTTTTTTAGATTTTTCATCTTCTAAATCCACAAATAAATTCCAATACTCTTCTGGTATAAATTTCTCAATCTCTTCTTCCCTGTCTACTATTAATTTAACAGCAACTGATTGTACACGTCCTGCAGATAACCCCCTTTTTACTTTTTTCCATAAAAGCGGACTTATCTTATAACCTACAATTCTATCTAAAACCCTTCTTGCTTGTTGTGCATCAACTAAATTTATATCAATACTTCTTGGTTCTTGAATTGCTTTTTTTACTGCCCCTTTTGTTATTTCATTAAAAGTTACTCTTACAATTTTTTCTTTGTTATCATTTAAAATATAAGCTAAATGCCAAGCTATAGCTTCTCCTTCACGGTCAGGGTCAGTTGCAAGATATATCTTTTTAGCCTTACTAGCTTCTTTTTTTAAAGATTTTATTAAATCTCCCTTTCCTCTAATATTTATGTATTCTGGTTCAAAATCTTTTTCAATATCTACTCCTAATTTAGATTTTGGTAAATCTCTAATATGTCCCATAGATGCAACTACTTTTGTACTACCACCTAGGAACTTCTTTATAGTGTTGGCTTTAGCTGGTGATTCGACTATAATTAATTTATCAGCCATATATGCCTCCTTATCTTCCCTTTTTACTTCATATGCTATTTTAACTTAATTTTTGGCTTTTTGCAAGTTTTTTATTAGAATTTTTGTTTTGTTATACAGAAAATGTACTTTTAGAAATATCTGAAATAACATCTTTAGTAGTAATTGGTGTCACTTCATTTTCTTTTAATATATTTAATATTTCTTCTACTTTCTGTTCATTACTAGATAAATATTTTATTGTTTCATCTTCTATTTTTGTATCATTTTCCATATATTCTGTTTTAACAACTTTTATTCCATATCTCTCCTTTTCTTTTTTCATCATCTCATCTTCATTAATTATTTTATAATATTCTAATTTTATAGGATAGTCTATCCCCGCTTCCTTAAGCTCTTCTTTCTTAATAAATGTTCCGCCATAAAAAATATTCAAAATCATCCCTCCTCTTTCGTATCACGCTTTTTATAATACCATTTTTTTCCAATTGTTGCAACAACTTTTCATCGCAAGTTTTTACAATTTTCGACAGACTTTGCATATTTTATATGTTATAATATAATTAATTACAAATTAGTTCTATTTTACTTTTATTGATTTCAAAATTTTTATTAATCTAAAAATAGTAGTAATTTCTATATTACTACTACTTTCTTTTTGTTAATTTTCATTACTTTTTTCAACATTATTATCTTTTAATGTATTATATAATTCAGTCTCAGTTGAGGCTTTATATATATTTACATATAAAATATTTAATAGTCCAAATGTGAAAATAGATAATATATACCATAAAATAAATGATATATCTATAACAAAAGTTTTCCACTTATTACCTTTCATCATTTTTCTTGATAATTCAAAAGCTTCTTTTTTACTAACTTTTGGGTTGTCTGCTAAAATGAAAGGTATCATCCTATATTCATAAAATTTAATTACCCCACCTATAATCGTTAAAAACCACAATAAATTATACAAATTTTTAAAAAACATAATATACGTAACATTTTTCCAATTGCCTTTTTTAAAGATTTCTTTCATGACTCCCATCTTAGTATTTTCTTCTTTTCTAGCAAGAATAAAATATTTTCTTCCTGCAACTCTTAAAGGCTCTGCAATTAGTATTATATAGATTAATGCTATAATGGAAATTAAAATTAATCCAACTCCTAAACCTGTTTCATGTATTCCAAAAGATTTAATTGCATCCCAAATTCTAAATATATATTTTTCTGATTTAAATAAATTATTTACATTTGCTTTTATTATTTCTATTATTCCCAATTGTACTTGGTTTAAACCAGACCTTTTTTCTTGGAATTCTTCTTCTTTTTCCTTTATCTCACTTAACTCTTCTTCTGCTTTTTCATTATCACTAACTATATTTTCTTGTTTTACAATATAATTTGGATCAACACTATCTTCCCCTTGCCATATTAATATTATTGAAGTACCAAATTCACTTGTAAAAAGTGCAAGTAAAAAACATACAATTAAGGCTGTCCAATAATTATTTTTTACGACTTTTCTTGCTTTAGCTTTTAAGTCTCTTCTTTTCCACATATGGTTTCTCCTCTAAAAAACTTTATTTTATTATAATTTAATTCTTAATTTTAAGCAAGTAATTTTTTATATTCTTTATATTTAGGCATATTTTTTTCTACCAAATTCCAAAAACTTTTAGAATGGTTCATATGTATCAAATGGCACATCTCGTGTAAAACAACATATTTAATTGCATTTTCATCTTTTGTTGCAAGTTTAAGGTTTATTGAAATATTTTTATTACTAGAACAACTTCCCCACGCATATTTTAATTCTTTTACTCTTACTTTTTTTGGACTAACATTTAGAATTTTGCTATATTTATCTATATTTTCTTTAACTATTTTTGCTAATCTATCTACATCAGCTTTTTCTATTTTTTCTTCCTTCTCTTTTTTTACTTTTTCACAACTTTTACTTAAACCATTATATATCCATTTAGATTTTCTATTTACAAATTCTTGTATTTTCTCATTTGAAAGTTTAAGTGGTGCTTTTATTATTACTTCTCCATTTTTTATATAAATATATAGATTTTTAATTCTAGATCTTTCCAATGTATAAGGTATTTCTTTTCCTTCATATTCTATTTTTATCATAATTAACCTCTATTTTTTAATATCTTTTAATTTTAAATAATCTCCTGCGTTCATTTTTCCTGCTCTTGTTATTTTATTATATCCATATTTATTTTTCAAGTTATCTATTACTTTATCTAATTTTTCTTGTTTTTCGTTGTCTTTATTTTCAAATAGGGACATTTGCATATCTTCTTTTTCTATTAAATTATCTACCCTAACGCCAACTAATCTAATTGCCATTGGTTTATGGAACATTTCATTTAACAATTCTTTTGCTATTTTTGATATTTCTTTTGTTGATGATGTTGGCTCTGGTAATTTTTTTTGGTGTGATGTGTCTTCAAAATCTTTTGTTCTTAATTGTACATTTACTGTTTTGGCAAGTAAATCATATTTTCTTAGTCTAAAAGACACTTGTTCTGAAAGTGCTAAAACTATTTCTTCTAGCTTTTCTAATTCTGTTATATTTTCTGGGAGTGTAATTGAATTTCCAACACCTTTAGGTTTTTCATCTTTATAATGTACTTCTGAATTATCTATTCCGTTTGCATATTCCCACATCATAATTCCGTGTTTTCCAAATTTTTTATGAAGCATCTCTTTATTTGCTCTTGCTAGGTCTCCAATTGTTCGAATTTGCATATTAAGTAATTTTGGAACTGTTTTTTTGCCTAGCATAAATAATTCAGAAATAGGAAGTGACCACATCTTTTTTTCTATTTCATTTTCAAATAAAGTATGTACTCTATCTGGTTTTGTAAAATCAGATGCCATTTTTGCAAGTAACTTATTATGAGCAACCCCTACATTTACCGTAAAACCTAATTCTTCTTTTACTCTTCTATTTATTTCATATGCTTTATTTACTAAAGTGTCTTTCATCAAATATTCTGTCATGTCTAGAAAACACTCATCTATACTAAACCTTTCTATCTTATCAGTATATTCTGATAAAAGTTTAAATAAACTATCTGAATATTTTCTATAAATGCTAAAATTTGATGGAAATATTTTTATTCCTGGACATTTCAGTTTTGCTTGGTAAATTGTGTCTGCTGTTCTTACTCCGCACTCTTTAGCTTTCATACTTTTTGCTAAAACTATTCCTGACCTTTTTGTTTCATCTCCACCTATTATTGCTGGTATTTCTCTTATATCAATACTATCTCCATTTTTTAACATTTCTACCGCTGTCCAACTAAGGAAAGCATTATTAACATCTACGTGTAATATTTGTTTTCTCATATTATCACCAATTTCATTATAGAATTTTTGTTCGTGTTTGTCAATATATATTTAAAAAACTTATTGATTTATAGAAATAATAAAAGTCGGAATTTACCGACTTTTATATATTTTTATTTTTTATAAAACTTTCTTTAAATTCAGCTTTTAAAATATCCATACTTATTTTATCATAATACTTACCATTTAAATATACGCATTTTCTTCTTTTACCATATTCTTTAAACCCTACTTTTTCATAACACTTTATTGCTCTTTTATTAAATTCCATTACATCTAACTTTATCTCATTTAAATTTAAATAGTTAAAACCAAAATCTAGTAATAATCTTATAGTCTCTTTTCCATAGCCTTTATTTCTCTCTTCCTTGTTTCCAATAAATATTCCAAGTGTTGCTGTTCTATTTATATAATCTATACTTTTAAGTCCACAATTTCCTATTAATTTATCATCTTTTAAAGTTACAATTCCTAAATTTACATCTTTACTTTCTTCTGCAAACTTTTCTAAAAATTTCTTTTCCTTTTCTTCACTATATATTTTCGTACTTTGTCCAATATAGTCCGTCGTTTCAAAATCATTTAGCCAATTTGTATAGTTTTCCACATCTTCTGCACTAATTGGTGATAAATATATATTTTCTCCTACTAATTTTTTAAAATACATAACAATTCCTCCTTATACTTTCATTTCCATTGTTGATTTTTGAACTTTCATACCCATTTTTTCATAAAACTTAATTGCATTTTTATTAAAACTCCAACAAGTAAGTTCTATCCTATTACAATTTTCTTTTTTAGCTTTTTTCTTTATTTTATTAATTAGAATTTTTCCATATCCATTTCTTCTAAAGTTTTTATCTACTCCTATTTTTTCTACAATAAGAATTCTACTATTTTTAAGATTTATATGGTTTTCTATAGTTCTAAAAGAAACAATAGGATAAACCTCTCACTTTGTCATTTTTGTCTATTGCTACAACCATCTCTTTTTTATTATCATTTAAAATACTTAAAAACTCTTCTTTTGCTGTTTTAGAATTTTCTTTTTTAAAAATATCTTTTCTTCCATTTATATGTAATTTTTGCATATCAAGCAATATTTTTATTACTTCTTTTTCATCTTCTTTTTTTACATTTCTAATTTCCAATTTCATCATCTCCTATAATATATATTTATAACTTACTTCATCATAATTTTTGTCACCTATTTTAAATTTTCTTTCTTTTCCTAAAACACCCTCTTGTTTTTCATAGAAATTTCTTCCTGCTCTATTTTCTTTTAAGCACCAAATAATCATTTCTTTATATCCTCTTTCTTTTAATATTTCTTTTGCTTTTTCTACTAATTTTTCACCTATTCCACATCTTCTAAATTCATTTTTAACATATAAAGCAATTATTTCTCCTATTTTTTCTCCTTCTCTATTTTCTCCAAATCTACAATAACCTTTAATAGTATTATCTTCCACATGTACAATTGATTTTTCTTTCTTATATTTTTCTTTTATCCTTTTTTCTCTATCTTTATAATTTAGATTTTTCAAATAATTTTCATCTACTATCCCTTTGTATGCTATTTTCCAATCTTCATCAATTATTTTTGCAATTTGCTTAATATCTTCTTTCTCATAATATCTAATCATAATCATCACAACCTTATAACTTAAATTTTTCTTTAATCATTTTTGCTACATCTTTTGCTGATATATTTGTATTATCTATTTTTAGATAGTTTTTTTCTGTAACTTCTCCTTCTTCTGACTCCGTTCTAAAAGTAATATCAGACCTTAGTAATAACCTTTCACTAAATTCTTCATCTCTTTTAGATGGTTTATGTTTTTTTCTATTTTCTGTTTTATTTCTTTCCCACCTTATTTCTAATGGTGCTTGAAGTTCTATATAATAAACTTCTCCATTATTTTCTTTAAATAATTTTTTCATCTGCTCCATTTGTTCTACATCTTCCTCGCAATCATATGCCATTACCACTGTAAAAATTATTCCTTCTAAATCACTTTTAGCTACTGCCTCTAATATTTCCATCCTAATTTTTGTAACTAACTTTCTACCCATTTCTGTTCCATAGCTAAAAAAGTTTGATACTAAGTCTATTGACATATGGTTATGGAATAATTTTAGATTTGTTATTTTAGTTAATTCTTGCCCAACTGTCATTTTACCAACTGCTTGTGGTCCTGTTATTAATACTAATTTTGCCATATAAACTCCTCCTATCTATTTTTCACATATGCACATTACGTGACTACTATAACCTATTAAATCTTTTCTTTCACAATTCTTAAAATGGTAATCTAGCCATATTTTATATTCTTCTTCTGATAATTCATTTATATATTCCATTAAATATTCCGACAAACCTTCTACTGCTACTTCATTTAATATTTTAACTGAAAAACTATTAATTAATTCATTAAATTCTTTCACATAATTTACTGAAAATATTTCTTCTGGTATTTCTTTTACTTTATAATTTTCATCACAAACGTCTTTTAATTTAAGTATATTTCCTTTTTTTAGACCATATGTAATTATTACAGCCTCATTTGTTATATATGCAATAAAAATCTTTCCTTGTTTTTTTGTAACTCTTATTGCTTCCTCAATTGCTTTCTTCTTTTCTTCTACGCTAAATAAATGGTATATTGGTCCGAAGTAATAATGTTATATCAAATGTATTGTCTCTATACTTACTTAAATCTAAAGCATTTCCTTTTTCCACATCAATATTCATTTCTTTTTTAATGTTTTTCTTAAATTCTTTTATATTTGAATTTGTTAATTCTATTGCATCTATTTTATAGCCTTTTTTAGCATAGTAAAGTGAATATATTCCTGTTCCTGCTCCTATATCTAAAATTCTATCTCCATTTTTTAAATACTTATCTATATATCTTACAGTTGTTAAAAATTCTACCATATGTGCTTTATCTTCTGTTAATCTATTATTTTCTTTTCCTTTGCTATAATAATTTTCTAAAATCTTTTCTACTCTACTCATTCCACTTTCCCCCTTTAAAACAAAAAACCTCACTTGAAAAATCTTATTTTAAGACTCCTCAAGTAAGGTTTCCTTACTTTTCTAGTGTAAGTAACTTCTTGTTACTCTGTACCGCTCAGAAATTTCCTAGGTACACTCTTAATATGTTTTTAGTTTACCATAATTTATATATATTTGTCAAGAAAAATTTTTTAATACACATAATTTTGTGGATTATATGCCACACCATTTACTCTTACTTCTAAGTGTAAGTGTGGTCCTGTTGAATTTCCAGTATTACCTACAGCTGCAATTGTTTGTCCTTGTGATATTTGTGTACCAGTTCCCACATATAATTTACTACAATGACAATAATATGTTTGAACACCATTTCCATGGCTTATTACTAACATATTTCCATAAGAACCTTTATATCCTGAAAAAGTTACTGTTCCAGATGCAGCCGCTTTAATTGGTGTTCCGCTAGGTGCTGATATATCTAGTCCCGTATGTGCTGACCTTCTAATACTACTTGATGCTCCAAATCTTGATGTTATTACTCCTGATATTGGTTTAATTAATGTTATTCCAATATTTGCTTTAGCACTAGATGTTGTTCCTTTTGTATTAACACTTCCAGATGCGGCATATTTTGCTGAAGTTCCTTTTTTAGCAACTGTTACAACTTTTGGTGGCTCTACAAATAATTTTGCTACTGCTTCGTCTGAAGTTACTAAATCTTTCATTTCTGTTTCATATTTTTCTACAATTGCTATTTTTTCTATATTTGAACTATTTTTAGCTTTTAAATCACTTACAACTTTTTCTGCTTCTTCAAAAGTTCCTACATATGTTTTTTCTTCATTATTATCTGTTATTGCATAATATCTATAATATGTAACTCCTGTATCTTTTATTTTGTTAAATATTTCATCATCATTTGCTACAACATCCTTTTTTAACAAACATAATTTATATTCTGGTAATTTATCTACTTGGACAAATGCAACATTACTATTTGTTCCATCTCCTTTTTCCACATAATCATTTATTCTATGTTGAAGTCCTGACCTATCTTCTGTATATCCAACTTGTTCTCCATTTATAAATACACTATATGTTGGTTTATATAAAAATGCTATTGTCCCTACAATTAGAAAAACTGCTATTATAAAAAGAATTGTAAATTTTATGCCTCTTTTAGTATGAATTAACATCTTTTTAAACATTAATTTTCTCTCCTTTGTACACACCTATTTTTCATTGTAATCATATTGTAATATTTCATTTTTTGCAAAGATATTCTAAACCCAATTTCCGTAGGTTTTCTTATCTTTTTTCACTTTATCTCTTTTTTCTTCTTTTTATCTCGTTTTTTCTATATAAACCAAGAAAGTGCCTTCTATTTCTTATAGAAAACACTTTTTTCTTCTAACCTTGCATTTCTGTTTTAACAGTATTTATCTCTGTTACTGTAGCTTTTTGTGCTGGTATATAATAACCTTTACTTTGTGCTACTTTAAACAATTCATATTGGAAACTTTCATCATTATTTCTTATTTGTTGGAAAGTTTGTCTTAATTGCATATTCTCACACTCTGAAATAGCAGTTTGATATGCAGTTAAATCAGATTTTACTCCTGCTAAAATATCATTTACCATTACTTTTTCGTCCATTATTTTTTCCTCCCTTAAATTTTAATTTGAATTTAATTTTAGTTATTTCCTAAAAAGCTCATCAATTTTTGTTTTGTATTTAAAGCATCTTGAGCTGATTTTGTAAACATTTGCTTTATTTGTGGGTCTACTGCTTGAGAAGCATATGTGTTTAATTTTTGATATGTTATTTCATGAGCTCCTATTAAATGTCTTAAATGTTGTAATTCCATTTGATTTAAATCTGGCATAATAAATCATTCCTTTCATTAAAATTTATTTTTATTATTGCCAATTTTTTCTCTTTTATACAAAAAAATAAAGTATATTTTATTGTAAAATACACTTTATTTAAATATTTTATAGCAAAATCTTTTCCACTTCTTTCCAACTATTTACTCTTATAAAATTATTTTCTTTTAACTCTTCATCTGTCATATCTTTATTATGATATGCTGTAAAAAGTAATTTAAGTCTTGCTTTCCCTACTAATTTTTTAGGGCTATCATCAATTCTAATGTCTGCTTCTAGTAATTCTTTATTAGAAATAAATATGAATTTATGTGGGTCTATAAAAGGAAGATTTTTAATTAAATAATTATATTTATCATTTAAAGTTTTTCCAGAAACTTCTGGTGCATCGCGAAATACATATGCAGTTGCAATATACAAGTCATATTTTTCATTTAATTTTTCTAATGCTTCTATTGCACCTTCTACTAAATTTACATAGTCATATACATTTTTTTCTTTATAGAATTTTACCCACTCTTCTAATTTTTCTTTTGGTATTAAATCATTTATATAATAACTTTCTGCATCTTCTGGTTTATAGTTAGAATTTAAGAATTCATTTATTATTCTTATAAATCCATTTTCTGTTATTACATCATCCATATCTACTATTAATTTTTCCATACACATCTTTTCCTTTTTATTTTCTAGTTTTATATATTTTAATTATCTATTATTTCTAGATTAGCAAATTTAGCCATTAATCTTTTGTGTCCTACCTTATCAAAGTTAATGTCCACTTTTAAATCGTCTTCTTCTGGCTCTACATTATTTATTGTTCCTTCACCAAATTTTTTGTGATATATCCTCATACCTGCTTTATATTGTGATAAATCTACAGTTGTATTGTTTTTCTTCTTATTTAAATTACTTAAGAAACTTTCCGCTGTTCTAAACATAAAGTTATTGTTATTACTGCTATTTACTTTACTTGCTGCCATAACTGGTTCTTTTGTATCTATTTTATAACTTTTTACTTTTCCGTTTCCATTATTTTCATAAGACCATTTATAGTTAGAGTCTTCAAACATTTTATCTTTATTTGAAGTTCCTCCAAAAGCTTCTTCATAACCTTCTAGTAATTCTTCTGGTATTTCTTCTAAAAATCTTGATACTTGGTTATAACTTGTTGACCCAAATATTGTTCTTTGTTTACTACAAGTTAAAAATAGATATTCTTTTGCTCTTGTTATTCCTACATAACATAAACGTCTTTCTTCTTCTAGTTCTTTTGGTTCTGATATTGATTTATATCCTGGGAATATTCCTTCTTCCATACCTACTAAAAATACTACTGGAAATTCTAGTCCTTTTGCACTATGTAATGTCATTAATGTAACATAATCTGCGTCTTCATCTAAATCATCTATATCACTAGATAATGTTATTCCTTCTAAGAACTGACTTAGTCCATTTTCTGCCTCTTCTTCTTCAAATTCTATTGCAACTGTTAAAAACTCATCTAAGTTTTCTATTCTGTTTTCTGCTTCTATTGTGTTTTCGTCTTCTAAGGCTTTTGTGTATCCTGATTTTCTTAAAATTTCCTTTATTAAATCAGAAATATTCATATCATCTTTTTTAGCTTTTAATTCTTCAATTACATTTATAAATTCTCTTGAATTTAAGAATACTCTATTTAAACCAAATTCATTTGCTCTTTTTATTATTTCATACATAGGAATTCCTGTTTCATTAGATATTGTTTCTATTTTATCTAAACTTGTTTTTCCAATTCCACGTTTTGGTTCATTTATTATTCTTCTTAAACTTAAATTGTCATTTGTGTTTTGTATTAATCTTAAATATGCAATAATATCTTTAATTTCTTTTCTTTCGTAGAATTTTAGACCACCTATTATTTTATATGGTATATTTTCTCTTCTTAAGATATCTTCTATTGCTCTTGATTGTGTGTTCATCCTATACAAAACAGCAAAATCATTATATTTATAATATTCTTCCCTTTTTAAATGTTCTATTTGTTCTACAATGTATCTTGCTTCATCATATTCATCTTCTGCTTGATATACTTTTGGTAAGTTTCCCTCCTCATTTTGAGTCCACAATTCTTTTTTGTATTTTACTTCATTGTTTGAAATTACGCTATTAGCCGCTTTTAATATGTTTCCTGTACAACGATAATTTTGCTCTAGTTTTATTATTTTTGTTCCTGGAAAGTCTTTTTCAAAGTTTAATATATTTGAAATATCTGCTCCCCTAAATGAATATATTCCTTGGTCGTTATCTCCAACAACCGTTATGTTTTTATATTTTGATGCTAAAATTGTTACTAATGTAAATTGTGATTTATTTGTATCTTGGTATTCATCTACTAATACATATTTAAATTTATCACAATAATATTCTCTAATATCTTCATTTTCTTGTAATATTTCTATTGTATAATTTATAATGTCATCAAAATCTATTGCATTATTTTCTTTTAATCGTTTTTGGTATAAATCATATATATCTGCTATTTTTTCTTTTCTAAACTCACCATTTGTTCTTGCTCTATACATTTCTGGTGTTAACATTTCATTTTTTGCATTACTAATTTCTGCTATTACTGCTCTTTCATTAAATAATTTATCATCTATATTTAAATCTCTTAAACAGTTTTTTACTAATGTTCTTTGGTCTGTTGTGTCAAATATTATAAAAGATGTTCCAAAACCTATTCTATCTATAAATCTTCTTAATATTCTAACACAAATAGAGTGAAATGTTCCCATCCAAATATCTCCTGCAACATCTCCTACTAAATTTACTATTCTTTCTTTCATTTCATTTGCTGCTTTATTTGTAAAAGTTATTGCAAGTATATTCCAAGGTTTTACATTTTTTTCTTTTATTAAATATGCTATTTTATGTGTTAATACTTTTGTTTTACCGCTTCCAGCACCTGCAATTACCAAGCAAGGACCTTCTGTATTTACTACGGCTTCATATTGTTTATCATTTAATCCATCTAATATTTCTGACATTTTTACCATTCCTTTTTCACTTTTTTGACTTTTTTAATTATACCAATTTTAATATTCTTTTACAAGCGAACACGAATGTTTTTAACAAAAAAACTACTCCTTTAGGAATAGTTCTGTTTCATTTTCTCTATTAATAATTCTACACATTTACTTATTTCTTTTGCACACTCTAAATATGTTTCTTTATCATAACCCCAAGGGTCTTTAATATCTATTTTATTATGATTTTCTTCATCATAATTCACATATTCTTTCATTGTAAAAACTTTTCCTTTTAAACTTGGATATAATTCTAAAACATCTTCTTTATGATATTTCGTTGCACATAATATTAAGTCCATATTTTCTATATTGGAATTTTTAATATTTGTTGCTCTATGATTTTTTAAATCCACATCATAATATTTTTCCATAATATATATTGCTTCCCAAGTAGACTTTTCACCATTATAAGCTGTCACTCCACAAGAATATACTCTTACATTTTCTATTTTTAAATCTTTTAATTTTTTTTCTAACAAATGATGTGCCATTGCACTCCTACAAATATTTCCTGTACATATAAACATTATATTCATATACTACTTTCCTCCATTGTTATAATTTTGTTGCAAATATTCCTATTAAAAACCCTAACATATTGCCAACTGCTGTCATCCTTCCTTTATATAAACTGTTTGATTCTGGAATTAATTCTCCGAGATACTATATATAGCATTGCTCCTGCTGCAAAGCTTAGACATATGGAAATTACTTGTTCTGAAATAGAACCTATTATTGCTCCAAAAAATGCTCCAATTCCTGTTGTTATTCCTGATAATATCACATAAAAAATAACTTTACTAGGTTTCATACCACCGTTTTTCATAGGAATTGCCATTGAAATCCCTTCTGGTATATCGTGAAAACAAATAGCAATTGCAAGACTCAAACCTAGTTTTAATGATGCTTCAAAACCAGACCCGAATTGCAAGACCTTCCGGAAAGTTATGTATCGCTAAGCCTATTGATACTATCATACCTGTTTTTAATAATTTACTTTCTTTATTATTGTCGTGCATTTTAGAACTGAATTTTTTATCAACTAATAGATCACAAAAAATCATAGCAATTATTCCAAGTAGAACTCCTAATATCACTTCAAAAATATTACTTATTTCTAAACTTTCTGGTATTAAATCAAAACATATTACTGCCATCATTAAGCCTGATGCTACTGCTAATATAAAACTTAAAAATTTATTAGATTTTTTCTTTAAAACAACTCCTAAAATTCCACCTAATGTTGTTCCAAATGTTCCAAAAAACAAACCTAAAAGTGTAGTTTTCAAAACTTCCATATCAAAAAACTCCTTACAATATCTTTATTTAAATTTATTGTAAGAAGTTTAATATTATTCTATTTTAATTTATATTCTTCTATTACATTTCCTTCTACATCTTTTAACACTAATTTATTTTCATCAAATATTAGATAACTATGTTTACTATTTTCTTTAGGTAAAGATATTGAACCTGGGTTTGCAAAAACAATTCCATCTTTTTCTTTTATAAAACTTATATGAAAATGACCATACATCATAATATCTATTTTTATTCCTAATGGCGGCATATTGTCTATATTATATTTATGTCCGTGTGATAAAAATACATTATAGCCATTTACATTTAATTCTATATATTCTTTTAATGGAAATTCTGATATCATTTCATCTACTTCAGCATCACAATTTCCTTTTGTAACTATTATTTTATCTTTTAGTGAATTTAATATTTTAGAAACTTCCATTGGGTTATATTCATCTGTTAAATTGTTTCTTGGTCCGTGATAATATAAGTCTCCTAAAAGAGCTATTTGGTCTGGTTTTTCTTTTTCTACTATTTCTAATATTTTTTTAGCATAATATAAAGAACCGTGAATATCAGATATTACTAATAATTTCATTATTCTTCGTCTCCTTTTAATTTTTCCGCTCTGTCTGCTGCAATTAAATTATCTATCATTTCGTCTAAATCACCATTTAAGAAGTTTTCTATTTGATAAATACTCATACCTATTCTATGGTCTGTTATTCTTCCTTGTGGGTAATTATATGTTCTAATTTTCTCACTTCTATCTCCAGAACCTACTTGAGACCTTCTCTCACTTGCTATGCTATTGTCTTGTTTTGCCTTTTCTATTTCATAAAGTTTTGTTCTAAGCATTTTCATTGCATTATCTCTATTTTGGAATTGTGACCTTTCTGTTTGGCACTCTACTGTAATTCCTGTTGGTATGTGTATTAACCTTACTGCTGATGATGTTTTATTAATATGTTGACCTCCTGCTCCTGATGACCTAAATACTTCCATTTTTATATCTGCTGGGTTTATTTCTATTTCAACATCTTCTACAACTGGAAGGACTGCTACTGTTACTGTTGATGTGTGTATTCTTCCACTACTTTCTGTATCTGGTACTCTTTGTACTCTATGTACCCCACTTTCGAATTTTAATCTACTATATACACCTTTTCCAGTAATCATAAAAGATATTTCTTTATATCCACCAAGACCTGTTTCATTTTCATTTAAAATTTCTACTTTCCAATGTTTTTTCTCTGCATACATTGAATACATTCTAAATAGTGTCCCTGCAAATAATGCTGCTTCTTCTCCTCCTGCTCCTGCTCTTATTTCACAGATAATATTTTTATCATCATCTGGATCTTTTGGAATTAGTAAGAATTTCAATTCTTCTTCTAATTTTGGAAGTTGTTCTTTTTTATCATAATATTCTGTTTCTGCAAGTTCTTTCATTTCTGGGTCTGTCATTAATTCTTCTGCTTCTTCCATTTCTTGTTTTACTTTTTTATATTCTCTAAATTTTTGTACTAATTCTTCCAAATCAGAATGTTCTTTCATTGCTTTTTTCCATTCTGTTTGATTAGATATTAAATCAGGGTTTGATATTTCCTTTGTTAATTCCTCATACCTTTTTTCTATTGCCTCTAATTTCTCAAACATATTTATTCTCCTCCATATTTTTTAACAATAGTTATTATACTACATTTTATAGATTATTACAAGCATTTTTGCCGTTTCCATATAATAGAAAAATTGAAGTCCAAACTATAAACTTCAATTTTCAAACAATTCTCATAAGTTTTTATTTTTTTTTACTCAATCTGATTTTATTATAATATAAAAACTTACGCAATCTTTTTAAATCTCTTTTAAAAAATTATGTATAGGTATAATAATTCTTATAATCTCTGCAGAGAATTCTGCAGAGCTCTGCAGAATTCTCTGCAGACAATTTTTATTTTTTTATTTTCCATAACGATTTAGTGTCAGAACCTAAATTTTCTATTTTATTCTTTTTTCTCAAATATGTTAATGCTGTTCTAATTCTATTATTTATATTTTTTTCCTCTCCTTGTAGCTTTGGATAAATATAATTATTTATTTCTTGTCTACTTCTTCCGTTGCTTTTCTCTATATATTCAAAAATTAAATTTCTTAATGTTACCGAATCAATATAATCTTTTTTCTTGTTTTCTTCATCAACTAATGGAATTCTAACTTTAAATATTTCATCATCAATGAATTCCGGTAATCCACCACTATAAATTTTAGTATATTTTACAATTTTTCTAATTCCTGAACCTAATTCATCAGCTAGACCTATTTCTTTAAAAAAACTAGCAATCTTGGGGTTTTTAGGATA
This sequence comes from uncultured Clostridia bacterium, assembly GCA_944388035.1. Classification (GTDB taxonomy): domain Bacteria; phylum Bacillota; class Clostridia; order TANB77; family CAG-508; genus CAG-269. The sequence goes on along the minus strand of CALXHF010000002.1, from coordinate 112,743 downwards.
AGGTGAATAATTATTTAAATCTATATATCCTATAATTCTCGGCTTATTTGCATTTTCAGTTAAAATATTTTTACTTGTAATGATTAATTTTGCTGGATAAGGATTAGAATATTCTCTGTGTATTAATAAATTAGCACATAATTCACGTGCAATAACATCTCTTACATTAATTCTTTGATCTTCTTCAATATAAAATTTATCATTTAAATGTTTTTTTATAAAATCAGTTAACCTTTCGTAGCTTTCCAACAAATTTGTTTTTATATCATCTCTATCGTCATATCTATCTAAATTCTTTATCTTTAATATAGCATCAGTTCTATAATATGATAATGCAGAAGATATTACTTCATCTTTTCCAAATAATAATATACAAGCTAAATTGAAGCCTTCTTCTCCTGTCTGTAAATTTCTTTCATATAAGCCTGCACTTCTTAGCATATCTAAATCTTTCATTTTTGCCCAAGGATGATTTGAAGTTCTGTTTGATGCCATTATTCTTGATTTTTCAATTAAATCTATCCTTAAATCATCAAAACTTGCATATGGAAATATTTTATTTTCAATATAAGTACTACTCTTTCTTATATATAAATCTGAAATCAGTATAGTATTATTACTTATATCAAAATCCCCTTCAAGCTTTCTGTCATATATCTTATTGGCTGTTTTATGAACATCTGAACTTTCATAAACATAAATATACAAAATATATTTTTCTTTATATACATATTCTTTTATATCTAAATGTGCTGTTGGAAATAATTTTTCTGGGTTATTACATTGTACTACAAAGTCCTTTTCCATATCTTTTAGATAATCTTTATAAACTCCTATTATTTTTCCATTGTCTTTTACTCCAAGAAAAATATGACCACCGTTTCTATTAAGCATTGAACATACACTTTCAAACAAACTAACAGGTAACTTTTTCTTTGCTTCTTTGAATTCGACTGTCACACCTTCTCCTTTTTCTATTATCTTTTGAAGATTAGTTGGTAATTCTTTACACTCCATAACAATTATCTCCTTTCGTTTAGCATTTAGTATTATAATGTTTTATTTTATTATTTGTTTATTACAAAATGTATAAACTTTTATATTATAATTCACAATTATTATATGATATTAAATTTTTGTCTAATATTTCTTTTTCTCTATTTGTACAAGTTAATAAAATCACTTGATGATTTTTAAATTTATCATTTATATATTTTAAAACATTTTCTAATCTTTCATCATCAAAATATGCAAATGTCTCATCTAAGATAATTGGCATAGACTCTTTAGATAAATCCTCTATCATCGATAATCTTAAAGATAAGTATAATTGGTCTATTGTTCCAACACTCAATTTAGATGCTGGTATGTAATCACCATTTTCTATTTCTACAATTAAACCTTCTTCATCATTAAATCTAATATTATTATATTTTCCATTTGTTATATTAGAAATATTTTTAGATAATTCTTCTGTAAATTTAGGTGTTACTGAATTTTTCATATTGATATAAGCATTTTCTAAAACCTGTTTTGCAAGGATAAAGCTTAAGTTATTTTTTTGAAGTGTTAGCATTTTTTCTTTATCGTTAACAAGTTCTTCTTCTATTTTTGATAAATTATCAAGTTTTGGCTCAATATTTTTTTGATCTAATTCTAATTTATGAAGTTCTATATTTTTATTGTTTAATTCTTCTTGTAAATTTCTTAATTTAAAATCTATATTTTCTAAATTAAGTAGTTCATCTAATTTATAACTATCTATTACATTTAAATATTTATTTTTAATTTTTTCTTTTTCTAAATTTATTTTCAAATTTAGATTATTCTTTAACTCTTGTAACTTATTATCAATTTCTATATTATTATTATCTAAAATTTCTATTTGTTGTTTTAAACTATTTATTTCTGAATTTATATTATTAATTAATCCTTGCTTCTTTTCATTTTCTTTATTTTCTATTTCTATTATTTTATTCAATTTATTTTTTTGTAAAAAATAATAGATTAAAATGCCTGGTATTGTTAATAAAATAATATAATTTACAATTCTATTTTTAACAAATACAAATTGTAATACATTTATTAGTATAACTAAAATTGATAATATAAAACATTTTTTATTTAATTGTTTTTTCTCTTTTTCTATTCTTTTATTATTTTTCTCATTATCTATTTCTTTTGCTAAAATATGGCTATTGTTTTTTTCAATGTCTTTTATTTTTTGTTTTAATAAATTTATTTTTTCTATATTTTCTTTTTTAATATTTTCTTGGAGATTTATTTTTTCTTTTTCTATCTTTTCCCTTTCTTCTAGCGTTTTTATTTCTTTTGCCAAATTATTCTCATCATCTATTTCTTTAATTTCTTCTTTTAAATTATTTTTATTTTCTTCTATCTCATATTTAAAATCTTGATATTTGCTTAAATTTTGTTTTTCTTCTTCTAATCTTTCTATATTTCTTTCTAATATGTTAATAGGCTTTTCTCTAGATTTTGCTGTCCCTATTTCATCTAATTGCCTTCTATTTATTCTATCTAATGCTCTTTTATATGATACATTATCTTCACCAGTTCCTACTAGGTTTGCTAATTTCTGTACTAAAATACTTTGTTCTTTATTTCCTAGTTTAACTTCTTGCTGGCTAACTACTAATGTAGATAAAAATAATTCTTCATCTACTTTTGTTTGTTCATAGAAAAATTCATTTCCTTTTGTTTTATCTATATTAAATTCTTTTGATATATCTTCTTTGTTTTCATTAAATATTTTTGGGTTTTTCTTTTTAAAATCTCTAAATACTTCATATTTATTTCCATTATCTAATTCATATTCAATTCTTCCTGAAAAATCTTCACCACTCCAAGGCATATATCTTTCATAATTTGAATATTCTTTTCCATTTTTATTTTTAGATATTCCATAAACACTATCTACTATAAAGTTTAAAAGTGTTGATTTTCCTGCTTCATTTTTACCATATACTATGTTTATTCCTGGTTTTAAATCTATTTCTTTTTCTTTTAACTTTCCATAAGAATTTATTTTTAATTTATTTATTTTCAAAATATCACCTCTATTTTAAAGCATCCAAACCTATTTCGATTGCTTTTTCTATTATTTCTTTCTTATCTTCTTCTGCACTTTCTAATTTTTCTAACATTTCCTTTACAAATAAGCCTCTTAATGTATTTTCATTTGCTATTTTTTCTAATTCAATTGCTATTTTTGTTTCATCTTTTATTTTTATTATTCTTTCATCTAAAATATATTTTAATAAATCATATTTATCTATTTCAAAATTTCTTCCGCCTACTAATATTATTTCTACATATTGGTTAGGTTCAATTTCTAAAGCATTTATCTTTTCAATTAATTCTTCTTTTGAAGATAAGTTATCCACATTTAGTTCTATTTTTGTGAAAACGCACTCATCTAATGGCACAAATTCTAATTTTAAACCATTGTTTATTTCTCCTACTATCATACCATGTTTTCCTAGTTCATCAAAACCTAGAGAAATAGTAGAACCAGGATATACCATTTTTTGATTAACATATGAATTATAATCAGGTTTATGAATATGTCCTAATGCAACATAATCAAAACCTTTTTCCTCTAAAACTTTACTAGATATTGGGTTATATGGTTTGTCATCTTTTTGACTTCCGTCTAAATTTCCGTGTACTACTAAAATATTTGGTTTTCCCTCATCTATTACATTAAAATCTTCTATTCCACAATTATTACAATAAAAGTCATCAAAACTATAACCATATATATTACAGTCTGGCTCTTCTACTTTTTCTATAAAAGAATCAAATATTTTTACATTTGAATTCCAATTAAATTTATTGTAATATGAGTTTTTTACTTTTGGGTCGTGATTTCCTGCTGATATAAATATTTTTACATTTTCTATTTCTTTGAATAAATTATTTATATATTCTATTGTTGTTTGTTTTATATATTTATGTTCATACAAATCTCCTGATATAAATAAATAATCTACATTATTTTCTTTTATATATTCTATTATTTTCTTAAAAACTTTTCTTTGTTCTAACCTTCTTAAGTCTCCCATTATGCCTTTATCTGATAAGCTTGTAAATGCACTATCTAAATGCATATCTGCAATATGTACAAATTTCATTTTCTCACCTCAAAAATATTCTACTATATTTATTATTTTTTTACAAGCAATTTGCGAAAAAAGTTTCGTAAAAAAATAACTATTCTTCTTAAATTAGATTGCATAGTTATTTTTTAACACTCAAAATTTAAGAACAGATACATTACTTCATATATGTGAAGCATTTAATATATCTTTGAAAGATTTTTTTGATAATGAATTATTTAAAGATGTTTTTGCAGAATAAAAAAAAGTTAGAAATCTCTCTAACTTTTTATTAATATTTAATTTTTCATATTGTAAAAATATATATTTAAAATGTAAAGTACTAAATTTTACATAAGCCATAACTTATCTTCTATAGTATTACACTTCTTTACTCTTAAAATATTCCAATTTAATATTCTATCAACTTTTTTATTTTCTTGTAGACCTAATATTTTTATTAGCACTTTATATTCTATACAAGTAGAAATAATATCTAATCTATGATTTACTATTGTAGAATTTTTAATCACTTCATCTTCGTTTTTATATCTTTTATAATAAAATTTAATTAGTTTTCTATAGAAATTAATCATACTTAAAGAACTTATTTCTTTAATTAATCTTTTCATTTCTTTTTTGTTAGAATAAAACAAAAGTAATTCTTCTTCTAGTTCTTTATCCTGTTTATTTTCTTTAAATAAATTATAAAGATATATATACCTAAAATTAATTGTAAAACTACTTATTTTATCAAAATTTTTTTCTTTATATATTCTGTTTACAAAATAACTATCACCATAAATAAGACAGTAAATCATAATTTTTTCATCTGTAAAATCCGATAAATTGTTATTTTTTTGCTCCCCTTCCATAACATCGAGGCATAATCTTTTACAATAGTCATTTGGTATATTATTTCTTATTATATTTACTAAATCATTGTCCATTACTTTCTTCTATTATTACTCTTTCTAATTCCATCTTTTTTTACAAAGAAATTGCTAATATTAACCAGTATCTTTTTGAACTACTTATTCTCTAATAACCAATCTATCACATTAATTTTTCTTATTCCATTATAATCTGCTTCTAAATCTCTATCCATTGTTAATAAATATTTAGGATAAAAATCATTTGTTCTTTGTAATGGTCGTAACTCTCCTTCTAAAGTTTTTTCATCTCTTGTCGTTAAAGATACTTGGTAATATTCTATTCCATTTTTATTTTGTGCAACAAAATCTATTTCCAAATTATCCACTTTTCCTGTATATACTTTATATCCTCTTCTTAATAATTCTAAATATACTATATTTTCTAGCATATGTCCCATATCTTGCCCTGCTTTTTTTCCGAGCAAATATGTTCTAAAACCTAAATCTACTGTATAATATTTATATCCACTAGCAAGAATTTCTTTTCCTTTTGCGTCAAATCTATCTACTTTATATATTAAAAAAGCTTCTATTAATGCAGAAATATAATTTTCTACTGTATGGTTGGTAGTATTTCTATTCATACTAGTCAATGTATCGCTTATTTTTTTTGTGCTTATTTGACTACCAATATTATTAAAAATATATTTTATAATACTATCTAATAATAATTTATTATTTATATTTTTCCTTTGCATTATATCCTTATATATTACAGTAGAGAAAACTCCTTCTAAATAAGAATCTACCAAATCTGGATCTTTGTTAAATAATATCGTTGTTTGCGGCAAAGCACCATATTTAAAATAATCTAATAATTTTTCTTGCTTATCTATTTTTTCGTCGAAGGCAGATAAATATTCTTTAAATGATAGTGGTAACATCTTTATCTCTACATACCTTCCAGAAATTAGGGTTGCTAGTTCACCTGATAAAAGATACGCATTTGAACCTGTTATATATAAATCAATGTTTTTATTAATATATAAACCGTCGATAGCTTTTTGGAATTCATTAATTTTCTGAACTTCATCTATAAACACATATGTTTTTTTTTCTTTATTTAATCTTTCTTTTACATAATTATATAATTCCATATAATTATTAAAATTAAAATCTGGATTTTCTAAATTTATTTTTATTATTTGCTCGTCTTTGATTCCTTGTTCTTTTAAATATTTAATATACATTTCAAGTATTGTAGATTTACCACATCTTCTTATTCCTGTAATTATCTTTATCAAATCTGTATCTTTAAATTTTACTATCTGTTTTAAATATTCTTGTCTATTTATCATACTACCACCTCATATATAGTATATACTATTTTTCATTAATTGCCAAAGTATTGGAAAAATATTTCCAATACTTTGATAATTTTATATGTATTGGATTTTTTATTTATATGTATGATTTATTTTTCTCATTATAACCTTTAATTATTCTTTATTTTCTATTTATTACTCTTCCTAATTCCACTTCTGCTTTTTTCACAAAGAAGTTACTTGTATCAATTGGCAAATTTAATTTTAGTACTTTTTCTTTTAATTCTTTGGTAGTTCTAAAACCTTCTATATCTTGTGTTTCTAATTCCATTAAAATATCACCATTTTTTATATCTTTAAAAGCTAATTTTAAACAATCTTTACTATAACAAATATCTTTTTCGAAAATATCCATTACACTTTTATATCCAACTGCTTCTAAAAACCTTTTAGCTTCATTAACATCTAAAATATTGCACTCAAATTTTTGTTGTTTTAATATATCGCCATTTTGGTCTATATTCTTTTTCTTAAAAACTAATACTTTATCATTTCTAACTTGTCTTATTATAATAGCTTTCTTTATAATATCTCTAATACTTTCTTTTTTAATATTCATATTTAAAGGAATAAAATAATTATCTTCACACGTAAACTCATCACTTAATTTAAAACCTTTATTTATTAATATCTCTTCTATTTCTTTCATATTTGTATTTACTTTTACAGTAATTTCATTACTATTTATATTTTCCATTTTAAACTCCTTAATTTTCACTAATTACTTTATAGAAAGAATATCCTCCTGTAATATTATAAACATCAAAACCATTTTGCATTAAAATTCTACAAGCAAGATAACTTCTAAGACCTGTTCTACAATAAATTAAATATTTCTTAGTTTTATCTAATTCATTTAATCTTTTTCTTAAATCATCTAATGGAATATGTATAGCATTTTCAAAATGTCCTCTTTCATATTCTTCATCTGTTCTTACATCTAAAATTAAATATTTTTCCCTTTTCTTTAAATCTTCTACTTCTTGCCACGTAACTGTTCTTACTAATCTTTCTATATTATTTACTATGCTATTTCCTAAAATGTTTACAGGACTTTTAGCAGAAGAATATGGTGGTGCATAGCATAATTCTAATTTTTCTAAATCATATGCAGTCATTTTCATTTTTACCGCTACTGCTAAAATATCACAAATTTTATCAACACCTTCTTTTCCCCATACTTGTGCTCCATATATTTGTCCCTTTATCTTATTATACCAACATTTTATTAATATTGGTTTTGCTCCTGGATAATAGCTTGCGTGTGAATTTGGTGATATTATAATTGAGCTTGCACTTAAATTTTTTTCTTTACACATTTTTTCATTTAAACCTGTCATAGCTAGACTATAATCAAATATTTTTATTATACTGCTTCCTATACTTCCTTCATAAGAATCTATTTTTCCTGCAATATTATTTGCAACTATTCTTGCTTGTCTATTTGCAGGGCCTGCTAAAGGCGTATAATTACTGTTTCCTGTAACTGTATTTTCTGTAATTATAACATCTCCTATTGCATATATATCTTTATTTTTTGTTTGTAAATATTCATTTACATCAATTGCTCCATTATATCTTACTGTTAAACCAGATACTAGACCTATTACACCTTCTGGCTTTACTCCAATACTTAATATAACAAAATCAGCTTTTAATTCCCCATTATCTAATATAACATTTAATTTATCCCCATCTTGTTCTATTTCAGCTAAACCATTATTTAAAATAATATTAATTCCATTTTTTCGTAATTCTCTATGTACAACACAAGCCATATCTTTGTCTAAAGGACCTATTAAATGGTCGTTACTTTGAACTATTGTTATATTTAATTCTGGATAATTTCTTAAATTTTCTGCCATTTCTACACCAATATAACCACCACCAACTATTACAACATCTTTTACATTACCACTTTTTATATGTTGTTTTATTGCTTGTGCATCTTCTATTGTTCTTAACGTTTTTACTCTCTCGTTTCCTTCTAAAAAATCTACGTGATTTATCGGTTCTGCTCCTGTAGAAATAATTAATTTATCATAAGTTTCTTCATATTGTTCTTTGCCATCTTTCTTTTCAACCAAAATCTTTTTTTCTTCTTTATTTATTTTTAGTACTTTTTGTCTTATTCGTACATCTATATTAAATCTTTGTTTGAAACTTTCTGGGGTCTGTAATAATAACTCATCTTTATCTTTAATTACATCACCAATATAATATGGAAGACCACAATTGGCAAAAGAAATGTGATTCCCCTTATCTATCATAATTATTTCTGCTTTTTCATCTAATCTTCTAAGTCTTGCTGCTGTAGTTGCTCCACCTGCTACTCCTCCAATTATTACTATTTTCATAAGTTCCTCCTTAAACGAAAATTAGTCTAGAAAAAATCTAAACTAATTTAAATTTAATATCTTTATTTTACTAAATTCAAAACTTCTTCTTTATCAATTAAACCAACTGAACGATTTACTTCGTTTCCATTTTTAATAACAACTAATGTTGGTATTGACATTACTTGGTATTTTATAGCTGTATTTTGTGATTCATCCACATTTACTTTTACAACTTTAATATCATCATTTTCTTTTGCTACTTCATCTACTATTGGTGATAACATTTTACAAGGACCACACCAATCTGCATAGAAGTCTACCAATACTGGTATATTACTATTTAGTACTTCTTGTTCAAAATTCTCGTCTGATACTTTCATAATATTCATACTATCTTCCTCCTCATTTAATGTATTTGTATTTTGTTCGCTTTCTTGTAGATTTTCTTCTCCTTGTTTATTTATAAATTTAGTTGCTAAAATTATAGCTATTACAAGAATTGCAAATATTATAAACCATATTATTTTGTTTTTCATAAACTCTCCTTAAAATAATATCATATAAATTCCCATAATTATTAAAATTATTCCTGAAATCTTTTTTATTACATTATAATGCTTTTTAATAAAATTAAAAGCTTCTTTTAACTTTTCTAACAGTACTGCTGATATAATAAAAGGTATTCCAAGTCCTATACTATATATAATCATTAATAATATTCCTTTTACCATATCTTGATTTTTTGCAATTAAAAGTAATGCAGAGGCTAAAAATGTACCTATACACGGTGTCCAACTAATTGAAAATATCATACCAAAAGCTAATGATTTTACAAAATTCAAATCTTTTATTTTTTTACTAATTCCTTTTGATTTATTTAATAAATTTATTTTTATTATTTCCATATAGTTTAAGCCAAGTAATATAATAATAATTCCAAATACTATTTTAATATATTTAATATTTTGACTTATTATTACACCAAAACTGCTTGCAAATATTGATAATAATATAAAAACTATTGTAAAACCTAATACAAACCCTACTGAATTTATTACAGCTTTTGATACTTTTTTATTATCTTCTCCTATAAAATAAGAAATATATATAGGAAGCATAGGTAATACACAAGGTGAAATAAAACTTGCAAAACCTTCTATAAAAGTAAAAATATAATCCATAAGAATTTTTCCTCTACTCTACTTCTTTTTTCCATAAACCGTGTTTATTACAATAAGCATAAAGTACTGCTCCTTTTACATAAGGGAATTTTGCTTCTGCTTTTTCTCCTGGTTGAAATTCTACAGTTGTTTCTTTATTTTCTTCTACTATGCTTACCCACTCTATAAAATGTTCTTCTTCCATTACGTGTTTTACTGTAACTATTATTTCATCACCAATTTTTTCATATGTAGGTACGTGTTTTTCTACTGATGCATCTACTGAGTTTGGAACTAATTTTTCCATTGGTTCTCCACAACATACAATTCCACAACCGTTACAATTACAATCATTTATAACTTTAACTGTTGCTCCACAAGATTTACATTTTTTTATTATTAATTCTTTATTCATAAATAATTCCTCCTTTTTTTTTGCCATTATATCATCTTTTTTTTATTTTGCATAGTACTTTTAGCCTAATGCTATGTCTAGTATCATCATTAATACAAAACCTATTGCGACTCCTATTGTTCCAATATTTGAGTGTTCTCCCTCTTGTGATTCTGGTATTAATTCTTCTACTACAACATATATCATTGCACCTGCTGCAAATGCTAGTAAATATGGAAGTATTGATGTCACAAGTCCTGTCAACAAAATTGTAACTATCCCTGCAATTGGCTCAACTATTCCAGATAATACGCCATATCCAAATGATTTTAATTTTGATTTTCCTTCTGCTTCTAACGGCATTGAAATTATTGCACCTTCTGGGAAGTTTTGAATTGCTATTCCTACAGCTAATGCAATTCCACCTGCTAGACTTAAACCAACTTCTCCATTTATAGCTCCTGCAAGTACAACCCCAACAGCCATACCTTCTGGAATATTGTGCAAGGTTACCGCTAATACTAACATAATTTCATTTTTTAGTTTTGATTTTATTCCTTCTGGTTTCTTACTGTTTAAGTGCAAATGCGGTATTAATGTATCTAAAAATAATAAAAAACCAATACCTAGCAAAAAGCCAACAGATGCTGGAAGCCATTCTATTTCTCCTTGTGTTTTTGCCATATCAATTGATGGTATTAATAATGACCATACAGATGCTGATATCATTACTCCAGATGCAAAACCCAAAAGCATTTTTTGTAGTTTTACATTTATTTTATTTTTCATAAGAAACACCATAGCAGAACCTAATACTGTTCCTAAAAATGGTATTACTAAACATATTATTACTGATAATTCCATAAATAAGCCTCTTTTCCTTATTATATTTATTTTCTGATTTTTTATTATTTTTTTGTAATATTTATATAATTTTTTTCATATAATAGTATTAGTATATAAGTTTTACTATATTTTTATTAATTTTCCAAGAATTTTCAATATTTTTTGCTTGTTTTCTATTGACATAAATACTTTTTAGTAGTAAAATTAATAATGTACTAATTCTTTAAGAAATAATATCATATTCCTTTAAAGAAGTCAAAATAAATATCGCGGGGTGGAGCAGTTGGCAGCTCGCAGGGCTCATAACCCTGAGGTCGGTAGTTCGAGTCTATCCCCCGCAACCAATTTTTTAGCATAAAAGGAATATATCTTTTTATGCTTTTTTAGTAAGGAGAGCTCAAGCTATGATGTATCCATATGTTAATTATCCAGACGGAACAGAAGTTACTTTTTCAAATATATATACAGATGATAATGGACAAGAGTGTGTAGATGTTCATTTTGAAAGACCTACAGAAAATGGTTTTGATTCTGTTAGAATTAAATTACCAACTTATGAAGTTACTATTTGGGAAGGTAATTATTCTGATGAAGAAATAGAATTTTTTAAACAAGTTACTAAAAATAGTTCAGACCTTTTTTATAGATATGCTAAAGAAGGAGGTCTTAAATTTGCCTAGTATTTTTGAGATTTCAGGTTATAACAAATGAAAACAATGAGCCAATTCATATACATATATCAAAAGGAAATCCTACAAATAAATATTATATCTAAACACTATTTTTTAATAGTTTCTACTTGGAAAGAATATTATCATATTGATAGTGTTAAAGATATTAAATTTTATTGTTAGAAATTATAAATATGCACAGAACTACCAAAGGGTAGTTTATTTTTTTTATTTTTATAAACTATTTTTTCACTTTTGTAAAAAAACGCTGTACTTTTATTTTCATAAGTGTATAATTGAGAAGGCACAAAAGAAAAAAGGGGTGAGAAATTTGAAAGAAACAAATCAAGAATTAGAGAAATGCGGTACTATAACAGTTTCTGTATACAAAGATACTTCTTCTAATCATCCTATCTTTAAAATAAGTTCCGATTCAGAAGAAGTACTACCAGTTTCTTATGTAATTGAAGACACATTATATCTTTACTAAAAATTTTAGGCTGACTTATTAGTTGGTCTTTTTTATCGTAAAAAACCATTTATAATTTCTTGTTCTGCCTCTTCTTCAGAAAGACCTAAAGTCATGAGTTTAGTTATTTGTTCACCTGCAATTTTACCAATTGCCGCCTCGTGAATAAGATTTGCATCTACATTATTTGCAGTAACCTCTGGTGTCGCAGTAACAATTGCTTTATCTTGTATTATTGCGTCACACTCACTATGTGAAAAACATTTTGCGTTTCCGTATATCTTAGAAATAAAGTATTGTTTAGAATCATCCTGTGCAACAGATCTAGAAGTTACGTGGGCACTAGAATCATCTCCATTTAACTGTACATCAAAAATAGTTTTTGCAAATTGCTTACCTGCTGTCATAATTTTTTCAGTAACAACAAGATTAGCACTTTCTTCTAAAATGCCTTTTGTTTCTCTAATAGTAGAATCAACACCTTTAATTTGTACACTTTCCATCTCTAAAGAGCTACCTTTTTTTAAATATACTTCTGTTACAGGATTTAAAATTCTTTTTCCATCACCAATACCTTCTCCATAATGTTTTTCAACATATTTAACTTTAGCACCTTCTTCTAAGAAAAATCTATGTATTCCATTATGCTCTGAATCTTTGTGATGGTCATTGTGTATTCCACACCCTGCAATTATATATGCATATGAATTTTTACCAATATAAAAATCATTGTAAACAATATCTTTCAAACCACTTTCAGTTATTATAACTGGAATATGAACTATTTCAAATTTAGTATTCTCTTTTACATAGATATTAATTCCTGGTTTATCTTCTTTAGTTATAATATTTACATTTTCAGTAACTTTTCTTTCTATTCCTTGTCCATTTTTTCTTATATTATAAGCACCATCTTTTAATTTTTCTAAGCCTGAAACCTCTTCCAATAACCCTTCATCTGTATCATTTAGTAATTCATCATTTAGTTTTGACATCTATTTCCACCTACTTTCTTTACTTTACAACAGCCAATAGTATTTTTTATGTTGTTTTCTATAATTTCTTTACTACTTCCTACCTCTTCAATTTTACCTCTTTTCATTAAAATAACTTCATCTGCTATATTTAATATTCTTTCTTGATGTGAAATAATTAAAGTCGTTCCTTTAACCAATTCTCTCATATTTTCAAAAACTTCTATCAAATTGTTAAAACTCCATAAATCAATACCAGCTTCTGGCTCATCAAAAATAGCAAGTTTAGAACCTCTAAGAGCTACAGTAGCAATCTCTATTCTTTTTAACTCTCCACCAGATAAAGAAGCATTTACTTCTCTATCAACATATTCTTTAGCACAAAGTCCTACTCTTGATAAAACCTCACATGCTTCTTTTTTAGTAATATTTTTCTTAGAAGCAATTTTTAGTAAATCATACACAGTAATTCCTTTAAATCTTACAGGTTGTTGGAAAGCAAAACTAATTCCCAACCTTGCCCTTTCATTTATTTTTAAATTTGTTATATCCTTACCATCAAAAATAATCTTTCCAGAATCCGGTTTTTCTATACCCATAATCATTTTTACTAAAGTAGATTTGCCAGAACCATTTGGTCCTGTTATTGCTATAAATTTATCTGTATCTATTTTTAAATTTATATTATCTAATATTTTTTTATTATCTCTTGTGAAACATACATCTTTTAGTTCTAACATATTTCATATCCTCCATTTAAATTGTTTACATTTTTTATATATTATTTTTCTTTTTTGTTTTGTTTGTTTAAAGTAACCCTTAAACAATTTCTACATTTTTCATTATTTATATTATAACCACACTCTAATTCTTCAAGGTGTAAAACTTCTGTTATATATTTATTAAGTTTCATTGCTGTTTCTTCTGATATTGCATATTTTAAAGCTCTTGCCTCTTCTACAGCTTTATTTTTTTCTATTTCTAAAACATTTACTAAAAACATTTCTAAAATATCTTGTCTTTTTATAATAGAAATTGCTAAATTTATTCCATTTTCTGTTAAAGAAATATTTCCATATGCTTTATAATTTACAAGTCCTATATCTTTTAAAATGTTTATTCCTTTATTTACACTAGGCTTAGTTATTTTAAGTTTTTCAGCAATGTCAGTAACTCTAACTTTTTTATTATTTTTCTCTAAAAGATAAATCGTTTTTAAATATTCCTCTTGAGAATTACTAATTTTCATATCTTTCTCCTTTTTGTTAGCTCACGCTAACATTTTACTATTAAAAAAAGAATTTGTCAATAGCAAATGAGAATTTGGGGGACGGTGGATTTTTTTCTCATTTTTACATTTATTAGAAAATGAGAAAAAAATCCCCCGTCCCCAATTTGTCTCAAATTTCTATTAAGTCTTTTATTTGCTCATATTTGCTGTCTCCTATTCCGCTTACTTCTTTTATTTCTTCTTTAGAAGCAAATTTTCCATTTTTATTTCTATATTCTATTATTTTTTCTGCTGTTGCTTCTCCAATCCCTGGTAATGTGTCTAATTCATCTTTATTTGCTGTATTTATATTTACTTTCTTTTTACTTTCATTATCTTCACTATTTACATTTGAACTTCCATTTATATTTTCAGCAGAATTATAATATCTGTTACCACTTAAAACATCACCTACATTTTTGTTGTTTTCTACTTCTTCTTTACTTGGTATATATATTTTCATACCATCTTCCAACTTATATGCTAAATTTATATCTTTCATATATGCATTTTCTGTTACCCCTCCTGCTTTTTCTATTGCATCATTTACTCTACTATTTTCTTCTAATTCTACTATTCCTTGGTTTTTAACTTCTCCTGATATATGCACTATTATTTTATTTTCTTCGCTTTCATCTCTAACACCGTTTTCGACTTTACTATTGTTTTCTTCATTTGCTTTATTTATTTCTAAATCAGAGCTTTCTACTGTAAAATCTTTTTTTTCAAATGATGTATATGCATAATATGCTACTCCTATTGTTATAATAGTAATTATTATAATTAATATTTTCTTTTGTTTGCTATTAATATATTTCATGTTTACCACACCTTTCTTTTTTTATTTAATTATATTTTTATTTTCTATTATTTACATATTTATTGAAAATTTTGTCGAAATATTGTATATTATTTTAAACAGAATTAAATTAACTTAAATAAAACTAAATTGAATAAATAAATGAAATAAGGAGTTTTTAATGAGATTGAAGAAAATTTTTATTATACTGCTTTTAGTATTTTTTATTATTTTTGCAAATTCATATTTATACATATCTTGTGCTTCTGATACCCCATCTATTAGTGATACTGCTACTTGTTACGTAATAGATAATTGGACCAATAAATCTCTTTTTAGTAAAAATGAGAAGCAAAGGATGTATCCAGCAAGTACTACTAAAATTTTAACTGCTATTATTGTTTTAGAAAATTGCAATTTAAGTGATAAAACAACCGCTAGTTACAATGCTATTTCTACTATTCCTCAAGGTTATGTTACTGCTGATATTCAAATCGGAGAGGAATTTACTATTGAACAATTATTAGAACTTCTACTTATTCATTCTGCTAATGATGCTGCAAATGTTCTTGCTGAATATGTTGGGGGATCTGTTGAAAGTTTTGTCTCTATGATGAATACTAAGGTAAATGAACTAGGTTTAAATGATACTCATTTTACTAATCCTTATGGTTTACAAGATGAAAATCATTATACTACCGCTTATGATTTAACTTATATTATGAAATACTGTTTACAAAATGAAACTTTTAGGAAAATATGTGGAAAAGCTTCTTGTGCTATACCTGCTACAAATATGAGTGAACCTAGAAAATATAATTCTACAAATGAGCTTTTAATTGCAGGAAATGAATATTACTACCAATATGCATCTACTGGCAAAACCGGTTTTACAAGTCAAGCTAAAGAATGTTTAGTTTCTTCTGCTTATAACAATGATTTAGAAGTAATATGTGTTATTTTAGGGAGTGATAACAGATTTTTAGATACAATAAATGTTTATGATTATATATTTTCAAATTACAAAATAGAAAATATTTATAATGAAAATGATATTATTACAAGTATTACTGTTAAAAACGCTACTAATGATACTAAAAATTTAAATTTATTAATTTCAGAAGATTTACCAGTTTTAGTAAATACTTCTAATGATTTTTTAACAGATGCAACTCAAGTTGTTGTTACAGATGATGAAATTACTGCTCCTATAAGAGAAGGACAAGTTTTAGGCAAAGTAACATACAATCTTAATGGAGTTAGCTACACAAGTGATTTGATTGCTGCAAATGATGTAGAAAAATCTAATTTAGTTACTTATATTTTTCTACGGTTCTACAATAGCTATTATTATAATTTTATTTATTGTTATTTTTAAACTTTCTAAACCTAAAAAAGATGTTGTTAAAACTATAGACATTAATGAAAATGAAAATAATAATATTATTGAAAACAAAGAAAATTAATTTTTAAAATTTTATTTTAAAGATAAGTTACTAAAAACCTAGTAACTTATCTTTATTTTTTATTTATTATTATAATCTCTTCCTAAAATTATTGTTACATCAACTTTGCTTGAACTAGATTCTGTATCTTCTACTGTTCCTATTCCTATTGAATCCTCTATTCCTTCTAATACAGCTCCACTAATATTTTTCTTATTCATTATTATTGTTTTTGAAGTTGTATTAGTACTTCCTGTTCTTGTAACTTTATATCCTGCTTCCTCTAAGTCATCTACTGCAAGTTGTAGGTTTTTACTTACACCTGTTCCATTTATTATTTCTATTTTTATTTCAGATTTACTTTTTGTTGAAACCGTACTTGTTCCTGTTGTATTTGTATTATTCGTAGTATTTCCGTCTGTTGCTTCTTCTGGTTTATCTCTATCATAGAATAGTTCTTGTATTAATTTTGCTGTTTCATCTTCATCTGCTACAAATACCCAAGTTCCTGCATCGTTTTTATTTGTATTTTCTCCTGGAAGTACAGCTGTAAGCAAGTTCTCTGTATTAAATTCTACTGCATATGGTATATAATCTTTTGCAACATCAAAATTTATATTTGTTATTACATTTTCTTCTGCTACATCTAAAATCTCACCTAATTTGAATATGTTTTCTACTTTTGCTGTTTGTTTTATAACTTCCATCATAAATTCTCTTTGAGTTCTCATTCTTCCCACATCATTATCCCCATATTCTTCTGGATATGAAGTACCATCATTGTTATGTCTAAAACGTACCAACTGTTCTGCTTTGTCTCCATCTAATAATTGTTCTCCTGCTTTTAAGTGTATGTGTAAATCTTGATGTTCATCATCATAGTCCATATCTATCGGTACATTAAATGTAACTCCACCTATTGCATCTACCAATTTTATAAAACCTTCTGTTTTTACTATTACATAATATTGTAAATTCAACCCTGTTACTTTATTTACTGCATCCAAAACATCTTGTGGATTCTCTTTTCTACTATATACTGAATTTATTTTTTGATATGGTGTTGCTTTTGCAGGGTTTGTTCCTGTATATGTATCTCTTGGAATAGACAATAGTGTTGCTTTTTGAGTATTAGGATTATATGATGCTACCATTATTGTATCTGTAAGAAGTGCTCCTTCTTCATCTGTACTTATTCCTAATACTAAACATTTAAATTCTTCTAAATTTTTCTTGGTATTTTCGTCGTGTCCAACTGCTGTTGCTAATATTCCTGTAAGTCCACCACCATTTTTATAAACTTTATATGCAAACACTCCACCCGCTATTAATAATATTAGTAATATTATTAATAATACCTTTGTCCATATTCTTTTTTTCTTTCTTTTATTTATATTATTTGATTTTGCATTATTTTTTACATTTTTTACTTTATTTCTTGTTTTATTTTTTCCTTTGTTTTTATTGTTATTTTTCAAAATTCTCAACTCCTAAATTCATATGTTACAAGTATAACAAAATTTGTCTCAAATATCAACTAATACACATATTTTTTTAGAAAAATAAATTGAATACATTATATTCCATCATTAGTTTTGTTAAGTATGTTTCACTAATTACTTGGTTTACACCGCTTTGAGGATTTAAACTTATTATTAGATTCATTATTAATAAAATTAAATAAACTATTAATAAACCTCGTAATAAACCATATATAATTCCACCTGTTTTATTTATTTGTTTTAATATTGGTAATTCTGCTATCCAGTTTGCTATTGCTGTTATAAATACAAGTGCAATTCTAAGTATTATAAACAATACTATTATTGTTACTCCATATATAATATTTTCTGATAATGTTTTTGCTGTCTCTGATACTGCTCCTGTTTGAATTTCTCCAATTAAACTTAACTGTGATAGTTCCCCATTTTCAGTATTTACAACTTCTTCTAGTTTTGTTTCTATTGTTCCTTGTAAGTTTTCATCTATATTTGTATTGTTTATTATTAGTGCTCCTATTGGTCTATATAACACAAATGCTACAACTAATGCTACAATAAATGCTACTAAATGTATTCCAAGTGCTACTAACCCTTTTCTATACCCTAAAAACACTGATAATAATATAAACAAAATTACTATAATATCAATTACAATTCCCATAATATTATCTCCTTTATAAATTTACTATTTCTATTTTATCTCTATAAATAATACCTGCAATAGAATCTGAAACAACTATATTTGTTATTTCTTGATTTGCTACATATCTTTTAACAAGCCATCCTCCAGTACTTACAAATTCTATATCTGTCCCTAAATTCAAAGCTATTATATTTCCGTTTGTATATATTTCTTTTGCCACATAATTTACTAAATATTGTTTTGTTTCTTTAGTGTCAGCATTTACTATATTCACAATTGAGTCTGCTGTAAATAGTCCTGATGATTTTTCTTCTATATAGCACACATTATTTTCTAAGTCTATTGATTGAAATGTTATTTTTTTATCACTACTATTTACTAATTCAGTTTCTGTTTCATTTTCTATTATACTAATAGAGTCTGTATACATACAAATTAACTTACTCTTATCTTGGTATTTTATATTTGTAATAAGTTTTCCTGCTTCACTCTTATATGTTTTTTCCAATGAATTTGTTGGGTCTTTTTCTGCTTTATCTACAGACATTACTCTGACACTTGATTGTATGGTTGCTCCAGAAGTATCAACTTCTGCTATTGCTAAATACTTATTATCATTTGATATACTTATATCTACAGCTCTAGTACTTGCTAAAAATGTTGTAAACATTTCTTTTCCGTCTGGACTGTATGTTTTTATTACTGCTTTATGACTTGTTCCTGTTATTGTTACTGCTACATATCCATTTTTATTTACAAATATCTGTGATATATTTCCGTCTACTTCTGCTTGCCAAGATATATTCTTGTCAGATATTAAATATAATCTTTGTCCGCCATTTTCCGCTATTGCTAAAAATCTATTTGCTGAGCTAAATATTGGGTTAGATATCTGTATTTCTAGTTCTTCTTCTTTATTACCCGTGTTTCCATATATAGTAAATTTTGTTTGATTAAGTATTCCTATATATTTATTAAATGCATATACATTTGAGTTTAGTGCTTCATTAAAATCTATTGTTATTGCTTTATCTTGCTCTATTTCTTTTCTAAATATATTTCTATCCATCCAATCTCTAAAATTCCTATTTGTCATATATAATCCAACTATTATGATAATTGCCACAACGACAATAACTACTACTGTTGTTATTATTATCTTTTTTTTATTTATTTTCTTTACCTTTGGTTCTACTTCTTCCCATACATCTTTCATTTCTTTTTTCTCCTTGGTTTTGATGTTTTTATTTTACTATAAGATATGGAAAAAAGCAAGAAAATATCTTTTTCATATTTTATTTTAGTTTTATATATTTTCTGAAAATAATAAAAGCTAGAAAATATATCTATTTCTAACTTCTATTTTATATTTATTTTTTATATTTTGAGACAGAAAATGGGTGTCCCCATTTGTCTCATTTTTTTCTTCTTCTTACTTGCCATACTATAATTCCAATTAAAACAATTAGTATTGGTACAGCAAATATTGTAATTCTAATTATCGTATCTTGTTGTTCAGTTGCGTTATATGTTACAGTTCCTGTAGATTTTCTCGCTGTAATGTCTTCTGGTCTATCCACTAAATATGAAATTGAATTTAACATTAAATCTCTATTATATCCAAGTTGTATTGCTCCATATTGTGAGTTTTGGCTTAATTGGTAATCTGATATAAAGTAGTTTTCACCATATATAACAAGTTTTGATGTAACTTCTTTTTCTCCTGTTTCTTCATTTGCTTCTTTTATTGTTTTATCAAGTTCTGCTCCAACTAAAAAGCTTCCAGTTTCTTCACCTTCTACTGCTTCATTTTGTTGATTATTAAAGTTAGTTCTAAAATAAGCACCTTCACTTGTTTTTGCTAAATCTACTTTATTTACTTTTAAATTTTCTAAACTATCCTCATTTACATTGATTTTAGTAGCATTTACAAAAATTGCTCCTGTTGTATTATATAAATCTTTTGTTACTTCACTATACTCTAATTCTGGTATAATTAAATCTGGTGAATTACTAAGCATTTTTGATGTATCTGTTTCTCTTATCGTTCCAACTGTAAATGGGTTTACACCATACATTGCAAGTATAGAATTTACATTTGGAAAATCTTGTTCATTTACCACAGCTGCATTTAGCCATAAAATATTTCCACCTCTATTTATATAATCTGTAATTGATTTTGTTGCAATATCATCAAAATCTTTTGTAGGTGTTGTAATAACTAATGTATCACAATCTTCTGGTACATTTCCCACTGATAATACATCTAATGTATCTATTTCATATATTTCATTTTCTAGATACATACTTAATAAATACATATTTTGATTTAATGAAAAACTACTATATCCTTCTAAGAAATATACTTTTGGTACATCATCTGTTGTAACCGACATAATTGCACTTGTTAGTTTTTCTTCTGCTATACTTATTTGTTCATATGTTGTTGTATCATATGTGTATAAGTCAGATGATGATAATACTTGTGATTTTTCTCCACACTCTACAATTATTCCTTGCATTCCACTTTCTATTCCATATTTGTTTGCTAAATCTGGTCTATTATTTATATCTACCGCTTCTGCTACAATTTTTTCGTTGGCATTTTTATATTGTTTTGCTAGGTCTAAATTTGAATCTTCATCAGTATAACCTACAAAATAGATATGAACATCTTTATCTATATCTTTAACTTTTTCTTTACTTTCATCTGTTAATGTATATAGTTTTTCTTGGCTAAAATCTATTGGTGCTAAATCTAAATTGTGTAGAACTGTATTTATTGCTAAAAATACAGCTATCAAGACTAATACTAATATTATTGTTTTTGTTCCATCTATTAACCATTTTTTCTTAATCATTTGAATAAATCTACTTGGTTTTCTTTCCTTTTTTTCCTTCTTCTTTTTTTCTATCTTAACTGGTTTATTGTTTTTGTTTTCATCTTTTAAATTTTCTTTTTTATTTTCTTCCAATTTTCCTTCCTCCTATCTTACACTTTTTCTTCTTTGCATTACTATAACTGTAAGAAGCAAACATAAAATTGTAAACGTTACATA
Organism: uncultured Clostridia bacterium; assembly: GCA_944388035.1. GTDB lineage: Bacteria > Bacillota > Clostridia > TANB77 > CAG-508 > CAG-269. Next base: position 90,794 of record CALXHF010000002.1, on the reverse strand, counting down.
TGTTACAGTATCTGCAATATCAATTTGCCCTGTTGGAAATTTAGAAAACATATTTATTAATGAGAAATTAGTAAATACTTCACTAAAATTTGGTAAAAACCATGTTAATATAAAAAACCCTATTGTGATTACACCAGCGATTATTTGGTTTTCTGTAATGCTAGATGCTAAAATACCAAATGATATATAACTAATTGCAAGAAGCAAGAAACCAAGTAGTGTTACTAGTGCTGTTGTAATATGTGGTGTTCCAAAAAAGCTTAATATTCCAAAATATAAAAATGTACATATTTCTGTAATTATTACTATTATTGTTGCTGCTATAAATTTTCCTAAAACCACTTTTGTAATACTAAGTGGTGATGTTAAAAGTAATTGCTCTGTTCCATTTTTTCTTTCTTCTGCTATTGTTCTCATTGTAAGTATTGGAGTAATAAATGTAAGGATTGTTGCACCTGAGTAGAATATATATTCAAAATTTGTACTCCCGTATTGAAATACATCTACATAAAAGAATATACTAAACATTATTAAAAATAGTCCTATAAATACATAACCAACAGGTGAACAAAAATAAGTTTTTAATTCTTTTTTCATTACTGAAAACATTATTTATTACCTCCTTCTATCACTTTCATAAAAGCTTCTTCCAATGTGCTATCAGCTTTTTTCATTTCAAATATTGTTATATTTTCTTTAGCAAGTTCTGTAAATAACATTTTTCTTAAATCAATTCCTTCTTTTGATTCAATCATATATTCTTTTGTTCCATCTTCATTTTCTTTTATTAATTCTAATTTATCAATATCTTTTATCTTGTCTTTTATATCTTTCATTTTATCTTCAGTATCTTCTACTGTTACATAAATACAGTTTTTATTACTTACTTTATTTTCTAAGTTTTCTGGTGTATCTATTGCAACAATTTTTCCTTTATTTATTATTATTACTTTATTACAAATTTGACTTACTTCTGATAATATGTGTGAACTTAATATTACAGTATGTGTTTTTCCAAGCTCTTTTATTAAATTTCTTATTTCTGTTATTTGCTTTGGATCTAAACCTACTGTTGGTTCATCTAAAATTAATATCTTAGGTTCTCCAACCAAAGCACCTGCCATTGATACTCTTTGTTTATAACCTCTAGATAGGTTTTTTATTAGTTTCTTTTCTACATCTTTTAAACCTGTCTGTTCAATAATTTTTTCTACTCTTTCTTTTCTTGTTTTCCTATCTACTCTTTTTATTTCTGCCATATATGTTACAAATTCTTTTACTGTTAAATCTGTATAAAGTGGCACTCCTTCTGGCATATAACCAATTTCTCTTTTAGCTTTTTTTGGTCTTTTTAACATATCATAACCATCTATTATAATTTCACCTTCAGTTTGCTCAATGTAACCTGTAAGCATATTCATTGTTGTACTTTTTCCTGCTCCATTTGGTCCGTAAAAGTCCGACTATTTCACCTTCATTTATGGTAAAACTTATGTTATCAATGGCTACAAATTTCCCATATTTTTTTGTAACATTTTTAACTTCTATCACAAAAAATTCCTCCTTTTCTTCTCTTATAATTTGATTATAATATTATCATTTTCTTTTTACAAAGTAAAGATTGTTCACAAAACTTTCACATTATGTATCTTAAGTGTCCGTAAAACTTTAGCGTCTATTGTTAAATATTTATGCATAAAAATTATTAAGAGGTGTTTCGTTTATGGAATTTATTTATACTTTTTTTATTAGCTTTTCTCTTGTTTTCTTATCTGAGCTTGGTGATAAAACTCAGCTTTTAGTTCTATCTTTTTCTACTAAAGATAGAGCAAAAAATATATTACTTCGGTGTCGCAATAGGCACATTATTTAGTCACGGTTTAGCTATTCTTTTTGGTAGTAAGCTAGGTTCTTTAGAAAATGAAACTTTTAGATTTTATATAGAACTATTTACATATATATCTTTTCTTTTATTTGGAATTTTTGGTTTTTTACCAGAAAAAAAACAGAATTCTAATAATAAATCTTCTTTTTTAGAAAAAATTTCTAATATAAAATTAAATTATATTTTTATAATTGCACTTAGTATTATGATTGGTGAGCTTGGTGATAAGACTTTTCTTGCCTCTTTAGGTTTAGGTATTAAATATCCAAATTATAAATTAACATTAATACTAGGCTCTATTTGTGGTATGGTTTTTAGTAATCTTCTTGCTCTTTTCTTTGGTAGATTTTTAAAATCTAAGTTTAATGCTAATTTTGTTAAGATATTATCTAATATTTTATTCCTTATTTTTGGTATTATTGGCATTATTCGGGTTAGTTTTTTAATTTTTTCTTGTCAACTTGTTGACACAGGGCTTTTTTTGTGCTATTATATAAATTGTCATTTAGAAATGGGTCAGTAGCTCAGGTGGATAGAGCACAGGCCTTCTAAGCCTGGTGTCGGGGGTTCGAATCCCTCCTGGCTCACCACAAAAGTCTTATACGAACACTGTATAAGACTTTTTTATTAACTATTATTTTTTTCTTTATCTAAAATATTTTGTATGTTTTCTTTTAACTCTATAAGATCATTTTCTATAACATACCATATACTTTTTAAACTTATTCCTTCATAATCATGTACTATTCTATTTCTTAAACCTTTTATCATATTCCATTCTATATCACCATATTTATCCATAGTTTCTTTTGAGATATTTTTTACTAATTCTCCTATTTGACTTATTGCAAATATTGTAGCATCTACTGTTTTTTCATCATCACAAAATTGTTTAAAATCATAACCATTTACATATTTAATTGCCTTATCTATATATTCTATCATTTTTGTAAAAGATACATATTCTTTATTTTTCATATACAACAACCCCCGTCTTTTTTATTTCTTCATCTATTTTTGAATTTTCTATGATTTCTGACTTTTCGAAAGCATCAATATTTTTATTAAATTCTTCTTCTATTTTAGTAATCAAACTATACAATTTGAACCCCATTAATTGTTCTCTTGTGTCTATTACTAAATCTAAATCACTATTTGCTGTTGCTAAATTTTTTGCATATGAACCAAATAATACAACACTATATACAGGCATATTTTCTAATATTTTTTTTAAAATTTGTTTTATCTCATTTATCGTATAAATTTTTTTAGTCATAATTATCCTCTCCTTGTTTACTATCTCATTTTTTAACTATTCTTATTATAGCAAATTTTTTATTTTTTTACAACAAAATAAATTATGCTATTTTAATTTTTATAGCAAAACCATATATAAAGAAAAAAATAGTTTGTTTTTATCAAGTTTCGGTTCACCAAACCATTATTATACGAACATATATAATCAAAAATAACATTACTAATATTTATATAGTAATGTTATTTTTGATTTTTTATTTTGTTTTTCCTAACAAAAAATCTTCTAAGTTTAAATGTATTATTCCATTTTGACTATAATTAATTTTATCCATTGTTATAACATATTTGGGGAAATTATCATTTACATATTTAAATGCTCCAAACTCTCTTTTGATAACTTCATCACTTGATAGGTAATCTGCTACTTGTATATATTCTCTTTCTCCAAATTTATCTACTACAAAGTCTATTTCTCCTTTTTCTGTCTTCCCTATATATACTTCATACCCTCTTGCAATTAGCTCGTTATATACAATGTTTTCTAATCTTCCACCTATTTTCTTTTCAATTGGTGAACTTTTTAATGTAAGTAAACCTAAGTCAGTTAAATAATATTTCTCAAGTGTAGCCATTACATTTTTTCCTCTTATATCATATCTATTTACCTTATTAAATATTGATGATGTTGTAATATAGTCTATATAATTCATAACTGTATCTACGGATGTACTTATTTTTTCATTTTTTAAATATCTAGCAATTGAATTTGATGATAATACTCCACCTATATTTTCCATCATAAATTGTATTATTCTATTTAATAAAATAATATCTTTTATGTTGTTTCTTTCTACAATATCTTTTAAAATAATTGCATTGTATAAATCTCTTAGGTACATCTTTCTTTCCATGTCGTTATCTGTATTATAAATCAATGGCATTCCTCCCCACTCAATGAATTCCTCAAGAGCCTTATCTGTGATTTTTTCATTTTTTTCTTTTTTTAATTCTAAATATTCTGAAAAAGTAAATGGCATCATTTTTATACTCACAAATCTGCCTGTTAAAACTGTTGCAAGTTCTCCTGATAGTAGTTTACTATTTGACCCAGTTATAAAAATACTAACATTCATAGTTGCTCTAAATGAATTTATAACTCTTTCAAAATCTTGAACATTTTGAATTTCATCAAAAAATAAATAATATTTATTTTCATCTTCTATTTTACTTTTTATATACTCATTAAATTTTTTAGCTTCTGTGTATTCTATAAAATCATAATCTTCAAAATTTATATATATAATGTGATCCTCTTTTATTCCTCTTTCTTTTATTTCTTCAATTATTTGCCCTAATAATACAGATTTTCCACATCTTCTTATTCCCATAATTACTTTTATTAGTTCACTATCATATAATTCTCTTATTTTCTTTAGATACAATTCTCTTTTTATCATAGCTTTCACCTCTTTAATAATGATACCATATTTTTTATTTTTTGTAAAGTTTTTCTGTTCAAGGTCGAAAAACTTTTATTTTTTTGACTTTTTTCGACTTTGGCTCGTTATTGTTGCTATAAATTATATTTTAAAATAGTTTGTTTTGTTAAGTTGTGATTCACCATAACAAAAAGAGACAGAAGGAAATCCCCTTATGTCTCATCCATTGGTCCAAACAATTCATCAAATTTAGCTTCTAATTCTTTTTGTAAATCATAAGAATCATCTTCTTCTGGTTCTTGTGGTAGAATAGGAGCATCATTAAGTTCTTCTAAATCTAATGGTTTTACTTCTTCATTAAAATCTTCTTTTAAGCCTTCTTTAACATCTATATTATTTGTTTTTTCTTTACTTTCTTCTATAGGTTTGTTGTTTTCTGGTTCATCTTCAAATAAGTCATCTAATGATTCTACTTTTAAATCTTGTTTTTTATCTTTATTTTCTTCTTTATCATCCACATATGGATTATAAGGATTATATTTTCTCCAAGTTCCTCTGTCTTTTTCTCCTATATCATTATGGCTAATTGCTACTTCTGCCATTTTCTTTGCCATTTGGTGTTTAAAGTAATAATATTTCTCAGCTTTGACAGGTTTTATACCTTTTTCATATATAATACATAAATCATTATCTAGTCTTCTAAGCTCATCTGGTGTCATTAATGGTCTTGCCATTACTTGATCTGACACAGATTTACCAGTTTTCCAGTTCTGTCTATCTCTATTTATAGATGTACTATCTCTTTCTATTGTTTTTTCTCCTAATGCTTTAGAGAAATATTCAACTGTTTTATATGAGTTACTTCCTAAAAATAAATGTGTATCACAGTTACCCATAATTGTTTCATATGATTTTTCATAAACTGCTTCTAATTGGTCAACATTTTGTAAAATAATACTAAATGATATTCCTCTACTTCTTGAAGTAGAGATTTTTTTATCAAAATCTGGTATTTTACCTATATTGGCAAACTCATCTAATATAAAAAATGTTTGCTGTTTTAACCTTCCACCGTTTAAATCTGCATAATCATATAATTGTTGTATCATTTGAGAGAAGAAAATTGTAAGTAAGAAATCATATGCTGTATGCGTGTCTGATGATATTACATATACTGCTGTTTTCTTATTTCCTATTTCTTCAAAATCTATTGTATCTGTAGATGTTAGTTCTGCAATTTCTTTTGAGTCAAATTTACCTAATTTTGCTTGTAATGAGCTCAAGATAGATCCATATGTTTTTTCTGGAGCTATTTCAATAGATTTATAATTCATTCTTGCTGGATGATCATATGGAAGTTGACTCATTAATTCTGAAAGTAAATTACTTCCACCTTTATTATTTGCTGCTCTAACAAGTTCTGCACAACTTGCTAAGTTCTGTTCTTCCTCTGGCCTTGTTGCAATTAAATAATATATCAACGATTTTAATAATAGTTCTGCCATATCATCCCAATATGGGTCTGATGATGAACTTTCAGATTTTTGTCCTTTTACAACTGTATTTGCAATAACATCAACATCTAATTCTGATGATATATGCATAAGTGGGTTATAACCATCACTATATTGTGGTCTTACTAAATTTAATACTTTTATATCATAACCTTGTTTTTTAAGATACCCTGCTGTTGTATCATATAATTCTCCTTTAGGGTCTGTAAATACATATGAACCTAAACATTGAAATGCATTTGGTATTGAATATGAAGTTGATTTACCAGAACCAGAACCGTCCAACTACCAAAACATTTATATTTCCTCTTTTATCTAATGGTAAGTAATTGTCTTCTGCAAGTATAATTCCAGTATTTTTGCTTAGAATTCTATATTGCTCTCCTCTTTGTGACCAATCACTAGAACCATGTTCTATATCTGAATATTCATTTTTAGGTGCTGACTTTACAAAACCTATAAAGAAAAATACCGTATAGAAAATCGTAACTACTAATAATGTTGATATAAAATTGCCTGTTGCTCCACTTGATATTAAATTTCCAAATGTACTAAATGGATTTGTAATTGAAGCTCCAAATGTTTCTATAAATATTTCTAAACTAAATTTGCCATCTAGCCCTGCAACGTGTGCACTATAACTAAATGGCGAAACAAATACTATGGCAATTACAACCCATAGTATTGCATATATAATAAAATATTTTCTATTTCTTCTTATTGCTCCTTCTAACTTATAATTCATATATCACACCTTCTCTTTTGTTATCTAGATTCTCCATCCCTTGAAGTCCTAACAGTATCTTCTGCTTTTAAGCTCATCACATTATTGCCAAGCTCTGTACTTAATACTATATCTTTTCTTCCTACTCCTTCTACTTTTGTTTTAGTATTTTTAGTAGTTGGTTTTTCATCAAGAGAAAGTGTTTGTGCATTTACACTCATAAAAGTTATACTATACTTTTCATCTGCTCCTGTTGGTTTTCTTTTTTCTTGCATATTATCAGACATTGTTTTTCCTCCCTATTATTCTCTTATTTCAAAAGCGAAATAAGACTTATATGGTTTTAATTTACATTTTCCTTTTACTTCATTTGTTTTTTCATCAAAATAAAGCACTGGCTTTATTTCTTCTGTTGTTTCAGGATCTATAATAGATATTTGTCTTTTTAAGTTTGGTGTGTATTGGAATTCCTTAAATTCGATTGGTTTCTCTGAGTAAATTGTATCAAATTTAAAAGGAATTGGTTTTTTAGTTATTTTTACCTCATCATCTATCAAGACACCATTATTAATAACTACTTTATCTTGTCCAAATGATAAAATAATTAATTGATTTCCTTCTTTCTGTGGGTCATCAACATAAAAAGTCTTTTTATTGTAGTTTCCTACTATTTCTTCTGTATGTTCAAGTCTTTCCACAGTAAATTTTGGATATTCGTTTAAAAACTCTTTTTTTGTAGTATAAACTTCATATATTACTGTTTTTACACCTTCTGGATCTGTTATACTAAAATGTTTTCCTTGTATGGCATCCATTTTTTACACCTCATTTCTATGTTTTAATCCATAGTTTTTCTTTTGTTAAACACTATATTAATTATAGCGAAAAATATAGGGTTTGTCAATATAAAATTTATGTAAAGTTTTTATTTTTAACTTCTTGGATTAAATTTTGATATTTTACTTAATTCTTTATATATATTTTTTTCCTCATTACTTAGTGTTTTTGGAACTACTATTTTAACTTCTGCTACTAAATCTCCTCTATTTTCTTTATTAGAATAATAACCTTTATTAGGTATACGTATTTTTTCACCTGTTTGTATTCCTTCTGGTACATATATATTTGTTTCATCATCTATTGAGCTAACAGTAGTTCTTGTTCCTAAAGCCGCTTCCCACGGTGTCAATAATAAATCTGTATATATATCATAACCTTTTAATTTAAACTTTTTATCATCTTCAATATTTATTTTAATTAATAAATCTCCATTCTTTCCACCATCTTGCCCATCTTTTCCTTGACCTATTAATCTAATTTTTTCTCCATTTCTAATTCCTTTAGGAATTTTTACTGTATATATTTTATTATTTCCATCAGCATTTTTTAGAGAAATTTGTTTATCTAAACCATAAAAAGCATCATAAATATTTACATTTATTTCAGTTTCTACATTTTCTCCTTTAATAGGTATCTTTCTAGCTTTTTTTATTTTACTACCGTCTTCTATATTTCCTAAAAACATACTAAAAATAGCACCTTTTTGTGATTTGTTAGAAAAAGCTTTTTCACCTTTTCCAAATCTAGAATTCCATGTTCTGTCATATTTTCTTTTAGAAGATGGTGTTGATAAAACCTTATATGCTTCATTTATATCTTTAATTCTCTCTTCAGCTAAACTATCTCCAACATTTAAGTCTGGATGATATTTCTTAGCTGCTTGTCTATATGCTTGTCTTATTTCATCTATTGAAACACGACTTGTTTCTAACCCCAATATCTTGTAATAATTTTTCATGACCATTTTTTAACATCCTCCCAAAAATTTGGTAAACTTATTTTATCACATAATAATGTAAAAATCTACAAATTTTTTAATTTTCCATTTGTCTTTTTATCCAAGTCATAATTACTTCTACTATATAAGCTTTTTGTTCTTCTGATAATTCTATATTTTTAGGTATTTTATGCCATTTATTTAAACAACCTCTACAACAAGTTGCTGTTGCATGCTCTGCAATAAATACTGGATGTCCTCTCATAGGTGTTTGTTTTCCATCATTTTTAATTTCTTTTGGAGCCAATCTTTTATCTATAAATTCTCTGGCGTGCTCTTCTATTGTATCTACTCCTTTTTCTGTTACATATTCTTTATCTTTATTTTTTAAATAGAAACTACTTCTAAACTTTGATTTTTTTAAACTTTCTAATATTCTATTTATTCTTTGATTTTCTTCCAAAGCAAACATCTCCATTAATCTATGTAATAAACATAATTTTCTTTTCTAGGCTTTAAATTACCTTCTTCTTTTTTATATCCTAATATACAATTTCCAATTCCTTCATATTCGTCTGGGTTTATTCTTAATTTTCTTAATATATCTTTTCCTTCTTCAGTTTCAAACTCTTCTTTTGCTCTATGTATCCAACAATTTCCTATTCCTAAAGAACTTGCAGAAAGCATTAAATTTTCCATAACCAGACTTCCATCATAAATATATGTTGGTATATCTTTTTTACCAAGTACTACCAAAACAACTGGTGCACCATAAAAAGGATCATTTTCTGTTTCCATTATTTCTGCATTTAGTTTAGACAATTTGTCTCTTACTTCTTTATTTGTAATAGCAATTATAATACTTGATTGTCTTCCCATTCCACTTGGTGCATATGTTCCTGCTTCTACTATTTTCTCTATTATTTCTTTTGGTACCATTTTATTTTCATATTTTCTAATACTTCTTCTTTCTTTTATATTTTTAATGACTTCCTCCATAAATATCACCTCTAAAAACATTTCTATTAGAATATTATCACAGAACAAAGAAAAAAGGAAGTATTCTTCCTATTTTTCTAAAGCTAATTCTATTAAATTTGTTATTAATTCTTTATATGAAATCCCACTTTTCTCAAGCATTTTAGGATACATACTAATATTTGTAAAACCTGGCATTGTATTTATTTCGTTTATAATTATTTTATTAGTTTTATCTTCTACAAAAAAATCTACTCTAGACAAACCTTTTCCATCTATTGACTTAAATGCTTTTATTGCTTGTTTTCTTATTTTTTCTGAGATTTCTCTTGGTAAATCTGCTGGTATTTCTGTTTTAGATTCTTTATTTTTATATTTAGCATCATAGCTATAAAACTCATCTTCTGATTTTATTTCCCCAACACAAGATGCAATTACTTCTTCATTTCCTAAAACTGCACATTCTACTTCTTTTCCTATTACACCTTGTTCTACTAATATTTTGCTATCAAATTTTGAAGCATATTCTATATTTTCTATAAGCTCTTTTTCACTTTCTGCTTTCTTTACTCCTACACTTGAACCTGAATTTGATGGTTTTACAAACATAGGGAATTCTAAATTTTCTGTTATTTTCTTAGCAATTTCTTTTAAATTAGAAATTTTTTCATTAAAATTTTTATCTATATAAATATATGTATCTTTATATTTTCTTACATATTCATATGGTGTTTGATTAAGCCCAGCTTTTTCAAATACTATTTTGGTATAAACTTTATCCATACCAACACTAGAAGCTAATACTCTACACCCCACATATGGTATTTTTAATAATTCAAATAACCCTTGTATTGTTCCATCCTCTCCATATAGTCCGTGTAACACTGGAAATATTACATCCAATTTTTGTAAATATTTTTCTATATTTTCTATTGCAATCACATTTTCAACTTTTGCTCCAAGTTCTCTTTTATTTCCATCTTCTATAAATATATTCCATTTTCCTTGTTTATCTATGTATATTGGAAATACTTCAAATCTTTCTCTATCTATATTTTCAAGTATTGAGCCAGCAGACAACACAGATACTTCGTTTTCTGTAGACATACCTCCAAATACAACTCCTACTTTTATTTTTTCCATAAATCAATCACCTCTTCTGCTATTTTATAAAATCTCATACCATTTGATGCTTTAAATAAAATAACATCATTATTTTTAACTATTTTCTCTAATAAAGGTTTTATTTCTTCTGTTTTCCTTATGTAATAAACATTTTCTTTATTCATACTTTCTTTTGCCACATCTGCTATATTTTTTGCATTTTTACCACAGGCTATTAATATATCTATATTATTTTTCACAACTTGCTTACCCACTTTTTTGTGTAATTCTTCTGAAAAATCTCCTAATTCAAACATATCTCCTAGCACTGCTATTTTTCTATTTTCTTTAAACTCTGATAATACTTTTAATGCTGCTGTCATTGATTCTAAACTTGCATTATATGCATCATTTATTACTTTTATACCATTTTTTAATTCTGCTATATCCATCCTTTTTTTAGTAAGTTCAAAACTTTCTATTCCCAATTTTATTTTATCTACTTCTATTTTTAAAACTTCTCCTACTGTTATTGCACATAAACTATTAAGTACAAAATGTTCTCCTCCTACTGGTACATTTATTTTTTCTTCTACATTATTTATTTTACAAGTAAATGTACTTTTGTTTTCTTCTAATTTAATTTCTTTTGCCATAACATCGCTTTTTTCTTTAATTCCGTAGGTTTTTATATTATAGTTTTCTTTATTTTCTTTTTGCCATTTATGTAATAAATCATTATCATTGTTTATAATTACTGCTTCCTTTTTACTTCCTTCTAATATTTCTAATTTTGCTTTTAATATGTTTTCTCTTGAACCTAAATTTCCTATGTGTGATGTTCCTATGTTTGTTATTATACAAATAGTTGGATTTGCAATTGAGGCAAGCAAAGATATTTCTCCAAAATGATTCATACCCATTTCTAAAACAGCAGCTTCTTCGTCTTGCATCCTTAATATTGTAAATGGTAATCCTATATTATTATTATTATTTCCTTCTGTTTTTAATGTTTTATATTTTTTAGACACCACATTTGCTACTATATCTTTTGTGCTTGTTTTTCCTACACTTCCTGTTATTGCAATTACTGGTATATCATATAAACTTCTCTTATATCTTGCTATATTATATAAGGCTTCTAATGTATCTTCTACTTTTATTACATTTTTATCTGCCCATTTTTTTAATTTTTCGTCTTCTATTTCCACATTTTGTACGATAACTGTGGAAGCTCCATTTTCTAATGCTTTTTCCCATAATAAATTCCCATCAAAATTTTCTCCTTTTATTCCTATATAACAATCTCCTTCTTTTATTGTTCTTGTGTCTTTTGAATAACTCATGCAAACATATTCTTCGTTTCCTACTAGTAATTTTCCTTTTGTTACTTCTATTATATTTTTAATACTTAAATCTTTCATATCTTCTCCTTAATTTTTTCTTTTGTTAGATTATATGTCTTTTTATCTTCTTTTGCAACTACATTATTAGTATTTCTGTTTTATATCAAAAAAACATTAAAGAAAAATTTCAAGTTTCAAACAGTTATGTACAAAAAAATCATAATTTTATTGACTTTTTTGCATATAAAAGGTATAATATCTATATAGGAGGAAGAATTATGGAAAGAGAAATTATAAAAAAGTTAATTGTATGGAAAAATTCTAAAAAGAGAAAACCTTTAATTGTACAAGGTGCAAGACAGGTTGGAAAAACTTATATAATAAAAGAATTTGGAAATATGTATTATGAAAATGTAGTATATGTTAATTTTGAAAAAAATAAGCAGATTAGTACTCAAATAAATGATGATATTAACCCACTTGAAATAATAAATAAGTTAGAATTATTTTTTAATGAAAAAATCACACCAGGAAAAACTTTAATTTTTTTTGACGAAATACAAGCAAATGAAAGAGCTCTTACATCTTTAAAATATTTTTGTGAAGAACTCCCCCAGTACCATATAATAGCTGCAGGTTCTTTACTTGGTATAAAAATTAATAGCAAGAACTACTCATTTCCAGTAGGTAAAGTACAAATAATAAATATGTATGCATTATCTTTTAAAGAGTTTTTAAAAGCATTAGGAAAAGAAAATTTAATAAAAGAAATAGAAAAACACTATATTTCAAATGAAGAAATGGATAATGATATACACTCTCTTTGCTTAAAATTATATAGAACTTATTTAGTTGTTGGTGGTATGCCAGAAGTAGTACAAACATATTTAGATGAGGGAAAAGTAATTGGAACGATTGATATTCAAGCAGAAATTTTAGAATCATATGAAAATGATATGACAAGATATGCTGAAGATAATGAATCTAACAAAATAGTTTCTGCATTTGATTCTATTCCTTTACAATTAGCAAAAGAAAATCAAAAATTCCAATACAAAGTTATTTCTAAAGGTGGAACATCTAGTATATTTGGTGAAGCTATTTTATGGCTTAAAAATAGTGGAATAGTTCATCAAGTATTTAAGGTCAACCCTCAAGTACCAATAGAAATGTATAAAGATTTAACTTCTTTTAAACTATATATGAATGATGTTGGGTTATTTGTAAATAAAGCTGGATATCCATTATATCAAGTAGACTTAAATACAGGTCTTTCTATGATATCAATGGGGCCATTAACAGAAAACTATGTAGAAAATGAATTACGTATAAATGGTTATGAAACTTATTATTGGGAATCAAATGGAAGAGCAGAAATTGATTTTTTAATTCAAAAAGGAACAGAAATAATACCTATAGAAGTAAAATCTAAAGAACACACAAAATCAAAAAGCCTAAATCTTTATATGCAAAAATATAACCCAAAAACTGCAATACGTATTTCTGAAAAAAACTTTGGTTTAGAAAATAATATTAAATCTGTACCATTATATGCAGTATTTTGTATATAAGAAGAACTGGAATTATTTTCAGTTCTTCTTTATCGTTGCTGTCTTTTATTAGAACCTTATTTCATAATTTTGAGGTATTTCATTTCATATTTTTGTGGTATTTTATTTTCAACTTTTGAGATAATCATTTTTAAATTTGTCGTTTTGCCCACTTGCTATATAATATTGCCATAATTTAAGCAAGTTTCAGGGAGTAGTAGATGGCTCGTCAGGAGTATAAAAAGTTATCAAAAAATACTTCTTTCTCATTTTTGATTAAAATGCTTATCAATATCATCAAAAAAAAATTTGTTCTACTTCATTATTTATAATATTTTTATTAATACAATTCATTTTAAAAGCCTAGAGTTATTACTCTAAGCTTCTTGTTTTCTTATTCTACTGTTCTATTTGCTATTTCAATTGCTTTTTTTACAATATTACCACAGTCTTTTGATGAAACATTTGCCCAAGAACCTCCGTCTTTTTTAACTGTGTCATACACTCCTAACTCTTTTGCTATTTCTTCTCTTAAATTATTTGATATTAACTTACTCATAATATCCTCCTTGTAAATTTTCTTTATATTAGAAAATTTCATAAATTGGACTCATAAAACTTAAATAAAAGTTTTATAATTATAGTATATACAATTTTTATAAATTTATTTTGACAATTTTTTATTAAAATATATATTTTTTTACAAAAAATATGCTATAATTAAATAGATACTTAGCAAAAGGAGAGTCAAATGAGCGTTAAAGAAGTTGAAAAAGAAATTAAAGAAGAAGTTAGGCAAGAAAATAAAAAATTAGAAAAAAATTTAAAAAATGAAGAAACTACAGCTATAGTAAAAAAAGATGATGAAACAAATGTAATTCAAGAGTTTGAACCTGTAAAAAAGGAAAAGAAAAGTGTTTTATCAATTTTAGGAATTTTAGTTTTTATTATTATAGCTATTTTTATTATAGCATTTCTAATTTTTACAGGATATAATGCTTTAAATCAAAATATGGCATTTGGTGTACATATTAAAGGTATTGATGTTTCAAATATGAGTAAAGATGAAGCAAAATCTACTGTTGAAAATTATATTAACCAATCTTTACCACAGGAAATAACTTTAAAACACGGTGATTATCAAACAGCTATATCTCTAGAACAAATAGAAACTAGCTTTGATATAAAAGATGCTGTAAATAAAGCTTATAGTGTTGGAAGACAAGGAAACCTTTTCCAAAATAATTTTTATGTTTTATCTTCTATGTTTGGGGATGTTAATATAGAACCAACTGTAAATCTTAATAGTGAGCAATTAACTACAAATTTAAATGAAATTTCTTCACAACTACCTGATAAAGTTATTGAAAGCAGTTATTATATAGAAGATAATAATTTAATAATAACAACAGGAAAAGAAGGCGTAGTTGTTGATATAGATGCTACTATAAAAGCTATTAAAAGTGGAATTTCTAATTTAGAAACGATAAACCAACCTATAGAAATTGTTGTAGCAAATAAAACACCTACTCCTATTGATATAGATAAAATACATACTGAAATATATAAAGAACCAAAAGATGCATATTATACGCAAGACCCATTTTCTGTATATCCTTCTGAAAATGGTCTAGATTTTAATATGTCAATAGAAGAAGCAAAAGCTATGATTGCAAGTAATTCTTCTGAAGAATATACAATTCCATTAAAAACACTTTATCCAAATGTTACAACTAATATGATAGGGACAGAAGCTTTCCCAGATTTACTTGCACAATTTTCAACAAATTATTCTACACGTGATACAGATAGAACTACTAATTTAAGATTAGCTGCAAATAAAGTAAATGGTACTGTATTAATGCCTGGTGAAACTTTTTCATATAACAAAGTAGTAGGTGCTAGAACCATTGCTGCAGGTTATAAAGAAGCTCCTATATATGTTAGTGGTCAAGTAGTTGATGGTTTAGGTGGTGGTATTTGTCAAATATCTTCTACAATTTATAATGCTGTTATATATGCAAATCTTGATATTGTAGAAAGAACTAATCATCAATTTGTACCTTCATATGTAAAAGCAAGTAGGGATGCAACTGTTGTTTATGGGTCACTTGATTTTCAATTTAAAAATAATAGAAATTATCCAATAAAAATACTTTGTACTGTTTCTAGTGGAGTTGCAACTTGTCAAATTTTTGGTTTAAAACAAGATGATGATTATGAAGTTGAAATCTCAGCATATGAAACTGGTAGAACTGCAAATTCAATTTATTCAGAAGCATACAAAATTTTAAAACGTAATGGGCAAGTAGTTGATAAAGTACTACTTTCAAGAGATACATATAAAAGACATTAATTTTAAAAAGGGGGCATGAACCCCTTTTTACTTACATAGCAAGTGTACCATTTGGTGTATTTGTAATTATTAAAATATCTTCTTCTCTACCATTTTCAGCATTTATATAAACTAAAAATTCTCTATCATCTACTTTACCTTTAAACTCATAACAAAGAATTTCAGATTTCCAATCCGTTGGAATAACAGCTAATCCACTTGATGTTATCTCTAGATTAGGATTTAAATCTTTTTTTGCGTCTTCTTCTGTTATTTTTATATTACTAATATCTCTACTTTCTATATGGTTATTTAAATATCCAGTTGTTTCTATACCTAAAATCTCACCATTATCTAATGCAACTTTTACTTTTATTAAATCTGGATACATTATTACATTATCTTGCATATAAGCATAATTAATGGTTACAATTCCTTCTTGTTTTAAAAAGTAAGTTTCTTTCATATTGGGAAAACCTTTAGAATTTAAGAAATCTTTTCCTTTTTGATTTGCTTCTTCTTGCGAAATTATTTCTGTATTTACTTCTCTGTTTGTATTCATATAAACTATATGACCACCTTTTTTAGATACAGAAACATTTATATTTAAATCTTCATTATTTGTTATAGAAAAATCATAAACTTGTATTGTAGCATTTTCTGAATACCCTAAATTTTTTGTCTCTTTTATATTGTTTTTACCAACAGGATTTTCTGCTATTTCTTTTGCTTTGTTTTCATCTATATCATCTCCTGTTAAACCTTTAGGTTCACTACTTGTTAAGTGTTCTGAATATGCTCCATCATATATTAAACCTGCATATTCGTGGAAATTTTCCTCTAAATTACTAAAGCTTTCTTTAGAAATATTGTCAACTTCTTGTGCAAAAGCAACAGTTCCTTTTTCAGTTAACTCTCCCCATTTAAACCTACCACTGTTTAAATCTTCTGATAATTGGTTTAATGTATTTTCTAAATCCACGCTATATGAGTGTAGCTCTTTTAAATTATTTAAGTCATCTTGAGTTAACTTTTCATTATAAATATTTTTTCTAGACAAACTATAACTATAATCACTAACTTGATTTAAAAACTTTTCAGTACTCGCTAATTCTTGGCTTTCTATTGGAAGTCTACTTAAATAAGCTTGTGCTAAATTTGCTTCTCTCCACAAATTAGTTAAAGTTTCTGCTCCATGCTCTGGTGTCGATGAAATTAAGGATTTTGCAAGGTAAGTTTCTACATTTTGCACATAATCTACTAATTCAAAAAATGCCATATTATAACTATTTTCTGATGCTTGCCTATATTCTCTTTGCTTTTTATATAAAATAGCTCCTAATATACCAACAATAATTAGTAAAATACATATAACACTGAGCATATGTCCTTTTTTTAATCTATTTTTCCAATCCACCAATATATTTTTCAAACTAATCATCCTTTCTATTTACAAAATATATGCTTTCCTATAGTTTTAACTTGTGGTCTTGACCATATCCATTTATTTGTAGCAGTATTTGGGTTAAAATAATAAATACAACCACCTGTTGGATCCCAACCGTTCATTGCATCTTTCGCTGCTTTATATACAGTAGATCCTTCTTCTATCGGCACATTAATTTGCCCATCAGATACTGCTGTAAATGCTCCACTTTGGTATATTACACCTGCTATTGTGTTAGGAAATTTTGAGCTTTTTACTCTATTTAAAATAACAGCTCCAACTGCCACTTGCCCTTCATATGGCTCTCCTCTAGCCTCTCCGTTTATTGCTCTCGCCATAAGTTGTGTATCTGAAGTGTTAGACGTTGCTGCATAGCTAATATTTTGTTCACTTAAATCATTATCAAATACAAATATTGCTATAATTGCTAATATTAACATTGTAAATAAAA
This sequence comes from uncultured Clostridia bacterium, assembly GCA_944388035.1. Classification (GTDB taxonomy): domain Bacteria; phylum Bacillota; class Clostridia; order TANB77; family CAG-508; genus CAG-269. The sequence goes on along the minus strand of CALXHF010000002.1, from coordinate 72,987 downwards.
TAATTATCTTAAAAATATTTTTCAAAAAATCACCTTTTTCTTTTCCAATTTTTATTATTTTGTATAAAATTCTTAAGATTTATTCCTTTTTTTTGAAATTTTCTTTTGTATATGTTAAAATAACATCAACAAAATAAAAGGAGAAATTTTTTATGAAAGTTTTAATTTTTTATGCCTCATATGGAGGTGGACATTTAAATGCTGCTAAATCAATCGAAAATTGCATTAAAACTAATTATACAGACATAGATGTAGAAATGATTGATTGTATGAAATATGTAAATAAAACTATAGAGAAAGTTACAACTGCTGCATATAGAGAAATGGCAAAAAAAGCACCTTGGGCTTGGGGAAGAATTTATTCAGATGCACAAAAAGGACCACTTGCTCATATTACAACTAGGTCTAATAAAATTATGGCAATTAAATTATTAAAATTGCTTAGAGAAAAAAAACCTGATTTAATAATTTCAACTCATCCATTTGGTAGTCAAATGTGTAGTTATTTAAAAAGAAAAAATAAAATAGATTCTAAAATAGCAACTATAATGACAGACTTTGCACCACATGACCAATGGCTTGTAGGTCATGAATATACTGATTACTTTTTTGTTGCACATAATAAGATGAAAGATTATTTAATTAGTAAAGGCATATCTGAAAATAAAGTATTTGATACTGGTATACCTATTTCAGAAAACTTCCAAAAATTGTACAATAAAAAAGAAATTTTTGATAAATATAATTTAGATGAAAACAAATTTACGATTTTATTCTTTGGCGGTGGAGAATTTGGACTAGGAAAAACTAGAACTGTACAAATTTTTAATAATTTTGTAGAGGAAACTAAAAATAATAATATTCAAATAATTGCTATTTCTGGAAAAAACCCTAAAATGAAATCAGCATTTGAAGAAGTTGTAAATTCTAATAATGCTAGATCTAATGTTAAAATAATAGAATTTTCAAACGAAGTACCAAAACTTATGGCGATTTCAGATTTAGTTGTAACTAAACCAGGTGGCCTTACTACTTCTGAGAGTTTAGCTTCTCATTTACCTATGATTGTTATTAACCCTATACCAGGTCAAGAAGAAGAAAATGCTGAATTCTTAGAAAGTAAAAACATTGCTGTTTGGATAAAAAAATCTGATAATTCTAAAGAAATAATTAAAAATCTTTTAAATAATAAAGAAAAAATTAATATTATGAAAGAAAATACAAAAATACTTGCAAGACCTAATTCCACTAGAGATATTTGTGATATTTTATTTAAAAATTAATATAGAAATGCCACACCTTAATAAAATAAGATGTGGTTTATTTTTACATTTCTCTTCTTCCTTCTAATGCTTTTGTAAGTGTGATTTCATCTGTATATTCTAAATCACCACCTACTGGTATTCCGTGAGCTATTCTTGTTACTTTTATTCCTAATGGTTTTATTAATTTTGATAAATACATAGCTGTTGCTTCACCTTCCACTCTTGGGTTTGTTGCAAGTATTACTTCTTTTACTTCTCCACCCATTAGTCTTGAAAGTAATTCTTTTATTTTAATATCATCTGGGCCAACACCGTTCATTGGCGAAATAGAACCGTGTAAAACGTGATATACTCCTTTAAATTCATGTGTTTTTTCCATTGCTACAATATCTCGTACATCTTCTACCACACATATAATGCTCTGGTCTCTTTTAGGATTACTACATATAGAACAAGGGTCTGTATCTGAAATATTAAAACATTTACTACAATATTTTAAATTTTTCTTAGCATTAATAATTGAAGAAACAAATTCATTTGTTTCTTCTTCAGAACAATTTAACATATAAAATGCTAATCTTGCAGCTGTCTTATGTCCTATACTTGGTAATCTCTCAAAACTTTCTATTAATTTTTCTATTGATGGCGAATATAATGACATCCCTTACTCCTCCAGTTTTATTTTATAATCCTAAGCCTGGTATATTATATTTTCCAAGTGATTGTGCTTGTGCTGAATCTACTTGTCTTAAAGCTTCGTTTACACAAGTTAAAATTAAATCTTCTAACATTTCTACATCATCTGGGTCTACTACTTCTGGTTTTATTTTTATTTCTTTTATAGTTTTCTCCCCAGAAACTTTAACTGTTATTGCTCCACCACCACTTGATGCTTCAAACTCTTTAACCGCTAACTCTGCTTGTGATTTTTCCATATCTGCTTGCATCTTTTTTGCTTCTTTCATTAAATTTCCAAGGTTCATACCTCCAAAACCTCCCATACCTCCTGGGAAACCTCCTCTTTTTGACATTATAAATTCCTCCTTATTTTTTATTTTATAATTAATCAATGACATTAAATGGTATGTCTGACTCATTTGCAAGTTTTTGTAAATTTTCTTCATTTGTTATATTATGAACATTACTATTTCCAGAAATATATTTAATTTGCATAGGCTTTCCACAAGCCATAGATACTAGAGTTGAAATTTCTTTTATATTTTCTGGCTTTTCTAAAACAGTTCTATCAAAAGCACTCATACCGTTTGGGAATTCTATCCCCACAGTCATATCATTAATTTCATTTGCAGTTGTACCTTTTAAGCTAGTACATAATACTATTTTTCCATTTTGTTTTAGTTCACCAACAATTTGTGGCCAATACTCCTCTGCTTTATTCGAAAAGTTTCTTGTTGGTTTTTTCTCAATAATATTTTTAATTGGTTCTTTTGAAGCATTTGTAGTTTGACTATTTTGTACAACTCTATTTATTTGGTTATTTCTTTGAGTTATTACATTTTGAGCTTGATTTATTTGTGTATTATTTACACTTATTGCTTTTCCTGATTTTAAATATTTTTCTATTCTTTCTACTCTTTCTTCTAAATCACCTGTAACTTCTGCTTCTTTATTACACAATTTAATAATTCCAGCTTGGAATACGATAGTTTTTTGAGTAGACCATTTCACATCACTTTCTAGTTCTGATAATTTATATACAAGGTTTATTAATCTTTGCTTATCTAATTTTTCTGCCAATACTTCTATTTGTTTAATTTCTTCTTCTGTATATAAATCTAACTTTTTAGAAGTTTTAAAAACTAGAATATCTTTTACATATTTAATCATTTCCCATAACAGATTAGTAATGTCTCTTCCTTCATTTAACACTATATCTACACCTTCTAAAGCTTTATCTACATCATAATCTATTATACCTTTTATAATGTTATGTACATACGTTATTTTAGGAATTCCAACTAAATCTCTTATCTTATTTTCATCTATTTTATTATCTCCATCTTGTACACATCTTTCTAAAATAGATAAAGCATCTCTCATTGCTCCTTCTGCTAAAACTGCAATCATTTGCATAGCTTCATCTGTTATTTCAATATTACTTTCTTTACAAACTATTTTTAATCTTTTAATAATATTTTCGTTTGATAATCTTTTAAAGTCAAACCTTTGACATCTAGATAAAATAGTTGCAGGCAATTTTTGTGGCTCTGTAGTTGCTAATATAAATTTTACGTGTTCTGGCGGTTCTTCCAATGTTTTAAGCAAAGCATTAAAAGCTCCTGTAGATAACATATGAACCTCATCTATAATATATACCCTATATTTTGCTTTTGTTGGCAAAAAATTTACTTCTTCACGAATTGCTCTTATATCTTCAACACTATTATTAGAAGCTGCATCCATTTCAACAATATCTGTTAAAGACCCATTTATAGCACCTCTACATATTTCACACTCATTACAAGGCTCTCCGTCTTTAGGGTTTAAGCAATTGATTGCTCTTGCTAAAATTTTAGCAGCAGAAGTTTTACCTGTTCCTCTTCCACCATTAAACAAATATGCGTGTCCTACTCTATTTGCTATAATTTGATTTTTTAATGTTCTTGTTATATGTTCTTGACCAACTATTTCTGAAAATGTAAGTGGTCTAAATTTTCTATAAAGAGCTGTGTATGCCAATATTCTCACATCCTTTATTAAAAAATGGTAGACACTCTCAAATCTCTCTATGGAAAGTATTCCACATAAAGATATCTATTTATTGCTGCTTCCTTCCGGACCTGACAAGGTTCATAGGTCTTTATTGGATACTCTCCATACAAAGATTCAAGGTATATACCATATGTATTATATACTGAATCTTGTATTTTAGCAAGTAAAATTTTAAATTTTAAAATTTTGAATTAATTTTTTGTTCTCTTGAAAACAATATCCGTTAAATCTGTTATTTCTATAGAAGATGTTCCATTTTCTACTACTCCTGCTACTGGGAAATCTAAAACTATATTTGCTGTATATTCTTTTCCACTTTCTGTTGTTAGTTTTAAATCAAATGTTAATTTAGACTTTAAATCTTCTTCATTTATATTAACTTCTTTTAATAATTTATTTGTTGTTATTTCACTATTTGTAGATATATCAGCAGTATATTCTGCTACTTTGTTATTTGCATATCTAAAGGTTATAATTCCACCTTGATTTCCTATTTTTAAATTTTTGATATCTGATTCCATTGCACCTTCATACACTAAGTCTTGTATTGCATTTTCATCAGTATTTTTAAAATTTGTTCCCGCTTCTTCTACATTTGGTCTATAAAATTTTGTTTCTCCAATCTCACTATTTTTTTCTACATTAAGGTTTTCTACTTTTATAGTTTTTATAGCTTCTTGTTCAGTATATTTTTGGTTCTTTTCTATATAAATATAGATATCATTATTTTGATTTATATCAAATGCCCAATTAGTAATTTCACCACTTTGGTTTTTATCTACAGTATCTGATGAACTAATTAAAGTAATTTTTGTTACTTCAAATGGCATATTTGTTTCACCTTCTACTTGATATCTTAAAATCATTATTCCTGAAATAAATAATATAATTGCAATTATTACTATTGTCATACAAATATGAAAATATTTTCTACTAATTATATATTTAATTTTTTCCTTCATAAATTTCTCCTATTTTTTATTTGTTTTATTTTTCATTTTTCTTAAATTTTTAAAAAAATCTTTTAAAATTTTTTCACAATCTTCTTTTAGAATTCCTTTTTCTACTTCTATATTATGGTTAAATTTATAATCTTCAAGCAAATTTAAAACAGAACCAACTGCTCCTGTTTTTTTATCTAAAGCTCCTATATAAAGTTTTTTTATTCTTGAATTAATCATTGCACCTGCACACATTGAACAAGGCTCTAATGTAACATACATTTCACAATCTAAAAGTCTCCAAACTCCAAGTTTTTTACTAGCTTTTTCAATAGCAATTATTTCTGCGTGTTTTGTTGTATCTTTTTTTGTTTCTTTTAAATTATGCCCTCTTGCAATTATTTTTCCGTCTTTAACAATTACAGCTCCTACTGGAACTTCTAGTTTTTCGTATGCTTTTTTTGCTTCTTTTAAAGCTTCTTTCATAAATTTTTCTTTACTATCCATAAATAAAGTCCTTTTAAAAAATATGGTGTGCCAGAACTTTTCTATTTTCTGGCATCATTTTTTATAAATAAATTACTGTTGTTATCGTAAATTATTCTAGCATTTTTATAAAATTCTGTCAAATTTTAAGAAAGCTATTTGTTTTTTCAAAAGAAGGGTTATCCACATTTTATCCACATTTTCGTCGAATTTTGTCTTGACTTTAACATTAATTTTTGATATATTGTCCTCAAGTGTTTAGATTAAAAACTCCTTCAGGTTGGGTGCATAAATTAGTATTTTTACATAATTAACTTAAATATTTGTTTATGCACCTAGCCTTCGCAAGACGGTTAGTTGCAATATTAATTTGAAGGAGGTGGAGTATATTGAACACAAATGATAGCAGTGTTGTGGCAGTTCGTTATCTCGGTAGAGCTTTAATAGCCTTAATAATTGGTATTGTTATTTGTTTTTTAGCAAGTTTAGGTTACAATACATATATCAAATATTCAGACGAAAAAATTGAAGTTCGCACAGAGAACTCCAATTCAACATATTTAAACACTATTGATTAAGGGCTTATGTCCTTAATCTCTTTTTTATATTAATAATATATATATTATCTTTTGTCAACAAATATTACAAACTTTCTTTATTTGTAATATTTGAGTAATAGAATTGTAACACTTCTTTTTCTGTCTGTCAATATTGTAGCATAATTTCTTAAAAATTGCAAATTTTATTCTGAAAAAATCAAAAAGAAAATAGGCAAAGAACAATATATAATCTAGTAAAAATGGGTTATATATTTGGCAATATAACAAATTAAAAAGAATATTAAAAATAAAATGCTCACAGTTTAAATAATTATAAATTATATATAAAAAAAGTTACAAATATAAGAAGCTTATTATTTTGGAACTAAAAATATAAATTAAAAACTCTACTGCATTGTTATTGCATTACTTTATAAACAAAAAAATCTATAAACGTTGAAAAATAGACATTTATAGATTTTTTTATTTTGGTGTGCCAGAAGGGACTCGAACCCCCTACCTCTTCCTTAGGAGGGAAGCGCTCTATCCTGGTGAGCTACTAGCACATTTTCTTTTTATTTTTTATGCTACTTTATTATAAGATATTTATGAAAGAAAGTCAACAAATTGTTATGTTGACTTTCTTATGGTTTTAAAGCCGTAATAGGTACTATATATATTCCTGTTTCAGGGTCTTTTGCTATTACATCTGTAAAACCAACTACAACACACATAAATTTTGGTTTTTTTATCATATTATTATAAAAACTCTTTAAACTCTTTTTGGCTTCTTCTACTTGGTTAAAGCCTAATTTTATTTCTATTGCAGCATATTCTCCATCGTTAAATTCTAAAATTGTGTCAACTTCTAAACCTGTAACATTATCTCTAAAATGAAATATATTACCATCTAAATATTCCATATAAATTCTTAAATCTCTTTCCACCATTGACTCAAACATAAAACCAAATGTCTTTAAATCGTTCATTAATTTATCTTTTGTTAAGTCTAGACAACTACAAGCAAGTGATGTATCTATAAAATGTCTTTTAGGTGATTTTCCAACCCTTGTAGGCGACCTGTAATTTTCACTATAAGCTTCTTGATTTTCTATTATGTGTAATCTATTTAAAACATCTAAATAATCATCAATAGTTATTCTACTTTCTATTCTTTCTTTTTCATCACCAATTTCACTGATATCTTTTAATAAAGTATTATTTCCTACAACTGTAGTTTCATTTCTTGCTAAACTTTTTAATAACATAAACATTTTGTTTTTATCTCTTTTTTTATCATCATTTATATCTTTATCTAGTATAGCATCTATATAACTTCTAGGAATAATTGCTATTTTATCTTCATCAACATTAATATTAGAAGGCCATCCGCCTCTGATTATTAGGTTCGCTAATTTTTCTAAAGTAATTTTTTCATTTGTTTGTGTTTTTAACTTTCCATTTTTCATATCTTGTAAAGATGCTTTACCTGTTGAATCGCCAGACTCGTATAAACTCATAGTATGCATTTCTATTCTACATATTCTACCGGCTCCAGAATGGTGTATCTTTTCCTTTTGCTCTTTATCTGTTAACTTAGTAGAACACGTTAAAATATAATTGCCTTTTTTAGTCGTCTCATCACATTTTCTTCTAACTGCATCCCAAACTTTAGGAACTAAATTCCACTCATCAATTAATTCTGGTTTTTCTTTATTTAAAATCAAATCTAAACTTAAATCCGCTTTTTGTCTTGTTTCTTCATCATCTAATAAAACTACACTATTTGCGTGATTTAATGAAGTCCAAGTTTTACCACACCATTTTGGACCTTCTATACTAACAGCCCCAAATACAGATAAATACTCTTTTATTTTTTTATCAACTAACCTATTTATATATTCTTTTTTTCTTAAAGACATAAAACTCGCCTCCCTTTATACTATTATATAATATATTTTAAATTTTTTCAATTAAAATATACATTTTTTAATAAATTTAATATACACTTTTTAATAAATTTGATATACATTTTTTAAAAGTGAGACAAAAAAAGGCCCGTCCCCAAAATTCTCACTTGACATTATCTGGTATAATTATATAGGTGATTTATATGCAAAAAATTCTTAGTAATTTTAGAAAAGCGATAGAAGAATATAAAATGATTGATGAAGGAGATAAAATAGGTATTTGCTTATCTGGTGGAAAAGATTCTATAACTATGTTATATGCTTTTAAGTCTTTACAAAGGTTTTATCCAAAACATTTTGATATTGTGGCAATTAGCATTAACCCAGGTTTTGAGTTTTTTGATACTGAACTTTTACAAAAAATATGTGATGGCTTATGTATTCCTTTATTTATAGATGATAGCCACGCAAAGGAAATTGTTTTTGATATTAGAAAAGAAAAAAATCCTTGTTCTTTATGTGCAAATTTAAGAAGAGGTATTATAAACTCTATTGCAATTAAAGAAGGCTGTAATAAAATAGCTCTTGGTCATAATCAAGATGATGTTTTAGAGACTTTTTTATTAAATTTACTTTATACTGGTAGTATTAGTACTTTTGCTCCTAAAAGTTATATGGATAGAACTAAAATAACTTTAATTAGACCTTTAATTTATACTCCAGAAAAAGATATTAAAAGATTTATCAAGAAAAATGATATTTCTGTTATGCCTAAGGTATGCCCTATGGACGGAAAGTCTAAACGTGAAGATATGAAACAATTAATTTATACTTTAAGTAAAAATATTCCAATGGTTAGAGCTAATTTGTTTGGTGCAATTCAAAGAAATCTTCCTGATTGGAAATTAGATAATAATATTAAATAGGAAAAACAGTTTTTAGTTTATTTCTAAAAACTGTTTTATTCATTTTATTTATTTCATCATTTTACTTATCTTTATTGTTTCATCTTTTTTTGTTATATTGTTTATTTTTATTTTGTTCTCAATTATTATTTTACAATTGCTACCATTGCATTTTTTAATTCTTCTAATTTTTTATTAGCATCTTCATCTGATGTTCCTTTTATTCCCATATATAATTTTATTTTAGGTTCTGTTCCTGACGGTCTTACACAACACCAAGCGTCATCTTCTAATTCATAATATAAAACATTAGATTTTGGAAGTCCTGTTTTCTTTATTTCTCCTGTTTTCATATCTTTAACTATATCTTTTTCAACATCTTTAAATTCTAATACTTTATAATCTCCTATTTTATCTAAACTTGTATTTCTCATATTTGTCATCATTTGTTGTATTTTTTCAGCACCTTCAGCACCTTCTAAAACGATTGAAACTTGTGTTTCTTTATAATATCCATATTTTTTATAGATATCTTCCATTGCATCCCATAAAGTTTTTCCTTTAGATTTATAGAAACACGCTGCTTCACATAGTGCCATTACTGCTGCTATTCCGTCTTTATCTCTTGCATAGTCTCCTATTAAACACCCATAACTTTCTTCAAAACCAAATACATAAGTTTTATCTTTATTTTCTTCTGCTTTTTTCATAACTAAGCCAATATTTTTAAAACCAGTTAATACTTCTATACACTCTAAGCCATATTCTTTTGCTATTGCCCTTGTTAAGTTTGATGATACTATTGTTGTTATTATCATACCATCTTTTGGAAGTATATTTTTTTCTTTCATTTGTGATATTCTATATTCTGCAATTAACAAAGCTGACATATTTCCTGTATATTCCATATATTCTCCAGTTTTACTATCTTTTGCATAAATACCCAATCTATCAGCATCTGGATCTGTTGCTAGAACTACATCTGCATCTACTTTTTTTCCTAATTCTAATGCTAATTTAAATGCTTTTTTATCTTCTGGGTTTGGATAACTTACTGTTGGAAAGTTTCCATCTGGATCTTTTTGTTCTGGTACTACATATACCTTTTTTAAACCTATTTCATTTAATAGTCTTTCTGCAATGGTATTACCTGTTCCGTGAAGTGGTGTATATACTACTTTTAAAGTTTTTCCTTCTTCTTTTACAATTTCAGGATTTAATACTTTTGATTTTAATACACTTAAGTATTTATCATCCATTTCTGTTCCTATTACATTGAATAGACCTTTTTCTTCCGCTTCTTTTCTTGTTATTTCTTTTATTTCACTATAACTTTCAACAGCTCTTACTTTTGCTATTATATCTTTATCTCTCGGAGCTACTATTTGTGAACCATCATCCCAATATACTTTATATCCATTGTATTTTGGTGGGTTATGACTTGCTGTTATCATAACTCCTGCTGTACACCCTAAATTTCTTACTGCAAATGATAACTCTGGTACAGGTCTTAAATTTTCAAAAAGATATGTTTTTATTCCGTTTGCATTTAATATTAAGGCAGTTTGCATACTAAATTCTTTTGACATTTTTCTTGAATCATAACTTATTGCAACACCTTTGTCTCCAGTTCCTTCTTCCACTATATAATTTGCTAAGCCTTGTGTTGCTTTTCCTACTGTGTATTTATTCATCCTATTTGTTCCTGCACCTATTATTCCACGAAGTCCAGCTGTTCCAAATTCCAATTCTTTATAAAATCTATCTTCTATTTCTTTCTCATCATCTTTAATTTCTAATAATTCTTTTTTTGTTTCTTCATCAAATTCTGGGCTTTCACACCATCTTTTATATTCTTCCATATAATCCATAACTATTTTCTCCTTTTTTTAATCTATTTTATAAAATTTTTTATATAATTCTCTTGCTGTTTTTGGACAATCCACTCCCGCTTCATCTGAGTTTTTAACTGGTGCAAATTCTTCTTCTCTTTTTACTCTTAAAATTGCCATATCATCTACTTCGCTAAATGCATCAAATAAAAATGCTTCAAATTTATATGCATTTGGAGAGTCTGGTTCTACTAACTTTCCATCTTTATCTATATATTTTGCTTTCTTATATGCTACATGATATGGTAATGGTTCTTTTCCCATTCTTTCTACTGCTTCTACACTAAATAGATTACAAAGAATATGTGATTCTCCATATAGCAATTCTCCATCTTTGTCTCTTGCTTCTGCCATTTCATCTGTTATTTCTGTATATTCTATTACATTTGGTTTTCCATTTCTTTTACAGAATACTCCAACTTTTTCATTTGGGTTTGCTTTTACTACTGATTTACAAGCAACTGTTACTCCTTTATCTATTGCTATTCCCATAAGTACTGGGTCTACCATTTTTACTAAGCAATTGTCTACTCCTCCGATAAATACCCATTTTACTCCCATTTCTTTCATTTTCTTTGTCATACCTGTTTTAACCAATGACTCATATATTCCTCCGTGTCCATCTGCTGCAAGTTTTACTAAACCATCTTCTCCAATTAATATTTTTCCTTCTGTATCCATCATTGGTAATTCTCCTTGGATAAAGAAAAATAAGTTTTTATCTTTTTCATATCCAAAATATTTATTCTTTTTAAAAAAATCTTCTGTTTCTTTATTATTTTCTTTGCTTGTCATTATGAACCACGGAATTGTTACTCCATATTTCTTTCCTTCTTCTTTTAAACCATCACATAACAATTCAAATAATGATTTATGAGAGTCTAACCCAATATCATATGTTCCTTTTGGCCCTGAGTGTCCGTAGTCTTGTTCCTTGTCCTCCTGCCATTGTTACTGCTGCTAATTCTCCATCTTTTATTGCTTTTTTTCCTATTTCTTCATAATATTTAAACTTATCTCCTAATTTGAATTTATCTAAATAATCTATTGGTGTTATTTCGTCTTTGTTATTTTTAATTTCTTTTTTTGTGTTTTCATATAAACTTTTAGCAAGTTCAAAATCAATCTCACTAATTTGTTCTAATAATTTTTTCTTATGAACATCATCTAATTTTTCATAATTATTTAATAAATGTTCTTGACCATATTTTTTTAAAATTGCTTTAATTTCTCCTAAGTTATTTTCCATTATAAAATCTCCTTTTCTTAAATAGTATGTGCACTTTTATTTATATACTATTATAAGAAAAATATCAACACTTTTGACATATTATTTTTGTATTTTTCTTTCTCCTCAATTGAAAAAGTAAAAGCAATTAAGAAGACACAAGATATACTTTACTCTTACATGGTCTCTTAGTGTACAACTTAAAGCATTTTTGATATAATTAATTATGTAAATGTTTTTGGTAGAAAAGAGGTATCCTATGAAAAATGCTAGTAAGCTGTCTTTCGACCAAAGATGTAAAATAGAAGAAATGATTAACTTAAGAAAAAGAAAATTTGAGATTGCTGATGAAATTGATAAGAGTCGTTCTACTGTTGCTAGAGAAATTATGAGGCACAGAAAACTTAAACCTTCTAATCTTTTTAATGAAAACGCTTATAATTGCTCTTTCTTTAAAGATTGTAAGGTTTGTACTGGTAAATGTAGTCTATATCAACCAATTAAATGTCCTGACAGAGATAGATACATCGGTGCTTGTAATAATTGTCCCAACTTAAAATCTTGTAAGTTGGATAAATATTTCTATAAAGCTAAAATTGCTCAAAAAAGTTATGAATACACTTTAACTGATGCTAGACAGGGTGTTAATTTAACTAGATCAGAATTAATTGAACTAGCTCATATTATATGCCCTTTAATAAAAAAACGGACAATCTATCTATACTATCTTACACAATCACCCTGAAATAAACTTGTGTGAAAAAACAATTTATAACTACATAGAAATGGGACTATTTAAAGATTGGGATGTAACAAATTTAACTTTAAAAAGAAAAGTAAAAAGAAGGATGCATAAGAAAGAAACACTAAAAAAGAGAAAAGAACCAGCTTGTTATGAAGGTAGAACTTATACTGATTATCTTGAATATAAACTTGAAAATCCTAATGTTCCTACAACAGAAATGGATACAGTTTATAATAATCAATCTGGACCTTACATTCAAACTTTCATCTTTGAAAATACTTCTTTTATGATTGGAATATTACATAGTAAAAAGACTTCAGATTCAATGTCAACAGCTTTAAATAGACTTCAAGACAAATTATCTGATAAAGAATTTGAGAGCTTATTTTCGCTTCTCTTAACTGATAGAGGTACAGAATTTTCTAAGCCTATACAATTTGAGATAAATACTGAAACTGGTGAAATAAGAAGCAAAATATTTTATTGTGACCCTCAACAATCAAGTCAAAAGCCACATGTAGAAAACAATCATCTCTTTATTAGAGAAATTCTACCTAAGGGACAGAATTGGTCACATCTAACACAGGAAAAAGTAGATTTAATGTTCTCACACATAAATTCTACTCCAAGAAAATCATTAGGTGATAAAACACCTTATGAAGTATTTACTTTTATTTATGGTAAAAAAGTAGCTGATAAATTAAATATACAAAAGATAGCAAAAGATGAGGTAAACACCACTCCTCATCTTTTAAAATAAACACTTTTTAACTTTTAACAAATAAAATCTTAACCAAAAACATTTACTTAATTTAATATTTACAAACTAGAGTCAAATGGCATTTAACTTTACAGAAAAAAATTTAAATACAATTTGGCTTGTTTGCCTTGCAAATTTTTCTTGGAATATACATATATTTTACACTAAAAATGCAAAATAAGCAATACCTTTGCCCTAAAATATTGCTTATAAATTGCTATTTCTCGTACAAATTGCTTTTACCTCTTCCAAGTTGCATTTAACTTTTCAGTTGACGTATTTTTCTTTCTCCCGTAGTACTTAATACATTTTCATAATAATTTACTACGTCTGCAAAATGTTCTCTAATTTCTTCTACATCATAACAATCTATTATTTTTACTGTGTCTGTTTTATTTGTCCATTTTGCTATATTTTCATTTACATTTTTAATATAATTCTCTTTTCCTTTTATAAAAATTATTAAATCTTCTTTATTTTCTACTTCTTTTTTTATTTCTTTGAATTTTTTTAAATCATTATTTTTCCAGTCGATTTTAAATATTTTTTCTTTCTTCTCTTCTTTCAAATTTACTTTTGATATTAAATTTTTGATTGTATCTTCTAAATCATTCTCTGTTAGAACTATAATTTTTTTATTATTTCTTAAATTTTTTTCTATAAATGGTAATGTTATCATTTCAAAATGATAGTCGCTTGCAAAAAATACGCAAGTTTTTTCTTTTGTTTTCTCCATAAAAACTCTCTCCTTTTTCTTTTCTATCCTTACGGAAATCAAGATTTTTTATTTCTGCTTACTGGTAAATTTTACCATTTATTTACAAATGTGTCAATAATATTTCAAATATATTTCAAAAAAGTTTTCGACATTTTTTTCAAAAAAATTAAAATAATTCTAATATGTATAAATATATTCATTTTTGTTAATACTTATAACAAGAAGATTTTAGAAAAAAAGTTTTTTGGAGGTAACTTATGAAAAAAATATTAAATTTCTTTAAAAATTCCAAGGTAAAAATGGTAATTATTTTAAGTTTTTTACTTTTTTTATATACAACAATTTGTGCATTTTCTTATGCTCAAAATGTTTCTACTGACATTGCAAATAGCGTTTTTAGATTGCACGTTATTGCAAATAGTGATTCTAAAGAAGACCAAGATTTAAAGTATAAAGTTAGAGATAGTTTAATTAATTATATGAATAGTATTTGTGCTAATTGTGAAAATAAACAAGATGCAATTAATTTAGTTACTGAACACAAAGATGATTTTAAACAAATTGCTTTAGATACTATTAAAGATAACGGTTATTCTTATGATGTTAATATTAGTATTGGTAATTTTAGTTTTCCTACTAAAGATTATGGTGATATATCACTACCTGCTGGTTTTTATGATGCTTTAAGAGTAGAAATTGGAGAAGCTAAAGGTCAAAACTGGTGGTGTGTAATGTTTCCACCTCTATGTTTTGTTGATGTAAGTTCTGGTGTTGTTCCAGAAGAGTCTAAAGAAGAATTAGAAAATAATTTATCAGAAGAGGAATATGCTCTAGTTTCTAATGATTCTGATACTAAAATACAATTTAAATTTAAGATACTTGAGTTTTTTAACCAAAACAATTTCATTACTGCAAGAAAATAACTTGCAATGTGTTTGACTTTATGGTATATTTAGTTAGTAATAGAGTGTTAATGTAATACACTCTATTTTTATTTGAAATACTAAAAAAATAAGGGATATATACAGGGGGAATTTAATTGGAAAAATTAGTAGTTACAGGACCTACTCAATTAAAAGGAGAGGTTGAAATAAGCGGAGCAAAAAATGCAGCAGTTGCAATACTTCCTGCAACATTGTTAATAGATGGTGTTTGTACAATTGAGAATTTACCACATATTAGTGATATTGAAATTTCTTGTGAAATTTTAGAAAAATTAGGTGCAAAAATTACTTGGAACAATAAAAATTCTATAACTATAGATACTAGAGAAATAAAAACAACAAAAGCACCTATGGATTTGACAAGTAAATTTAGAGCTTCTTATTATATTATTGGTTCTATGCTTGGTAGGAAAGGTGAAATAGAAGTTGGTATGCCTGGTGGCTGTAAATTAGGTGCAAGACCAATTGACCAACATATAAAAGGTTTTGAAGCTTTAGGTGCAAATGTTACTGTAGAAAAAGGAAAGATAAATGCTAAAGCTAAAAAATTGAAAGGTGCACCTATTTATATGGATATTGTTTCTGTTGGAGCTACTATTAATGTAATGCTAGCAGCTGTTTTAGCAAAAGGAACTACAACTATAGACAATGCTGCAAAAGAGCCACATATAGTTGATGTTGCAAACTTTTTAAATACAATGGGGGCAGATATTCGTGGTGCTGGTACTGATGTTATTAAAATTAATGGTGTTGAAAAACTTCACGGGGATGCAACTTATTCAGTCGTTCCAGACCAGATTGAAGCAGGTACTTTTATGCTTGCTGCAGTTGCAACCAGAGGTGATATTACTTTAAAAAATTGTATTACTAAACACTTAGAGTCTATCACTGCTAAAATTATTGAAGTTGGTGGAAATGTTGAAGATAATATTGATAGTATTCGTGTTTGGTGTAATAAAAGACCAAATAAAGCACATATAAAAACTTTACCTTATCCAGGTTTTCCAACAGATTTACAACCACAAATGGGTGTTGTATTATCTTTAGCAAATGGTAATAGTGTTATTAATGAAAGTATCTGGGAATCTAGATTCCAATATACAGATGAATTAAATAAAATGGGCGCTAAAATTACAGCAAATGGTAAAACAGCATTTTTTGAAGGTGTTAAAAAATTATCTGGTGCTCCTGTATATTGTACAGATTTAAGAGCAGGTGCTGCTTTAGTTATTGCTGGCATTTGTGCACAAGGTGAGACCGATATATATAATTTACAACATATTGACCGTGGATATGAAGATATTGAAGGTAAATTTAGAAAATTAGGAGCAAATATTAAAAGAGTAACAGAAGAATAAGGAAGTAATAAACAATGTTTAAATTTTGTAGTTTATATAGTGGAAGTAGTGGAAATAGTTTATTTGTTGAAACTGATAATACCAAGATTTTAGTAGATGCTGGTGTTAGTTGTAAGAAGATTGAAACAGCTTTAAATGATATTAATGTAGACCCAAAATCTTTAGATGGTATTTTAGTTACACACGAACATATAGACCACGTTCAATCTTTAGGTTCTTTTTCTAAAAAGTTTGATTTACCTGTTTTTGTAAATCAAGAAACTTTAGATAATATGCCTAAACAAAAAGATAAAATTGCAGATAAAAATATTAAACTTTTTAAGGTTACTGATAAGTTTGAAATTGGTGATTTAGCCATTAAACCTTTTTCAATACCACATGATGCAGTAAACCCTTGTGGTTTTAATATTTATAATAATGACAAAAAAATAAGTATAGCAACAGATATTGGTCATATGACCAGTGGTATTTTAAAGAATTTAGAAGAAAGCTTATTTGTAATGCTTGAAGCAAATTATGACCCAGAAGTTTTAAAATACTCATCTTACCCATTTTCTTTAAAAACAAGAATTGCAGGTCCAACAGGGCATTTATCTAATGAAATTGCTGGTAAAACTCTTTCTTATTTGATACAGTCTGGTTTAAAAACTGCAATGCTAGGTCATTTAAGTAAAGAGAGTAATTTTCCAGAACTTGCTTACCAAACTGTTATTGATGAGCTTATTTCTAGTAATAATCAAGATAGACTTATTCTTAATGTTGCTTCTAGAGATACACATAGTAAGATTATTGATATTAAAAAGTAAATAAAACAAAAAAGAGTAAAAAATAAGGAAATTAAAAATGCTAACTATTAATATTATTTGTATTGGTAAAATTAAAGAAAAATATTTGAAAGATGCAATAGATGAATATTCTAAAAGGCTTTCTAAATATTGTAAATTAAATATTATTGAACTCTCAGATGAGAAAATTCCTGATAAATTGAATTCTAGTTTAGAAATAGAAATTAAGGAAAAAGAAGCAAGTAAAATACTTTCTCATATTCCTAAAGATAGTTATAAAATTGCTTTAGATTTAAGAGGTAAAGAATTTACTTCTGAAGAATTTTCTAAAACTATTGATAATATTTCTATGGAAAATAGTAATATTTCTTTTATTATTGGTGGTTCTTTAGGTTTAACAGATGAACTTCTAAATAATTGTAATAAAATAATTTCTTTTTCTAAAATGACTTTTCCTCATCAATTATTTAGAGTATTCCTTTTAGAACAAATTTTTAGAAGCTTTAAAATTTCCCATAACGAAACTTATCACAGATAATTTATTATCTGTTTTTTATTTTTTATTTTTTTCTTTTTTTATTTTCTTATTTTTTCTTTTTTCTTGTTTCTTCTTTCTCCTTTCTTATCTTTTTTTATTTCCAATTCTTTTATTAATTCTTTTGTTTTCTTTTTTATTATTACTTTTCTAACTATTAAAAATATTAATATAAATAAAATTATTTTCATAAAATCACTTCTTTCTTAATTTTATTTTTTCATTTTTCACTTTTATTTTTAATTTTATATCTTAAAACTAGGAAAAATAAGAATTAAAATTTGAATTAACTATATCTATAATACTACCATTTATATTTTATTGTCAACTACTTAATTTAAAAGTTAATTTTATTATTTTTTTATGACATTTTTAAAAATTATTGACATACTTTGTACAAAAATATTTCTATTTATTATTTTTTACATTTATAAAAAATTCCAAATAAGGTTACTTACAATAATACCAGTAATATCAGCAGTAAGGGCAGCAAGTAGAATAAATCTAGTCTTTTTTATTTTAATACAACTAGTATAAATAGCAATTGTGTAAAGAGTAGTTTCAGTAGAACCCATAATAGTAGAAGCAATATTACCAATTAAAGAATCAACACCTGCTTGTTTCATAATGTCTGTAGCAACAGCAATAGAAGCACTACCTGAAATAGGTCTTAAAATAGCAAGTGGCATAAGCTCACTTGGAAAATTAAATATTTCTAAAATAGGACTAGTAATCTTAATAATTAAATCTAAAATGCCCGAACTCCTTAAAGCTCCAATTGCTAAAAACAAACCAATTAGAGTGGGTAAAATAGAAAAAGTAGTTTTAATGCCTTCTTTAGCACCTTCTAAAAAATTATCAAAAACTTTAACTTTTTCAGTTACTCCATATAAAACAATAAAAAAAATAACCATAGGCATAGCTAAATTAGAAAAAAAATTAATCACTTGCATATTATTTTACTCCCTTTGTTAATTTTATAACGATTTTAGTAACAAAAACTCCCACAAAAGCTGCAATAATAGTAGCTACCCAAGTAGGAAAAATAATAGAACTTGGGTTGTTAGAACCTAAAGAATTACGAATAGCAATGACAGTAGTCGGAATAAGTTGTATAGAAGCAGTATTAATAACAATAAACATCATCATACTATCTGATAAAATACCTTTATTATTATTTTCCTCTTGCATAGACTTCATAGCTTTTAAACCTAATGGAGTAGCAGCATTACCTAATCCTAAAATATTTGCTACAATATTCATAGAAATTTCTTTTTTAATTTTTTTATTTTCTTTTAAATCAGGAAATAAAAAATTAAGAATAGGAGATAATAATTTAATAAGTTTACTAATTAAAGAAGTTTTACTTGCTATATTCATAATACCACTCCATAAGCACATAGTACCTAATAGCTCAAAAGATAATGTAATTGCTTGATTTGTACTTTCAAAAATAGAATTATTTAAATCTTCTAACTTTCCTGTAAAAATACCAAAAGCAAAAGAAATTAAAATAAAAATTGGGAAAATTATATTTAACATATTATCACCTTTGAATAATTTTATTAGAAAAAAACTTTTTTATGAAAAAAACTATTGTATTTTTTACATACAATAGTTTCTTATTAATTTAAAATTACTTTATTTAATATCTCTATTTTTCTTAAGCCATATAAAAGTTGTAGCAATTACTATAGTTAGTACTCCAATAAGAATATATAGAATAATATTTTTTCCTGCAAAAGGAAGTATTTTATCAGCAACCATATTATTATTTTCACTATTATTTATATTGTTATCTTGTTTATTATCATTTTCGTTATCATTATTTTCAATAATATTAAATGTCTTTGTCATCGTTCCTTCATAATTTCCTATACCCTCTATTTTTACTGAAGCTGTTCCAACTTCTTTATTATTAACATATTCTATAGTATAATCTTCTCCTTCTTTTAGAACAATACCGTCACTTTCAATTGTTATATTTACTTCTATATTTTCACCTGTATAAATTTGATCTGGAATATCTAAAATAGTAGTATAGTTAATATCTTTTCTAACTATATTAAATTGTTTTTCTACTTGTCCTTCATAGTTTCCAATTCCTTTTATAATAACCTTAGCTGTTCCTATATTTATATTATCTGTATAATTTATTGTATAATCTACATTTTTTATTAAAACTGTATCTCCATCTTTTATTCTAAGCTCAGGAGTAATTAATTTTCCTGTATATATTTTATCTCCTATTTCATCAATTGTTAAATCAGCTATATTTTTAATTTCTCCTGTACTTTCTTCTACTATATTAAATTTTTTCGTTGTAGTACCAGTATAATTTCCTATTCCTGTTATTGTAATACTAGCTTCTCCCAACTCTATATTATTTTCATAGGAAATATTATAATCTTTATTTTCAACCAACTTTGCGGAACCATCAGATATCATAACATTTGGTGTTATTTCTTCACCTGTATATACTTGATTTACAATATCTTGTACTGTTGTTAAATTTATATCTTTTTGAATTATATTAAACTCTAATGTTTTACTTCCAGTATAGTTTCCAATTCCTCTAATTATTATCTTAGCCGTACCAACATTTATATTATTTTCATATGATAACTCATAATCTGTATCTTTAATTAATTTATAATCTCCATCTGTAATTTCAACATCTGGTGTTATCTTTATACCAGTATAAGTTTCATCATTTAGTTTTGTAGTATCTAAGTTTGATATATCTTTTTGTTCTGAATTTGTAATATTAAATGTTTTAATTACTTTTCCTTCATAATTTCCAATTCCAATAATAGTTACTTTAGCTTCGCCTATATCTAGATTGTCACTGTATGACACTGTAAAATCTTGATTTTCTATTAATTCCACATCGCCATCTTTAATTGTAACTTTTGGAGTAATTTCTTCTCCTGTATATGCTTGGTCTTTTATCTCACTAATTGTTAACTCTGATATATCTTTTTTGTTATCTACATCTACTAATGCATCCATTATTTTAGTACAAATAACTTCATGACCTAAAGCATTTGGATGAGGATCTACATTTAAATTAGAAAGTGAAATATTTACATTTGTTAATCTTGGATCTGTAATATTAAAAGCATCATAAATTTTGGCTATTTTATATTCTGTTTCTGAATTACTACTATTTATTAAAATTTCATTTAACTTTTGAATATTTTCATCAACAAATCCGCCTAAATCATAACTTCCTAAACTTATTTCATAATATGGATTGTAAAATTCAGTTGCAACAATAGTTATGTCTGGATTTATTTGTTTAATATATTGTATAGATTTTGTCCAACTATCTTTATAAGCATTTATTGAAGCTTCAATTTGTAATTTCATTTCTTCTGATGTAAACATATTATATATTTCTGTTAGCATATTTAATTTTTCTAACATATTAGCATTAAGAAAAACATTTTGTGCTTCTTCAACAAAATTAGCACTATCTTCAGGAACACCAGTTACCTCTGATACAGCCTTGGTAACAAGTCCAAGTAACTCATTTGAGCCTATTGAAATTGTTAAAAGATCTGCATTACTTATTACGTTTGTATAATCTTCCTCTTGTATTTTTTGGTAAAACTCTGTGCAAGTCATACCTGGTATACTTAAATTTTGGAAATTTGATTCTGATATATTATATTTCTCTCTTATCATATTAGGATAACTTTCAGTTTCTCTATTTGCAAGTCCATAACCATATGCAATGCTATCTCCTAAAGCAACATACGTAGTAAAATTAGAATTTGCAAATGTTATAATAGGACATATATATATTATTAATAAAATAAATATGATTAATATATTTAGACTTTTACTAGTAATTCTCTTCATTTCTATTACTCCTTTTTTAATTCATTTTTATTTACATATTAATTATAAACTAAAATAGTTATATTTTTCAATGTAAATTTTATTACATTTTTGTTACAATTTTAATTGTAAACTTTTTAATAAATTTAATTTTTATATATTTAAAAATTTATATTTTTTTATTTTGTAGTTAATGTTAAAAAATTTGACCAAAAAACTTATTTATGATAATATATACTAAAAATAAAAGATTGAAATATATAACTTTTAAAGGAGGGAGTTGTTATGAAATCAACAGGTATTGTTAGAAAGTTGGACGAGCTAGGTAGAGTAGTAATTCCAATAGAAATAAGAAATCAATTTGATATATCTCAAAAAGACCCAGTTGAAATCTATGTAGACGGTTCTTCTATAGTAATAAAAAAATTTGAACCTAATTGTATATTCTGTGGAAGCACAAAAAATTTAGTAACATATCACGATAAACAAATTTGTAAAAAATGTTCAGAAAAAATAGCAAATTTGAAAGAAGATAGTAAAAAATAAAGGAGAAGTTAATCTTCTTCTTTATTTATGAATTGCTTATAAATTTCGTTTTTATTAACATTTTTATCTTTAGCAATCTTTTTAATAATATCTTTTTTACTAAAACCTTGTTTTTTATAATAATTGTAATGTTCGTCTAAACTTAAATTATTAAGCTCATTTTCTTTTTTTTCTAAATTACCTTCAATAATTAAAACCATTTCTCCTTTTAAATTATCAGCTCTTTCTATAATAGTGTCAATATTACCTCTAATAAACTCTTCGTGAATTTTAGTCATCTCTCTTGCTAAAACAACTTTTCTATTTTTTTCTAGAATAGCTCTTAAGTCTTCTAAAGTACTTTTAATTTTGTGAGGAGCTTCATATAAAATAATAGTCTTATTAATATTTTTAATCTCTTCTAACTTTTCTTTTCTGTTCTTTTTATTTAAAGGAAGAAACCCCAAAAAACAAAACTCTTTTGTACTAATACCAGATGTAATTAAAGCATTTACCATAGCACAAGCTCCAGGAATTGGTATTATTTTTATATTTTCTTCAATACAAGCTTCAACAATTTCCTCACCCGGATCGCTAATACCTGGAGTTCCCGCATCAGATACTAAAGCAATATTTTTACCTTCTTTTAATTCTTTAATTAAATAATCACATCTAAATTCTTCATTATGCCTATGATAACTAACCATAGGCTTAGAAATATTCAAATGATTTAATAATTTTAAAGTATGTCTAGTATCTTCAGCAGCAATTAAGTCTACTCCTTCTAATACTTTTATTGCTCTTAAAGTAATATCATCTAAATTACCAATTGGAGTTGCAACTAAATATAAAACTCCCTCTTTTCTATCTTCCATTTTCTTTCCCTTTCATTATTGTTTTCTCTTCTTTTTTCTTTTTTATTTCTTATGGTAAATTTCTAAAATCTCATCTGTATAATTGCCATTATCGTCATAAATATACAAATTATTATCAACTATTAAAAACTTATTTGCATTTTTAATAGCTTTAATTAAAAGAAGTTTAGGTGGCTTATCTTTGTTAGAATATACAAATCTAATTTCTTTAGGTTCTAGTTTATGTTTTCTTAATAAACTTAAAATATCAACTAATCTATCCGGTCTATGTACCATATAAAACTCGCCTTTATCTTTTAAAAGGTCTTTTGCAACTTTTATAAAATCTTCCAAACTTGCTGTAATCTCATTTCTAGAAATTAATTTTCTTTTATCCTCATTTATAACGCCAGTATTTTTTTCTTTATAAGGTGGGTTTGTTGTAATAACATCAAAAGTTTGGTTTTTATAATATTTACTTAAATTTAAAATATTATCATTTAAAACTGTAAATCTATTTTCTAAATTATTAAGACTACTGCTTCTTTTAGCCATATTAGCAACTTCTTCTTGTATCTCAACCCCAACAATTTCCTTTAAGTTAGTCTTACCGCACAGTAAAATAGGAATAATACCAGTTCCTGTTCCTAAATCTAAAACTCTACTATTATCCTTAATATTTTTAGCAAAATCAGATAATAAAACACTATCTATTCCAAAACAAAAACCATTTTCATTTTGTATAATTTTTAAACCTTTAAACTCTAAATCATCAATTCTCTCATCATTATTTAATTCCATAATCAATCCTTTTGAGACAAATGGGGACACCCTTTTTTTGTCTCATTTTTACAAATATTCTTAATGAGACAAAAAAGGGGGTCCCTCTATGTCTCACAATAACATTTTACTATAATATCTTAGAAAAATCAATGTCAACTCTATTTTATAAAACATATTATATATTATATATAACTCTAAGAGGTGTTTTATGGAAAATGAAAATAGAGGTGATAATAGACCACCTCATAGAAAACATTTTAATTTTAGTAATTGCACTAAAAATACAATTAAATCATTAAATGAAGTTGAATACTTTTTAAATAATTTAAAAAATTTTAAACGTTATATACACTTATATAAATTTTTTAGGAAGTAGTTTTATTAAGAGTATATATTTCATTAAACTCTTCATTTTCAGCTCCATCTATTAATATTTTTATGCTATTTACTTCATTTAACTGTGTTAGAGTATTTACTAAACTATTTATTAAATTTTCTTTTGCTTTTTCATCTTCTTTGTTGTAATTTAAAAATTCTTGTGAGAGATCTAATGTTACACAATCACCTTCTAATGTAGTTTTTAATAGTTTACTATTATCTGGAATTATTTTTTCTTTAGTTTCATCTTTTGGTCCTTCTATTAACAAATTCACCAATTTGTCATAAGGAGTCTTTAACATTTCTTTAATGTCAACCATCCTTGCTTCAGGCTCTAATTCCTTTGTTTCTTTGTTTGGAAAGTACAAACTTACAATTGTTTGTCTTAATTGTTCTTCTGTAATTTCTTCTTCTGGCGTGTACTCTTCTACAATTTCTCCATTATTACTTTGATTTTCACTTCTTCCTTTTAAATAACTAATTAAAAAATACCCTCCAATTACTAATATAATAAATATAACAGAAAAAATTATTATAATCTTTTTATTTTTCATCTTTTAAAATTCCTCCTCTTTTCTTTTATTATTTATTTAATCTTATTATTTGTTTGTCCATTTTAGAACTAAAGTTATTCTATAAAAGTTACAATATTTTCCATTTGACAAAACGGCTATTTCCGTATAAAATAAGGGTGTTAGAAAGTATATTTTTATAGACAGAAAGGAAGATTTTGTCATGAATAATAAAGAATTATTACACGTAGGTTTAGATGTTGGTTCTACAACTGTTAAAATAATAGTTATGGACAAAGATTTAAACACAATATATAAAAATTACCAAAGACACTTTTCAGATACTAAAAATACTGTATGCAGTGTCTTAGAAGATTTACTTTTAAAATATCCAAACAACACATTTACGTTAGCATTAACAGGTTCTGGTGCTATGTCTGCTGCTAAATTTTTAGGAGTAGACTTTATTCAAGAGGTTGTTTCTTGTAAACGTGCTGTTGAAAAATATATACCAAGAACAGATGTTGTAATAGAACTTGGCGGTGAAGATGCTAAAATTATTTACTTTGACCAATCTATTGAGCAACGTATGAACGGTACTTGTGCTGGAGGTACTGGTGCTTTTTTAGACCAGATGGCATCACTACTTCATACAGATACTCAAGGACTTAATGAGCTTGCAAAAAATTATAAAACAATATACCCAATTGCTTCTCGTTGTGGAGTTTTTGCAAAAACAGATATACAACCTTTAATTAATGAAGGTGCTGCAAAAGAAGATATTGCTGCATCTATTTTCCAAGCAGTCGTAAATCAGACTATTAGTGGCTTAGCTTGTGGTAGACCAATTAGAGGTAATGTTGCATTTTTAGGAGGACCTCTTAATTATTTATCTGAATTACGTACAAGATTTATAGAAACTCTTCATTTAAAAGATGATGAAATAATAGTACCAGAAGAAGCACATCTTTTAGTTGCTAAAGGTGCTGCCTTAGATTCTATAAATACAGAAAGTATCACACCAGATGAACTTGCAAAAAAAATTGAAAATTTAAGGATTTCTCACGATAACACAACAAAACCAATAGACCCATTATTCAAAAATGAAGATGAATATAAGAAATTTAAAGAAAGACATGATAAAGCAAAAGTAGAAAGAGGCGACTTTGCTAACTATAAAGGAGATTGTTATTTAGGTATTGATGCAGGTTCTACTACTACTAAGTTAGTCTTGATAGATAGAGATGGTAAACTTCTTTATTCTTTATATGGAAGTAATGAAGGTAACCCTTTAAAAAGTGTTATGAATATGCTAAAAAAACTTTACCACGAATTACCTAAAAAAGCTATTTTAAGATATAGCGGTGTTACTGGTTATGGTGAAAGTTTAATTCAAACTGCTTTAAATGTAGATTTAAATGAAATTGAAACAATTGCACATTACACAGCTGCTAAAAAATTTGAACCAGATGTTACTTCTATTGTTGATATTGGTGGTCAAGATATGAAGTATATCAGAATGAAAAATGGCTCTATTGATAATATTATGCTAAATGAAGCTTGTTCTTCAGGTTGTGGTTCTTTTATTGAAACTTTTGCTAAAAGTTTAAATATAGAAATTTCTGAATTTGTAAAAGAAGCCATAAAATCAAAGACACCAGTTGATTTAGGTTCAAGATGTACTGTATTTATGAACTCTAAAATAAAACAAGCTCAAAAAGAAGGCTATTCTGTAGGCGATATTTCAGCTGGACTTTCATATTCTGTTATTAAAAATGCTATTCAAAAAGTTATGAAAGTTAGAGATGTTGAAACTTTAGGAGACCATATAGTAGTACAAGGTGGCACTTTTTATAACGATGCTGTTCTTCGTGCATTTGAACTTATTGTTGGTAAAAATGTAATAAGACCAGATATTGCAGGACTAATGGGTGCATATGGTATGGCTCTTTTATCAAAAGAACAATATGAAACAAATATGGATATGGAATATAAATCTAATATTTTAAAAGAAGATGAATTAGATAAATTAGAAATTAAAGTTACACATACTCGTTGTGGTATTTGTGAAAACCATTGTAAATTAACTATAAATAAATTTAGTAATGGACAAATACACGTTTCTGGTAACCGTTGTGAAAGAGGTGCTGGAGCTATTACTAAAAAGAAAAATCTACCTAATCTTGTGCAATATAAATATCAAAGACTTTTCGATTACACACCTTTAGAAGAGCAATATGCAACAAGAGGAACTATAGGTATTCCAAGGGTTTTAAATATGTATGAAGATTATCCATTCTGGTTTACTTTTTTAACAAGTTTAGGTTTTAGAGTTATTTTATCTGAAAAGAGTACAAGAGCAACTTATGAAAAAGGTATGGAATCAATGCCTTCTGAATCTGTTTGTTACCCTGCAAAACTTTCTCACGGACATATTGAAAGTTTACTAGAACAAGGTATAAAAACCATCTTTTATCCTTGTATTCCATATTCAAGAAAAGAATATGAGAAAGCTGATAACCATTATAATTGCCCTATTGTAATTTCTTATTCAGAGGTTTTGAGAAATAATGTTGAAGGTCTAAAAGACCCTAATATTAAGTTTATTAACCCATTTTTACCTTTAGATAAGAAAAATCTTGTTAAAAAGATATTAGAACTTAATGAGTTTAAAGAGTATAATTTTACAAAAGCAGAACTTGAAGAAGCAGCTGATAAAGCAGAAGCAGAATATCAAAAATGTAAAGCAGATATTAGAAGAAAAGGTAGCGAAACTGTTAAATATATAGAAGAAAATAATTTAAAAGGTATAGTTTTAGCTGGTCGTCCTTACCATGTAGACCCTGAAATTAATCACGGAATTGACACTCTTATTACTTCTCTTGGTTTATGTGTTTTAACAGAAGATAGTGTCTCTGATAAAACAGAAGCAAAACGACCTTTAAGAGTTGTAGATCAATGGGTATATCATGCAAGACTATATGCTGCAGCAGATTTTGTTGGTAAACACGACTGTTTAGAGCTTGTACAATTAAATTCATTTGGTTGTGGTGTTGATGCTGTTACAACTGATGAAGTAGAAGAAATACTTTCTAGTTATAATAAAATGTATACTTTAATTAAAATAGATGAAGTAAACAATTTAGGTGCCGTTCGTATTCGTATCCGCTCTCTTCTTGCAAGTATGAAAAAACGTGAACAAGAAAAAAATGAAGAAAAAGGAGATGGAAACTACGGAATTAATAAAAAGATATTTACAAAAGAAATGAAAAAGGAATATACTATTTTATTCCCACAGATGGCACCTATACATTTTGAGTTATTAGAAACTGCAGCAAGAGCTTCTGGTTATAATGTAGAACTTTTAAGAGATTGTACCCAAAAAACAGTTGATACTGGACTTAAATATGTAAATAATGATGCTTGTTATCCATCTATTTTGGTTACAGGTCAAATGATTGAAGCACTTCAATCTGGTAAATATGATGTTAATAAAACCGCTTTAATTATCTCACAAACTGGTGGTGGCTGTAGGGCTACTAATTACATTGGTTTTATTAGAAAAGCTTTGAAAGATGCAGGTTTTGCTAATGTACCAGTAATTTCTCTAAACTTTGTTGGTATGGAAAAGATGCCTGGTTTTAAACTTACAGTTCCTTTTATCGAAAGATTATTTAAGACTGTAATTTATGCTGATCTTTTACAAAAAATGCTTACTAAAAATAGAGCTTATGAAATAAATAAAGGTGAATCACAAAAATTATTTGATACTTGGATGGAAAAATGTAAGAAATTACTTACAAGATCAAGTAATAAAGAGTTTAAACAAAGTATTTATGATATTGTAAATGATTTTGAAAAAATAGAATTAGATACATCTGTTGAAAAACCTAAAGTTGGTATTGTTGGTGAAGTTTTAATTAAATACCATCCATTTGGAAATAATTTTGTTGCAAATATTTTAGAAAGAGAAGGAGCTGAAGTTGTTCTACCTGATTTTATGGGATTTGTTAAGTTTATGGCAACACATAAAATTACTTTTAATAAATTACTAAATACAAACAAGACTTCTTCAAAAATTAGCAAAATTGCAATTAAACTTATTGATATTTTAGAAAAAGATGTAAAAATAGCTTTAGCCAATTCTAAAAAAGGTTATTTACAACCTTGTGATATTTGGCATTTAGAAGATAAGGTTAAAGATATATTATCTATTGGTAACCAAACAGGTGAAGGTTGGTTCTTAACTGCTGAGATGATTGAATATATAGAAAATGATATTCCAAATATTGTTTGTGTTCAACCTTTTGCTTGCCTTCCAAACCATGTAGTTGGTAAAGGTGTTATTAAAACTATTAGAAGTAAATTTCCAGAGGCTAATATCTCACCTATTGACTATGACCCAGGTGCAAGTGAAGCTAACCAAACTAACAGAATTAAACTTTTAATGACAGTTGCCAAGGATAATTTAAAAACTAAGCAAAATATGAAAAAGGCTATTGATATTGAAAATAAAGAGGAAAAAACAGAAAAAATAGATATACAAGATAATAAAAAAATTACAAAATAGACAAGCAAAAATGTTTGTCTATTTTATCTAATTATTATTTTACATTTTTTAATTTTATACTTTCATAGATAAAGCAACTTTTTGTCTTTCCTTATCTATATTAATTACTTTAACTTTTACAATATCACCAACTGACACAATTTCAGATGGATTTTTAATATATTTATCGCTCATTTCTGAAATATGTACTAAACCATCATGTTTTACACCAATATCCACAAAAGCCCCAAAATCAATTACATTTCTTACTGTTCCAGTAAGCACCATACCTTCTTTTAAATCATCTAATTTTAGAACATCATTTCTTAAAATAGGCTTTGGCATATCCTCACGAGGGTCTCTTCCTGGTCTTGACAACTCTTCTATAATATCTCCTAATGTCATTTCTCCTATACCTAATTCTTTTGCTGTTTTTTCTATATTTATAGACTTTAATTTATTTCGTAAATCTTCTAATTTTTCTTTATCTTTTAAATCATTTTTATTAAATCCAATTTCTGCAAGTAATTTTTCAGTTGCTTCATAGCTTTCTGGGTGTACTGCTGTTAATTCTAATGGGTTGTCTCCATCATATATCCTTATAAAACCTGCACATTGCTCAAAAGCTACTTTTCCCAATTTTGGTACTTTTAGAAGTTGTTTTCTGTCTTTTAATTTTCCATTTTCATCTCGATATTTTACAATATTTTTAGCAATCGTATTATTTATTCCAGACACATATGATAAAAGTGAAGGTGTTGCTGTGTTTACATCTACACCTACTTTGTTAACACTATCTTCTACCACGGCTGTTAGGCTTTCTGATAATTTCTTTTGATTTACATCGTGTTGATATTGTCCAACACCTATTGCTTTTGGATCTATTTTAACAAGCTCTGCTAATGGATCTTGTAATCTCCTTGCAATTGAAATTGCCCCTCTTATTGATACGTTTATATCTGGATATTCTTCTGTGGCAAGTTTAGATGCAGAATATACTGATGCACCCGCTTCACTTACAATTACATAATGAACATCTATTTTTGTTTCTTTTATCATATTTGCTACAAACATTTCAGACTCACGAGAAGCCGTTCCATTTCCTATTGCTATCATATCTACTTTATCTTTTTCAATTAATTTTAATAATTCTTTCTTAGCACCTTCTACATCATTTTGAGGTTCTGTTGGATATACTGTTGTATAGTCTAAAACCTTTCCTGTTTCATCAATCACAGCAATTTTACAACCTGTTCTATATGCTGGGTCAAAGCCCATAACAGTTTTTCCTTTTATTGGTGCACCTAAAAGTAATTGTTTAGAATTTTTACCAAAAACTTTAATTGCTTTTTCTTCTGCTTTTTCTGTTAAATCAGAACGAATTTCTCTATCTATTGAAGGTTCTATTAATCTTTTAAAACTATCTAGAATAGTTTCTTTAATCATGGTTGTAAATTGTGTTTCACCCTTTATTATATCTCTTTCAATATAATTTAAAATTTTATCTTCTGGTTTTTCTAAAGTTACTTTTAAAAATCCTTCCTTTTCTCCCCTGTTTATTGCAAGTATTCTATGACTTGGTATATATTTTATAGCTTCTTTGTAATCATAATACATTTCATAATTAGACTTTTCATTTTCTTTAGCTGATTTTGTTACGACTAAACCTTCTCTATAGCAAAACTTTTTTATTTGTTTTCTATATTTTGGTTCATCAGATATTATTTCTGCAATTATATCTAAAGCTCCAGAAATTGCATCTTCTACACTCGCTACTACTTTATCTTTATTTTTCTTATCTTCATCAGATAATTTATCTACATTTATATACTCTTTTGCTATTTCTTTTATATTTTTTGTTTCTTTTTGTTCTAATATAATATTTGCAAGTGGCTCTAAACCTTTAGCTTTTGCAACTGTTGCTCTTGTTTTCTTCTTTTGTTTATAAGGTCTATAAATATCTTCTACTTCTGCTAAAGTTTTAGCAATTGCAACAGCTTGTAATATTTCATCTGTTAATTTTCCTTGCTCATCAATTGATTTTATAACTTCTTCTTTTCTTTGCTCTAAATTTCTTAAGTAACTTAATCTTTCTCCTAATTCCCTAAGAATTTCGTCACTTAATCCTCCAGTTACTTCTTTTCTATAACGTGCAATAAATGGTATTGTGTTCCCTTCATCTATTAATTTAATTGTATTTTCTACTTGTTCTTTCTTTATTCCTAATTCTTCTGATATTATCTTTATTATTTTTTCCATTAAAATACTTCCTTTCCTCACAAAAATAGAACTGTTTTATCAGCAGTTCTATTATAACAATGCGTAAGAATTTAGTCAAATTTTATTGCCAATTTAAAAATTATCATCTAGAAGAAAATCAATAATATTTATATGTTTAATACCATTATAATCATATTCCATTTTATCTGTTGTAATTACATATTTAGGATAATTATCATTTATTACATCATAAGCTCCAAATTCTCTTTTTTTAGTTTCTTCATTTGGTATACTATATGCAACTTGTATATATATTTTTTTATTAGGTTTTGTTGCAACAAAATCAATTTCACCTTTTTTAGTTTTACCAGAATATATATCATAACCTCTTATAATTAACTGGTTATATACAATATTTTCTAAAGCATAACATTTGTCTATTTCTGCCTTATGATTTTTAATTTGTGCTATTCCTAAATCTGTTGCATAATACTTATTAAGTGTTTTTAATACCGCCTTTCCGTGTACATCATATCTATATACTTTTTTAACTAGCAAAGCTTTACAAAGAGCATCTAAATATGAATATATTGTTAATGTAGAAACATTTCTTCCTTCACTTTTTAAGAAATTTTTAATATTTTCAGCTGAAAATTCTCTTCCTATTGTATCTACAATATATTGTAATATTAAATTAAATAATGGAATATCTCTAATTTTTAATCTTTCTACAATATCTCTTAATATTATAGAATCAAAAACATCATATAAATAACTTTTTATAGCATCTTCACTTTTAAACTCAAATCTATTTGGTAGACTTCCCCATTTTATAAAATCTTCAAAAATATCTTCTGTTGATTTTGTTTTTCCTAACAATTCTAAAACTTCTTTATATGATAATGGACTTATTTTAAATGAAACATATCTTCCAGATAATACAGTAGATAATTCATTAGAAAGTAATCTACTATTTGAGCCAGTTATAAATATACTAACATTTTCTGAAGCTCTTAAAGAATTTATAACTTTCTCAAATTTAGTTACATTTTGAATTTCATCAAAAAATAAGTAATATAATTTTTGATCTTTTATTCTTTCTTTAATATATGTATTTAATTTTTTATAATCTGTTAATTCTTCAAATTCTATAAATTCAAAATTAATATATATTATATGGTCTTCTTTAATCCCTTTTTCTTTTAGTTCATCTATAATCTGCCTTAATATAACTGATTTACCACATCTACGAATTCCGACTAAAATTTTAATTAAATCGCTATCATAAAATTCTCTAATTCTTTTTAAATACATCTCTCTTTTTAACATATATATCACCTAAATATATTATAAGTTTCTTTTTGCTGTTTGTCAAGTTATTTTTATATATAAAAACAACTTTTATTTTTTATGCTTTATTTTTATATGTAAAAATTCATTTGCTAATTTCACAAAAATATGTGAAATTATTATTTTTATTTCACATTTTTATGTGAAATCATGTTGTTTGTTTCGCATTTTTATGTGATTTGATGTAAAAATAAGAAGATAATTAAATATCTTCCTATCCTTCTATTACTCTAAAAATCAATGTTTTATCATATCTTTTAAACGTTTTTTTATAAAAAGCATTTAAACTTTTACTAATTTCTTTTTCATCTATATTATCTTTATTATTTAAAGTCATAATATTAAATGAAATATTTCCAAAATATATTTTTGTGTTCTTAAGTATTTGGTAATTTGAGTTTTCATAAAATTTAATTCTTCTTTCTCTAATAATTCTATCTTTTTCGGAAGTAGCATCTTCTGGACTTTCTACTTCAAGTATTATTCCTTTTTTATCTTTAAATGTTTCTCGTATTTCTTCTAATAATTTAGTTCCTATTCCTTGTCCTCTATATTCTTTGAAAACGGCAAGAAAAGAAATTAAAATATAGTTGTTTTCAAGATTTGCAATTATAGTATATGCTTTTTCCTTATTATCTTCTATAAAAACAAAAACTTCTTCATTTTTACTTGTAATTCTTTTTTTAAAATTATTTAAACTTGACCTTTCCTCTCTTGGAAAATCTTTTATAATATGTTTTCTATATATTTCTTTAAACTTCTTTAAATCAGCTTTTTTTAACATTATTCAACTCCTAAATATTCATTATAAGAAACTTCTCTATCTATAACTTGTCCATTTTCTTTGATATCAATAATTCTATTAGCTACTGTTTGAGTTAATTCATGGTCATGTGATGTAAATATAATATTTCCTGTAAATTTCTTCATACCTTCATTTAAGGCTGTAATACTTTCCATATCTAAATGGTTTGTTGGCTCATCAAAAATTAAGAAATTAGCACCTGAAAGCATCATTTTAGAAAGTACACATCTAACTTTCTCCCCTCCTGATAATACATTTACTTTCTTTAATGCTTCATCTCCTGAAAATAGCATTCTTCCTAAAAAGCTTCTTACATATGTCTCATCTGGGTCTTTCGAGTATTTTCTTAGCCAATCTGTTAAATTTTCATCTGTCTCAAATAAATAATTATTATCTTTTGGGAAATATGTATTTGTAATTGTTGTTCCCCAAATTATCTCTCCTTCATCTGGTTTTACTTCTCCTGCAATTATTTGAAAAAGAAGAGTTTTTACAAGTTCATTGTCTGCTAAAACTGCAATTTTATTCCCTTCTTTAACATCAAAAGAGATATTATCTAATAATTTTACACCATCTACTGTTTTAGAAATATTCTTTAGCTGTAAAATTTCTTTACCAGGTTCTCTATCAGGTTTAAAATCTATATATGGATATTTTCTATTAGAAGGCTTAATTTCTTCTAATTGAATTTTCTCTAAAGTTTTCTTTCTTGAAGTTGCTTGTTTAGATTTAGAAGCATTTGCACTAAATCTAGCAATAAAATCTTGTAACTCTTTAATTTTTTCTTCTTTTTTCTTGTTTTGCTCTCTTGCTTGTTTTAATGCTAACTGACTTGACTCATACCAGAAATCATAATTTCCTGGATAAACTTTAATTTTACCAAAATCAACATCTGCTATATATGTACATACTTTATTTAAAAAATATCTATCGTGTGATACAACTATTACAGTGTTTTCAAAATCAATTAAAAACTCTTGAAGCCAGTTAATACTTTTAACATCTAAATCGTTTGTAGGTTCATCTAGTAACAAAACATCAGGGTTTCCAAATAAACTTTGGGCTAAAAGAACTTTTACCTTATCTTTTGCTTCAATTTCTCTCATATATTTATAATGGTCTTCTGGAACAATACCTAAATCATTTAAAAGTTTAGCTGCATCTGTATCTGCGTTCCAACCATCTAACTCTGCAAATCTTTCTTCTAATTTAGCAGCTTTCATACCATCTTCTTCTGAAAAATCAGGTTTCATATAAATAGCTTCTTTTTCTTTCATAATATCATATAATTCCTTATTTCCCATAATAACAGTATCCATAACTGTATAATCTTCATATGCATAGTGGTCTTGCTTTAAAACTGAAATTCTTTCCCCTTTATCAAGACTAACATCACCTTTACTAGGTTCTATTTCACCAGATAAAACCTTCAAAAAAGTAGACTTACCAGCACCATTTGCACCTATTATCCCATAACAATTTCCTTTATTAAAAGAAATATTTACATCTTCAAATAAAACTCTTTTACCAAACCTAACAGTAACTCCATTTGCTACTAACATCTCTTCTCCTCCTAAAAAATTTATCGAAGGTATTATACAATATTTTTATGTTTTTTTCAAGTGAGAATTTTAGGGACGGGGCTTTTTTTTCTCATTTTTCCATTTATTTCCAAAACGAGAAAAAAAAGGCCCGTCCCTATTTTTCTAATCATCAAACAATAATTTAATTCCCCATAAACCAGATAGTCCAACTAATCCATATATTATTCTAGATATAACTGACATTTCACCAAATATTGTTGCAACTAAATCAAAACCAAATAAACCAATTAGTCCCCAATTTATTGCACCTATTATGATTAATACTAATGCAATTTTATCTATTACTTTCATAATTTTAATCTTCCTCCTTTATTTTTTTAATTATTTTTATTATATGGAAATTTTTTTTATTTATTCATTTTTATTTTTGCGTTTTTTATAAAATTTTATTAAATTATTTTGTTGAATTTTTTTGTTTTTTGTGATATTTTGTAAAAAACTAAGAAAAGTAGAGGTGATTTTTTTGAGAAGAAATTCAAGAGGTCGAAATAATAAAAAGAAAACTAAAAATACTATTAATTATAAAAAAACTAATAAAATACTAATTTCTACTATTTCTATCTTATTTATCGCTCTTGCTTTGGTTGCTATTTTTTATTATTTTAAAAACAAAACTGATTATCAAAACTTAGTATCGTCTTATAAACAGGAAATTGAAAATGAAGAAAAAGCAATTGAAGAAAATAAGATAAATAATAATTCTGAAGAAACACCAACTGATACTACTTTTACTCTAACTGCTATTGGTGATATTATGTGCCATAATACTCAATACCTAGATGCATATAATGATGAAACAGGAGAATATGATTTTTCTTATGTTTTTGATGATATAAGTTTATATACTAAAACCGCTGATATTTGTGTTGGCAATTTAGAAACAACTTTTGCAGGAGAAGATGTTGGCTATAGTAGCTATCCTACTTTTAATACTCCTGACAGTTTAGCTTATGAACTTAAAGATATTGGTGTAGATGTTTTATCAACAGCTGGTAACCACGCTTTAGATAAAGGTTTTAATGGTTTATCTAGAACTATAGATGTTTTAAATAAGGCTGATATTTCTCATCTAGGTACTTATAAATCTGAAGAAGAACAAGATAAAACTTTAATTAAATATGTAAAAGGCATTAAAATTGCTTTTGTTAACTTTACTTATGGCACTAATGGTATTCCTATTCCTTCTGATAAACCTTATTGTGTTAATCTTATTGATGAAAATTTAATGAAAGAGCAAATAGATATGGCAAAACAAGAAGATCCTGATATTATAATTGCTTGTATGCACTGGGGTACAGAATACAAAACAACTCCAAATTCTACTCAAGAACAACTTGCTGATTTTTTATTTAAAAATGGTATAGATATTATTTTAGGAACACATCCTCACGTTTTAGAACCTATGGAAAAAAGGACAGTTACTTTGGATGATGGAACAACTAAAGATGGCTTTGTTATATATTCTTTAGGTAATTTTATAGCTGACCAAAATGCTGAATATACAAGAGATTCTATTATTTTAAATATAGATATTACAAAACACGCAGATGGAAAAGTTACTATTGATAATTATGAATATATTCCTATTTATATGTACAAAGATACTTCTAAGAAAAAACAAAAAATGAAATTATTAGATATTAATAAAAATATTTATAATTACGAAAATTATTTAGATGACACTATTAGTCAATCTCTTTATAATACTTTAAAAAACGAACTAGGTAAAATACAAAACATATTAGATTGAGACAAAAAGAGGGTGTCCCCCTTTGTCTCAATCTAACATGTTTCTTCTTTTTAACCACCAAGATACAAGTAATGTAAGTATTACAGATATTATAATCATAACTATAAAACCATATGGACTATTTTGAAGTGGTAACCCTACGTTCATACCCCAAAAACTTGATATCATTGTTGGCACTGCTAATATAATTGTTATTGATGTTAATGTTTTCATAACACTATTCAAGTTGTTTGATATTATTGATGCATATGCATCCAGTGTTCCATTTAAGATATTACTATATATTTGTGCCATTTCTATTGCCTGTTTATTCTCTGTAATAGCATCTTCTAGTATTTCACTATCTTCTTCATATAATTTTATTATTTTTCCCCTTAAAGTTTTTTCCATTACTAACTCATTAGACTTTAATGATGTTGTAAAATACACCAAACCTTTTTCTAAGTTTAATAATTTTAATAGTTCTTTATTTCTCATAGAATTTTTTAATATGTATTCTGCTATTTCTGTTTCTTTATTTATTTGTTTTAAGTAATTTAAATAAAAAGACGAATTTAAGTATAATATTTGAAATATAAATCTAGTCTTTTTATATGTTTGGAAATTTTTTATTTTTCTTTTTTCAAAACTTTCTATTACTTTATTTTTTCTAAGTGATACTGTTATAAAAAAGTCATCTCTTACAACTATCATACCTAATGGCATTGTTGTATATATTTCATTTTCTTCTCCTTTTTCTATTATTGGAACATCAACTACAAAAAGAATTGTATCATCATCTTCTTCTCTGTCAATTCTTGCTTTTTCTTCAAAGTCTAGGGCATCTCTTATAAACTCTTCTTGTATATTTATATTTTCACATACTTTTCTTATTTCATTTTCCGATGGATTTACTAAATTAACCCATGCTCCTTTTTTAAATTCTTTTATTTCTTGTAACTCATTTGTTTCAATATCTGTGTTATATATTTTTAGCAAGTCCATCACCCCTTTATATTTTTCTCCAATAGTATTATTTTAATACGTTTTATGCTTTTTGTCAAATTGCTTATTTTTCTATTTTGTCCAAATTCCCTTTTAGTGGTATTATTCCCCAACCTTTTAGTTCATCCATATACGGTTCATATAAGTCGTTTAACACATATACTTTCTTTTGTTTGTAAAATGCCATTGCAATTTCTGCAAACGTATTTGGTCCTATATAATTTTCTATTCCGTTTTTTGTTTCATTTACTGCTAATAATATGTCTGTTTCTTCTTTACAAATTTCATCAAAATGTTTTATTGAGTGTTCTCTTTTTTCCATATAGACATAAAACTCTCTTGGGACAATAACTTCATATCCTTTTTCTTCTAACAATTTTGCTATTTTAAATACTTTTTCTTTTACTTTTGAACTACCACTTAATACTATCCTCATTTGTTTTCTCCTAATTTTATTTACTTTATTTTATATTTTTTATTTGCTTTTTTCAATAGGATTTTTTATTTTTATAAAAAAAATAAAGGCTTCTTTTAGAAACCTTTTTTGGTGACTCTTCTCGGTTTCGAACCGAGGACCTCCAGATTAAGAGTCTGTTGCTCTACCAGCTGAGCTAAAGAGCCGCTTTTATGTTGTCCTGACATATTATAGCATTTTACTTTTAGTTTGTCAAATTGATTATAAACTTTATTTTTACACTGAAAGGAGGTGATTTTATGAAGTCCATATGTTTTTTATTATTTTTACTAATATTTTTTCCTGTATTAATTTTTGCTTTGAAAGTTAATAAATTTGCTTTCTTTTTAAAAATAGAAAAAGATACTATTATTATTAAAATAAAGTATCTTCATATCTAGGAGCTTTTGCTCCTAAAATTTTTTCTTTGTTTTTCTAAATTTAATTATAATAAGTAAAATTATTGTAAATGTTATACCTGTCCCTGATATTGCAAGTAGTACACTTGAAAAACTTACTTTTCCTAATATCCAATTCACAAATTCTATTATTACAGGAACAACTTGTAATAATGCTAGTAATATGGCTATAATATTTAATATTTTATTTTCTCTATTTGTTGATTGTGCATTTTTCAAATCTACTATATGCTCTAAAAATTCTTGATCTTTTTTATACAACTCAAAATGTTCGTGTGTCTTAAAACTTTTATATATAGAATCTGCAAAACTTTGTGATGATCTATAATAAAAATTATCAGTATCCCAGAAAACTACTGTTTTACCAAATTCTTTATATAAGTTTTCTATAAATTTCAACGAAACATTTCCTTCTTTTGATAAACCTTCTACTATTTTTTGATTTGTTCTTTTTATAGAGGAATCTTGAAGCATTACTAATTCTGCTACAACTAACACTAATGTTTGTTGTCTTAAATTCTCTTTGTATATTTCGCTAAAATTCTTTAAAATAAATACTATCGCAGTATCTGATGAATATGCTTCAAAAAAACCATATTGTGATATATCATTTTTTGCAATTTCTTCTAATGTTTTTGAAGTAAGAATTGCCTCATCATAATTTAATGTATACTCTCCTTCATACGCTTCACTTGCAAGCATTGCACTCATTTCTTCTATATTTCTGGGCTTATTGGATAGACACACTATAGTCTTTGGTTTACCACATATTTTTAAATCGTATTTTTCCTCCATATATTTAATTAAATTCACCCAATCATTATTGTATACGTAAAGATTATCACTACTTGCTTGATCTTGTAGCATTGTAGTTGACATTTTGTTATCTGGAACAACTACTGTTAATATATGTAGTTTTGTTTTTTTATGACTTGTTAAAAACAAATAGGCTTCTTGGGTCTGTAAGACTTCTTTTGTATAATAATCATCAATACATCCAAGTAACAATTTTCCTATAAACTTTCTGTTTAAAGATTTTACAATA
Source organism: uncultured Clostridia bacterium (assembly GCA_944388035.1). Classification (GTDB taxonomy): domain Bacteria; phylum Bacillota; class Clostridia; order TANB77; family CAG-508; genus CAG-269. Next base: position 33,165 of record CALXHF010000002.1, on the reverse strand, counting down.
TTATTATTACACTCATAATCAGTAAATTTATTTAGTAAACTTACATAAGTTTTACCTATTTCGTCATCATAATCTTTTATTGTTGGTTCTTCTCCTGTAAAAGGTATCATTATGTAAAAATCATCTTTATATGCTTTAGCAAATTTTATTGTTCTTATTTCATTTATGTTACAAGACATTAGTTTATAATTATTTTTTAAGGTTTTAATCTCACTGAAATTTAAATTGTTAAAAAATTTAATTCCATCTTCTGATGATGCTGTTGTCATTATATTGTTTAATAAATATCCCTCTTTAACTTTATTTTTTAATATACTCATAAAATTATTTGTTAAAACTCTTATTGCGTCTGTATCTTGTTCTTCTGGGACAATAGCAACAGAAATCACATATATGTCTGTTAATTTATCTTTTTTAAAATCACTTATATCTTTAGCTCTTATGTAATTATCATATATTACATCACTATCATTTATTTTTGTTGACAAATCATCTGTAATTGGAAAAAAACAAATATATCCTACTACTTTTTCTTCTTTATACACAAGTAAAAAATGTTGATTTTTAGATTTATATCTTTCTTTTAGTTCTTCTAAAGTTCCTTGTATTTCTCCTGGATATACTCTTTTATCTACATTTAAAACATCTTTTAAAAAACCTTCGTCTGTTCCTTTAACTTCTTTTACTACATATTCTTTCAAAATATTATCCCCCTATTTTAATATAAATCTATTAGATTTATAAATTCTCCTTTTTTATGAATTTCTATACTCATCTTTTTTAATTCATCTTTTGCTTCTTCATTTTTTCCATAATATTCATATAATATTTCTTCTAATAAATTACTACTAATGTAATTCTCATTAAACTCAGCATTTGGTATTTTAGTCATAATCCCAAATCTCATAATATCTACATTTTTTTTGTTTTCATCTAATGCTGGCTGTATATAATTAAAATCTAGTTTTCTAAAACCATATTTTTCCCAAAAATAATGTTTTTCTTCTTTTTTTCTAAAAACTTTTTCTACTTCTCCACATATGAATTCAATTCTTTTAAAATTTCTATTTTCAGCTTCTTTATTAAGAATTTCTGTCATATAATTTAAAATTTTTGTTGCTATTCCTTTTTTTCTATATTCTTTTGAAACAGCTATATATTCTATTAATCCTACATTTATTTTTGATAAATAATCAAAAATTATTCCTCCGCATTACATTATTAAATTCATCTATTGCTACAATTATATAATATTTATAATTTTCTTCATCAATTTTTAGCAAACTTTTAAATTGTTCTTCTGTTTCTCTTTCATCACAACTAAAGTTTGGAACTATTATTTTCTCATAAAATTTGTGGAAAATTTCCATTTTTTTATTATCTTTTATATCAATTTTTATATACTTAATTTCCATATTACCTCCAACAATATTATTATATCATTAATTTACATAATTTTCAACAAAAATAAGAAAAAGACCTTTCTTAGGTCTTATTCTTCACCAACTGGTACTTCCACTTCTTCAGTTGAGTTTGTTGCTGGTTCTTGTGTCTCTGGTTCTTGTGTCTCTGGTTTTGTTTCTGTAGTTTCTTCAGGCGTTTCTACTGCCGGTGTAGAAGTTTCACTGCTTACCTTTTTTGTTCCTCTTAATATTATTCTTGTCATAGGAGTATATGTATCAACTGAAAGAACTTCACTTGAAACAACCTTTCCATTTAATAGTTTAGTTATAGTTGTTTGTACTTTTTTTCCCACTGCACCTTTTTGTTTAACTTTTTCAGTTCCTTCTGGCAAAGTATCATCATCTATATATTGAGTTTGATATGGAGTTGTCGCTAATACTTTTGGAGTAAATTTAAAAGTATATTCATTTTCTTCTTTTATTCCATAAATTGTCATTGTTAATATTCCATTTTTTGCTGTTGCAACTATTCTTATTGGATATTTTCTTGTATTTTTAAATTTAAAATCTGTTGATCCATAAACTACTGTTGCATCTCTTCCCGCTTCTACATATGATGTTACAAATTGGTGATTTCTTCTTTCTGTTATTTCTAAGTTTGCAAGCAAAGCTGCATTATATAATGTTGATGATACTTGGCATATTCCACCACCTAAACCATCTACCACTTGACCTGCTGAATATATTTTTGCATTTTTGTATCCAGCTGCTACTGTTCTTGCTCCTACAACTTTGTTATAAGAAAATTCCTCTCCTGCTCTTAATACAGTACCATTAATCTTTTTAATAGCAAGCACAAGGTTTGTTGTTCTATCAACATCACTTACATCATATCTTGTTGTAAATGTTGCTAATTGGTCTGGAAAAGCTTTCGTTCCAAGGTCATCTAAAGTTACCTCTGGTTCTGTAATTATTAATGGTATAACATATTCTTCTTTATCTTCTTTTAAAATCTCTTTTGCATTTTCCACATCAAAGTCAATACCTTTTTCTTCTGGATAAACTTGAAGTGGATCTTCTGTGTAATATGCATCTTTTGCTTCTTTATAAACTTCTTCGTGTATTTTATCAATATCTATTGGGTCTGGATCTTTATTTATAACAGGAATTTCTACAAAATCATCACTTATATTAGTATCTGTTAATATTTCTTTTGCTTTATTTAATAAATTATCAGTATCTATTTTAACTCCTGCTTTTCCTTTAGTTATTATTAACTCTTCATCTTCTAAAGTATAACTAGACTCTATAACAACATCTGATAAATTTGTATTCATATCATCTATTGTTTGCCTTGTTACTTCTTCATTTAATGTCATATTAACTGGAATATCCTCTTTCCAAATTAAAGCAAATAAAATTTTATAATTATTCACAAAAATATTTTCTTCTTTTCCTATTTTATATGCTTCTTCTACTGCTTCATCTATTTTATAATCTACTTCCATTAAAACAGGGCTTAATACAGTTTCATATTCTCCACGTTTTAATTTTATTTCTTGTTCTTCTTTTTTGTTGTAGATTTCTTCTAATTTAGCTTTAGCTTCATCTTTTGAAAGTCCTGACATATCTATTCCAGAAATAGACACCCCACTTACTATTTTATCATTATTGATGTTCACAAAAGCAAATATTGTAGAAACAAAAAGAGCAATAACTAAAAGAACTCCTATTATACTTCCTAAAATAATATATCTTTTTTTATTTTTCTTTCTTTTATCTATCATTTCTTGCATTTTTTTATCTAGTTCTTTTCTTTTTTCTTCTGCTTTTTTAAACTTTGTCTCTTCTTTCTTATTTTCTTCTTGTTTTTCCTCTACAATTTCTTTTTTTTCTTCGTTATTTTCTATATTTTCTTCCTTTACTTCTACATCCTTTTCGTTTAATTTTTCTTTGTTTTCCTCCATTACTTTTTCTCCCATAAGAATTCCCCTTTTATTTTATATTTCTCTTTAATATTACCATAAAACATTATTTTTTACAATATTTTTTCAATATAAATACTCTATTAAAAAGTGATGAATAAACATTTTTCTTTTTGTAACAAAATTGTAATAAAAACGTAATATATTTTTTAAGGAAAATACTTGAACATTGTAGAATTTAATATTATAATGTTACCAGCAAAAGACAAATTAAGGGAGAGAAATTAAATGGAGTTAACAAAAAATATATTCTTTAATACAGATAAATTAGTTGAAAATAGCAAAGTAAAAATCTCATATTTAGGAAATTTATACCAAGATAACTCATCTGAGGTCTTTATTCATTATGGCTTTGGTTTAAATTGGGATAATGTTAATGATATTAAAATGGAAAAAACAGATTTAGGTTTCCAAGCAGAAATTGAATTATTAGAAGGTGATACTTTTAATTTCTGCTTTAGAAATGATAATAATGTATGGGATAATAATAATGGTCAAAATTATATTTTTCCTTTAGAAAAAATTCAAAACGAATTAATCGTTTTAGACGATGAACCAGTTGCTTTAGGTTCTGCTAGAAAATTAAGAAGATCTTATTTATGGAGCAAAAAAATTCGTCTAGCAGTCTATAAATTAATTACTTATTTACCAAAGCTAATTTCTGGAAATTACAAAAGAAAATTAAAAGAAAATTAATATACATTAAGCGGTACAATATGTACCGCTTATTTTATGTTATTATCCATCCACCATTTATTGATATTACCTGTCCTGTCGTATATTTATCTTCAATTAACCAATCTACACATTTAGCAACATCGGTAGTATCCCCTATTTTTCCTAATGGTATTTCTTCTTTTATTTCTTCTAATTCTTCTTTTGTAAATTTAGAATTCATTTTTGTATATATCATACCTGGTGCAATAGAATTCACTCTTATATTTGAGGGGCCTAGTTCTTTTGCTAATGCTTTTGTTAAACCATCTACTCCTGCTTTTGATACTGAATAAATTACTTCTAAAGAACCACCAACAACTCCCCACGCAGATGACATATTTATTATTAAACCTTTTTTATTATGTATCATATTTGGTATTACTTCTTGGCTCATTGCAAATACTGAATATAAATTAGTATTTATAATTTTATTCCAATCTTCATCTGTTTCGTCTGTAAACAATTTATATTCTGATATTCCTGCATTATTAATTAATATGTCTATTTTTCCATATTTATCTAAAGTAAATTTTACTAATTCTTTAGCTTCTTCTCTTTTGGATACATCTGCTTTTACAATATCTATTACAAAACCTTTCTCTTCTAATTCTTTTCTTAATTCTTTTGCCTCTTTTTCTGATTTATTATAATTTGCAACTACGGTTAAACCTTTAATTGCTAATCTTTTTGCTATTTCTCTTCCTATTCCTCTTGATGCTCCTGTTATTATTACTACCTCACTCATTTTTATCTCCTTTTACTTTTACAAAAAAATACAATAGTATCTATACTACTGTATTTTACTACTTTTTTTAAGTTTTATCAACATTTAATTTTTTCTTAATTTTTCTATTTCTTCTTTTGTTAATTTTGTTATTACTTGTATTTGTTCTATTGTAAAATTATTTTTTAACATTTCTTTGGCTGTTTGTTCTATTCCTTGCTCTATTCCTTGCTTTATTCCTTTTTCCACTCCTTCTTTTATTCCTTCTTCTTTTGCTTGTTTTGTTTTATATTCTATTGCATCTGCCTCATCTCTTATTGCTCTTAATCTGTATTCATAGTTATTTCTTTCTTCTGGACTTAAGCTCATAGAAGCTAGCTTTCTTTTTATTTTTTCTATTTCTTTATTTTTCTTACTTGCTTCTTTCACTTTTTCATCACTCCCTATAAATAACCATAACCACTCTTCCAATTTTGTATGCATTTTTGGGTTCTTTATTTTGAATTTAGGTAGTTCTATTATATGTACCTCTAAATATTTTGTCATATACCTATCTTCTTCTTTATATCCCATTTCTACGCTTTCTTCTTCTTTTGGTTCTTCAAATATCATCCTTGCTACAGAATGATACTCATTTCTTTTATAATACATAAAATTTAATATGTTTATAACTATCGATTTTTTACAATTGGTATATGGTTCTCCTTCTTTTATTTCATTTACATAGTTACTTGCTAAATAGAACGTATCTCTTTGTTCTATATTATGCTCATTTTTCATTTGCATTTCCACATCTACTATGCTTTTATCGTTTAATGTTACTTTTAAGTCTAATACTCCATATTTACTATCATAAAAGTTTTTTGGTATTTCTGGGTTTTTTATTTCTATTTTTAGTATTTCTTCATCTAATATACTCTCTAGAAAGTCTTTTAATGCTTGTTTATTTTCCTCCTGTCCAAAAATACGCTTAAATACATAGTCTGATGTTAATGGTAATAATTTTTCTTCCATTTAATTCCTCCTTATAATATCATATTTTTTTGATTTTTTCAATTGTTTTTTGATTTTAAAGATAAAATTTACTTATAAAACGATTCCTCAAGTCTATCCAAAAATACACACCGCTTTTAATTTATTTTTTGGAAATAATTTTAGACTAAAATATTTTGAAAAAATTAAAACAATGTTATTATAACACAATTTTTTTAAAAGTTTGTCGAAACCTGTCGAAAATAAATTTTTTTAAAAAAGTACAAAAATATAATAATTTTACAAGTGCAAGCGCTTGTAATGTGATAGTTTCTTAAAAAAAGTGGCAAGTCTATAAATTCACAAAATAAAAAAGTCAATAATTAAGAGATAACTCAAAACTAATGACCTTTATAATGGAGCCACTTATCCGATTCGAACGGATGACCCTCGCATTACAAGTGCGATGCTCTGGCCAGCTGAGCTAAAGTGGCATTTGGTGACCCCGACGGGAATCGAACCCATGTCTCCGCCGTGAAAGGGCGATGTCTTAACCGCTTGACCACGGGGCCTTATACAAAGAACTAAATAGATTAGTATTTAGTTCTTTTGGTGAGCTATCCGCGACTCGAACGCGGGACAACTTGATTAAAAGTCAAGTGCTCTACCACCTGAGCTAATAGCCCATATTATGTTTGCACTCATAACGCTTTTATATCTTACAATATTTTTTCACAAATGTCAATACATTTGTGAAAAAAAGTTGTAAATTTTGTGAATTTTTGTTATTTTTTGAATTTATTATTTATTTAGTCTTTCTAATACTTCTTCAACATCGATTCCATGTACATCACAAGCTTCCTCTAAAGTCTCCATTTGAGAAGCAGGACAACCTAAACAGTGCATACCCATATCTAATAAAATTTCAGCTTTTTCTGGAGCTTGTTCTAATAATTCACCAATTCTTGTATCTTTATTAAATTTCATTGTTCTCCTCCTTATATTTAGTAAACTTAATATTAATTTTATCATATTTTTCTTTAAAAGTATAGACAAAATTAAAAAAATGTTGTATGATATTAAAAATTGTAAGGCGGTGATAATTATTTCTAATTTAATCAACTTTTATTTCCTTACATTTATTATTTATCTTTTCATTACTTTATATTCAATTTATACTTTTTTTGATATCTTTTTATTTCATAATAAACAAGGTTCAAAATTACAAATAAAGAAAAAATATTTTTAAAAGGAGGTTATTTATATTTTAGTAACAAAGAAAAGTATACTATTTTCTTTTGTGTTTCTTTTAATATTTGGATTTATTAATTATAAAATTTTTTATCCTATATATACAGCAACAGAAGTTATAATTCCTTACGGAATACACCCTTTTGATATTTGTTCTAAAAACCCCGATTTATGGAAAATAATTAAAATAACATATATATTTACATCATCAATATCATTATTTCTAATAGGTCATTTTATATATACGAGGATAATTTTAAATATTTTTAATAAAATTAAATTTTTTAAATCAAACTTCCAAAAAACATTTAATAAACCAAAAGAGAATTATAAAATAAATTCTAAAAATTCCCAAAAAAGTTTAAATTTAAAAGTAGGAAAAGATGAGAATAATAATGTAATCTTTATACCAGAAAGTGGTTTATATCAGAATTTTTTAATCACAGGAACAATAGGTTCAGGAAAAACTTCTAGTGCAATGTATCCTTTTTCACGTCAATTATTAGAATTTAATTTTAATAATCAAGATAAAAAAATTGGTATGCTAATATTAGATGTTAAAGGTAATTATTATAAACAAATAAGCCAATATGTAAAAAAGTATAATTTAGAACAAGATTTAATAGTTCTAGAATTAGGTTCTAATGTTTACTATAACCCTTTACACAAGCCAAATTTAAAAGCACAAGTTTTAGCAAATAGATTAAAAACAATATTGTTGTTATTTTCAGAGAATAATTCTGAAAGTTATTGGCTAGATAAAGCAGAGGAAATTTTAACAGAATGCATAAAACTTTGTAGACTTTATAATAATGGATATGTAACTTTTACAGAATTACATAAATTAGTAACAATTCCAGATTATTATAAAGAAAAAATAACTAATTTAAGGAATTTGTTCATTACTAATAAATTTAATGATAAACAAATTTACGAATTAAATGAAAGTCTAAATTTCTTTGAAAAAGAATTTTTAAATCTAGATTCTAGAACAAAAGGTATTTTAATTTCTGAAATTACTAGGATTACAGGTACATTTGTTTCAGATTTTGATGTAAAAACCACTTTTTGTCCCCCTAAAAACAAATTAACTTTTACAGGTTTTGACGAAGTACTATCTAAGGGAAAAATCGTTGTTCTAAATATGAACATTTTTGAATATAACGCACTTTCAAAAATTGTTGCGACATATTTAAAACTAGATTTCCAAACAGAAGTGATGAATCATTTAGCAAAAAGCAAAGCAAGGACATCTGCTTTTATTTGTGATGAATATGATAAATTTGCTAGCAAAACAGATGGTGAATTCTTTTCTTTAAGTAGAGAGGCAAAATGTATAAATATTGTAAGTACACAAAGCTATTCATCTTTAAAAACTACTCTAAAAGATGAAGCCACTGTTAAAGTAATTGTTCAAAACTTAATTAACAAAATTTGGTTTAGAACAGATGATATTTTCACAATTGAAGAAGCACAAAAACAACTTGGTAAAGAAGACAAAGAAAAAGTATCTAAAAGTATTTCCGAAAGTGCAAAAGAAACTAATTTTAGCTATATTACAAATACTTTAAACTCACAAGATTCTAATATTTCTGAAAGTTATAGCACATATTATCAAAATGATTATATTTATGACTCTAAATTTTTCACTCAGAACTTAGAAACATTTACTGCACTTACATTTTTATCAGATGGAAATATTATTTATCCACCTAAAAAGTTAAATATGTTTCCACACTTTAAAGAATAATTTTATGAAAGGACTGATTTATTTGAATAAAAAAACATTTTATTTAGTATTTACACTTAGTTTTTCAATCTTATTACTTTTTACTATAAGTAATTTTAGTTTTGGTTGGGGAGACCCTGAAATTGTTAATAAAATTAATTCTGCTTTTGAGAGTATTGAAGGCTGGTTATTAAAAATAGCAACACCAGCTGCTGCAGTTGCTGTTGGTAGTGGTATTTTTATGAAAAAATTTAGTTTTGGTGATGAAGAAAAAATAAGAACAGGCAAAAAAATTATTAAAGGTTCTCTTTTCTCATATGCATTTATACTTGCAATAGATTTAATTCTTTCTGCAATTCAATCTCTAATAGGATAGGAGGCTTGTTCTTTGGAAAATACAAATAATATTACACAAACTATTATAGATACAATTAACACAATATTTGAAACATTATTTGCCTCGATTGATAATAATTTATATTCAGTATTAGATGAAATTACTTTTATAAATTCAGATATTTTAAACGATTCTAATTTTGAAAAACTATTTGGAACATCAACTTCTAATGGTATTTTACTTATCGCAAATTCTCTGCTTTTAGGTTTTTTACTATATTATAGTTTTAAATATTTAATGTCTCATATTACATATCATAAAGTTGACTCTCCATTTAGTTTTATAATTAAAATAGTTGTTTTTGGAATATGTATGAATTTCTCGTTTTTCATTGTACAGATGTTATTAGATTTAAATTCTAATATTTCACTAGCAATTAGAAGTCTTGGAGAAAATCTCTTTGGCAAAAATATCTGTTTTTCTGAGTTAATTAATACAATTAATACTAAAGCGTCTATTGATACAAGTTCATTAAATATTTTCTCAATTGATGGTTTAATAAAATCTACACTTAGTATTTCTTTACTTAGTCTAGTTTTTTCTTATTCTTTAAGATATATTATGGTAAAAGTTTTTGTATTACTTGCTCCTTTTGCATTTATATCTTTATGCACAGATAATACTAGTTGGTTTTTTAAATCTTGGCTTAAAAACTTATTTTCATTATTGTTTATACAAATAATTGTATCTTTAGTTTTACTAATTTTATTTTCTCTAGATTTTGATGATACAAACTTATTTAATAAATTTGTATATGTTGGTGGTATTTACGCTTTAATTAGAGCAAATACTTTTGTTAGAGAATTTATAGGTGGAATTTCCACAAATGTTTCACAATCTGTGAAATCTTTAATACATAAATAGATTGGAGGTTTAATTTTTGAAATTTATTTTTCCTAAAAATTATCAATTTAAAAACAAAATCTTTGGTATAATAGATTATACAACTGCTTTTGTAAATATAATATGGTATGTTATTGTACTAATATTTGTAAATTTAATTTTTGATTCAATTGATATTAAAGTTTTTGTTTTTATATCACTTTGTTTTCCTTTATTATTAATAAGTTTTTCAGGCTTCAATGGTGAAAATATTATTACAGTTTTATCTTATTTGTTTAAATTTATAACAAGACAAAAATTATATTTTTTCTCTAAAAAAATATAAAAATTTAACTTGAATTTTTTGTTTAAAAAAGTTATAATTTGTGTTACAAACTTATTTAAAAATTAGGGGAGATTAAGATGAAGTTAGAACAAAACGATAAACCACTTTTATTTTCAGAAACAAGTATTCCGGATATCTTCTTTGCCGAGCATTTATCTGAAATACCTGGAAATTATTTAAAAATTTATTTATATTTAATCTTTTTATCAAAGTATGGTAAAGATGTTAAACTAAATGATTTATCTAAGAAATTAAATATTCCTTTAAAAGAAATAAATGATGGGACTAAATTTTTAGAAGAACAAGGACTTATTATGAAAAAAACTACAGGTTATGTTATTATAGACCTTCAAGAAGTAACTCTTCATAATTTATATACTCCTAATCTTAGTCTTTCTAAAGAAAAAATCGAACAAAATGCTAAGAATAAATCAAAAGCTAAAGCTATTGAACATATTAATAATATGTATTTCCAAGGAATTATGGGGCCTTCTTGGTATAATGATATTGATTTATGGTTTAGGAAATATGGTTTTGACGAACAAGTTATGATAGCTTTATTTGATTATTGCTATAAACGTAGTGCATTGCATAGAAACTACGTACAAACAGTAGCCGAAGCTTGGGCTTCTAATAAAGTTAAGACTTGGAACGATTTGGATAATTATTATAGTAATCAAGAAGCTTTAAATAAAATAAAAAAATCAATTGCAAAAAAGCTTGGTAAATATAATGGTCTAACACAATATGAGCAAGCTTATATTGAAAATTGGGTTTCTAATTTTGGTTATGATATGGATATTATAGAAATTGCTCTAAAAAGAACCACATTCAAACAAAACCCTACTTTTGAATATATAAATAATATTATTACTAATTGGCACGAAAGAGGTTTAAAAACACCTGAGCAAGTTAATGCCTTCCTAGAGCAAAGAAAGAAACAAGAAAAAAATACTAAAGATTTAAAATCTAAAGTTAGTAAGGCAAATTACGAACAACGTTCTTACAACAATTTAGACTTTCTTTATGCTAATAATAATGTAGCATTATCTAATAATGAGGAGGGTTAATTAAATGTCAAATGAAGTTCTAAATTCTTTATTAAAAGATTATGAGAAAAAGAAATTACAAGCTGAAATTGATTGTGAAAAAAGAAAAGAACAATTATATAAAAACGTTCCTAAATTAGGTGAAATAGAAGATGAATTAAATAATTTTGCAATTAACATGACTAAAAATATTTTAAAAAATGGTAATTCTAGTATAGAAAAAATTGAATTAGAACAAAGAATTACTAATTTAAAAACAGAAAAAGCAAAAATTTTATCTGAATTAAACTTACCTCCTGATTATCTAAAACCACATTATAAGTGTAATATTTGTAATGATACTGGTTATGTGACAGATAGTAATTATAAAACAACTATGTGTAGTTGTTTAAAGCAAAAATTATTTGATTATGCTTTTAATAAATCTAATATGTCTAACTTAGATAAGGAAAATTTTTCTACTTTTAATGCAAATATCTTTTCTGATGAGGTCGATGTTGCAAAATATAAATATAATATTTCTCCTAGAAGAAATATTTTAAATATTAAAGATAAGTGTCTAGAATTTGTGGAAAATTTTGATAACCCTAATTACAAGAATTTGCTTTTTACAGGAAACGTTGGTTTACGGTAAGACTTTTATGTCAAACTGTATAGCTTGTGAATTATTAAAAAAAGGAAAAACTGTTCTTTACCAAACAGCTCCTATACTTCTTGAAAGCGTAATAGATTATAAATTTAATAAAAACAAAAATTATTATAGTAACAATAATAGTAATGATAATAATATTTATAATTCTATTTTAACTGCTGACCTTTTAATTATTGATGATTTAGGAACTGAAAGTTTAAATAGTATGAAACTTAGTGAATTATTTAGTATTTTAAATGCTAGAATTTTAAATCTAGATAATAAGATAACTAAAACTATTATTTCTACTAATTTGAATATAAATGATATTTTTAACAATTATGAAGAAAGAATTGGCTCTAGAATTGCAGGTTATTATGATATTTATTACTTTTTTGGAGACGATTTAAGATTTAAAAAATAATATTAAAAAATAATATTAAAAAATAATATTAAAAAATAATATTAAAAAATACAAAATTAAATAGAAAAACACTAAATATAAATTTTTATACTTAGTGTTTTTTTATTTATAATATATCTCCTAAACCATCACTTTCTGGGGTTAGTATTTCCATACCTACTACTTTACCACCATCACTTGTTCTCATTAGAGTTACACCTTGTGTTGATCTTCCAAGTATACTTATATCTTTTACTTGTAATCTTATAATAGTTCCAGTATCTGTAACAAGCATTACATCGTCTTCTTCACTTGCAATTCTTACTCCTATTAGTTTTCCTGTCTTTGGTGTAATTTTATAAGTAGTTACTCCTCTTCCACCTCTTTTTTGTACTCTGTATTCATCAAGTTCTGTTCTTTTTCCAAAACCATTTTCTGTAATTGCAAGTAATGTAGCTTTTCCTCCAGCTATTACTGGTTCCATACCTATTACTTCGTCATCATCATCTAGTCTGATACCAATAACACCTTGTGATACTCTACCTATTGGTCTTACTTCTTTTTCATCAAATGTAATACATATACCATTTCTTGTAACTAATACTACATTATCTTCACCATCTGTTAGTCTTACTCCTATTAATTCATCATCATCTTTTAGAGTTATTCCTTGAAGTCCAGATTTTCTTGTTGTATCATATTCTTTTAATGCTGTTTTCTTAATCAATCCTTGTTTTGTAGCCATAAGTAAGTACTTTCCTTCTGCAAAGTTTTGAAGTGGTATTACTGCAGATATTTTTTCTCCTGGGTCTAAACTTAATAAATTAACAATTGCTGTTCCTTTAGCAGTTCTTCCTGCTTCTGGTACTTCATATCCTCTTAACTTATAAAGTTTTCCTTTGTTAGAGAAGAATAAAATTGTATCATGTGTTGATGCTATAAAGATTTCTTTTACAAAATCATTTTCTCTAGTTGCCATACCTGTTATACCTTTTCCGCCTCTCTTTTGGCTTCTATATGTATCTATTGGCATTCTTTTAATATATCCATAATGTGTTAGAGCAACTACACACTCTTCTTCTTTTATTAAATCTTCTACATCTATTTCAGCTTCTGATGCCACTATTTTTGTTTTTCTATCATCACCAAATTTATCTCTTATTTCTATTAATTCTTCTTTCATAACATCAAATAGAAGTTTTTCACTTGATAAAATGGCTCTTAAATGTTCTATTAATTCCATTAATTGTTTATATTCTTCTTCTATTTTTTCACGTTGCAAACCTGATAATGTTTTTAATCTCATGTCTAATATTGCTTGTGCTTGTACATCAGTTAAGCCAAATCTTTCCATTAATCTTTCTTTTGCATCATCATATGATGAACGTATTATTTGTATTACTTCATCTATATTGTCAATTGCTATTCTTAAACCTTCTAAAATATGTGCTCTTGCTAATGCTTTATCTAATTCAAATTTAGTTCTCCTTGTTATAACTTCTTTTCTATGTTCAATATAGCAATCTAAAGCTTGTCTTAATGTTAAGATTTTTGGAACTCCATTTACTAATGCAAGCATTATTATACCAAATGTTGTTTGCATTTGTGTGTGTTTAAATAATTGGTTTAATACAACTTGTGCATTTGCATCTCTTTTTAGTTCTATTACAACTCTTACTTTGTCTTTTCTATCTGATTCATCTCTACACTCTGATATTCCTTCTACTTTTCTTTCCTTAGATAAATCTGATATTGCTTTTATTAAGTTTGCTTTATTTACTTGATATGGTAAAGATGAAACTATAATTCTTTGTCTGTTACCACTCATTTCTTCTATATTTGTTTCTGCTCTTAATGTTATTTTTCCTCTTCCTGTTTTATATGCTTGTTTTATTCCTTCACGTCCTAATATTATTCCTTCTGTTGGAAAGTCTGGTCCTTTTATTACTTGCATTAAGTCTTCATCTGTTACTTCATCTTCATCAATTATTTTTATTATTCCATTTATAACTTCTGTTAAGTTATGTGGTGGTATGTTTGTTGCCATACCTACTGCTATTCCTGATGAACCATTTACTAATAATAATGGTACTCTTGCTGGTAATACTGTTGGTTCTTGTAATCTATCATCATAGTTTGGCATAAAGTCTACTGTGTTTTTCTCTATATCTGTTAACATATATCCTGCTATTTTAGACATCCTTGCTTCTGTGTACCTCATAGCTGCTGCTCCATCACCATCTACAGAACCAAAATTTCCATGTCCGTCTATTAACATATATCTCATTGAGAAATCTTGTGCCATCCTTACCATTGCATCATAAACAGAACTATCTCCATGTGGGTGATATCTTCCTAAAACAGAACCTACTGTATTTGCACTTTTTCTATATGGTTTGTCTGATGTTATTCCATCTTCATACATAGCATATAAAATTCTTCTATGTACTGGTTTTAAACCATCTCTAACGTCTGGAAGTGCACGTGAAACTATAACACTCATTGCATAGTCTATATAGGCTGTTCTCATTTCTTTTTCAATGTCTCTTTCAATTATTTTTCCGTCATTTCTTTCTTGTCTTTCTTCCATTGTTTTCCCTCTTTTCTTCGTATTTTTCTACATTTGTATTATACTAAAACTAAAAAAATTTTGCAAGTAATTTTAACAAGATTTTCTTTATTTCCGTAGGTTTTTTTATAGGAAAAAACGTTTTACTTTTATTAATTTATAGTTATTTTTAGTAATTTTTTTGCATATAATATGTATAGTTAGTTATTTTATTACGAAAAAAGGACGCAAACGTCAAAAATTCGTAATGAAAATTTGACTAAAATGTAATTGTATGTTATAATTATTACGAAAAAAGGACGTAAGCGTCAAAAATTCGTAATGGAGGTTTCGTGTATGGAAATTAAAAGAGATTACTATTTAAAAGAACTAATAGATAGAATAGATAATGGACTTATTAAGATAATAACAGGAATTAGGAGATGTGGTAAATCATATTTACTTAATGTAATTTTTAAGAATTATCTTCTAGGAGAGGGTATTGATAAAGAACATATTATACAGCTTAGCCTTGATGAGAATAGAAACAAAAAATATTTAGACCCTGATATTTTAGATAGTTATATAAGAAATTTGATTAAAGATAATAATAAATATTACTTATTATTAGATGAGGTTCAAGAAGTTAAAGATTTTGAGTCTGTTTTAATTGGTTTTATGCATATTAGTAACTTGGAAATATATGTAACAGGTAGTAACTCAAAATTCTTGTCATCTGATATTGTAACAGAATTTAGAGGTAGAGGTGATGAAATACGAGTATATCCATTATCTTTTTCTGAATTCTATTCTGTATACAATGGTTCTGAAGAAAAGGCTTTAAATGAATATTATACTTTTGGTGGTTTACCTTTAACTGTCCTTTCTAAAACTGATAATACCAAAATAAATTATTTAAGAACACAAAAAGATAATGTATATATTAATGATATTGTAGATAGGAACAAGATACAAAATAAAGAAGAATTAGAAATGTTAGTACAAATAGTTGCATCTGATATAGGTTGTTTAACTAATCCTTTAAAATTATCAAATAATTTTAAGGAAAGGGACAAATTGTCTACAATGACAGATAAAACAATATATAATTATTTAGGTTATTTACAAGATGCCTTTATGATAGAAAAAGCTAGAAGGTTTGATGTAAGAGGAAAAAGATTTATTGAAACTCCTCAAAAATACTATTTTACAGATATGGGTATTAGAAATTCATTTATAGATTTCAGACAAAGTGAAGAAATTTCTCATATTATGGAAAATGTTATTTATATAGAACTTAAGAAACGTGGATATAATGTAGATGTTGGCTCTGTAGAAATACGTGAGGGAAATACAAAGAAACAACTAGAAATTGATTTTGTTGCAAATAAAGGAAACAACAAAATATATATCCAGTCTGCTCTTGAGATGAAAACAGCAGATAAAGTAAAACAAGAGCAAAAATCTTTGTTAAATGTGAATGATTTTTTTAAGAAAATAATAATTGTTGGAGATAATATTAAAAAGTCTCGTTATGATAATGGTATTATTTTAATGAGTATTTATGATTTTCTTTTAGATGAAAATAGCCTAAATTATTAAATTAAAAACAGTTACTTGGTATGAAGTAACTGTTTTTAATTATTATTTTTCTACTATCAGATTAAGTGTGTTGCATATAATGGAATACTTTTAATTCCATTACTAAAACCAAAATTTTTAGTAGATATTCTAATACTATATTTGGGCTTATATCTATCAATATAATAGTTTAAGCTTTTTGATGTTATATTATCAGAGGCTTTTACTTCTATTGGTATTATATCTCCCTCTATATTTATTAAGAAATCTACCTCATATTTTCCACTATCTAATTGCCAATAATATAGCTCTCTTTTTTTACTAAATAATACTTCTGCTACATAATTTTCAGCAAGAATTCCTTTATATAACATATTTCTATTTGTTATTATTTCATTTATACTTATTTTTGATAATACTCTAAGAAGTCCAATATCACTTAAATATATTTTAAAATTATTATCTACATAAGCTTTTAATGGTGATTTTGGTATTTTTATACCTTCACATCTTAATATCATATTGCTTGATATTAGCCACTCTAAAGAACTTTCATATTCTCTTGCTCGTGCTGATTTTTCTACTATTGAATATTTAAACTTTTTATTTTCTTTTCCAAGTTGTGCTGGTATTGAATTATATATTTTATTGTTTCTAATGCTTTCTATATTCTCAGTGTATTTTGCCATATCTGCTAAGTATGACGTTATTATAATTTGATTTATTTCATCATTAAATTTATTTATATTTTTACCATTTTCTATATATTCTAATATTGAAGCTGGCATACCACCTATACACATATAGTCATAATATAATCTTAAAGCTTTTTGGTGTAAAGATTCTAACATTGGTTCATTATTTTTGTATGAATCTTCTATTATTTTTAATAATTTTTCTTCTCCCAATGCTTTTAAAAATTCTTCAAAGTCCATTGGATATAAATATTCTATCCACACTTTTCCTACTGGAAATGAACTTTTAAATCTATTTATTTTTACGCCTAATAAACTTCCCGCACACACTATTTTATATTGTTTATTACTTTCGCAAAAATATTTTAATGAACTTATTGCTCTTTCAGATACTTGTATTTCATCTAAAAATATTATTGTATTTTCTACATCTATATTAACATTTAATAAAGCTTCTATGTTTAATATTATTTCTTCTGGCTCAATTGTTTTATCAAATATCTTTTTTATTTCTTCTTCCCTATCTAAGTTTATATAAATATAGTTTTTAAATTCATTTTTACAAAAATCTTCTAAGATATACGTTTTTCCTGTTTGTCTTGCTCCTACTAACATATATGGCATTTCTATATGTTCTTTTTTCCAATTTAATAATTGTTTATATATTTTTCTCTCCATATTTATCACCAATTATATTATAACATTTTATATAACAATTGTCAATCAAAAACGTGATTTAATCACGTTTTTTTCTAATAATTTCGTGATATTATCACGTTTTTTTCTTGTTTTATACAATTTAAAATTGTATTAAAACCGTCTATAAAACCTTTTTTATAAATTTCTTCATTATATTTACTTATTTTTATATTATAATTTTCTTCTATCTTACAAAATGTTTCTTCATCTAAATTTACTTCTTGTAATTTTCCTTTTAATTCCAAATTTACTTTTTTTATTATTTTGTCTATTTCTTCACTTTGTGCTTCATATATTAATTTAATCATATCTTTATTATTAATTATATTTTCCATACATACCTCCAAATTTTTATTTCTTCTTTATTATAATTTATTATTTAATATTTGTTTTTAATTTATACCTGTATTTTTTAATTATAATAAATCAATTTCTTGTATTTCTAATTCTCCATTAGAGTTTAACATACCATATATACTTACAATATCACTTTTTACATACTTTTGAAAGCACTCTTCTGCAATTTTACCATATGCTTTTACTTTTATTATGCTTCCATTTTCTAATAATATTTTAAACCTTGTTGTAACAATATCTTTATTAATAGTGTTATTTTTTATTATAAAATCAAATTTTATTTCACTTATTATTTTTCCAATTATAAAACATATATTCATTTTTCTTTTCCTTATTTTCTTGTAATTTTATCCTTCTTTTTATTTTGTTTTTCTTTTTTGTTTATATAAATTGTAAAATAAGTATATTAGAAATAATAATTATTTTTACTAATACTTATTTTACTTTTTTATTTTTACCTAAATTAGGAAGGAATAAATCTCTTTAATACTAATACTTTCATTGTATATATTCCGTAAAATATATAATCTAGAAAATGTATTAGAGTGAGGCGAGAAGAATTGTTGCTGTTGGTATTCGTAGGATTGTTGTTGTTCCTATAAGAAGGAGAATTGCTATTACCAGAATTACCTCCACGATTAACACGATTGTTGTTAGAGTTAGCCTTTTCAATTTATCCCTAATTTTTTTCTTTTTATTTTTTTATTCTTTCTCTTTTATTTTGTTTTTTATTTTTTATTTTCTTTTATTTCTTGTTATCTTCTCTATAAAATAATTTATTTTCCAAATTCCACGTGTCTGCTATTTTTATATAACCCATATGTCCTGAAAGAAAACGTTTAGCTTCTACACTAGATATTTTTCCTTCTTTTATTAAACTTTTTAATTTTTTTACTTTTTTCTTTAATTTTCTTTTTCCTTTATCACGTAATTTTAATCTATTTTCATTTATTTTATAACCACAAAAATTTATTCCTTGTTTTGATTTAAATATTTGTGTTTTTTTATTTAAACAAAGTCCTAACTTCAAAAATAAAAAATTTTTTATTTTTTCTAAACAATATTTTGCTTCTTCTTTACTAGACACCATTAAAACAGAGTCGTCCATATATCTAAAATAATATTTTATACCAAGTTCTTTTTTCACATACTGATCTACTTCATTTAAATAAATATTAGCAAATAGCTGTGAGGTATAATTTCCAATTTCTAAGCCCACTTCTTTTTCTTGAGAATATAATATCTCTTTTATTAACCATATTACATCTTTATCCAAAATTTTCTTTTCTAAAATACTAAGTAATATTCTTTTATTTATGTTTTCAAAATATTTGCTTATATCCATTTTTAATATATAGTAATTTCCCCACTTATTTTTACAACTCCTCATTGCTTTTTGCACATCTAAACAAGCTTTATGCATACCTCTACCTTTAATACAAGCATAACTTGTATTAATAAAACTAGGTACAAAATATGGTTCTAAGAAATTATCTACAAGCCACCTATGGACGGCTCTATCTATATATCTACTTTTTTCTATCTTTCTTAATTTTGGTTCTGTTACATAAAAAACTTGATAACCACCGTGTTTATATGTTTTATTTCCCAAAACTTCTAACAGATAATAAATATATTCTTCTTGCTTTAAATTAAATTTTATTATTTCGTCTCGCAAGCCTTTTCCCCTTTTTGCTTTTTTATGTGCTTCCATTAGTTTTTCAAAACAAAGATTTTTATAATACTTATTTCTTAATGTTTTTGGCATAAAATTTAATTAGTCCTCCCAATATTTTTCCTATTTCATATAATAAATTAAAAGCTACTTTGAATTTCTTTTCGTCTATCCACCTATTTTCTTTCATTATTCTTAACATTATTCTTTGGTAGTTTATTTTAGTATCTATTATATTTAAATAATATAATCTTTTCTCTTTTTCTATTTTTTCTATAAATAATATATTTTCTAATGTTTGGTACATTGAGTTCTTAAATTCATTTCCTATATTAAATTTCTCAACTCTTGGTAATTTTATTATTACATTTAACATATAATAAATATAATTTTCATACTTTGGTATTAATAAAAAACTATTATTTTTGTTTATTTTCAAACCTTTTTATTACCTTTCCTAATTCTTGTATATGTTCTTCTGTACTTTTCATTTTATTTTCTTTATACCAACAATTAGAGCATCCTATATTATTATCTTCAATATCTACATATTTTCCTTTTAATTCTATTATTTTTTTATATGTTTTTTCTTCTTTATTATAATCATAAATTACATAACCAAAACCACTTCTTAACATTTTAGGTATTGCTATTTCTATTCCATTTACAGGTATTCCACATTTACACACATTTTCTTTAAAACATACTGGTATATAACCTAATACATTATTCATTAAAACTGCATCTTTTCCTATTGCACAATAAAATATTCCATTTCTTATTAATACTATTTTTCCTTTATTTTCTTTTTGTAATTTCTTTACAATTTCATAAAATTTCATTATTACCTCCTAACAAGCACAAAAAAAGTACTTAATTTTTTATTTTTAAGTACTTAATTTTTTATTTTTAAGTACTTAATTTTTTATTTTTAAGTACTTAATTTTTTATTTTTAAGGCGAAAATCAGGTAGCCTATACTATGGCTTCCTGATTTTCGCTTCTTTTTGGTAAAACCAAAAAGCGATCTTTCATAATTTATTTGTATAAGTCTAATTCCGAGTGTTAAAATATAACTGTGTAAATTCTAAAAGTAAAATTTTAGAAAAAGCACAGTTTTTTTCTGTGGTTTTGGAAAGGAAAGAAATATGGAAAAAATTAAATTAATTGACTTACAAAAAAGAAAACTACAAAAATGCTATCTATCTCTTATATTTTTTACTGAAAACATAAAAATAAGAAAAGAAGGTTGTTTCTATAACAATAAATTATATGTACTTTTAGGTACAGATATTTATGGAAATAGACAAGTTGTTGGAACTTATTTTGAAAATACCGATTATAATAGATTTTGGTTAGAGGTATTTGAAGATTTAAAAGCTAGAGGAATGGAATTTGTACTCTTTTTAGTAACTTCTCACAATAGAAATATTGAAAGATGTTCTAAAATTGTGTACAATGGTGTAAAAATAGTATATTCACCAGAAGAATTATTAATTGATATAACAAGGTTCTTTACCGAAAAATCATCCAGAAAATTTGTTAGAAATTTAAAAGATTTATTTTTCGCTCAAACTTTAGAAAACCATATAGTAGAGATGAAAATGTTTGAAGAACAATTTTGTGATAATAAAATAGTTTTAATGTTATTAAATAAAAGAGAACCTGAAATACAAAAATTTTATGAATATCCATATGAAATAAGAAAATTTTTATATCCATATTATGCTATAAGAGATATGAAAAGATACCTAAGGAAATTGAATACAAAAGAACCACTATGCTCAAATATAGATGAAGTTAATACATATTTTTTAGAATATATTAATTCATTTGAATCTTCTAGAAGTTATTATAGAGCCAAGTGGCTAGAACTTTTAAATTTTTTATATGAACAATATGGAGAAGAATTGGAGGAGTACATAAATGTCTAAGAAAGAGTTAACAGAGGAAGAAAAAATAGATAATCAAATATTAGAATTAATTATGAAGAAAAAAGGAGTAAAAACAGCACAAGATGTATCAAAAACACTAAATACGATGTATGGAAAAATAATACAAAGATTATTAGATGCAGAGTTTGATGAATTTATGGAATATGAAAAGGGATCTCATAAAGAAAAGAAGGATACAAATAGAAGAAACGGAAGTACCTCAAAAGGAAAAAAGGTAAAAACAGATAATGGAGAAATAACAATAATACCCCCAAGAGATAGAGAAGGAAAATTTGAACCACAAATAGTAAAAAAGAGACAAAAGGTGTTAGAAGGATTTGATAGTCTAGTAATATCAATGTATGCAAAGGGAAATTCATTGAAGGATATAAAAGATACTATACGAGAAATCTACTCAATAAACTTAAGTGAAGAAACATTAAGTAATATGACTAAAGCAGTAAATGAAGAAGTTGAGATGTGGCAAAAAAGAGAATTAAAAAAATGTTATCCATTTGTCTATGTGGACTGTGTATATTGTGCCGTAAAAGAAGATTTAAGAAGCATAAAAAAAGCTGTTTATGTAGTATTAGGAATTGATACAAAAGGAATAAAAGATGTACTAGGAATATGGATAGAAACGACAGAAACAGCAAGTAAATGGTGTGAAATATTTGAAGAACTAAAAGTAAGAGGAGTAGAAGATATATTTTTCGTTTCAATGGATGGATTATCAGGATTACCAGAAGCAGTAGAAAAGATATATCCACAAGCTATACTTCAAAGATGCATAGTACATATAACAAGAAACATATATAGTATATTACCTAAAAAGGAAGTAAAAGAGGTAATATCAGATTTTAAAAGAATATATACAGCCAGTAATTTAGGACATGCAAAATTAGAATATGAAGCATTTAAAGCAAAATACAAAAGTAACAAGAAATTAATGAAAAAAGTAGAAGATAATATAAATTGGATAATACAAATATTTGAATACCCACCAGCAATAAGAAAATTAATATATACGACAAATTCAATAGAAAGTTTAAATGCAGGATTAAGGAAAGTAACAAAAGGAAAAGGCTCATTTATAAATGAAGTTGCACTAATAAAGGTATTATACTTAAGAATACAAGAATTAAAGAAAAAATGGTCTAAACAAATACCAAGCTGGAAACAAGTTCAAAATGAATTAACAGGAATATTTGAAGAAAGATTTTTACAGTACATTGAAAAATAAAAAAATAATGGTAATATCTTATTACCAGATATTACCATAAGAAGGCTTTTAATAAAATTTACACAGTTAACTTGACAAACTCCGAATTCCTTACTAGTTTTAGTTTATTTTAACCATTGTTCAGTGCTACTTTATATATAAAGTGAGGCGAGAAGAAGAGTTGCTGTAAGTAAGCGTAGGGTAGCCGTAGCCCCTACAAGAAGGAGAATCGCTAAGACCAGAATAACCTCCACGACGAACACGACTGTTGTAAGAGTAAGCCTCTAATGTCCACTCTCTATGACAAGCATATAAATCAAATACATTTGAAATTACATCATTTGTTCCTTGTCCTGTTACATAACTATTATTTTGTTTTGAAGTATTACTTGATGTAATATTTTTTTCATTATCTTGCATCCAATTCATCATTGCATCATACTGACTTCCCCATATCATTGAACTTGTAACAAGTAAATTATTTACTTCTGGTACTTTATATTCTGAACATTTTTTATATAAACCATACCAATTTTTTAGACTTGAACTACCTGCATCTGCTGTTATTACTTTATCTTTATTTTTTTCTGTACTTGCATTTTTACTTACAGGTGTATCTCCTTCTAAACCTAACTCATATCTTCCTACATAAAAACCTTTATATTTTGCTACACTTGTTGCCATTTCTTTATATTGTTTTTTCAATGCTGTTAAAAATCCTGAATAATTACTATAACCTAATTGTGAAAGATTAGTAGAATCTCCGTCATAAGATGTTCCTGTACCAGAACTACTATTTGTTACAACTGCCGGTTCTCTTAAACCACTATTAGGGTTATATGTTGTATTTACTGTTCCAAATTTGTTTTCTCCTGTTTCTGTTGCATATAATTTACCAACTATTTCTGTTGAATTATGTGTTGTACATTTTAATTCATTTCCTTCTAATTTTAATTTACAACTTCCGCCTGCTGTAGAACATTGTGCCATATTATTTATATCACTTACTGGTATCCATACAAATTGGCTACCATTTTTATCTTGTATTACTAAGCCGTCGTCTATTTTACTTGCTTCTTCTAGTATTTTAAAGCCTTCTGGTACTGTTACTGTTTTATATTCTTCATTACTTGTTTCATCTGTATATTCTTCGTTTTTATCTGCAAATTTCCCTGGTCCAAATGGTATATAATCATCTAATTTTCCAGCTATTTCATAAACTGGCTCGTTTGTTGTAATTACACCATCTTTATCTACTTGGCTATAATCATCTATAACACCTTTATTTTTTAATTCTTCTTTTATATCATCTAATGAAGGGTTTCTATGTTTACTTTCAGCATCTATTATTGCTAAATCTATTTGTTCTTCCCACCCAGCATATTCTGTATCATTTTTTGCATCATGTGTTTGATTAATTATTCCATTATCACTAGTTAATGCTCCAATTGATATTCCTGCTAAAATAAGTAAAACAACTATAGTTACAACTAAAGCAATAAGAGTAATTCCGCTATTTCTATTTCTATATTTTTTTATTTTTGTATTTTTATTAGTTTTTGTTTTATAATAATTAAAAAACTTATCCATACTAAACCTCCTTCTTTAGTTATCTAAAAAATATATATTATTATCTTTTGTTATATTATTTACTATGTAAAAATAGTTATACCTATAATAATAAATATTATATAAAGATATAGAATTTCTAACAAAAATACATATTTAATTTTCAAGGTACTACTACTTTTTATAGCAAAATAATATACAAAAAAATTATAAAATAAAAAATTAGATTTTTCAATAGTTTTGGAGAAAAATGTATGCTGAAAGCATATATTTTTTGTATGCTCTTAGCATATATTTTTTATATTTTTAGTATTATAGAATATTTTTTAAGTATGTGGAGGTTTTTATGGAAAATTATGTTTTAAATAATATAGAAGTAGGAGAACGAATTAGAAAAATAAGAAAACAATTGAAAATGAGTAGAGAAGCTTTTGCTGAATTAATAAATATATCTGATATCTTTCTAGGGCAAATAGAAAGAGGTAAACGTTCACTTAGCATAACAACCTTAGCTTCCATATCAACTTCAACAGGTGTTTCTACAGATTTTATATTATTTGGAACACCTGAAGAAACGTCTACATTAAAAAAATAACTAATATAGTAGAAAATGGTTCTGATAATTTTAAAAATTATGCTTATGACATATTACTAACATCTATTACATATTTTCGAAAAAATGAAAAAGATATAAAAAAAGAAATTGAAAAACAATCACTTTCAAATAATAAAAAATTAAAAAACTAGAATATATATTAGAATTCTAGTTTTTTATATATTTTATTTTTTAGCATAATTTTATTGTTATCAACTTTTTGTGCTTCTATGTAATCTTAAATTATTTGTTAATATTCTTCTAATAATTAATATTTAAACTTTAATTTTTATATTTTATTAAAAATAATATATAACTATTTTTTTATAAAATTTATTATAAAGATTCATCTTTCTTTATCTTTTCTATTTCCTCTTTAGTTGCCTGTGTTATTTCTATTATTTTATCAATTGGTGTACTCATTTTTAATAAACTTGTTATTATTCTTTTCTTCTCATTTAAAATTCCTTCTGCTCTTCCTATATCTCTTCCTGTTTCATACATATCTATTTTATCTCTTATTTCTCTTTCTCTAAAATCCGCTATTCTTTGATTTTCTTCATCTTGGCTTAAACTAAGCAATTCTTTTTTAGCTTCTTCTATTTTTTTATTTTTTACCATAATGTTATCAACCTCCTTACTTTCTGGGTTTAACAAAAACATTATCCATTGTAATAATTTATCATTTTTATTATTGTTGTATTCTTCCTTAACTTTTTGTACTTCTATTATATGTAACTCTAAGTTATTTGTCAATATTTTTCCATAATTCCTATCTTCTCTTATGTGCCATATAGTATGTGCTTGTAAATCTTTTAAACTAGGAATATTTTGATTAATAATAGCAATAGAAACAGCTTTATGTAATAAGTCATAACTCTCCCCTTGTTTTAGTTGCCCAGAATATAATTTTGACCAATAATCTAAAAACCTCGGAATAAAATTTTTAAAATAAAACATTTGCATTTCTACTTCACACTCAATTTCTTCGTTTATTATTGCTCTTAAATCTACTATACCTATCTTGTCCTTTGGTGTATTTCCTAACAATTGTTTATTTACATCAACTCTTAAAGAAGTTATATCATCTGGTAATATATTTTCTAATAATCCTTTTGCTAAATTATTTTTAGCAAATAGCATTTGAAATACAACATCATTTTTAGGGTCTAATAACTTAAATTCTTTTTTAGTTTCAGTGTTATTTTTATAATTTTTTATTGCTTTATTCATATTGTTTCACTTCCTTTATTTGTTATTTTAATTTTTCTACTAATTCTAATTGTTCTTGACTTAAATTAAAATCTTGTCCATTATTTTTTATTAAATTATGTAATAATTCAATAGTTTTAGCCTCTTCTATAGTTTTAGTAAGAGGTGCAATAGTTTGCATTTGTTCTTCTAATTTTAAATATTCTTTTTCCATATTAGCAAAATCTTGTTTTTCAAAACTATCTTTCCAACTATTAATATAATTATCTATATTTTCTATAGCACTATACTGTTCGCTAAAAGTATTTTCTATATTACTTTCTACATTATTTAAAATAACATCTTTTCCTTGTTTAATTGTTTCTGCTACTCCATTACTAATTAACCCTGCTTCACTTACTTTATCTACTACAGTATCTAGTAAACTAGAAACACCATCAATTAAGCCTCCATTTTTTACTGCACTTTGCATTTGAGAAACATTTTCAAAATCTCCTGTAAAAATACCTATAGCACTTTTACCTAAATCTATAGCATCATCAATTGTTTTTTTTATTCCGTCTCCTAAACCATATTCTAATAAATTATCTTTTATATTAATAATTTGTTCATCAATAAAATCTGGTAATAAAGCTCTTATTCCAATATCTACTGCAGCATTAATGGTTTTTCCTAATGTACTTTCTAAAAAGCCTTTTTGTTCCTTTTCAATTGTTAAATTATTTTCTACATCTAGATTATTATTTTTTTCTAAATTTTCAATTTCCATATCAAATCATCCTTTCTTTTTACTTATTTTATTTAATTAATTATTTATTTAATTATTTTTTATTTAATTAATTTTTTTATTTATTTTTTCAATTAATTTATTTTTTATTTAATTATTTTTTAATTAATTATTCTTTTATTTAATTTATTTTTTAATTTATTTTATTATTTAATTTATTTTTTTAATTATTTTTTTAAATTTAATTTTAAATAAAAGTAATTTCTTATTAATAAAATTAAATTATATTTTCTATATTTCATTTTTAATAATTAATAAAATAATATTTTCAAAAGCAATATGTTAACTTATTTTTTGTTTTTTACAGTTAATTTTGTTTTTATATCACCTTCTCCTTTTTTCTTTGTTGCCTAGTAATTTTCATTATTTTATTTTTTTAAATTTAAATTAATTCAAACCAATATTTTAAAGCTTCTATATTTTTTCTTTTTTTAGTAAACTAGCTATATACTAATTTTATATTTAACAATTTTATTTTTTAAACTGTTATATTTTAATTAATTATTATTTTAATTAATTATTTTTATTTAATTTATTTTTTAATTAATTATTTTTTAATTAATTATTTTTTTAATTAATTATTTTTTAATTAATTATTTTTTTAATTAATTATTTTTTAATTAATTATTTTTTAATTAATTATTTTTTTAATTAATTATTTTTTAATTAATTATTTTTTAATTAATTATTTTTTTAATTAATTATTTTTTTATTTAATTTAATTTTTTTATATCTTTAATTAATAAATTTAAATTATATTTTCTATATTTCATTTTTAATAATTAATAAAATAATATTTTCAAAAGCAATATGTTAACTTATTTTTTGTTTTTTACAGTTAATTTTGTTTTTATATCACCTTCTCCTTTTTTCTTTGTTGCCTAGTAATTTTCATTATTTTATTTTTTTAAATTTAAATTAATTCAAACCAATATTTTAAAGCTTTTATATTTTTTCTTTTTTTTGGTAAACTAGTTATATAATTTTATATTTAACAATTTTATTAATTAAACTGTTATCTTTTAATTTTAATTATTTATTTTTTATTTAATTTATTTTTATTTAATTTATTTTTTAATTAATTATTTTTTTATTTAATTTATTTTTATTTAATTTATTTTTTAATTAATTATTTTTTTATTTAATTTATTTTTTTATAATATTATTTAAATTAATTTTTAAAAATAAATTTAATTTTATTTTTTTATTATATTTTATTTTTGATGGAATTTTTTTTAATTTTCTATTATAAAAAAATATAAGAAAAGAAATTTTATCTTTTAAAAGATTTTTTAAAATAGATATACTAATTGAATTAAAATAATATTTATTCATAATAATATGTAAACTTTTTTGGCGGAATTTTCTGTTTCTTTTTATTCTTTCTAATAAATAATCAATATCCTGAACGCCTAGACTTTTATCATTAATTACTATTAGTTCTTTGTCTGATTTTTTTAATAAACTCTTCCTAATTTTAGAGCTTGCCCTGTTTCCAATGTCAACTAATATATAATCAAAACTTTTTATATAATAATTATAAAAATATTTTAAAATGTCATAATAATTATTTTCTTTAATAATTTCTTGAAAATTATTTAAAAATATTAAATTATTTTTTATTTTTATTTCACAATTATAAAAAATATTATTCTTATCCAGATTATTATTTATTTTTAAATAATTATTTTTTATTCTGTAAAAATATTTTTTAAATAAATAAAAATAATTATTTTCTATTTTTTTATTTAAATTAATTAATAATATTTTTTTATTTTTTTGTAATAAATAAATTAATAATAAATTAATTAATGTAGATTTTCCAGAATTTCTTTTTCCTTCTACTGTAATTATTTTATTTTCTTTAGTATTATTTTCTTTATTTTTTATTATTTTATAATCATTAAATTTATTTGTTTTTATTTTATTAATAAAATATTTAATTTTATTTTTATCAAAACAATTAATTTTATTTTCTATTTTTTTCTTATTAATAAAATTATTATTTAATAAATTTATTATATTTTTAATATTTATTTTTTTTATTAAATATATATTATTTATTCCTAATTTATTTAATTTATTCTTTTTATTTATATCTTCTTTTTCTAAAAATAGAAATAAATTAACTTTATTATTTATTATTTTAATTTTTTTAATTAATTCTTCAATACTAATTATTCCTGGTAGTTTTTCGTTAATAAAGATACTATCTATTTCTTTTTCCTTTCCTAATATTTCTAATATAGCTTCTCTGTATTGTAAAATATTAAATTCTATACTCTTATCATTTATATTTTTTAATATTTTATCTTCTATTTTTTTATTGTCCATTGCTAAAATTACTTTTCTCATCTATATACTCTCCTTCTAATATTTTTTGTTCTAGCTCAGAACACTCTATTTTAGTTAATATATGGTCATCTCCTACAAACATTAAACACTCTCCTCTTTTTAATGATTTAATCTCTACTTTTTCCTTTTCTGACAAATTAGAGTATTCAGATAATATTTTTATATTTTCTTCCTCTAATGCAAAAAATGTTTTTATACTAGAATTATTTAAAATACTTTTTCCATATGTCCCATTATCTAGACTAAAAATATCTGATATATCTTGTGTTATTGCTACACCACTTCCTCCGTATTTTCTTATTGTTTTAAATATTTTATATATAAAACTTGCTACTTCTTTATTAGAAGTTACTCCAATTAGTCTCCATATCTCATCTAAATATATTGCTTTTTTTTCACTTCTATTTTCTTTAATTTTATCCCAAAATATCTCTGTAAATAAATACATACCATATTTTAAATTTTCTTCTCCTAAATCATATATATCTGCTACTATTAATTCATTATCTAATTTTACATTAGATATATTATTAAAAAATTTCATAGACCCTTTTACAAAAGGAATTAATTTTATTTGGAATTTCTTTGTTCTTTCATCTTCTCCTAATACATTATATAAGTCTTCTAATATTGGCATATCCTTTGGTTCTTTAAAATACCTTTTTAATTTATTATTTTTTATAGTTTCAATATATAAACTTTTGTCATCAAAATTAATATCTTTTCTTTTATATGTTTCAATTAATTTATCTTCTATTAAAGCTTTTTCTTCTTCATTTAATTCGCCAAATATTAAATTGAAAAATCCAATAAGTTTTCCAATTTTTGTTGCTAAATATCCACTTTCTCCTTCTTCTAAACTTTCTTTTCTTATTTCTAAAACATTAATATATGTATTAGAATTTGGGCCTATTTTTATTTCTATACCTTTTAATGTATTACATAAACTATTATATTCTCGTTCTGGATCTATAATATATTGTTTAATACCTAATAACTTGTATCTTAAAATTAATAATTTTGTATAAAAAGATTTTCCTGCACCACTTGTTCCAAAAATACATATATTTGCATTTTTATATTTTTGATTATCATATCTATCTATAAAAACTAGTGAATTATTATATATATTAGTACCAATAAAAATACCATTTTGATCAAATATAGTAGAAGAAATAAATGGATATGTCGCGAGTAATCCAGATGTTAAAACATTTCTTTTAGCACTATCTTTAATATGCTTATTGTTTTCCATAATAGGTAAGCAAGATAGAAATAATTCTTCCTGTCTAAAATTTGCTCTTCTTGTTTGCATACCTTTACTTTGTGTAATACCTTCTATTTTATTTAAATAATATTCTAATTCTTTTATACTATCTGCATATATACTAATATAAATATATAAAAAATAAATATCTTCATTATTTACTTGTATTTCTTTTCTTATATATTTTGCATCATTATATGTAAAAGCTGCTATATCTATATCTTCTCTATTTTGATTGCTCTCTTTTAATTCAACTCCAACATTTCCTATATGGTATGTTAGATCTTTTATTGCTTTAAAAGAATCTTGCTTTTCATAAAATATAGATATATTCATATTAATATTAGTTTCTATTAATGATTTTAAAATAATATCTGTTTGTTCTCTATAATAATCAACAACTATTAAACCACTATAATATAAATTATCAATTTCAAGATATTTAGGATTTTGCATACTTATATATGCTGGTGCTATTTTATCTTTTTCATCTCTTGACCCTTCAAAAAAATTATCTTTTATTTCTTTTTTATTTTTTTTAAGTATATCTTTTATTTTTTCTTTTAACATTTCTCCTCCTTTAATTTTTTTATTTAATTTATTTTTAATTAATTATTTTTTTATTTAATTATTTTTATTTAATTTATTTTTTATTTAATTAATTATTTTTTAATTAATTGTTTTTTATTTAATTTATTTTTTATTTAATTAATTTTTTTATTTGTTTTATTTTTTTAAATTATTTTTTTTAATTTAATTTTAAATAAAAGTAATTTCTTATTAATAAAATAATATTTTTATAAGTAATATGTTAACTTGTTTTTTGTTTTTTAAAATCAATTTTGTTTTTATCTCACCTTCTCCCTTTTTCTTTGTTGCCTAGTAATTTTCATTATTTTATTTTTTAAATTTAAATTAATTCAAACCAATATTTTAAAGCTTCTATATTTTTTCTTTTTTTAGTAAAATATCTATATAATAATTTTATATTTAACAATTTTATTTTTTTAACTGTTATATTTTAATTTTAATTAATTATTATTTTATTTAATTATTTTTTATTTAATTAATTATTTTTTTAATTAATTTATTTTTTTAATTAATTTATTTTTTATTTAATTTATTTTTTAATTAATTTATTTTTAAATTAATTTATTTTTTATTTAATTATTTTTTTAATTAATTTATTTTTTATTTAATTTATTTTTTTAATTTAATTTATTTTTTTAATTTAATTTTTAAATAAAAGTAATTTCTTATTAATAAATTAAATTATATTTTTTATATTTCATTTTTAATAATTTATAAAATAATATTTTTTAAAAGCAATATGTTAACTTATTTTTTGTTTTTTACAATCAATTTTGTTTTATCTCACATTCTCCCTTTTTCTTTGTTGCCTAGTAATTTTCATTATTTTATTTTTTAAATTTAAATTAATTCAAACCAATATTTTAAAGCTTCTATATTTTTTCTTTTTTTAGTAAAATATCTATATAATAATTTTATATTTAACAATTTTATTTTTTTAACTGTTATATTTTAATTTTAATTAATTATTATTTTATTTAATTATTTTTTATTTAATTATTTTTTTATTTAATTATTTTTTTATTTAATTATTTTTTTATTTAATTATTTTTATTTAATTTATTTTATTTAATTATTTTTTTATTTAATTATTTTTATTTAATTTATTTTTTATTTTATTAATTATTTTTTAATTAATTATTTTTTATTTAATTTAATTTTTTTATATTTTTAATTAATAAATTTAAATTATATTTTCTATATTTCATTTTTAATAATTAATAAAATAATATTTTCAAAAGCAATATGTCAACTTATTTTTTATTTTTTACAATTAATTTTGTTTTTATCTCACCTTCTTCCTTTTTCTTGTTGCCTAGTAATTTTCATTATTTTATTTTTTAAATTTAAATTAATTCAAACTAATATTTTAAAGCTTCTATATTTTTTCTTTTTTTAGTAAAATATCTATATAATAATTTTATATTTAACAATTTTATTTTTTTAACTGTTATATTTTAATTTTAATTAATTATTTTTTTAATTAATTTATTTTTTAATTAATTTATTTTTAAATTAATTTATTTTTTAATTAATTATTTTTTTAATTAATTTATTTTTAATTTAATTTATTTTTTTAATTTAATTTATTTTTTTAATTTAATTTATTTTTTTAATTTAATTTATTTTTTTAATTTAATTTATTTTTTT
>CALXHF010000001.1 GCA_944388035.1 uncultured Clostridia bacterium | reverse complement strand
CAACTTAATTATATATGATTTGAATCACTTATTCAATTTTTATTATTTTTGTTTCACATCAATTGTAACACTACAATCTCTAAAATTTACATAAATACTTAATTTTACTATAAATATATTTAAACAAATTCTTCAAAAACAATATTCGCTAAATCTAGCCCTTTATTTGTTAATTTTATATTATCTAAATCTACTATAATTAAACCTTCATTTACTAATTTATCTAATTCTTTTCTATATAAAAATAATGGGTTTTCTAAAAACTTTTCTTTAAATCTAGAAATATTAACACCTTCTATTTTTCTAAAGCCTAACATCATATATTCTTTTTCTTCATCTTCTTTTGTTTGTTTTTCTTCTATTATTCTGTTTTTTTCAAAGTCATTATTTTTAATATTTTCAATATATTTTTCTAAATTAGAAATATTACAAAATCTAGTTTTATTAATATAAGAATGAGAAGCTAAACCAAAGCCAATATATTCTTCTTGATTCCAACAATTCAAATTATGTTTTGATTCTTGTCCTTTTTTAGAAAAATTAGATATCTCATAATGGTTATACCCAGAAAGTTCTAAAAAGTTTTTAACATACCAATATAAATTTCTTTCTTCTTCCTCTGATGGGAGTTTCAATTTTCCTTGATTTACTTGTTTTTCAATTAAAGTCCCTTCTTCTACTATTAATGAATATACACTAATATGATTAGGGTTTAGATTTACTATTTTTTCTAAACTTTCTTTAATATCACTAATTTTTTGGTTTGGAAGTGCTATCATTAAATCTACATTTACGTTATTAAAACCTACTTCTTTTGCTAAGTTATAGGTATCTAAAAAATCTTCAAAAGTATGTATCCTTCCAATTTGTTTTAATAAATTATTATTAGTTTCTTGAAGTCCAATACTTAGCCTATTAATTCCTACTTTTCTATACATCTCTAATTTTTCTTTAGTTACAGTACCTGGATTTACTTCTATTGTTATTTCTAAATCATAAAATGGAGTTTTATTTGATTTTAGTTTTTCTTTTAATAAATTTAAAATATCTACAATAAATTTACTATTAATATATGAAGGTGTTCCTCCACCTAAATAAATAGTTGTTACATTTTTATTTAAAAAGTTAAACTCTTTTATTTCTTTTTTTAAACACTCTATATATTCTTCTATTAAATTATCTTTATTACAAAAAGAAATGAAATCACAATAATTACATTTCTTCTTACAAAAAGGTATATGTATATATACTCCAAAATTATTTTTATTTTCCATTTGCTATCTCCATTATTTTTTTTAGTCTATAATTTACTCCTGATTTTCCTACTGGTTTACTAAGTTTCTTACCTAAGTCGGAAAGTGCCATATCTGGGTTTTCTATTCTTAAGTTTGCAATTTCTTTTAAATTATCACTTAAATTATTAAACTTACCTTCTTTTTTTAATTTATTTATCGCTTCTATTTGTTCAATTGAAGCATTTATTGTTTTGTTTAGATTTGCTGTTTCACAATTTACAATTCTATTTACTTTTCCTCTCATTTCTTTTTTTATCCTTATATCTTCAAAATTCATTACTGCTTTAGAAGCTCCAATTAGTGCTAAAAATTTAGAAATCTCTTCTCCTTCTTTTATGTACAAAGATTTTTTATTTTCTATTATCATTTTTTTAGTATTAATTTCTAATATTTTTAAAATATAAATTATAAAATTCAAATTTTTCTCACTATTAAAACTAATTTCTAAATGGTATTTTTTATTTGGGTCATTAATAGACCCGAGAACCCATAAACACTCCTCTTATTATTGCTTTTAATTTTTCTTCATTTTTATTCTTTAGATTTTCTAAATTAGTTTCTTTTATATAAATTAAATCAGAATTTATATCTACAAAATTGGTAATATCTTTTTTATTTAATTTTACAACAAAGTTTTTTCCTATCATTTCTATTTTATAATTTATATTTAAATTACTTAGTAATTTAGAAAACCTATTTATATTATAATCACTTTCAGTTGAATATTTTATATTATTTTTTATTATCTCTATATTTTTAGAAATTAAATATCCAATTAATTCATATTTTACAATATCTTTATTGCTCAAATTACTATTTTTATTTAATTCTTGTTTTATATCTGAAGAAAATGACATAAACTTTCTCTCCTTTTAATTTAATTTTGCAGTAACTACTCTATCATTATCACATAAATCTTTTTTACAAGTAATATTTGCATATTTTTCTTGTTCTTTTAATAAATTTTCTACATCTTCTTTTTGGTCGTAACCTATTTCAAAACATAAATATCCATTAAATTTTAGATATTCGTCCGCATTTTTTATTATTTTTCTATAAAAATCTAAACCATCATAGCCTCCGTCTAATGCTAACTTTGGCTCTTTTTGTACTTCTTTATCTAACTTTTTTAAAACTTCTTTTTTTATATATGGTGGGTTTGATACTATAATATCATATTTTTCTTTTTTTAAATTTTTAAATAAATCTGATTCTACAAATGTTATTCTATCTTCTACCTCATTATTTTTTGCATTTAATTTTGCTACGTTTAATGCCTTAGAAGATATATCCACTGCTGTTATATTACTTTTATCTATATATTTTGCAAGAGATATTGCAATTGCTCCGCTTCCTGTGCATAAATCTAATATTTTTTTTGCATTAATTTTTTTTGCAATTTTAATTACTTCTTCTACTAATATTTCTGTATCTTGCCTTGGTATTAAAACATTTTCATCAACATAAAATGTCATTTTCATAAATTCTTGTCTATTTGTTATATGCTGAATTGGTATTCCATTACACAATTTTTTTATTGCTTTAAAATAATTTACTTCTTGTCTTAATGTTAGTTTTTCTTTATCATATACAACTAAATATTCTCTTGGTTTATTTAACACAAATTGCATTATTAGTCTTGATTTTATATTTGGTTCTGTTACATTATTTGTTTTTAATATTATCATACCTTTTCTAATTGTTTCTTTTATTGTCATAACCAATCACCACCAACCATATTTTACCACATTTTCTTTACAAAAAAAATAGTAAGAGGAAAAAAACAGTAGCAAATCACTACTGTTTTAAAAATTATTACATCACTTCTTTTGATTGTTTTATCATTATATCTGCAAAAACTCCATAACCTTCTTCTGGGTTATTTACTAAAACGTGTGTTACAGCTCCAATAAATTTACCATTTTGAATTATTGGTGAACCTGACATACCTTGTATTATTCCACCTGTTTTTTCTAGCAACTCTTTATCTGTTAATTTTATCTCCATACTTTTATTATCATAATTATTATCCTTATAAATTTCTTCAATTTCTATTTCATATTCCTTTGGCTTGTTGTTATCTAAACTACAAAGAATAGTTGCTTTTCCTTTTTTTATCTCATCTCTTGTTGCAACTTCTACTTCTTTTGAATTATCTAAATTTAAACTATTTAAATTATTAACAGTTCCATAAATACCAAATCTAGTGTTTTTGTTAATTGTTCCTATATTTTCTTGTTTTTCTATACTTCCTTGTATTTTACCTGGTATTCCATTTTCTCCTTTTTCTATGTTTAATATCCTTGTTGTTACAAATTCTCCAGATGCTATATCTATTAATTCTCCTGTATCTATATCTGATATTCCGTGTCCTAAAGCTCCAAAAGTTTTTGTTTCAGGTTCAAAAAAAGTAACCGTTCCCACACCTGCTGCACTATCTCTTACCCATAAGCCTAGTTTATATTCATTATTTTCTTGTTTTACAGGTAAAATGCTACACTCTTTTGTTTCTTCATCACTAATATATTCTAATTTTATTTCTTTACCATTTGAATTGTTAACAGTATTTATTAAATCATCTGTAGAATTTATTTGAACATTGTTTGCTTTAACTATGGTATCTCCTTCTTCAATACCAGTGTTTTCATATGGTTTATATTTTTTATTATCCTCTCCTTCAATTTCTGACATACCGAACTACTAAAACACCATTTGTATATAATTTCACCCCTGCGATATTTCCGGCAAAGGATTACTTTTGTTTTTGGAATTACATTTACATCTACTTCTTTTAATGGAATTGTATTAAATAAATTAACTTCTAAACTTTTCTTTCCTACTTCTTCACTTATTTTAGAATTATTATTAGAAGATGTTTCTACAGTTTTTGAATTTTTATTTACAATATTTATACCAAATAAAGTTGTAATAGAAATATTTTCTCCTTGAAATGCAATTATCTCTTCTGGAATTTTTTCTATTACTAAAACATATATAAAAATAATTATTAAAAAAAATACTAATAATAGCATTTTAAAAAAACTCTTCATAACTTTCTCCTTAAACTATTATTAGTATTTACATATTTTTTATTTATATACAATTTTTTTATTTAATTAATTTTAAAGAATTTAAATAAATTTACCAATCTGTTGTAATTTTATTTGTTCTATACATAGAGTATCTTTCTCTTCCCAATGCCGTAAAATACACTTTTGCTAATTTTCCTTTGTCTTTCATACCTTCCATATATTCATAAATATTATCTGGAACATCTACAGTTGTTTGGTTTATTATTGATGTATAACAACCGAAGTTCAGTATGTGGATAGAAATACTGTGTAGTAGTTCCGTTTGTTACAGAATTTCTTTCAAAATCTATATTTAAATATGCAACATCTTCTATATTACTATTTTCTATTAAATCTGTATCTGTTGCTCTATGATAATATCCATCAGCTATAATATATATTGCATCTGTATTTACAACTTCTTTTGTTTTTGTATTTGTTACAATTGAATATCCATTATATATTTTTCCACCAATACTTAGTCCTTGCATAAAACTAATTATAGATACATTATTTAATATTTCTTCCCACTCGTCTTCTTGTAATTCTGGCATTTGGAAATTTGTAGTTATATCTGGTGCATATCTATTATAATTTGCTATCGCTATTGATAAATTCTTTTCTATTGTATAACGAATAACTGCTAATCTATGTTGATTAAAATCAGAATTTGGATCTTCAATGTTTTCTGCATTTCCTTGTTTTGTTCCAAAAATATTTAAACCAGAACCAAACTCTTCTTGTAATGTATTATAAGCCCCATTTTCATCTACTATATTACTTGTAGTTAAATCACCTAAATTATTTCTAACCCAATTTGTAAATTCATAAGCATTTTTATAATATTCTATAGCAGAACTATCTGTTGTACCATAATTAGTTGCCGTATTTATTTTTTGTCCATTTAACATTGTAAAAGAATGATCTCTTTCATTGTAAGTTTTTGCACCATCTATTTTTGTATATGAATAATTCCTTTTTATAAACTTACCATTTTCATAAAAACCAACATCTTCTAATAAATTTTCTTCTTCTATTGTTATACCTCTATATGATACTGTACCACTTCCTGATACATTAACATCATCTAACAAATATCCAGTCTTATATACAGCTTCACCACCAATTGTTCCTTCTACTGTTATGCAATTATCCAAAGTATATGTTATAACAACATCTGTACTTCCATTTACATATCTACAACTATAATGGATATAGGGTTTTAAACCATATATTTTTTCTCCATCTGTATATGTTATTCCTTCATCTTCCTCAGTTAGAGTATTCGTAAATGGTGAATAAATGTAATATCCGTCATACATCGTATAAACAAGTGCTGGCACATAACTTTGCAAAGTATCTTTATCATATCCTGCTAAATTAAAATGTTCTGCGATTGCATTAAAAAATGTATTAACAGACGCATTGATATCTCTTAATTTTGAATTTGCTAAATCAGACGTACTACTATTTATTGTGTTTAATTGGAAAGCTTTTAAAGCATCATATGTTGCATTTGTTAGTTTTTCATCATATGATGTTTGTAAATTTATAGTTTGCACTTGATTTTGCACATATACAGTTAATACCAATGAAATTGGTAACATTATAATAATAAATATTACTGCTAAACTTTGTATTTTCATAAATATATCTTTCCTTTTGTATAAAAATTAGCTTGTAATAATATTATTACAAGCTAGTATGTTATTTAAATTAATTTCCAGCTCCATTTGCTGTAACTATACCAGCGTGTTCTGCTGCTATTGTATATGTATCATTTCCTGTTACACTATAGAAAAAGTTTTTAAGTTGTTGAGATAATGTAGAGTTTGTATTTTTAACACTTGTTGAGAACATATCTCCCTCTTTTAATGCTAAAGTTTTAGTTTTTCCACTTGATGGGTTTATCGCATCCATTATTTGAGATGTATACATTGTATAATATACATTTTCTCCAATTTTTGTTGCTTCTGCTTGTGTTGTTTTCTTACCTGGGTTTTCATCTAAAACTTGAACTTGCATTTCAACATCATAGCTATTTCCTGTTGCTGAAAGTTGCTCAACAAAACTACTATATTTGTCCATTGTTAATTTTCCTGTAGTTCTTACATCATCTACAAAATCTGTTGTTGCTGTTTCTACTGACAATTGTGAAATATCATCTGTCCTATCAGACATTGTCATAAGTGGAAACACGAACATTAAAACTGCTGCTAATACAATTGCTATTACGGTAATTAGTGTATCTCCCATTTTATCCTCCTTTAAGGTATAATACCTTTTTAAATTAATGTATAGGTTATTACCCTTTTTTCAGTCTTGTTGGCTTCTGGTACATCTTCACCAACTCCTCCTGCTTCTTCTTGATAATAAATTCCTATATCTTCTTTAAACTTTCTATTTCTATTATTTATTTTATCATATAAACCATTATTATTCAAGCTTATTCCCGAATTATTTCTGACCCTATCTGATACAGAATCAAAATTATCTATCTTATCTCCATATATAATTGCCATTAGAAATTCTAATTTTTGTTCCTCTCCTGCTAAACTTTCATTTTCCAAATCTATTTGAAATACAGGTTCATATTCTCCTGTTTCGTTATTTCTTTTTTTATATAAACCTTCATTATTGTCAAGTACACTTTCACTATTTTCAAAAACTATTTTATAGTTTTCTCTATATGCTTTATAAATAGAAGGTATAATACTATCTAAACCTACTAATCTTTCTGTCAATACATTGCCAGAACTATCTTTATTTTCTTCAACATATGTATAACTATATTCTCTGTCATTATAACTAACTAACATATCTGCTGTTTGTCTTGCTTGTCCAAAGGCATTGATACTTATAGTCAATGCCAATACAAATATTAGTACTGATGCAGCCATATGTAACGCATCTACAGCATTTTCCATAAGTATCTCCCTCCTTTATTTTTTATTATTTTGTTCCAGCATCTTTAATTGTTATTTCATTAATTAAACCTGTTTTTGAATCTGTTTTATAGTCTACATTATATGTAGCTCCAGTATTTGCTTTTGTAAATGATACTCCTACTAAAGTTCCTGATGGTTTTTCTGTTCCATTCCATTTAGTTGCTTCAACTTTAACTGTAACTTGTCTTGATTCATCATCCTGGTATGTTACATTGCTCATTTGAATCTGATTTAATAAGGCATTTACTTGTGCTCCTCTTACATTTGTTCCTGTATATTGTAAGAATTTTTGGTTAAATGAAGATATATCTACTTCACTCATTGCATTATTGTTTACTACTCCTGATGCTTGTTGATATATCATTATTCCTAATGATATGATTAAGATTGCAAGTAATATTGCACCTGCGATAATTAACGCTTTTGACGCATTTTCCATAATAAATTCCTCCTTTAAAATTTTTACTTTTGTTTCATATATTTTCACCAATTTATATCTTGGCAATATTAATAACTAATTTAAACTATTATTGTGTAATCTGTTCTATAAGCATATACTTAATTTTTCTATTTGGGTGATATTCTATTTTAGTACATTTAAACTTTATTCCATTATAATTTTCAACAAACTTGTCCATACCACCAATATATAATGTTTCCATATTATATAATTTATCATTATCTATTATTTTAACATCTATTTTAATTGAATTAGTATCATTTTCTATAAAAACACCTTGTTCATTTCTTTCAACACCTGATGTTAAATTATTATCATATGCTTTATTAATTAGTGTAACCACATCTGCACCATAAAATTCTTTTTCATAATAACTTTCAAATTGGTAATTTGTTTTTCTTGCTTCATTATAATTTGCTTTATAATTTAAGTACATATATGATATACCAACTATCAAAATTACACCTATTAAAAATATTATAGCTAATTTTTTCATAATATCCTCTTATATTTAAGTTTAACTTTAATTTTCATTTAATTCAAATTAAATACTACTCTACTTACTCTTTTTGTATTTGAATTTATAGTAACATCACAACTATATGTAGGTAAACCTTGGTAATAATTTCCGTTTCCGTCATCTCTAGTTACTAAATTATTTAAATCTGATTTTACTAAGTCATCTAATTGTTGAGATGAATAATTTTCCATTTTACTCTTATTTCCCGATGTTGTTTTTGCACTTACTGTTATATAATAATTATTTTCTGTTTGCTCTGTAAGTCCAAAAGCCTGATTAGTTGACTTAGCTAAATTTGCAACTGTAACAATATCGTGTATTGTAATATCTGTTCTTCCTTGATATGCAGTAAATTGCACATTAAATTGTTCAATTTGGTTTTCTTCGTTTTGCTTATGTGCTTCTGCAGATGCTGCACCAAAGTTTGCAAATAGAAATACTGCTAGTGATAATATTAAAATTCCAATCAACACACCTGCTGCCATAAGCAATGCTTTTGATGCATTTTCCATAATCTACTCCTATTAATTAAATTTACCATTAAATTTGAATTCCATTTTTGTTATTCTTCCTGTTTCATTGTTATATTCTACTTTTTCACAATCAAAATGTGCTCTTTTGAATTG
Organism: uncultured Clostridia bacterium; assembly: GCA_944388035.1. Lineage (GTDB taxonomy): Bacteria > Bacillota > Clostridia > TANB77 > CAG-508 > CAG-269. Next base: position 187,327 of record CALXHF010000001.1, on the reverse strand, counting down.
TATATATTCATAATACATATATACATCTTGTCGAATCTGACTTTTTCCATCTATTTCTTTAAAATCACTTACTGTTTTCTTTTTAGACGCTGAATTGAAATTCTGAACAGCTTCCTTTTTTTCCTGACTAGTTGAACTATCATCTATAAATATTTTTGTAAGATTTGTTGTTAGGTTAGTAAGAGAGCTTTGCCCATATTCTCCTTCTAAATCATCTATTTCATCTTTTACTTTATTACCAAAATCATTAGATTTACCACTAACGGTATAAGTATTAGTTGTAAATAATTTACTTGCACCATCTGGTGCAACTAGTTCTGATTTATCTATAGTAAATTCAATTACCATTGGTTCATAAGCTATTTCTTGACCTTTATCTGCCCAGTTAGTCCCTGCTGATGACTCTCTTCTGTTATAATCAATTGCTTTGTTTAGCAAAGAATATAAATCACTACCTCTTACATCTTTTCTATTATAAGTTTCATATTGACTATTAAATTCTGCCATTTGCGTAGAACGAGTACTTCTTGTATTAGTTTCTTGATAAGCAGTTAAATTGCTAAATGTTAATATTAATGCTCCAATAATCATAAGTGCTATTAATACACTTCCTGCCATAATAAGAGCTTTTGATGCATTTTCCACTTATTTTCCTCCTTTTTATGACATAGCTGACATTGACTCAAATGAAGATCCCATACTTGTTAAGCCTATAAATACTAATGGTACTATTAAATATCCTACAAACATACAAACCATTGGTGCAAAACCTATGAATTTTCCTATCATACCTTTTCTTTTGATTAATCTTTCGTTTGATTCTTTTCTCTTTTCTTGGTAATAATCTCTTTCTGAATCTAATTCATCAAACGCATCTTTAATTGGTATTTTTTCAACTGCTGCTTGTAAGCTTTCTATTATCCTAATTAAAGGTAAGTATGAAACTTCTTCTTTCATTGCTTCTAATGCTTCCCAAGCACCGGCTTCATAGTTGTTAACACATTTTGTAATTTGTGGTTTAAATATATTTGAATATCTTTCAAGCCACTCTAGGATAATTTCAACATTAACCCTTTCAATTCTCATAAGCATCATAATAATCGTCTGGTATTGCATTACTTCATCTTCCATTTCTAGTTGTCTCATCTTAACTTGGAAATATAATATCCAAATTGGTGCCATATATCCAATTACTGCAAATACACAAGCAAGTAATAATTCAAACCATTTTAAGTACTCACTATTTACTACTTGTAATTTTTCATAAATTCTTTCTGCAGCTGAGTCTAATTCTTCCTCTTCTGCATCTTCATAATAATCTAGCCTTTCTACTGCAGCTCTTATCTGCTCTACAGTTGTGTTTGTTTTACCTCTATACTGATCTAAAATTATATTATCCTGTTCTGTAACTTCCATAGCTTTTGCTTCATCACTTTCAGAAAGCCCTCCGTATTATATCATAATCAGTAGTTGGTTCTGTATAAATATAATCTATCGCCACTAAATGTAATTGCATAAAAATAATTATTGATGTAAAAAATACAACTATAGCAAGTGTAATTCTATTAATATAAAGCCATGGCATCTTTAATGATGATGCTGAATCTTTTAATAATTGTTTAACTTTTCTATATTCTTTTGTTCCCTCTTTTGGTATAAATAAATCAACAAATTTTTTAATTGGTTTTTTTCTATATAATTTTTCCTGCCAAGGGTTCTCCGTATCTTTAGTATTCATTGCTGTAGAACCATTATCTTTTAATTTCCTTACTAATATATAAGATATAAAAGTAAGTATTAAAATTATTATTTGAACAATCATACCTGGTTTTCCTAAATACCAGTTAGCAGTAAAACTGAAATTATCAATTGCCCAATTTTTTAATGGTTCTAGTAATAATACTGGTGCTATAGATATAACTGATAAACTCTGAAATACATAGTTTAATTTATCTCTTTTTAATATTTCTAATTGCATTTCTTGTGCTATATTGTTAACATTTTTTAAATATAATGATGCACCATCTATCTTCCTATCACCAAATTCTTTAGTTAAATAAGATATTCCTGCAAATTCTTTTAAGAAACTATTTGGTGCTATATCATAATATTTTTCAAGTTCCATTTCAGGGTCATCTGAAATTAGTATTTCGTAAATTTTTTCACCCTGTCTTGAAATATCTTTTTCATCATCTTGTGAAACTTGGTAAATTGCCTCTTCAACCATGTTGTATTCATGATATGCGTGTCTTATCTCCGAGAAGAAATCTATTTGCTGTGTTAATATTTTATTATCTATTTTATCAACTGAACCATCTATAAAAGTATCTATCATAAACAATTCAAATATTAATAATATAAACATAAGTAGATAATTACTAGATGTTAATATAATTGTAATAAGCATTATTGGTAATATTATAGCTAATGCTTTTGTAAGTATTCTTGCTGTTCCTTTTCTTGTATTATACTCATCATCTATATTTATTATTTCTAGCCTTCTTCTGATTTTTAAAGCATATCTTTTTATAAAAGGAATTTTTATATATGTAAGGTATAGCTTTTGGAACAATACTTCTGTTGAAAAAGACTTCTCTTTTGTTCCTTGTTGTAGCCTTTGTATTCTTTTATATTCAGATGTCTGCATTTTCTTAGATAATATGTAATAAATTAATATTATTAATACAAAAGCTCCACCAGCTCCACCCATTATATAATAGATTATTTGGTTGTCCACTTTAGATGTAGCACCTCCTTTCTTAGTCTATTACTATACTTCTGTCTTTTTTCTTCTTCCTCTTTTTTTAGTTTCAGTTGCTTCTGCTGATACTTCTACTGTCTCTTTTTTATTTCCCCAATGTTTTTGTACAAATTTATCAAAACTTTCAGCATCTGTTACATCCATATTAAGTCTCATTTCTCTTAAATTGTTTTCTGTTATTGGGTTTGTTATTTTATACTCTCCATCTACATATTCTAATATATTTCTATATGTATATAATTTTCTATCTGTAACATTTTCAAAATAATGTGTTGCATTATCAAAAAATTTATCAAATTTTCCTTCTAATGTTTTTTCTTTTCTGTGGTCAAATGTATATTCATTTTTTTCTTCTACTGGAATACATTCTGTTATTCTTTCTACATATCTTTTTCCTCTAAAGTCTTTTGTTAAATGTATATCAAAGTTTAATACTTGTATAACTTGTTCTTCGGCTGTTTTTTCATTGTTGAATTGTCCAATTCTTAACATTGAGTTTCTAAGTGCTGTTACTAAGTTAGGAAATGTTTTTGCGTGGTGTGTAAATAATGTGAATTTAGATGCAACCTGTGCAGCTTGTATCATCCAAGCAGCAACGTGGTCAGTTGCAACCTCACCTATGATATTTACAGAACCATCAGTTTTCTTTTGAACGTCTAACCCTTCTTGTCCTGAAATTGTTTCAGTCTCTCTAAATGTTAAGATGTTTCTTGTTGGATAAATTTTTCTTAAGTGAAGCTCAAATGCAGTTTCCTGAACACGAATGTTCATTGTTTCATAAATATTTTCTATCATCCCCATAAGCATTGTTGTTTTACCACAACCTTGCTCACCAGTAATTGATATAATTCTTGCTCCTTTTACTAAATATTTTAATAATTCAATTGAGTCCCCACTTCCAGGTTCTCCTTTAAACCATTGCTCTAAAGTTGAACGTTTAACGTCAAACTTTCTTACGAAAAATGCCCAAGTTTCTGACATTGATGGTCTTACAACAACAACACGAGAACCATCTTTCATTTCATTGATTTTATAACCATTTGTATCTGATAATTGTCCTGGGTTATTATATTTATAAATATTTTGACAAACTCTTTTTAGTTCTGCTTCTGTTCCAAATGATAAAAATGCTAAACGTATTGATTTACCTTGGAAAAATATCCATATACTATCACAGGCACGTGGTACTTTATGTTCTGCTATTTGATTTAAATAATCTCCTCCATCTGTTTGCGCTACTTGGCTCAAGAAACTTTCTGGAAGTCCTGATACACCACCAGAAACGCCATCTATATTCATATCCCTTACTTCATCTATTGAACTATATCCTTTGTAATGTTGATATATTCTTTGTACTACTACATTTAATTTATCAGAAAAAGATAATACTATATTTTCCTTTTCAAATATATCTTCTATTTCGTTTGTTGTTATTACATATGAAGGCTTTGTTTCGCCTTCTACATATTTTAATTCTGCTAAATCATATTTTTTTATTAATTCTGTTAGAGCTTCATAAGCAAATTCTTTTTTATATGCATATATTAAAATATCAAATTTATCTTGTGGTGTAAGTAGAGATGGTATATCAAATGGTATTGCTTTTGATATGTTGCTTTCTGTTACTCCATATTCTTTTTCTAACAAGTCGTAGATTAATTCTTTAACATATCTTTTATCATTAACATCACCATATGTACAACCTTTTAGAGCTTTCTTTAATTCATACTTTTTATTTTTTCTTCTTTTTAACTCTTCTTCTGAAAGCCCTATGTCATAAAGGTTAATCTTTGTTATTTCGTCCAACCTTTTTTTAACAAATTCTGTCATTAATTCTATTGTATAAGTCTTATCGTCCACATTTACTGTTTCTTCAACTTCTGCTGTTTTTTTCTTTTTTACAACATAAAAAATCAAATAACCCGCCAAAGCCAAAACAACTAATATTAGAACAATATTTGTAATTGTCATAGTTTGTCCACCCTCCTTACATCTTCATTGCTAAGTCTTGTAATCTATATATAATATTATCTGAAGTTCTTTTTACTTCTTCTATAAATATACTATTTCTATCTTCTTCATCGATTTTTCTAAGTCTTAAAAATAAATCTGGTACTTTTGCTTCTTCACAAGCTTCAAAAAATAATGTATTATATGGTATTGTTGAAACTTTATTTTTTTCTCCCATATATCTTGAAATATTTTTTATTGTATATTTTGAAAACTTATCATATCTTCCTATTAATATTAAAGTTTTATTTGAACTTAGAATTTCTTTTTCTTCTCTTATTTTCATAAATTCGTTTATACTCGTCAATCTTTGGCTTAGATTTACAACGATTAAATTTGAATTTGATAAGATTGTATCTTTTAAATCTTCTCCCAGCTCTTCATCTAAATCCACAAAAACTAAATCATAATATCTATTTGCCAAATTAATTATATCTGGATAGTATGTTTTAAGTTCATCATATTCTATTTTTTCACCTTTAAAACTTGGTAATATTTCCAATCTATCTTTGAATATTATTTTTGTATAGTTTGTAATTTGCTCTGGAGATATTCTATTACTTTTCATTATTGTTTCTAGTCCCACAACCCCATCTTCCATAGCAATATTTGTATTAGGTCCAAATAGCCCCAAATTTCTTTTTAACTTTTTTTCTTCCCAAAAACATCTATCTATAGTCGAATCTTTATGGCCTGTTGAAATCACTAATATCTTGTAATTATGTTCTATTGCCATATATGTTGTAATTGCCGCAATTGCTAATGTTTTTCCAGCTTGCTCTTTTCCATTATTCCAAAATGTTACAACTGACATTTTACACTCCTCTTTCTATTGTTTTAATCACTCTTCTAACTCTTGACTCATTTGCGTCTCCTAATATTTCTTCCGCAATATATGCTAAACCATCTTTGTATTGTACACTTAATTTTTTAAATTTAATCTTTGCAACTCTTTGATTTTCGTATATAACACTTAAATCTCCATTTTCTATTGGAAAATATATTCTATAATCATTCCATATTATTTTATAGCCTAAAGATAAAAAGTTTAAATAATCATCTTCTTCTTTCAACATTTCCTTAGAAAATAGTACCTTTGTTAAGCTTATAGCATTTTTTAGTCCTATTAAGGCTTCTAGACCTTTTTTTAACGAATATGAATCAAAAGAAGTTACAAAGTAATTTTTTTGTGCTCCCTCTAAATCAAATTTGCTAATTCCTTCAGAATTATCTGTATCTACAAGCATAATATCATATTCCATATTTTGTTCTTCTGATAAACCTAAATATTTTTTCATTTCCTTTTCATTTTTAAACCCAACTGCTATATCTATATCTTCATATTCTGTTATATACATTAATGTAGGATTTATAACAGGTATGACATATCTAGCTTTTTGTGTAGTTGTTGCATCAACAACTAGGACATTTTGTCCTAGTTCTGTTAATATTTTTGCAACATATATAATTAAATCTGTTTTATCATAGCCCCCTATAAATCCTATTTTTTTCATAATAAAGTACTCTCCTTCTTATTTTATTCTGTAGTAGTTGTAGCTGGCATTGCTAATGAATCTAAATAATCTTGTCTTGTTTCTAATGATTTTGTTATACTTTCTTCCATATTTGTTTGTAAATTAGAATCTGCTTGTTCTGCATTACTGTTTATTACATTGTTTATATAATCATTTCTTAATGCTACATTATATCTATTTCTTATAGCTTCCATTGCGCTTTCTAATACATTTGGATCACTTTGTAATAATGCTGATGATTCTGCACTAACAACATATGTTGGTGTTGCAGCATTTTGCATACCTGGCTCTGTATATTTTGTTGCATATAATTTAGCTCCATTTATTTTTGCTGCATCAACAATTGCTGAGCTCATATGTAAAATTTCATCTTCTGATAAGTTAACCCAAATTGTATCTAAAGAATCTGTGTCTCCAACCACTGGTATTTCAACTTCTTTTTTAGATACTACTATAAAATCTTGTCCGTTTGGTAACATTAATCTAATATCTATATAATCTCCAGTTGTTAAATCTATTGGAAGTATTACTACATTATATTCTTGTTTTCTTACATCATCTTGTACGACACTGTCTCCTCTACCAATCAAATCTGTAGTAATTAATGTGTTTGCATTCATATCTACTTTAGCAACTATAGGAACAGTATCTAATTCTAAATATTCTCTTTGCCCATTTCTTTCAATATAAAAGTTTCCTGTATTTTCTTCTTGTCCTACTTGATATCTATTATTATCTATTGTTATATACATTATTGCATTTCCGTTATTATATTGAGTTGTAATTTGATTTCCTTCTTTATCTTGAAGTGCATAATTTTCTATAACACTTAAATCACTTGTTGCATTGCTTGGAACCAAAGTTCTATTTACAGGTGTCAATGTTAACATATCTGTTGTTATTACTTGACCTGATTTTACATCTTGATTTAAGACATATGCATTTACCATATTTGCTGCATCTGTCCTTTCTTTATTAATTTTATCCATTAGTTGCATTACCAAAAATGCTATTATTAGTCCTGCTATTATTAACATTACTAACATACCTAATAAAAATGAATTTCTTGCTTTTCTTTGCATTGGATTTGTAGCCATAACAAATTCCTCCCTTTAAATATATTTTTACTTAATTTTCTACAAAATAATCATCTATTTTATTTTAACGCAAATAGATGTTAAAATCAATGGAATTATATAACTGTTATTAAAAGTTAATATTTTTGTAATATTTTTGTAATATTTTAGATATTCCTTCTTCATCATTTGTAGATGTTACCTCATCTGCTAATTCTAAAATAGTTGGTGTACTTTGTCCCATAGCAACTCCTAACCCAGCATTTTCAATCATTTTTTTGTCATTTAAATTATCTCCAATTGCCATTATCTCTTCTTTATCTATTTTTAGTTTTTCCATTAAAAATTCGATTGCATTCCATTTATCAACATTTCCTGTAGAAATTTCTGTATAATAATAAGATATTTCAAACTCCTCTGTTCCTTGTTTTATTGTTTTTCTTGACATATGTGATATTTCTAAGACTTCTATATCTTTTATTTCTTTTACTTTTCTAATTATTGAATTAAAAACGGTTTTATTTTCGTCACATATAGTTATTTTTAAAAATCTTGCATCTTCTTTGTTTTTTACATATTCATACATATCTTTTACAAGATTAATTTTTGTTTTTTTACTTTCTTCTTTTTTTAAATTTTCTTTGTGATAATATAAAACATTATATTTTAACGAAGTTGCAAGTATTTCATTTTCCGTATATATATTATATGAAATACTATTATCTTCACATATTTTTATTATTTCTAAAACTTTTTCTTTTGATAATGTTTTTTCGTATATTATTTCATCATTTTTGATATCATAAATAATAGCACCATTTCCTGCAATAAAATAATTTTGACTTTCAATTTCTTTTGCAATTTCTTTTATTGAATCTATTGGTCTTCCTGATGCTATTACTACTTCTATTCCATGCTCTTCTATTTTTTTTATGGCAATTTTCGTCTCATTGGTTACAACGCCATAACTATTTAGCATTGTACCATCTAAATCAATAACAACTAATTTATACATATTTCGACTCCTTTTTTAACAAAATTTATTATATAAATAATATTTTAAAATTGCAATCTTTTTATAAATTTTTTTGTAAAAATTTCCTGTTTATTTTTATGAATTTTTGCAAATGATAGTATTAGAAAAAGCAAAGGTTTTTTCTAGTTGTAATATTACAGGAGGTGAAAAAACAATGGCAAACTCTTCAAACAAAAAATTAGTACCAGAAGCTATGACTGCTTTAGATAAATTCAAATATGAAGTAGCTAGTGAAGTTGGTGTTAACTTAAAAGACGGATATAATGGTGACATTTCAGCTAGAGACGCTGGTAAAATAGGTGGACAAATGGTTAAGAAAATGATAGAACAAGCTGAAAGAAATATGAAATAGTTTTAATTAACTAATTTGAGGTAGGAAGTTATATTTTGCTTTTACATAAAAGGCAGGATATGGTTTCCTGCCTTTTTAAAATATTTTACTCTATAATATTTTCCAATAACCTTTTCTATCTGAACCAACTCTTTGAATTATTTTTTTATCTTTTAATTGTTTTAAGTTTAATGTTATAGCTGGTCTACTTAAATTTGTTTCTTTCATCATCATTTTTTGAGTTATGTTTGGGTTTATTTTAATTAATTTTAACAATTTTATTTGTGTATTGTTTAAATTTTCTGTATAGTTTTCTGTATAGTTTTCTGTATAGTTCTTATCATCAATATTTTGTATTTTTTTATTATAATTTTCATTTTTTAATGTTACTTTAAAATCTGTTCTATTAGAGTAGAATTTTATTTTATTTTCATCTCCAAGAATTTCATAAATCTTCTTAAAACCACTTCCTCTTCTTTCCATAAAATCTAATTTTTGAAATACATCTGCTATTATTGGGTTTCTCCTCTTGGATGGAATATTTAAGATATCTTGATTTTGAATTATCGTTCCATCATACATGCCTCCAGGAGATTCCATTTCTAACCTATCATCATAAATATCAATATGTATCTCTGCTCCCACAATATCATACATTCTATGAATTAAAGCATTTACTAACAGTTCTGTTATAACTCTCTCATTATAGTCATAATACTCTACTCTTGTTCTGGTCGACTTTTTCCATGCTTTATTGTTATGATTTTTTATAAAATTAAACCCATTTTCTAAAAGCATAATTAGATTTCCACTATACTCTTTATCATCTACTGCATCTTCAAACATAGATGTTTTATTTAGTCCGTTCCATCTTGTGCAAAATATTCTTGATTGCAACAGTGGGCATTGATCTGAGAATAATACTCCTGCATAAGTTAACTGTCTTTTTTCATCCATTAACCCAAAAGAAATAAAATCATTTTCTTCTAATTTCTTCCCTGTTTTTTGTAAATACGTTGCTTTGAATAATGTAAAACTCAAATCATCAAAATTATATTTAGATGACATTGCATCAAATGTTAACTTTTCTCCTTTTGCAATTAATTCATTTATAATATATGTTGGTGCATTTACACTTTCATTTCCAATTCTAACAAAAACAATTTTATTTCCATCTGCTACATAATAATATGACGTTTTTGTCCCCTGAATAATTTCTAATCTGATTACATTTTTATTATTTTGTGTGATTACAGATATATTAAAATTTGCTAATGGTTCTATTCTTGTTTTTATTAACTCACTTATTTTATCAATATGTCTTTGAATATCTTCTAACCCTGTAATTTCTCTATCATCATTTACTCCAAAATATATTTTTCCACCAATTCCATTACTAAAAGCTGATACTGTTTTTAACCAACTTTTTGGCTTTTTATATTCTACTTCTTCTTTAAATTCTATTTCAGTTGTCTCTGCTGATAAATTTATTTTTAATTTTTCCAATTTACTCACCACTCATCTCTCTACATTTTTTTACTTTACTAAGCAAATTTATTATTTTCTCTTTTTATTCAGTGTGCCTTTTTGAATCTATAGTATTTATTAACCGAATTATTGTTTGTATTTTATCATTAATAAATTGAAATGTCAATATAATATTTATTTAAATTTTGGTATTTTAAAAAGTACAAAGGTTTAAATTAGTAAAATAAGTGAATAAATGGTTTAAAAAATGATAGAACAAGCTGAAAGAAATATGAAATAGTTTTAATTAACTAATTTGAGGTAGGAAGTTATATTTTGCTTTTACATAAAAGGCAGGATATGGTTTCCTGCCTTTTCCTTAAAAAACCAGTTATTTGCTAACTGGTTCTTTTTGTATATTATATAATAATAGCTTCTCAATTGTTTTTATAAAATATCCCCGCATTAGCCGTAATGCTTTTAATTTTTAAGGACCTGCTCCTAAAAACAGGTGGGTGCCTACCTAAATATTCCTGGGCTTCTTACTATTAAATGTAAGCTTGCACGCCATATTTGAGAGATCAGCCCCTCTTAATGTTTGTTGGTTCTAAAAATTAAGTCTACACGTACTACGCAGGGCAACTTTTCTTTTAAGTTGTTTTTATTTTAGCATAAGAAACCTATATAATCAAATCTAAATTTCTTCTAAAAAATTGATTTTTTATTTATTATATATGTTTACCTTCTTTTTTTATATTTATTCTCTCTTAATCTAATTTTTTTGGTATTTGATTTTTTTATTTTTTTATGATAAAATGAATTAAGTTTGAGAGGTAATTTTATTTATCTCTCTTTTCTTTTTCATTTTTTCTATTGTTTATATTCTTTTTTATAACTTTTTTCTGTTAAATCTTTGTTATTACATTACATATAATAAGATACATAAAAATTGTAATAAACTTCCTAATAATATAAACAAGTGAAATACTGAATGCATATATTTATGTTTTTTACCTAACCCATAAAGTATCGCTCCAACCGTATATGCTATTCCACCTAATAATAGCAAAACAAAACCTGCTGTCCCAAGCAATTCTGGTAATAATGTTATTTTAAATACAATACACCATCCCATAACTAAATAGCATATCATTGAAAACACTTTAAATTTCTTTATATCAATCGAATTTAACACTATTCCTAAAATCGCAAATGCCCAGATTACTCCAAATATTATCCAACCAGAAGCTGTGTCATATTCACGAATAGTACATAATGCAAATGGTGTATATGAACCTGCAATTAACAAAAATATGGAACAATGATCTAATACTTGAAATACTTTTTTTGAATATCTCTTTGGACTTAAACCGTGATATATACTAGACATTGTATATAATATAATCATCGTAACTCCATATATAGAACCACTAACTACACCATATACGTTTCCTCTTACTGCAGCAAATACTATACACAACACAGTTGCTACAATTCCAAGTACAGCTCCTACTATGTGAGAGGTCATATTAAATATTTCTTCTCCTTTTGTATATTTAGGAAGTATTCTATCTCTTAATTTTATTCTTTCCATTTTTCACCTCATTTTTTTGTTATTATACCACCTCTTTTTTTATAAGTAAAGAGTTAAAGAAGGAGAATTCCAAATAGAATTCTCCTTCCTTTTTTAGGCAAGCTTATTCCTTTCTAGTGATTCCCTGATATTTACTCTTAGTTTTACCAAAGCACAAATCTGTCTACTTGTAGAAGTAAAACCATTTCCTTCAGTATCTACAAGTAGCTGCCTACTAAAATCTCCATTATCAATAGTATCCAGACAAAAATTGCAATTATTGCCTTCTTCATATGACGAAGTTGAAGCAAGCCAAAAACTTCCTATTAGCTTTGACATTAGTTCTTGTGGTGTAGCTAGCAAAATTATACTATCTACATTTTTTTCCAAATCTTCTATACTAACAGCTCTTGCACACATTCCTTTTTGTTTAAAAGCCTTTGAACAAAAAGAATTTAATACATTTGTTGCATTTTCAAAACCTATTTCTCCAGCAAATGCAATTGAACTCTTTTTACCCAGAGCTACGAGATAGATCAAATTAAGGTGTCCCTTTTTTGTTACCTCGTATCCCAAAGGATATCCCAACAGTTTACCTCCAGTTTTAATTGTTTGTGCTTTTACACCACTAACAGATTTTGGAATTTCTTTTCCAATCTTAGGAATAGAAATATCAATCTCTTCACCAACAATAACTCTACCAAAAGAAGTAACTAGATTTTTAACCTTTGCCATTGTTTTTCCTTTCTTTACAGCATTTGCTATAAAAACATCCACAAAGCAAACTTGCTTGATATAAATTGTACCAAATTTCTAGTAAAAAGTCAATTTATGTAAATTTTTTTCTAACAATAGAAAAATTATTTAAAGTTATTTAGGAAAATTTTTAAATCAATGCTAATATTTCTTTTTTATAATGAAATCAAAAAAATATAAGAGAAAGAAATTTAAGCCTTTCTTTTCCCTTATATTCTTACATTAAAATTATATTAATTGTAATATTGCAACTTCTGCTCCGTCTCCTCTTCTTGGACCTGCTTTAACTATACGTGTATATCCACCTACGTTTTTACCAGCATATTTTGGAGCTATTTCATTAAATAATTTTGATGGTAAATCTATATTATTTCCTTTTTCGTCTTTAACTTTATTTAGAGTTCTCATCATTTTTCTTCTAGCATTTAATCTAGATGGCATATCTTTTTGTCTTTTTTCAGTTGTAGTTTCTTTTACAACTTTAAGATATTCTTTACCATTTTTGCTTTTAACTAATTCTGTTTCTTTATTTCCTTTAGAATCTAGTTTAGCTTTTACAACTTTAACATCTACCATTTCGAAGTTATCTTTTTCTTTTATTGCTAAAGCTATAAGACTGTCAGCAATTGACTTAACTTCTTTAGCTCTAGGTAATGTTGTTTCAACTTTACCATGCATAATAAGATCAGTTGTTAATGTTCTTAGCATTGCCATTCTTATATCAGTTGTTCTTCCTAATTTTCTATTAGTTGCCAATTTCTTTCACCTTCCTTTATTAGTATTATTCATCTTCCTTAGCAAAATCTAAACCTAAAGAATGTAATTTTTCAGTTACTTCTTCTAATGATTTTTTACCTAAGTTTCTTACTTTCATCATTTCATTTTCTGATTTATTTGTTAAATCTTCAACTGTACTAATTCCAGCTCTTTTTAAACAATTAAATGATCTAACAGATAATTCTAATTCTTCTATAGTCATTTCTAAGACTTTTTCTTTCTTAGACTCTTCTTTTTCAATCATAATTTGTGTATTCTTTGTTGCTTCTGATAAATCTATAAATAATTCTAAATGTCCAGTCATAACTTTTGCTGCTAAACTTAAAGCCTCGTGTGCTTTCAAACTTCCATCTGTCCAAACTTCAATTATTAATTTATCATAATCTACCATTTGTCCAACTCTAGTGTTTTCTACTTGATAATTTACCTTTTTAACAGGTGTATAAATTGAATCTATTGGAAGTACAGAAATATCTTGATTTGGTTTTTTATTCTTATCTGAAGAATTATAACCTCTTCCTTTATCTGCTGTCATTTCCATTATTAATTTTCCACCTTCAGCCACTGTTGCTATATGTAATTCTGGGTTTAGTATTTCAACAGTACCATCTGTTATAATATCTGCCGCTAAAACTTCCCCTTCACCTTCTTTATGTATTCTTAATACTTTTTCTTCATTGTCATCAAATTTTAATCTAACATTTTTTAAATTAAGAATTAAATCAGGTACATCTTCAACTACATTGTTAATATCTGAAAATTCATGTAAAACTCCATCAATCTTTACACTTGTTATGGCACAACCAGGTAGTGATGAAAGTAAAATTCTTCTTAAAGAATTTCCTATTGTTACTCCATAACCTCTTTCTAGTGGTTCGCATACAAATTTTGCATAATTATTTGTATCATCTACTTCTAGACATTCAATATTTGGCTTTTCAAATTCTATCATTTTTACCTCCTAATATTCGAGAACACCTCTCAAATTTTTTAAAACTAAACAGTTTTTTCTCCAGTAAAATTTAAAAGTTTTTATTATATATTTTTTAATACTTCTAACTATTATTTTGAGTAAAGCTCTACTATTAAATGTTCTTCGATTGGAATATCAATATCTTCTCTAGACGCTAATCTGATTACTTTACCACTTAATTTTTCAGTATCTTTTTCAAGCCATGCTGGAACTGGTCTTTTTGCAGATTCTTCTACATTTACTTTAATTGTTCCATTATCTTTTTTATTTTCTCTTACTGTTATTACATCTCCTACTTTTACTAAGTATGATGGAATATTAACTTTCTTTCCATTTACTTCAAATTGTGCATGTGTTACAAGTTGTCTTGCTTGTGCTCTTGATGTTCCAAATCCTAATCTGTATACAACATTATCTAATCTACTTTCTAATATTTGTAATAATTCTTCACCTGTTACACCTTTTTTATTAGAAGCCATTTCAAAGTATTTTCTAAATTGTTTTTCTCCAACTCCGTAATATGCTTTTGTTTTTTGTTTTTCTCTTAATTGTGTTCCGTATTCAGAAAGTTTTGCTCTTTTTTGACCATGTTCTCCTGGTGCATAGTTTCTTCTTGAAATACTACATTTATCAGAATAACATCTATCACCTTTTAAGAACAATTTTTGTCCTTCTCTACGGCATCTACGACATTGTTCGTCTTTATATCTAGCCATTTTTATACTCCTTTCTTATTTTCTTTACATTTCTCTTTTATACATTTCAAATTTCACAAAATTAATGTTCACAAAAAATTACAAGTAATTTTTTGCGTTAGTTATCTGTAGTGTTCAAAAGTTTACCAGTAAACTTTTTCACTAACAGCTAACTAAACTCTTCTTCTTTTTGGTGGTCTACAACCATTATGTGGTATTGGTGTTACATCTTTTATTGCACTTATTTCTAGACCTGCTGTTTGAAGTGAACGAATTGCTGCTTCTCTTCCAGCTCCTGGTCCTTTAACAAATACTTCTACAGATTTTAAACCATGTTCCATTGCAATTTTAGCTGCTGTTTCAGCAACTTGACCTGCTGCAAATGGTGTACTTTTTCTAGAACCTTTATATCCAAGTTCTCCAGCACTTCCCCAAGAAATTGTATTTCCTTGTGTATCTGTAATTGTAACTATTGTATTGTTAAAACTAGAATGAATATGTGCTGAACCTTTTTCAATGTTTTTTCTATTTCTTCTAGCAACTTTTTTTGTTGTTACATTTTTAGCCATTTTGTCTTTTCCTCCTTATTCCAAATTTTTATTTTGAAATTTTCTATTTTTTATTTTTTACTTTTGCTTACTAATTTTCTAGGACCTTTTCTTGTTCTAGCATTTGTTTTTGTTCTTTGTCCTCTAACTGGTAAACCTCTTCTATGTCTTAAACCTCTGTAGCATCCAATTTCTGTTAATCTTTTGATGTTTAGAGCTACTTCTCTTCTTAAATCACCTTCAACAATATAAGATTCATCAATTACTTTTCTTATATCATTTACTTGTTCATCAGTTAAGTCTTTAACTCTTATATCTGGATTTATTCCAGCTTTTTCCAAGATTTTTCTAGAACTTGATACTCCTATACCATAAATATATGTAAGTCCTATTTCTACTCTCTTTTCTTTAGGTAAGTCTATTCCTGCTATACGAGCCATATTTTTTTGCACCTCCAAAATTATTTTGTTTGTCCTAAAACACTTAAAAAGTGAAATGCAACTAGTGTTTACCCTAGTTCATTTTAAGTTTTTAAGACATATATATAAACACAAATTTGATAATGTAATCTATAGAATTTTAATTTTCTATAGATTCACAGCCGCTACCTTAATTTGTGTTATAAACTATAAGGAATTAACCTTGTCTTTGTTTGTGTTTAGGGTTTTCACAAATTACTCTAATAACCCCTTTTCTTTTTATTACTTTGCATTTATCGCAAATTGGTTTTACTGATGGTCTTACTTTCATTTTTAGCACCTCCATTAATTTAAAATATATATTATTTTGGGTTAATTTTTTATTTGACTAAAATTATTTTGCTCTCCAAGTAATTCTTCCCCTTGTTAAATCATATGGTGAAAGTTCTACTTTTACTTTGTCTCCTGGTAATATTTTTATATAATTCATCCTTAATTTACCAGAAATATGAGCAAGTATTTGATGTCCATTTTCTAGTTCTACTTTAAAAACTGTATTTGGTAAGGCTTCAACTACCTTTCCTTCTACTTCGATTACATCTTCTTTTGCCAATTTAAATTACCTCCTATTTTTAAGAGTTTAAATATTTTTATGCAAAATTTGGCTATTGTGCATAATAACTATTATATTATACATTATTATTTAAGTATTGTCAAGATTTCTGGCTCTTTTTCTGTAATTAAAATTGTATTTTCATAATGTGCTGCCAAACTTCCATCTTCTGTTATAATTGTCCACCCATCATCTAGTTCTAATATGTTAGGTTTTCCTTGAATTACCATAGGTTCTATGGCTAAAGTCATACCTGGTTCTAATCTTATTCCTCTTCCTGCTTTTCCATAGTTTGGTATTCCTGGATCTTCATGCATTTGTCTTCCAATTCCGTGTCCTTGGAATTCTCTTACTACAGAATATCCTTGTGAACGTACATATTCACCAATAGCATGACTTACATCCCCTATTCTATTTCCTTTTTTTGCAAATTTAATTCCTTCGAAAAATGCTTGCTTTGTTACTTCTACTAATCTTTTTGCATCTTTTGATACATTACCTATCATAAAAGTTCTTGCAGCATCTCCATTAAACCCATTTTTTAATGCTACCGTATCAATACTTACAATATCTCCTTCTCTAATAATTTTATGTTTTGAAGGAACTCCGTGAATTACTTCATCATTTATTGATATACAAATAGATGCTGGATATGGTGGTACACCTTTTACCTCTGTAAAACCTTTTTCTGCTGGAATTGCACCTTCACGTCTTATTATTCTTTCTGCTAAAATATCTACATCCCAAGTTGACATACCTGGTTTTATCTTTTTTTCCAATTCATCATACATTATAGCAACAACTTTGCAAGCTTCTCTCATTAGTTCAATTTCTCTTTTTGATTTTATTGTTACCATTTTTTGTTTTACCTCTTTCTATTTTACTTCTTTAATATATTTTAAAACATCTTCTGCAACATCTTGACCAAGTTTATTAATTGATTTACTAACTAAAGCAGAATATAAATTTCCTTTTTTATCATAATAATCAACTAATGGACTTGTTTGTTCTATATAACTATTAAATCTCAATTTTACTGTTTCTGGGTTATCGTCTTTTCTTTGTACTAATTTTTCTCCACATTTATCACAAATGCCTTCTTGTTTTGGTGGATTTAAAATTAAATTATATACAGCCTTACAATTTGGGCAAATTCTTCTATTTACTATTCTTTCTACTATTTCATCTTCTGGTGTATTTAAATTTATTACTAAATCTACTTGTTTTCCTTCTTTTTCTAATATCTTATCTAATTCTTCTGCTTGTTTTACTGTTCTTGGAAAACCATCTAATATAATTCCATTTTGTACATCAGATTCTTTCAATCTATTTTCTACTAAACCTATTGTAACATCATCTGGAACTAATTTTCCTTGTGATATATATTTTTCTGCTAAAATTCCAAGTTCTGTTTTTTCTTTAATATGTTTTCTAAAAATATCACCTGTTGATACTTGTGGTATTCCAAGTTCTTTTGTTAATATTCCTGCTATTGTACCTTTTCCTGTTCCTGGTGCTCCAAGCATAATTATTATCATATAAAACACTCCTATCTTTACTTTTGTTTAAGATTACTACATAAAATAACTTATAATAACCTTTACTATATTTATATAAATACTTATAAACATAGCAAAACTTATTATATTACAATATAACAAGTTTTTTGGGACGTAAAAATACGTCCCCTTTATTTATTTCTCTAAAAATCCTTTATAATGTCTCATTGCAAGTTGAGATTCTAGTTGTTGTACTGTTTCTAACGCAACACCTACAACGATTAATATTGATGTACCACCAAATGCTATATTTAGGTTTGTAAATCTAAGTAGCATTGGTATAATTGCTATCAATGCTAAGAAGAAACCTCCAAACCAAGTTAATTTTGATATTATTGATGATAAATAATCTGTTGTTGGTTTTCCTGCTCTTATTCCTGGTATAAATCCACCATTTTTCTTAATATTATTTGATACTTCTGCTGGATTAAATGTAGCATAAGTATAGAAAAATGTGAATCCTATTATTAATAATAAATATACTAATGCATTTGCTATAGAATATCCAATTGGTACATTTGAAGTTGATGTAGCAATTGAGAAATTATATAGTCCTGCTAAAAATCCTGTTTTACTTGCAATATCTGGTACAAAGATTTGTATAATCATAGCTGGGAAAGTCATAAAACTACTTGCAAAGATAACTGGCATAACTCCTGCCATAGCAAGTTTTAATGGAATATGTGTGCTTTGTGCACCCATCATTTTTCTTCCAACTACTTTTTTAGAATATTGTACAGGTACTCTTCTTTCTGCTTGTTGTACAAATACAACTCCTGCAACTAATATAATTGCACCTATTAATATTCCTATTGATAATAATAAACCTGTTGTACTAAACCCTGCATCTGTCATAATTAAACTCCATAATGTTGTGATTAAACTTGGTAATCCTGAAATAATACCAATGAAGATTAGTAATGATATACCATTTCCTATTCCTTTTGCAGTTATTTGTTCACCAAGCCACATTAATATTGAAGTTCCTGCGACTAACCCTGTTACAACTAATAGCCCTGTTAAGAAAGTATCATCTACGAATATTCCTGATGATTTATATGATAAATAAATTCCAATTCCTTCAACTAAAGCAAGTACTACTGTTAAAATCTTTGTATATCTATTTATCTTTCTTCTTCCTTCTTCTCCACCTTCTTTAGTTAATTTTTCTAAAGATGGAATAATCATTGCTAATAATTGAATTACAATAGATGCTGTAATATATGGGCTAATTGACATTGCAAATACAGAGAATCTAGAAAAAGCTCCTCCGGAAATCATATCAATTAGACCTGCTATTCCTGTTGTATTTCCCATAGCATCATTTAATGCTATGCTATCTACTCCTGGAACTGTTATATAACAACCAAATCTAAATACTATTATTAAAACTAATGTATATAATAATCTTTTTCTGACATCTGGTGTCTTTAATGCATTTTTTATAGTTTTAAACAATTAAATCACCTCAGCCTTTCCACCTAAAGCTTCTATTTGTTCTTTTGCTTTTGCTGTAAATCTTGTAGCTTTAACGTTTAATTTTTTCTCTAATTTTCCAGTTGCTAAAATAACAATACCATCATTAATTTTTCCAATAATTCCTTCTTGTAATAAACTTTCAGCTGTAACATCTGTTGCTTTAGATTTATTTAGCATTTTTAATGTTACTTCTGTATAAGTTTTTCTATGGATATTATTAAATCCTCTTTTTGGTAATCTTCTAAATAATGGAGTTTGACCACCTTCGAATCCACGTCTTACTCCTCCGCCGCTTCTAGATTTTTGTCCTTTTTGTCCTCTTGCTGATGTTTTTCCGTTTCCTGAACCTATACCACGACCCACTCTATTTCTTTTAACTTTTTTTACAGCTGGTTTTAATTCGTCTATTTTCATTTTAAGTCTTGCACCTCCTTCTTTAATTAGCAAGGAATATTATTCCTTATAAAATTTCTTCTACTTTTTTACCTCTTTTTTTAGCTACTTGTTCAACTGTCATCATTGATTTTAAACCTTCAAGAGTAGCATAAACAACGTTTCTTGGATTGTTTGTTCCAATAACTTTTGTTCTTATATTTCTATATCCTGCTAATTCTAGAACTGGTCTTACACTTCCTCCAGCTATAAGTCCAGTACCTAATTCAGCTGGTTTTAATAATACTTTTGCACTTCCAAAAGTTCCTACATATTCATGTGGTACTGTTGTTTCAACAATTGGTACACTAACTAAGTTTTTCTTAGCTTCTTGAATAGCTTTCTTTATAGCATCTGGAACTTCTGATGCTTTACCATTTCCAACACCTACATGACCATTTTCGTCGCCTACAACAACAACCGCACTAAATCTAAAAGTTCTACCACCTTTAACAACTTTAGCAACTCTGTTTATTGCAACAACTTTTTCTTTTAATTCATTTTTTTCTTCCATAGGTTTTAGTTTACCCTCCTTTTGACAATTTTAATTATATCCTTTTATGTTTTATTTTACAATGTTTTTAATCAATTTTTTTAATTTTTTCAAACTCACACTCGCACAGCTTTTGTTTGTTCACAAATGCCTTTGGCATTTGCATCTAATAGCTGTAGCTCACTTCGTTCGCACAGCTATTAGAATTTCAATCCACCTTCTCTTGCTGCTTCTGCTAATTCTTTTACTACTCCGTGATATATGTATCCACTACGATCAAAAACTACTGTATCTATTTTTTTATCTAATGCTTTTTTTGCAATTAATGCTCCTAGTTCTTTAGCTGCTTCTTTGTTAGCTTTTTTTGTTTTTACATCTTTATCTAATGTTGAAGCAGATACTAAAGTGTTACCAGCTACATCATCAATTACTTGTACATATAAATTTGTATTACTTCTATATACACATAATCTTGGTCTTTCAGCTGTTCCAGATATTTTTCTTCTTACTCTTAGATGTCTTCTTGTTCTTTCCATTTTTCTATCTGTTTTCTTAACCATTTTTTATTACTCCTTTCTTCGTAATATTAATTCTATTTACCTGTCTTTCCTTCTTTACGTCTAATAACTTCTTCAGCATATTTAATACCTTTACCTCTATATACTTCTGGTGGTCTCTTTGTTCTGATTTCAGCTGCTGTTTGCCCAACTAGCTCTTTATCAATTCCTTTTACTATAATTGTATTAGGATTTGGAACATCAAAAGTAATTCCTTTAGGTGCTTCAAATATTACTGGGTGTGAATATCCTAAAGACATATTTAAGTTATTACCTTGTTTTTGAACTCTATAACCAACACCATTTATTTGTAATTCCCTAGTGTATTCATGAAGAACACCAGTTATCATATTATTTATTAAAGTTCTTGTTAAACCGTGTAAACCTCTGTTAAATGGTTCGTTATCTATTCTTGTAACTTTAATTTCATTTCCTTCCATTTCTAAAGAAATGTTATTATGTATTTCTCTTTCTAATGTACCTTTTGGACCTTTTACAGTAATGTGTTTTCCATCAATTTTAACTTCAACACCATCTGGTACTGTAATAGGTTTATTTCCTATTCTTGACATTTCGAGTTTTCCCTCCTTTTTATATAATGTTACATTTTATAATTTTACCATACATATGCTAATACTTCTCCACCAATTCCTAGCTCTCTTGCTTCTTTATCTGTTTTTAAACCTTTTGATGTAGAAATTATAGCTATTCCTAAACCGTTTAATACTTTTGGTAATTCGTCTTTTGACGCATATACTCTTAAACCTGGTTTACTAATTCTTCTTAAACCATCAATTACTCTTCTTCCTTTTTCATCATATTTTAGAGTAATTCTTATAACACCTTGTGTGTCATCTTTTATTTCTTCATAAGATTTAATATATCCTTCTTTAAACAATATTTCAGCTATTCCTAATTTCATACTTGAAGAAGGAACATCAACTGTTTTATGTTTAGAACTATTTGCATTTCTTATTCTTGTTAACATATCTGCTATTGGATCTGTAATGTTCATTAATTACTTACCTCCTTTTCTTTACTTAATTTTACCAACTTGATTTTTTAACTCCTGGTATTTCTCCTTTATGAGCTAATTCTCTAAAACAAATACGGCATATTCCATATTTTCTAATATATCCATGTGGTCTACCACATAATTTACATCTATTATATTCTCTAGTTGTATATTTTTGTGGTCTGGCTTGTTTTATTTTCATAGATTTTTTAGCCATAGTATTACTCCTTTCCTTTGACTAATTATTTTGTTTTCTTTACTTTAAAAGGCATTCCAAGAAGTTTTAATAATTCTTTTGCTTCTTCATCAGTATTTGCTGTTGTAACAAATATGATATCCATACCTCTTATTTTATCTACTTTATCATATTCGATTTCTGGGAATATTAATTGTTCTTTAATACCCATTGAGTAATTTCCTCTTCCGTCAAATGAATGCTCTGAAACTCCTCTAAAGTCTCTAACTCTTGGAAGTGCTACATTGAATAATTTGTAAGCAAAGTCATACATTTTATCTCTTCTTAATGTTACTTTACATCCAATGTTTACTCCTTCTCTTAATTTGAAAGCTGCAATTGATTTTTTGGCTTTTGTTATTACTGGTTTTTGTCCTGTAATTTGTGTTAAATCTTTAATTGCATTTTCTAAAGATTTTGGATTTTCTTTTACATCTCCTAAACCAATATTTATTACTATTTTATCTAGTTTTGGAACTTGCATAACTGATTTATATTCGAACTTTTTCATTAATGCTGGTACTACTTCTTTTACATATTGTTCTCTTAATTTTTCCATTATGCACTATCCTCCTTTCTATTTTAATTTTGCTCCACATTTTTTACAAACACGAATTTTTTGTTCTTTTTCTACACTATATCCAACTTTTGTTGTTTTTCCACATTTAGGGCATACAACATTTACTTTTGAAACTGGTATAGCGCACTCTACTGGAATTATTCCAGATTCTTCTCCTTGACGTCTTGCTTTTACATGTTTTTTTCTAACATTTACGCCTTTAACAACTATTTTTTCTTCTTTAGGTAGTACTTCTAGTACTTCTCCTTTTTTACCTTTATCATTTCCTGATAAAACTTCGACGTTGTCTCCTTTTTTTATCTTCATTTAGAGTTTGCCTCCTTTTCTTAGAATTTTATATTTAATATTTTTCTATTATTTTAAGATATACAAAATTGCTACACATATAATATATATATGTATACAAAATTGCTACGCAATTTTGCATCTTTAATCTGTATGGCTCAAATATCTACTAGATATTTTCGCCTACAGCTTAAAGAACTTCTGGAGCTAATGAAAGAATTTTCATATAGTCCTTTTCTCTTAATTCTCTTGCAACAGGTCCAAAGATACGTGTTCCTCTTGGTGTTCCGTCTTCTTTTATTATTACTGCTGCATTTTCATCAAATTTTATATATGAACCATCTGCTCTTCTTAAACCGCTTTTAGATCTAACAATAACAGCTTTTACAACATCACCTTTTTTTACAACTCCACCTGGTGTTGCTGATTTAACAGAAGCAACTATTATATCTCCTATGTTAGCTGTTTTTCTAAAAGAACCACCTAAACATCTGATACACATAAGTTCTCTTGCACCTGTGTTATCTGCTACTTTTAATCTTGATTGTTGTTGAATCATTTATGGTTCCTCCTTTCTTATTTAACAATTGCTTTTTCTACAACTTCAACTACTCTCCATCTTTTATCTTTAGAAAGTGGTCTTGTTTCCATTACTTTTACTTTATCACCTATTTGACAAGTATTTTCTTCATCATGAGCTTTTAATTTATAAGTTCTTTTAACTGTTTTACCATATTTTTTATGACTTACACTTGTTTCAACTGCTACTACAACTGTTTTGTCCATTTTATTTGATAATACAGTTCCTATCATAACTTTACGAAGATTTCTTTCTTCCATTTAGATTTCTCCTTTCTTAATTATGCTTTTTTACTATCTGCTATTTTTCTTTCTGTTAATACTGTATTTATTTTAGCTATATCTCTTTTAACTTCCTTTATTTTCATTGGGTTATCTATCCCGTGTGTAGCTAAACTAAATTTTAATTTAAATAATTCTGTTTTTAGTTCACCTAATTCTTTTTCTAAATCTGGTGAAGACATTTCTCTAATTTTATTTATCTTCATCATTTTCACCTACCTCTTCTACAGTTTCTCTTGTTACTATTTTTGTTTTATTAGGTAGTTTGTTCATTGCTAAACGTAAAGCTTCTCTTGCTATATCTTCTGATACACCAGCTATTTCAAACATTACTCTACCTGGTTTTACTACAGCTACCCATTTTTCTGGAGCTCCTTTACCTTTACCCATACGAGTACCTATAGGTTTTGATGTTAGAGGTTTATCTGGGAATATTTTTATCCACACTTTTCCACCTCTTTTTATATAACGAGTCATAGCAATTCTGGCTGCTTCTATTTGATTTCCTGTAACTAAAGCTCCTGTTACAGCTTGAATTCCAAATTCTCCATCTGTAACTCTATTTCCTCTTGTTGCTTTTCCTCTCATTCTACCTTTTTGCATTTTTCTATGTTTTGTTCTTTTTGGCATTAATGGCATTATTTGTCTCCTCCTTCCACTTTTTTCTCTGGAAGAATTTCTCCTTTATATATCCATACTTTTACACCGATTTTTCCATATGTTGTATCTGCTTCTGCAAATCCATAATCTATATCAGCTCTTAAAGTTTGTAGTGGTATATTTCCTTCTTTGTAGAATTCTGTTCTAGCCATATCAGCACCACCTAATCTTCCAGATACTGAAGTTTTGATTCCTAAAGCTCCTGCTTTTATAGATTTTTGCATACATTGTTTCATAGCACGTCTAAATGAAATTCTTCTTTCTAGTTGGTTTGCAATGTTTTCTGCAACTAATTGTGCATCTGTATCAACATTTTCTACACCTACTATATTTAAATTAGCATCTTTTCCTATTAATTTTTTAAGTTCTTCTTTAACTGTTTCTACTCCTGCTCCACCTTTACCTATAACGATACCTGGTTTTGCAACATATAAATTAACTTTTATTGCTTTAGCTGTTCTTTCTATTTCAATTTTAGAAATTCCAGCAAGATATAATTTTTTCTTTAAAAATTTACGGATTTTTTGGTCTTCTACTAAATAATCTGCAAAATTTTTAGAATCTGCATACCATTTAGAGTTCCAATCTCTAATAACTCCAATTCTAAATCCTGTTGGATCTACTTTTTGTCCCATATCTTTTTTAAGCCTCCTTTTCTTTTAATACTATTGTTATATGACTTGTTCTTTTTCTAATTCTTACTGCTGAACCTTTTGCTGCAGGTCTTATTCTTTTTAAAGTAGGACCTTGGTTTGCATAAATTTCAGCAACATATAAATTTTCATGTCTCATATTGTGATTGTTTTCAGCATTTGATATAGCTGATTTTAATAATTTTTCAATTATTTCTGATGCTGCTTTTGGTGTAAATTTTACAATTGCTAGAGCTTCATCAACATCTTTTCCTCTAATTAAGTCTGCTACGATTTTAACTTTTCTACTTGAAATTCTAGCATACTTAAGAGTTGCTTTTGCTTCATTTATCATTGTTTCTTCCACTTATTTTCCCTCCTTAATCACTAAATGTAAGTAATTAATAAAATTATTTAGTTTTTGTTGTTTTGTCTCCTGCATGACCTTTAAATGTTCTTGTTGGAGCAAATTCACCTAATTTATGTCCTATCATTTCTTCTGCTATATATACTGGTACATGTTTTCTTCCGTCATGTACAGCTATTGTATGACCTACCATTTGTGGATAAATTGTTGAAGCTCTTGACCAAGTTTTTAACACTTCTTTTTCTCCTGTTTCATTCATAGCTTCTATTCTTTTTAATAATCTTTCTTCTACAAATGGTTTCTTTTTGCTTGATCTTGACATTTAAAATGTCCTCCTTTCCAGCGTTTTTTTCTTCCTTTTTAGGGGAAGTCAAAAAACAATTAATTTGTTTTTTGACTTAGGCTATTTGCCTAATTTTATTTACTGTTTCTTCTTTTAACAATAAATTTATTTGATAATTTGTTTTTGTTTCTTGTTTTATATCCAAGAGCTGGTTTACCCCAAGGAGTAAGTGGACCTGGATGTCCAACTGGAGCTTTTCCATCTCCACCACCATGTGGGTGGTCTACTGGGTTCATTACAGAACCTCTAACTGTTGGTCTAATGCCCATATGTCTCTTTCTTCCAGCTTTTCCTAATTTAATATTTTCATGATCACTATTTCCAACGACACCTATTGTTGCTCTACATCTAACAAGAATTAATCTCATTTCTCCTGATGGTAATCTTACATGTGCATATTTTCCTTCTTTAGCCATAAGTTGTGCACTTTGACCTGCTGCTTTAACTAATTTACCACCTTGTCCTGGGTTTAATTCTATATTATGAATTAAAGTACCAACTGGTATGTTGCTAATTGGCATACAGTTACCTGGTTTAATATCAACATTTTCTCCAGATACAACTTTATCTCCATCTGTTAAACCTTGTGGAGCTATTATGTATGCTTTTTCTCCATCTTCATATTGTATTAATGCAATATTGCTACTACGATTTGGATCATATTCGATACCAATTATAGTTGCTTCCATATTGTCTTTTAATCTTTTAAAATCAATAATTCTATATTTTTGTCTATTACCACCACCTTGGTGTCTTACTGTTATTCTACCATATGAGTTTCTACCTGCATTTTTCTTCTTTTTAGCAAGTAGAGATTTTTCTGGTGTTTTTTTAGTAATTTCTGCAAAATCTGACACTGTCATATTTCTTCTAGATGGTGTATATGGTTTATAATGTTTTACTGCCATTTTATTTTTCTCTCCTTTATTATTTATTTTCCTGGTTTTTTCCAGATAATTAAATTTCATTAATCTTAATGAAGATAATCTCACTTCGTTCGATTATCAAAGTTATCCGTAGCTCACTACGTTTCGCACGGCTAACTTTTTTACGCTCCCATAAATTCATCAATTGAATCTTTGTATTTCTTTGTTACTTTTACAGATTTTCCACCTTTTGTTAAATATGATTTTTCTTCTGGGTTTGTATCTATTGTAACAATTGCTTTTTTCCAATCTGATGTTTTTCCTATGTGGTAACCTACTCTTTTCTTCTTGCCACTTACTGTCATTGTATTTACTTTTAATACTTTTACTTCAAAAAGTTTTTCAACAGCTTTTGCTATTTCAACTTTTGTTGCTTTTTTGTTTACTTTGAAAGTGTATTTACCTTCTTGTAATTCATCATTACTTTTTTCAGTAACAACTGGTGCTATTATAATATCTTCTGGTGACATTATGCATACACCTCCTCTAATTTCTTAACAGTATCAACTGGTAAAATTAGATTTGAATATTTTAATAAATCAAATATATTAATATTGTTTGCTGAAATTGTTTTAACTCCTTCAATGTTTCTTGCTGACATTACAACATTTTTATCATTTTCTGGAAGTATTATTAATGTTTTTCCTTCTACTTTTAATGCTGATAATGCTTTTACCATTGATTTTGTTTTAATTTCTTTTAATTCTAATTTATCAACTACTGTTAATTCTTTTTCTAATACTTTAGAACTTAATACAGATTTTATTGCAAGTCTTCTTTCTTTTTTGTTTACTGTATATCTATATGAACGTGGTTTTGGTCCTAAAGCAACTCCACCTTTTATCCATTGTGGTGCTCTTGTTGAACCTTGTCTTGCTCTACCTGTTCCTTTTTGTCTCCATGGTTTTTTACCACCACCTGAAACTTCTGCTCTTGTTTTTGTGCTTTGTGTACCTTGTCTTTGATTAGCTAAATAATTCTTTAAAACACTGTGAACAATGTTTTCATTTGGTTCGATTCCAAATACGCTATCTGCTAATTCGATATCACTAACTTTTTTGCCTTCTACATTATATACGTCTACTTTTGGCATTTTAAGTTCCTCCTTCCTTTCTATTTACTTACCTTTATTGCTGATTTTACTTTTAAGATAGATCCTTTAGCTCCTGGAACACTACCTTTTACTAATATTACGTTTTTATCCATATCTACTCTTACAACTTCTAGATTTTGGATAGTAACTGTTAATCTTCCCATATGTCCTGGAAGTTTTTTACCTTTAAATACTCTACCTGGTGTTGAAGTAGCTCCCATTGAACCTGGTCTTCTATGATACATAGAACCATGTCCCATAGGTCCTCTATGTTGTCCATGTCTTTTTATAACACCTTGGAATCCTTTTCCTTTTGTAGTTCCTTGAACATCTACTTTTTCTCCTGCTGTGAAGATATCAGCTTTTACTTCATCTCCAACTTTATAATTTGCTACGTCATCTGTTCTGAACTCTCTTAAATGTTTTTTGTTTTCAACACCTGCTTTTTTGAAGTGTCCTTCTAATGGTTTATTTAAATGTTTTGCTTTAACTTCACCATATCCTAATTGGATACTATTATATCCATCTGTTTCAACAGTTTTAACTTGTGTTACAACATTTCCTGCTGTTTCAATAACTGTTACTGGTATTACGTTTCCTTTTTCATCAAAAATTTGTGTCATACCAACTTTTTTTCCTATAATTCCTTTCATTTTGTTTATTCCTCCTATACGTTTTTACCGCATAAGTTATCTGTATTTTACTTTGTTCCTACAGCTAACTTAACTATTGGCTAATATAATATTTAAATTTACATATTTAATGTATATCAGCTTGGTTTCGTTTCCCTGCTTCTATAATTATAATTTGATTTCTATATCAACACCAGCTGGTAACTCTAATTTCATTAAGCTATCCACTGTTTTTTGTGTTGGATAAAGAATATCAATAACTCTCTTATGTGTTCTCATTTCGAATTGTTCTCTTGAATCTTTGTATTTGTGTGGAGAACGTAAAATTGTTACGATTTCCTTTTGTGTTGGTAATGGAATAGGACCTGAAACTTTTGCTCCTGTTTTTTTAGCAGTATCTACTATTTTTTCAGCAGACTGATCTAAAACTACGTGATCATAAGCTTTTAGTCTTATTCTGATTTTCTCACTTGTTGCTACTGTGTTTGCCATTGTAATTTTCCCTCCTTCGATTTAAATTTTCTTGAAGATAACAATATTTGCTATCTAAATTACCGTGGCAAGTTATAACGCACTCTGGTGTTTTGAATATCACCTATATAAAAACCCAAAATACGCATGATAATTCTGGGATAAGTGCTTATTTCTTACCGCCTGGTCTTTGCCATGACATACTCCACTAAAGTTCCCTCCACCCTTATTTTCTAAGAGTGTAGCCACATTTAGTTTCATCGCTTAATTCATGCTTATATATTATATAAGCTTTTTTTCCTCTTGTCAAGTGCTTTTTAAGTTTTTTTATATTTTATTTTGTAGAACACTACCCCTATTTGATGATATAGCAACTATGCTTTTAGATGTTAAAGAAAAACAGAAATCTTTTCAAAAGGCATTTGGAAATAGTTATAATAAAAAATATCTAAATTATGTTTTTGTAAAACCAGATGGAAATATTATAAGACCTGATATGTTACAAAGCATTTTGGTATTTTACTAAGAAAAAATAATATGAGGCATATTCGTTTTCATGATTTAAGACATTCTTGTGAAAGTTTGTTACTAGCTAAAGGTATTCCCATGAAAGCAATACAAGAATGGCTTGGTCATTCTAATTTTTCTACTACTGCAAACTTATATGCTCATTTAGATACTAACTCTAAAAAGATTTCTGCAAATGCTTTAGAAAACGCTCTAAAATTTACAGATACAAGTAAAAAAGAAAATGAAGAAACTATATCTTCATCTTCTCAAAAATAGATATTTATGGTGCAGGTGGTGGGGGTCGAACCCACACGAATGTTACTTCGCAGGATTTTGAGTCCTGTGCGTCTGCCAATTCCGCCACACCTGCATATTTGATTAAATTTACATTTATGTTAGATATTTGTTAGATGTTTTGATATTTTTAAACTCTAACAAATATCTAAACATTAGTATTTTCAATATTCATAGGATTTATATGTTTAAAAATCCATTTAGATTTTGAGTCTAGTGCGCGTCTACCAATTCCGCCACATCAGCATATGTGGTTTGCTTTAAATAAGTAAACCTATTTAACACTTATATATATTAACATATATTTAATAATCTGTCTAGCCTTTTTAAGTATCCATTTCAAAAATATTAATAGTTTTCACTTCTATTTTTGAAAAATCATCATTTTTATTTTCAAACTCAACTATTTTAAAACTACTTTTTTCTTTTAGTTTTAATTCTAATTTTGAAATATCTACTAAAATTTTAGTTGATAAATCTTGTCCAACAGGAAGTGTTTTATTTTGATTATCATAAAAAATAGAATTTGTAAAACTAATAGCATTTGCTCCTTGTTTTAAATTAATTTTATAAAAATTAAATTTATTGTTTTCATTTTTTATATTCGAACTTATCTCATTTCTTGAGTTAATATCAAACACATTAATTTTTCTATCATCAATTTTATCATCTGGAATAATTTTATAAACCGAAATATCTTCTG
This sequence comes from uncultured Clostridia bacterium, assembly GCA_944388035.1. Lineage (GTDB taxonomy): Bacteria > Bacillota > Clostridia > TANB77 > CAG-508 > CAG-269. Next base: position 156,630 of record CALXHF010000001.1, on the reverse strand, counting down.
GTATTTCAACTTTAGTTAATGCTGTTTTTACATTAGATATCACATTTTCTAAGGCTAATTTAAAACCAATTTGTTTAGTATTTTTATTTACTTCTAAAATGCTAAATCTATCTTTTGGAAGCTCTCTATGTCTTTTATTTTTTATCTTTGATACTTTAGTACTATCTTGTACTATTCCTCCGAATATATCAAATTCCTCTTTATCAGTCAAATCTCTTTCTTCAATTGCTTCTTTTTTTATTTCTTTTAGGCTATTATCTATATCTTTTGGTTGGAAATCATTTATTTTAATCTTATTAATTAATGGTAATAAATTAGTTGTTAATATAAAAATACTATCTGTTTCATCTTTAGATAAATTCTTTCTTTGTAGTCTATCCATTGTATTTCCAAAACTTTCAAAATCTTGTTCATAATCAAATGTTTTTGTAATTTTCCTTACAATATTTACTTCCTCTTCTTCTCCTTCAGGAAGTGAACTCATTTCGTCTTTATTACTATATTTCCAAAATTCAAATATACTCTTTTTATGACTATCTATTTCGGCTATATATAAACTTGCATTTTCAATCTTTTTTTGCATATTCTTACTTTTAAGCTTTAAACTATTAATATCCATTACAATATTTTTAAGTTCAGTTTCTTTTCCATCAATTATTTTATATAATTGAGTTAATTCTTCTAAATTATAATTTTCTTTTCTAATTCTTTTTCTCTTCTTTGGTAATTCTTCCATATCATCATTATTTACATATTCTATGTTTTCTAAATTTTCTTCATCTTCTTTTCTTATTTTATTCTTATTTTTCTTTTTACTATATTTAAAATAATATTTAAACTTACCAAAAAAAGTTTTTTTACACTCTAAGAAAGTTGAAATTTGTTTTTCTTTAGCTAAATATTCTATCTCTTGCATAGCAATTTCTGTTTTTAACTCTTTTAATCTCATATTTCCATTTTTTATTAACTCTTCTGCTTCTTCTAATTTATCTTGACCTGTTTCAAATTCATTATTTAGCCAATCTGTAATATTTTCATATTGTAATTTTTTATCATCTAAATAAAACTCTATTTCTCCATTTTTACCAATATTTGTTTTAAAATTAAAATAATGAGGAAGTTCTGTTTGCAAAATAAACATTACTTTTAATAATTTATAAAATTCCAATGCTTCTTCTTTTGTTTCCAATTTCACTCTATATAAACTTCTTATTTTCTGATATACTTCTGTTTCTCCAACGATATACAAACATAAATTATCACTTTTATCATAAACCTCATATATTAACGGCCAGTCTTTTGTAAAAAGCCATAAATAATTTTCTATATCTTCAAATTCAGATTTTTTTAGAAACTCACTTGTATATTCAACATTTCTAATTGGTACAAATATTTTTCCTGTTCTTCTCTTTTCTAGTTTTTTCTTTAATAAATAGAAAAAAGTAGAATAATCAGAATCTTCTGTAGGTACTAACATAAAATATTTGTCTGAATTTTGTGAATAATATATCTGCCATAGATAATTATTTTGGTATTTCACTTTAAAAGGTATTTTTTTACTTAACTTTTCTTGCTCTTCTCCTATTTTTTCAACTTCTTCTATACTAAAATCATTTAGCATTTTTAAAAATGTTGTATGCTTTAAAATATTTTCTTCTGATTTATTGTCTAAATAGTCTGCAAGCGGGCTTGCTTTCTTGTATTTTTCTTCTATTTCATCCATCCTATTTGTTGGAGAAAGCAATATTTCTATATCTTTTATTGGTACATATCTATATTGTTTATACTGTTCTTCATCATAAAATTTAGGTATTCTAAATTCTAAAGGTTCATATTGTTTTATGCTTTTTGGTATTTTTTCTAAATCTAGCCCTAGATATTCTAATTTTTCTTTTATTGTTTCATTATTTTCTACTGTTTTTTTAGGCACAGTTTTTTCTCCCTTCTTTTATTTTATAATTTCATAAAAATTCTTAAATACATATCCTTTATCTCTTAAGTTTGCAATTATTTGTGGCAGAGCATCTGCTGTTATACTTTTTAGTGGTGAATCATGCATCAACACAACTATACTGTTTTTATTTTCAGTTGTTTCATTTATTCTTTGAATTTCAAAATCAATATTTAAATCATTCGTTTCTCCATCACCATTTAATGCGTTCCAATCTACGTGTAATACATTATTTTGCATAAGTAAATCATTTGCTTGTTTCTTAATCTCGGCATATGGTCCTCCTGCTAGTCCACCTGGAAATCTGAATAAATGTGAATTATATTCACTCTCTCCAATTGCTTTTTGCACTTCACTATTACAACTATTATATTCATCTAATACTGCTTGTGGTGAACTATATATACTTGAGTATACGTGTGAATATCCGTGATTTGCTATAAAATGTCCTTCATCATACATCCTTTTTACTAGTTCTGGTTTTTTCTTAACATTTGAACCTAATACAAAAAATGTTGCTTTTATATTTTCTTGTTTTAATATATCTAATATTCTTGGTGTTACTGAAGATGGACCATCATCAAATGTTAAAAATGCACGTTTTTCAGATGAGTTATATATATTTTTTAAATTGTTTTTTCCTTCATCTGTTAATTTTGGAAGCTTTTCTTGACGTTTTTTTTCTAACTCTTCTTGTTTTTTTATTTCTGCTTCTTTTAAACTTAGATATTCTTCTTGATATGATTTATACACTTTATAACTATTTATTGTTTTTAAAATGTTTGCAATTACAAATATAATTAAAAATAGAGCTATTATAACCAAAATTAATAATATTTTTTTATTATTTTTTTTCTTTTTTTCATATTTTGTTTGCATTTCATATATATCATAATCTTGCCCATCTCTTACCATTTCTGCATCCCTTCTATTTTTTCTAAAAAAGTACTTTTATTTCTTCATTAGATTCTTTATATATTCTATTTCTTCTTCTGCATTTAACCTCATAAATATAGGTTCTCCTTTTTTAATTACTTTTACATTTTGTAATTTGTCATATGTTTTTAAAGATTCCCAATTTGTAAGTTTTTTATCTGTTATCCCTATTTGTCTTAAGATATTCTCTGCAGTATCGTTCATAAATGGTTTTATTAATATTGCTATTTTTCTTAAGTTTTCTATCAAATGATACATAACAGATGATAACTTTTCTTGGTCGTTTTCTTTTGCCAAAGACCAAGGCATTGTTTCATCTATATATTTATTCGTTCTAGATATTAAATTCCATATTTCTTGGACACTATTTGCAATTTCATATTTGTTCCATTTTTCATCAAACAAATCTATTTGTTTAATCGTAAATTCTTCTAATTCTTTGTCAACATCATTTGGTGTACCATTATATTTTGGAACTTGTCCCTCAAAATATTTATTTACCATTGATACTGTTCTATTTAATAAATTGCTTAAATCATTACATAAATCAAAGTTATATCTTTCTATAAAACTTTCTGGTGAAAATATTGCATCTTGTGTAATTGGCATTTCTCTGAGTAAGAAATATCTTACACTATCTAATCCATATTTTTCTACTAAATCTTCTGGATATATTACATTTCCTTTAGATTTAGACATTTTTCCATCTTTCATCATTACCCAATTGTGTACAAAAATTGTTTTTGGAAGTGGTAAATCTAATGCCATTAAGAATATTGGCCAATATATTAGATGGAATCTTGCAATATCTTTTCCCACTATTTGTAAATCTGCTGGCCAGTATTTTTCAAATAATTTATCATCATTACTTCCATATCCTAAAGCCGTTATATAGTTTGTTAAAGCATCTAACCATACATACACAACGTGTTTTGGGTCTTTTAAAACTTTTATTCCCCAATCAAAAGATGTCCTTGTTACACATAAATCTTCTAATCCTGGTTTTATAAAATTATTTATCATTTCATTTTTTCTAAAGTCTGGCTTTATAAAGTCTGGATGTTCTTCATAGTATTTAAGAAGTCTGTCAGCATATTTTTTCATATTAAAGAAATATGCTTCTTCTTTCATTAATTTTACTTCTCTACCACAATCTGGACATTTTCCATCTATTAATTGTGTTTCTGTAAAATAACTCTCACAAGGCACACAATACCATCCTTCATATTCTCCCTTATAGATATCTCCTTGTTCCATAAATCTATCAAAGATTTTTTGAACAACTTCTTTGTGTCTTTTTTCTGTTGTTCTTATAAAATCATTATAATCTATTTTCATTATTTCCCATAATTTTTTTGCATCATCTGCCATTTTATCTACATATTCTTGTGGAGTTTTTCCTTGTTCTTTTGCTTTTTCTTCTATTTTTTGCCCGTGTTCATCTGTTCCTGTTAACATATAACAATCTTCACCTTTTAACATATGATATCTTTTCATACTATCTGCTAATACTGTTGTATATGCTGTTCCTATATGAAATCTTCCACTTGGATAATATATTGGTGTTGTTACATAAAATTTATTCAATAGAATCATCTCCTTTTTCTTTGATATCTTATCACGTTTTAAGCAAAATATCAATAAGCAAGAGCTATCTTTCTAAGTTTTCTCTTGCTTATTTTTATACATTTATTATTTTTTATTCAACGCTTTTCAAACTTTCTATCATATCTATTTTCTTTAGAGCAAAATATGTTACAAAATTAACTATTAATGTAAATGCTATTGTTATTAATATAGAATATAGATAACTTAAAGGCTCTATTACTTTATCAAATCTAAGCATATTAATTTCGCAAGTTCCAATAATAAAATAATTTAAGAAATATCCAGCAACAAGACCAAATACAATACCTATTAAAGTTAAAAGAATAGTCTCTCTTGTTACATAATCATAAACTTCTCTATCATAAAAACCTAAAACTTTTATTGTTGCAAGTTCTCTTATTCTTTCTGAAATATTTACATTTGATAAATTATATAAAACTACAAATGCAAGAAGTCCTGCTGATACTATCAAAACCACAACAACATAATTTAAAGATTCCATTGTTTCATCCATAGTTTTTATAGCAGATGATGTTAAAGATACAGATGAAATTTCGTTGTTTTCCATTAAGTCTTTTGCTAAATCTTCTTCCTTTTCTTCTTCTAAATTATTATCCTGTGCAAGTAATACATTAGACTTATAAGATTCTCCATATAAACTTTCATATAAATCTTTTGACATATACACATAATGATACACATAGTTTTCAACTATATTTGAAACAGTAACTTCTACTTCTTTATCATTACTATCTCTTAATATTATTTTATCACCAACATTAACTCCTAAAAGTTCTGATACTTTATCTGTTAAAGCTATCTTATTATCATCTAATACTATTTTTTCTTCAGTCTCTAAATCATATAAATTTATAATTCCATCTAAAGAATTTTTATCTTCTGGTACTATTATTTGCACATCTTCTTCTACTCCATTATTCACTGCTACTGCTGTTGTCATATATGTCTCAACAATTTTAGTTATTTCTTCTTTCTCAGCTAATCTACTTTTTAGTTCACTTACATGATTTTCTTCTAAACCATCTTTTAGACTTATTTGTACATCATAATTAAATACGTGCTCATATTGTTCTGGCATAATTTTACTTATTGAGTCTTTTAATCCAAAGCCTGTAAGTATTAAAGCTGTGCATCCCATTATTCCAATTATAGTCATTAAAAATCTTTTCTTGTATCTAAAAATATTTCTTATAGTAACTTTTCTTGAAAAACTTAATCTCTTCCAAATAAATGGTATTCTTTCTAGTAAAACTCTTTTTCCAATTTTTGGAGCTTTCGGTCTCATAAGTGTTGCTGGAGTATGTCTTAATTCTCTTACTACTGCATATATAGTTGCTCCTACTATACAGATAAAAATTAATTGTAAACCAATAGTTCCAAATGCCCAATTAAAATCAAGAGAAATATCACCTATTTCATACATCATAGAATACATCATCCATATTACTTTTGGAATTAGCACAAAACCTACACACATACCTAAAATCGAGCCTATTACAGAAGCCAAACTCGCATATAATACATATTTTCCAGCTATATGTATTTTATTACATCCTAGAGCTTTTAAAGTTCCTATTTGTGTACGCTCTTCTTCTACCATTCTAGTCATAGATGTTAAAGATATTAATGTAGCTACTATAAAAAATACAACTGGGAACACTCTACCTATATTTGCAACACTATCTGTATCTTGTATAAAACTTACATAACCACTATTTTGCTCTCTATCTAATACATACCAAGTTGGCTTTTCAATTTTTGAAATTTCATCTCTTGCATCTATTAATTCTTTTTCAGCATCATTTAATTGCTGTTCTACTTCTTTTCTTTTATCCTCTAACTCCTGTTCTCCATTTTTTATTTCTTCTAAAGCTTTTTTAGTTTCCTCTTTAGCAGTTTCTATTTGCGAATATGTAGAATTTTTAGTATTTTTTAATTTTTGTTCTTGTTTTTCAATTTCTGCTCTTGCCTGTTCAATTTGTTTCCTACCATTTTCTATTTCTTGTTTTCCTGAATTAATTCCATTATCTATTTCGTTTATTCCCGCAACTATTGTATTTTTATTTTCTTCTAAAACTCTTATCTGCTCCTCTGCTGCCAATTTTCGATCATTTAAAGATTCTAATGTTCCTTCATCTAAATCAGGTCTTTTTAAAGCTTCTAAAATATCATTATATGTTTCATTTGCAGTATTTAATAATTTTTGTACCAAACTCAAATTTACATTTAACTCTTCTTTTTGTTTTTCTAAGCTTTCAAATTGTTCATTTGCTTCCTTTTCTTTATTATTTAACAATTCTTCATTATTATTAATTTCTTCTTTTGCCTGTTCTATTTGTTTTTCAGCATTTGCAAATTCCTCATTTGCTTTTTTCTCATTTTCAGCAATTTCTAAATTTCCTGCTTCTATTTCTTTTTTCCCATCTTCTATTTCAGCTTCTGCTTTTGCTATTTCATCTTCTGCTTCTTTTTTCTTATCATTAAATTCTTTTTCAGCTTCATTTAATTTTTCAGTTGCATAATTGATTAGTTCATTTTGTCTTACTTTTTCTCTATCTTCTTTTATCTCTTCAATTTTACTCTTAGTATTTGCTACTAATTCTTTATAATCATCACTTGATGTTTCTAGTTCATTTGCACCTTTTACCTTAATATACATATTTGTATAAACATCTTTTGCATTAACATTATCTTTATCTATATAAATATAATAATTTACTTTTCCAGCACCTAAAGTACTACTTCCTCTATCTTTTGATATATATAACGGACTTTGTACAGTTCCAACTATTTTTAACTTTTTATTTACTAAATATTCTATTTCTTCTCCATCTTCATTTTCTGTATTTTCGATTTCTACATCTATAGTATCCCCTATTTTTTTATTATTTTGTGTTAAAAAATTAGGTTCTACAACACACTCATCTATATTTTGTGGTAAATTTCCTTCTATTATTTTAGGTTTATTAATATCTTCTACACACATTATTTTAATAATTTTTTCAGTATTGTCTATTTCTACTTTTCCATCTGTTTCAAATGTTCCTATAACATTTTCCACATTTTCTATTTTTAAAATTTCTTCTATATCTTCATCTGTTAAACCTAAAGTTGACATTACTTGTATATCATAAACATTTTGACTATCATAATATTTATCTAAAGTATCTACCATATCTGGTGAAGTTGCTCTTACCCCCGCAAAAAATCCCACACCTAAAAATGCCATCATCAATATTGACAAAAACCTTTTAAAAGTATTTTTTATTTCTTTCACACTATCTTTCATAAGAGCTTTTTTCATATAACTTCACCTCCTTAGTGATGTTTCTTTTGTACATTTTACCAAATTTTGACACATCTTTATTTTTTACCACTCTATTTCTTCTACTGGTTTTGGGGCTTCATTAACTTCTATATTTTCAGCTGTTCCATTTTTAAAATGTATTACTTTATCTGCCATTGGTGCTATTGCCCCATTATGTGTTATTATTAGTACTGTCATATTTTCTTTTCTTGCAGTATCTTGTAATAATTTTAAAATTTGTTTTCCTGTTTTATAATCTAATGCTCCTGTTGGTTCATCACATAATAACAATTTAGGGTTTTTAGCTATTGCTCTTGCAATCGCAACCCTTTGTTGTTCTCCACCTGATAATTGTGACGGAAAATTATCCATCCTATCTTTAAGCCCTACTTTTTCTAATACTTCTTCTGGATCTAATGATTTTTTACAGATTTGTGTTGCTAGTTCTACATTTTCTTTTGCTGTTAAATTTTGAACTAAATTATAAAATTGAAATACAAAACCTATATCATTTCTCCTATATCCAATTAATTCTCTATTTTTTAAATTTGTAACATCTTTTCCATCTACAAATACCTTTCCAGAACTTGCATAGTCCATACCACCTAAAATATTTAAAGCTGTAGTCTTTCCAGCTCCTGATGGACCTACTATTACTACTAATTCTCCTTTTTCTATCTGAAAATTAGTATTATTTAATGCTTTTATTTCTATCTCACCCATTTTATATATTTTATTTACATTTTTAAATTCTATATATGACATATTCTCACCTTCTATTAGGTATTTTATATTTAAAATTATATCATATAAAAATTTTATTTAAAAGCTTTTTAATTTTTATTTAAGATTTTTTTGTGAATTAATCTTTATACTTTGTTCACTACTACTACTTTTTGTCGAATTATGTCGAACGATTTTTTGACATTAGAATAAAAATGTATTAATATATTAACAGATTTATTCAAATATTTTTTTCGTTTATTCCAAAAAAACAAAATTAAAAATAAAGAATAAAAAATAATAAACCAGAAAGGAAGTTGCCTATGGAAGAAACAAATGTAGAAAATACTCATCTTCTGTCTCCAAAAATAGACTTTGTTTTTCAAGTTTTATTTGGAGAATTAGGAAGTGAATTTATTACAAAAGAATTATTAGAAGCAATATTAGGAGAAGAAATTTCAGATGTAGATTTAAGTAAAAACCCTGTACTTAGAAGATTTTACCGAGAAGATAAAATGGGAGTATTAGATGTAATAGTAAGGTTTAACAACAACACAACTTGTAATATAGAAATGCAAATGGTATATACAGAAGAAATAATAGAAAGAATATTGTATTATTGGGCAAGAGCATATACAAGAAATATAAAAAAAGGTAAAAATTATAATGATTTAGAAAGAACAATAATAATATTAATTTTAAATGGAGAAATACCAAAATTAAAAGAGGTTGAATTTATTTCTAAATATAAACTAATAGAGACAAAAGAAAGGAAAATCATATTGACAAACCTACTAGAACTAGATATAATAGAGATACCAAAAATATATAAAAATAAAGGAAATAAGGATAAAAGAAAACTATTAGATTGGTTATATTTTTTGGAAAACCCAGAATCGAAAGAGGTGGTAAAAATAATGGAGCATAATGAAGGAATAAAGAAAGCAAAAGAAAAATTAGAAGAAATAAGTAATGACCCAATTATGCAAAGAATAGCAGACTGGAAAGAAGACTACATAATAGAAATGAATACCACCAAAACTACAAGTGAAAGAAAAGGATATAAGCAAGGTCTTGAACGAGGACGTGAACAAGGATTAGAACAAGGTGAAATAAACGAGAAAAAAGAAATTGCTAAAAAATTAAAACAAGAAAATATAAGTTTAGAAATAATTTCTAAAACAACAGGGTTATCTATAGAAGAAATTAAAAAGTTGTAATTTATAAAACTAGGAAATTTAAATATTTTCTAGTTTTTTAGTAACCAGAAACAAATTCTATAAATATAAAAAAACATTGATATATAAGCATTATACAATAATTGATTTAATTTTAAATTATATTTTTAATAATTATTTTTATACCGTCCTTAACTCCTTGTTCATAATATTTAGTAAGAAGTAAATTCAAATATTTACTTCTTATTTCTTCATATGAACAATATATTTTAAAACCTTCTTTGGTCTCCTTTTTTAAGATTTTTTCTAAAATTTCTTCTAAATTATTTTCTTCATCTTTTGCTTCTTTAACAATTTTTTCATTTACGATATTTTTATATATTTATCCTAATCTTTCTTGTAATAATTCTTTTATTTCTTCTTCATATTTTTTATTTTTCTTCATAATTTCTCCTCTTCTACAGCTTGAACCTGTAAGTTATGTATATTTTTTATTGTACAATGCATAATATATATCAATACAGGAGTTTATTATGAAGGTAAAAACGTTAAATGGCAATCTAAATATAATTGGTAAAAATTTAAGAAAATACAGAAGACTAAAAGAACTTTCTCAACCAGCTATTTGCCGTGAACTTGATTTAATAGGTGTTACTAGTATATTTCTGATATTTACGAAATTGAACATGGTAAAAAAACTGTTAAAGATTTTGAAGCTTTTGCTTTTTGTAAAGTTCTTGGTATTTCTTTAGAAGATTTATATGAAGGTGCAGATAAGTTTTTTGAATAATTTTAAATATATAATATATTTAGAATTATTTTTTATTTTAATCGACATTATTTTATTGTCTCTTTCCTTTACTTTTAATGTAAAATTAAATAAAAGTTACAAAAAAGGAGTTTTATATGTTAAACCAAAAGTATAATATAATATCAAATAATTTTAAAAAATTTCGTAAAGAAAAAGGCTTTTCTCAAAGAGAACTTTGTCAAAAGTTAGATTTATTAGGAGTTACTTTATATAAAGCAGATATTTATGCTATTGAACACAATAAAAGAGCTGTAAAAGATTATGAGCTTTTAGCATTTTCTTATGTTTTTGAAAAACCTATTTCTGATTTTTATAAAGGCTTTACTTTTGATACTTAGAATTTATTTTTAAGTATCATTGTTTTTATTCCTTCTATCATTCCAATCTTATATGCACTTACAAAATCATAATAAAATTTTTCATAAATAAGATTTTCTAATTCAATTATTTTTTCTTTATTACACTTTATTTTATTTTTCATTTCTTCTATTTCTTCAATTATTTTCTTATAGCTTTTATTTTCACAATATAATTTACTATACTTTTCTATTTTCTCATCTAAAGTTTTATTTATTTCATCAAAACAAAAAATATCTTCGTTGTTTTCCATCTCCTCTATTTCTTCTCTGTACATTTTAGTTCTTAGTTCTATGTCTTTTTTTAATTTTTTTATATCTTTTATTTCTTCTATGCTTTCTAAAACATCTACAAATTGTGCTAACATATATATTTCTACATCTTTTACTATATTATCTTTTTTCTTCATTTTCATCACCTTTTTTATTATAACACTTTTTTAAAAAATCGACAATGTTTTATTGTCTTTTTTTTAAAAAAGTATTATAATTTTTTTGGAGGTATTTTTCATATGAGTAAATTATTAAAATTATATACAAGTCTAAAAAAAGAAAACAAAGAAATTTTATATCTTTTTAAAAGTGGTATTTTTTATATATCATTAGATGATGATGCTTTAACATTATCCGAATTATTTAATTTTAAAATTATTGACTTAAATGAAAAAAGTATTAAATGTGGTTTCCCTGTTAACAAAATTTCTTATTATTCTCATTTATTAAACTTAAACAATATTAAATTTAAAATTATAGATCCCAATGCCCATATTACAATAAATAACAATAATTTTGATAGTATAATTAATAAAATATTAGATATAAATTTTGATGAACTAACATTTAAAGATGCATTTTTTACATTACAAGAAATTCAAAACGAGTTAAAGAATATAAGTGCATCTAACTAAGTGTACTTATATTCTAATTTCTCTGTTACACAAAAATTTATACGAAATCAAACTACTTGTTAAACTAGATAGAGGTATTTTCCCCTCTTTATATAGAAATTTTCTTTTTCTTAATCTTCTTTTTACATTTCTGTATCTTGCATACTTACCTTTTTTATTTCTTCCCAAAAATATAAAATTATTTGTTGATTTGTATAATCTACTTTTTCTGTTCAATTCTAATTTTTCTTTTTTAACAAATTTCTTTATTTCTGTAAAACAATATTTTAAATATTCTTTTGATTTATGAAATAATAAAAAGTCATCTTGGTAACGTATATAATATTTTATTTGTAATTTTTCTTTTATAAAATGGTCTAAGTCATTTAAATAAAATATTGCTAAAATTTGACTTGTCATATTTCCTATTCCAAGTCCTTTTTCTTCACTGTCTATTATTTTAAATACTATCTCTAAAGCATCTTTATCTTTTATTCTTCTTTTTAATTTTTCTTTTAATAAATTATGATCTATGCTTGCAAAGAATTTACTTATATCACATTTCAATATATAATATTCACCATACTTTAAATTACATATTCTTATATATTTTTCCATAAGTTCATAACCTTTTTTTGTTCCCATGCCCTTTCTACTTGCAATATTTTCATCTACAAGACAAGGTATTACTGCTGGCATTAGTATTTCCCTACTTACTAAATGATTTATTACTTTATCGTGCAAACTTTGACTTACTATTCTTCTTTCTTTTGGCTCATATATTGTAAATATATTATATGGACCTACTTCATAAGTTTTATTCTTTAATGTTTCATATATTCTAGATATATACACACATTTATATTCTTTGTAATTTCTTACTTTTCTTTTGTTTTTTGTGTTTCTACACACTTCATTATATGCTTCTAATATATTTTCCATTTTATATGTGTTTTGATATAAATTATTTAATCTTTTCATAATTTCTCCTTAAAATAAAACAGTAGCAATCATAAAATTACTGCTGGAAAAATAGTACTAAGACATACTCCCCTTCGATTTCTCTACTAACAAATATGGCTATCTATTTTTTGTTTATCGTAAAACGAAAGGACATAGTTTGTTTCTATATTATCTCTTATACAATCATTAATTGCATAACCACAGTGTATAGAAGCTACGGGGCGCACAGCCATCCTATTAGCGTTCCAGTTCCCATTCGAATTGAACAGGTTGTTGTTGCCACAATAGACATTGTCGTCGTCGACAACTCCGGGACCAAAGTTAGCATTGCTACCATTTCTATAGGAACCGGGAGAAGCTAGCCTCATCAACCATGCCCTATTTTTAATTATAGAAAATATTTTTTTATGCACTTTATATATTTTTTCACGACTTAATTGTATAATCACAGTATATAGAAGCTACGGGGCGCACAGCAAACCTACCAGCATTCCAGTTTCCATTCGAATTGAACGTGTTGTTGTTGCCACAATAGACATTGCCGTTATTGACAGCTCCGGGACCAAAGTTAGCATTGCTACCATTTCTATAGGAACCGGGAGAAGCTAGCCTCCATCAACTATACCCTATTATTATTTATTGTTTTTAGCCAACCTAATGTATATTTTAATATATCATCCATTTTTGTACCAAACTTCATATATCTTTTACTGTTTATAATTTGTTTCTCATAACATATATTTAACAAAAAATCTATTACTTTAATCTTGGCTATTACCTGTTCTAGTAGTTCTTTTTTTCTACTAACATCTTTACTTGAATTTGCTAAATAAGCTATTTCTAATAAATCATAACTATTGTTTCTTATTCTATTTTTTAATTCAATATCTTTTTTAGGAAAATTATCTAAATTTTTATCTATGTAAAGTATTAATTCTCTTATAAATTGTATTACCTGGAATTTTTCTTCTTTTATTTTAATCATTTGTCGTCCTTTTCTATTTTATATATTTGGAGTAATTCTTCAAATTCAACTAGTAATCGTTTTATATTGTTTCTATCACTATTTTCTAGCAAATAATTATTTATTCTTTGAATTCTAAGTCTTATATTTATTTTTTCTTTAGCCATTTCATAATATTTATCATAAGAATTTAAATTTTTGTAATTTTCTTCTCCTTCTACTTCATAATTATTCCTTCTATCTGCAATCAAATAATTTATTTTCTTACTTTCTAGTTTTGCAATAACTTTACTTAAACTTTGACTTGGAAAACCACATGAGTATATACTATTTTCTACTAAATTTAATTTATAATCAAAAAAGTATGAAATCATATAAGCGTCTTTACCATAGCAATAATAAAATTTTCCTATCTTAACTAATACTATATCTTTACTATGTATCTGTTTTATTCCTTTTATCATTGTTAATATACTCATATATTTTATTTTTCCCTTCAAAAGCTTTATCACAAGAAGACCAAAGGCCTTCTTGTGTTCACATTTTAACTTTCACTTTCTTTTACTACTCCTACACCTTCTTCTACATCCCCATCATCTATTTGAGGATTTTGATTACTTGCACCTGCCCAATATGCATCTTCTATTGAACTTTTATCTTGATTTTCTGATTTTGGCACTTCTTCACTTGAGATATCAGATGGTAGAGAAACTACGGGGCGCACAGCCATCCTATAAGCGTACCAGTACCCATCCGAATAGAACAGGTTGCCGCCGCCACAAAAGACAACGCCGTCGCAGACAACTCCGGGACCAAAGTAAGCAACGCTACCACCCCTACAGGAACCGGGAGAAGCTAGCCAGTATGACCTTGCAAAATTACTTTCCTGAGTTGTTCCTGCAAATAACATATTTTCTATTTTATCATTTAAACCTAAACTACTCCACTCATATCCATAACTGTTGTAATTTTCTTTATCTCCTACTTTTCTTATTGTTGCATATTTTTCTCCATACTCATCATTCATATAATTTTCTGGTGCATAATCTCCACTTTTATAAGTCCAGCTATATCCTAGTCCTTCTGCTCCTTGTTGTGGTAATATATCTATATTAGTACTGTCACCCTTTTTATGTACTTGATTATTTTCTACTGTTACTCCTACTACTTTATTTATATCATCTACTGTTATACTTCTTGCTTTCGCTCCTAAACTTGTATTTCCATATATGCCACAAACTTTATTTAATGTTGGTACACAGTTTATATAACTTTCTGCTCCTTGCATTATTAAATATGGGTCGCTACCATCTTTTTTTATTGGTGCTCCACTTATTAAAAGTATATTATCTCCATCTTTTCCTAAAACTCTCCATGTTACATCTTCTGTATTCATTGTAAAGTTTTGTGCTGTACTATAACCTGTATCTTCTTTTACTACCTGTGCTGTTGTTTTGCCTTCTTCGTCTCCTGTTGGTTTATAATCAACATAATCTCCTATGTGTAAATGTCCTTCTTCTGTACAGTTTAAATCATCACAAAATACATCTGCAAGTGTTGGTCCTTCTGTTCCAAATACTATTGTTCTACTTCCTATTGTTACTTGTCCTGTTGCTTCTATTCCTTTTTCTTCATTTCCTAATATTAGGTCTTTTTCATCTTCTGTTAATAAGTTTTCATCTACTAGTCTATTTACTAATTCTTCTAGACTTTCTGCTGTGTTTTCTCCTGTGTTTTCGTCTAATGTCTTATTTGTTTCCCATAAATTCTTAGCCTCTTCTACTGCTGCTCCTCTTGTTTCTACATCTGCTTTTTGTGCTTGACTTAGTATTCCATTTTCTCCTGTTAGCATTGCAATTGATACACCTGCTAATATCAAAAGCACTATAATTGTAATTACTAAAGCAATCAATGTAATACCTTTTACATTTTTCTTTTTCATCTTTAATCTTCCTTTCATTTGTAAATTTATTCCTCTGTTTACAGGAACACTCTGTAAATAAATTATCACATTCTGTGGATTTTTTCAATAAATTTTCAATTTTGTAACGAAAAAGAAATATTTTTGTAACAATTAAATAAAGAATCTACTTTTAAATCGAACTAAACTATATATTCTATTTTATTATTAGGAAAATACTTGCTCATTTGTTCTCTAAAAAATATTTCACCTTCTTTTCTAATATCTTCTTTATATCTATATTTTCCTCTTCCAGAACCTTTCATAATGTTTTTATCATATAAATTTATAGCATTTGGAAAAGCTTCTTCGTTTATTTTAGTATGGACATAACTATATGTCATAAAAATAATTTCAAAAAAAGTGTCTTGTTTTACTTTTTTAGATAATTTGCTATCTAATATTTTAATTAATTCTAAATATAGTTCTTTCCAATTATCGACAAAAATAACTGGTGCTATTAATATACCAACTCTATATCCTGCTTCTTTTAATTTATTTATTGCTTCTATTCTTTTATCTAATCTGGATGTACCAAATTCCACTCTATTTATAATATATTCTGGGTTAACACTCATCCTTATTATTACTTTTCCCTTATGGTCTAAGCCTAAAATATCATCAACCATATCAAATTTAGTTGGAAATGTGATTTTTCCTTTTTTACTTTCTTTAAAATTTTCAATTGTCCAAACTAAATTATTTGTAATACTATTTTCTAAAATTAGATCACTATTACTTCCAATTTCAAAAGTAAGTTCTTTTTCGTTCTCTCTTGCAACTTTTATTATTTTATCTAGCATTTGCTCTCTATTTACAAATAATCTTAAATAACTACATTTATTATAATTACAAACTAAATAACAATACATACAAGCTGCTGTACACCCGTGATGAAGTATAAGGAACTAAAAAATCTGATGTTTTATGATTTTCTACAAATTTATGTGTTTTTCTAACTCCTATAATTAAATTTCTTTTCATATCAATAAAATCTTTATTTTCTTTTTTTCTCATCTTTTCAATATTATTATGATTTTCTATTTCTACTTTTGGAATATCTTTGTATTTTTCCATTAATTCCTTGCCTAAATCATAATTTAAAATATCTCTTTCAAAAAAAATAGCTTTTGGTTTAAACATATGCTTTCCTCCCAAAATTTATTTTAACCAAAAACTTTTTTATAATTCTTATTATTTTACAATTCTCAAAATTTCACTTAAATCTATTCCTGTCCTATCTGATATTTCTTTAGCAGACATTTTACTTCTAAATAATGATTTTATTATATTTTGTTCTCCTAATTTTCTTCCTTCTTTTCTTCCTTCTTTTCTTCCTTCTTTTATCGCTTCTTTCCTTGCTTTCTTTCCTTCTTCTTGCACTATTTTTACAAATGCTTTCGTAAAATTCATCATTATAAAATCACCTTCTTTCATTATTATTTTTAATAATTCTTCTCTCATTTCTTCTATTTTTTCTTCTGGTAATTTATTTGTTAATATTGATATTTCTTCTTCTAAATGTTCTACAATTAACTCCACTGCTCTTCTTTCTCTTTTGTTTATTTCTCTTCTCTTTAAACTTTCTATTATATATGTAAAATCTTCTTTTGTTTTTATTTTCTCAAATGCTAGTATTATTCCTAAACCTGTTCTTAAATTTAATAAATATTCTATTTTATAATCATTTATATCTATCACTTCATATTCTGGATATTTTTGTGCTGGCAATTTATACAAGTTTCCTTCATCTTGTTTTATTGTTCTTGTTGCATCCCATACTCTTTTAGCTGTTGATAATACTATTGCATATACTAATGGTGCTATTCTATTTCTACTCCTCAACATATATCTTCTTCTACTTCTTACTACTGCTAAACAATATTCTCCTATTCTTTCACTCATTGCATAATCAACTGTACTTTGATGTTCTAATATTATATATGTTTCTTCTCCTTTTATCTTATATAACACATCTATATATCTAGTTCTTAAGCCAAACCTTGTTCTATATTCTTTATTTTGTAATTCCAATTTTTCTTCTTCTACTTCTATATTATAAAAAGTTCTTATAAAATCTCTAAACTCTTTCTTTTCTTCTAATACATCTTTTATAATGCTATCATGTATTTTATTATTCTCTCTTTTTTTCTTATTCAATATTTTTCCTCCTTTTATTATAATTATTTTTACTATTATAGTCAAATAACTTATAAGGTAAAGTAGAAATTTTATATACTTTACTAAATAATTTTTTAAATTTGTTTTTCTTTTTTTAACTTTTTGGAATTTTTCGATCTAATTTTTCCGAATAAATTACTTCAAGACAAAAATAAATTGAAGTAACTATATATTACTCCAATTTTTCGATTTTTGCAAGAACTTTTATTATAATTTACATATTTTACATATTTTTCACATAAAGAACATAAATCATTTTTTTGTTAAAATTTTATTTTCTTCTTTTTTCTTAAAAACAATAAATTTACTAAATACATAATTCATAATAACTACCATTACTTGTGTTACTACTTTAGAAATAATGTCGTTTATATGTAATACTTTTACCATTAAAGCAAATGTTCCAACATCACAAAGTATTCCAGATACTATTCTTGCTAAGAAAAACGAAATTGCTTCTTTTAATAATCCTTTTTTTCCTTCTGTTTTACTATCAAATACAAATAATTTATTTGTTATATATGCAAACAATACTGAACAAAACCAAGATAAGCCACTACTTACTACTTCGTCTATATGTATTAGCCTTGCAAATATATAATAAGATACAAAATTAACCACCATTGCAAGTACACCAAATACTAAATAGTTTATTATCTCTTTAAATTCAAAATATAAATCTTTTATATCTTTCCACTTTAAATGTTTCCAATCTACTTCTTTTAGTTTATTTAATTTTTCCATTTAAAATTATTCCTCTTTATTTTTTAACCGTTCATTTCTTTTTTTCCGTTATATTCATTTACTAAATATAAAGGTCTATTTTTAGTTTCATTAAATATTCTACCTAAATATTCACCTATTATTCCAAATAATAATATTTGTATTCCAGAAAAGAATAATATAAGTAAAATAATTGCTTGAAACGCTTGTATTGCTTGGTGTATGACAAAACATTTTATTATTACATATACAAAGTATACAAATAATACAATAAATGTTGGAATTGCAACATATGTAGCTAATCTTAATGGTGATGTTGTAAAAGATGTTATTCCATCTATTGCTAAGTCTATTAATTTCTTATAATTCCACTTAGTTGTTCCAGCAATTCTTGGGTCTCTATCATATAACACTTCTTTTTTCTTATATCCTATCCAACTAAACATTGATTTTGTATTTCTTTGTGATTCACGAAGTTTTTTTAGTGCATTTACACATCTTCTATCAAGTAATCTAAAATCTCCTGTATCTTCTTGTATTTCTACTTTTGTTAGATGTTGTAATACTCTATAGTACATTTTTGATGTGAACTTTTTAAGCCATGTTTCTCCTTTTCTTGAACGTCTTTTAGCATATACATCATCATATCCTTCTTCCCAGTATTTTACTAATTCTGGTATTAATTCTGGTGGGTCTTGAAGGTCTGCATCCATAAATATTACACAATCACCTGTTGCATAATCAAGACCTGCTATCATTGCTATCTCTTTTCCAAAATTCCTTGAAAAATCAACATAGCAAATTCTTTCATCTTTACTTCTGAAATCTTTTATTATTTCTATTGTTTTATCTTTACTTCCATCATTTACAAATAATATTTCAAATTCATAATCTTTCATATCATCCATTAATTTTTTTAATCTATCATATAATAATGGTAGAGATTCTTCTTCGTTATATGCTGGAATTATAATACTAATCTTTTTCATTTTTTTTCCTTTCATTTATACATTTTTTATTATTATAAATATTAATTAATTTTTTTAATAATTCTTCTATAATTCTTCCGCAAATCTCTTTTGTAATTTATTAAATAATAAATATCCTATTACACATAAAACTATACCCATTATAAATACTATTAATAACCCTTCAAAATTTGGCATAGTAGCATTATAGAAAATAGATCTATAACCATCTATCAAATATGTCATTGGGTTCAATTTTAATAGCCAACTTATTGATGCTGGTACATCACTTATTGAATATACAATAGGTGTTGCATAAAATAGTAATTGCATAAAAACACCTAATAGATGTAATAAATCTCTAAAATATACAGTTAAGCTTGAAAAAATCAAAGCTATTCCAATAGATACTATATATTGTATTGCAAAAATTAGAAAATACCATAACCAGTTTATATTTATTCCAAGACCACTTACCAAAACAAATATAACTATAATTATTGTAGAAATTAAAAAGTTTATAGCTTCACTCGTAACTACTGATATTGGCAATATCTCTCTTGGGAAATACACTTTTTTAATTATATTTCCATTATCAATTATTACTCCTGCTCCTCTAATTACAATACTATTAAAATATTGCCAAGGAATTAAAGCACAACATAAATATACAGCATAATTTTCTATATTACTTTTTAGTATTACTTGAAATACTAATGCATACACTGCTATCTGTAAAAGTGGATTTATAAATGACCACAAAATTCCTAAAAAAGAATTTTTATATTTTCCTCCAACGTCTTTTTTAGTATTTGTTTTCAACAACTCTCTATATTTATATAAATTTTTTACTATATTCATTATAAAGTCTCCTTCAAATATTCTTCTATTACTTCATTAGGCTCTCCATCCATTCTAACAATTCCTTTATCTAGCCATACTGCCCTTGTACAAAATTCTTTTACAGTATTCATACTATGAGTTACAAAAACCATTGTTTTTCCTTCTTTTTTTAACTCTTTCATTTTATTTATACATTTATCTTGGAAGTGTTGGTCTCCTACTGCCAATATTTCATCGACTAATAAAATGTCTGCATCTACATTTATTGCTACAGCAAATGCTAATCTCATATACATACCAGATGAATATGTCCTTACAGGATTATCTATGTAAGAACCCAATTCTGAAAAGTCTATTATATCTTGTAATCTTTCATCTATTTGCTTTTTAGTTAAGCCAAATATAGATGCATTAAAATATATATTTTCTCTTCCTGAAAAATCCGGATGAAAACCAGCTCCTAGCTCTAAAAGAGAAGTCAACTTCCCATATGTTTCTATTTTTCCTTTATCTGGATAGATAATTTTTGTCATCAACTTTAATAATGTAGACTTTCCGCTTCCATTTACTCCAATTAACGCCACTGCTTCTCCATCTCTAATTTGTAAATTTATATCTTTTAATACTTCTCTTTTTTCTTTTTTATTTCTATTCCAAAAAAGAATTTTTTCTTTTAAACTATTTGCTTTATCAAAATAAATATTAAAATCTTTATAAACGTGTTCTACTTCTATTCTAACATTTTTTTCTTGCATATTTTTACACCTTTCTTTATTTCAAAACCTTTTTTTAGTCATAATTTTCCCTGGCAAAAATAAAATTGCTATAGCTATCTTATTTTTTAGCCCCTTTACATTTTTCAATATATTTTTTTTCTTTGTTAATACTGAAAATAAAATATAATGTTTATATATATACATTAATTTTTTAAATTTAACATTTTTTAAATTTAAATTTAAAATTTCTTTAAAATATTCATAATATCCAAATGGATTTTCTTTGTATATTTTTTGTATATTTATTGTATATCCATCTTTTTTATATTCACATATCATAATAGGCTTATTAAAACACTCAACATCATATTTTAAATCCATTTTATGATGCAATCTTGCTTCTGTAACAAATTTTTCACCGTTTTCTAATTCATATTTATATTTTTTCCTTATTTCTGAATTAAAAACCAAGGCTTTTTCACCATATACATTTTCTTTAAAGTATAAATCAAACATTTTACTTTTATATTTATCTTCTTTAAAGTTGTTCCCCATATTATTACCATCTTGATCATATTTAAGAAATACAAATGCATATATATCATTTTTATTATTAACTTCTTTTATACTATCTTCTATAATTGAAAGTGCATTATTAGTAAAATAATCATCAGAGTCACATTCGACAATATAATCTCCTTTTACCTTTGGTACAAGATTATTTATTGCTTCCATCTTTCCTTTATTTTCTTGGTAATAATACCTGATATCAACAATTTGTTCTTCTTTGTATTTTTCTATAATTTTTTTAGTATCATCTGTTGAACCATCATCCATTATAAGCCATTCTACACTACATTTACAAGTAGTAATATTATTTTTTATACTATCATAAAGTCTTTTTAACAATTTACCTCTATTAAATGTTGGTGTTAATATTGATATTTTCAATTTTATTCTCCTATAAGATTTATTATTTTGTTTATTATAGATTTATTGTCATAATTAGTATCTTCATCTGTTTTAGAATACAAATTTTCTTTTTTATCGACAATATGTTTTATTGCTTTTTCTATCCCTTCTTCGTTGTTTTGAACAATTATACTGTTTTTTTCATAATTTGTCAAAGTTTCTCTTGCAGCTGTATCTGTTATGGCTATATATTTATTTAGAATTTTCGCTTCTTCTATTACCATTGGGTATCCTTCGTAATTTGAAAAAAGAATATTAGCAGTTGCATTTTCCATATACGGATATGGATTTTTTTTAGCTCCTAGCAATATAAAAGACTTTTGTACTTTTTCTTTTTTTATTTTCTCTCTTAATTTTTCTTCTAAAGGTCCTTCTCCTATTATAAAAATATTATGTTTATATTTGCTACTTACAAGTCTTTTATGTACATCTATTAATCTTTCTATTGCTTTTTGCTCAACTAGTCTTGATACTTGTACTAAATTAGTTTCGTTTTTATTAAATCTGTTACCATATTCTTCATCTTTTTTTGCTAAATTTAAAATTCTTTTTGCATCTATATAATTATATATAACTTCTTTTTCATTTTCTTTTATTTCTGGATATTTTTTTTCAAAAGCTTTTAAATTATCATTACTAACAAATACTAGTTTATCATATCTTTTATAGATTTTTCTATCATATTTTATTTTTATTTTCGCTTTTATACTCTTTCCAAAAACTTTTGAT
The DNA here is from genome assembly GCA_944388035.1 of uncultured Clostridia bacterium. Lineage (GTDB taxonomy): Bacteria > Bacillota > Clostridia > TANB77 > CAG-508 > CAG-269. Next base: position 133,833 of record CALXHF010000001.1, on the reverse strand, counting down.
ATATCATTATGTATCCAAGATATTTTTTTACAATTTTTGTTTACCTTGTTTTTTATAGAAAATAATCTAGTAATAGCTCCTTCTAAAAAAGATATTTGCGCAATATAATCGCCTTCAATATTCTTTTTATATATTTTTTTATTATTAAGCATAATTTTTATTGGTAATATCTTTTTTTGAAATGTACTTAATTCCGAATATCTTTTATCATACAAACTTTTTATCTTAATTCTAGAATTTAGCTCTTGTTCTAAATCTCCATTACCATATATAGTAAATATTGTTATATCATACTTATTACAAAGTTCATTTGCCACATCAATTAATACTCTTTCTGCTCCGCCTAATGTTAAACTAGTTATACCAAATATTATTTTTTTCACAAAAATTCCTCTTTCTTTTTTTATTTTAACCATTCTGGATTCGCTAAATACCAATCTATTGTTTTTACTATTCCGTCTTCAAATTTTGTTTTTGGATACCAACCAAGTTCTTTCTTTATTTTACTAGGATCTATTGCATATCTATAGTCATGTCCTTTTCTATCTTCTACATATTCTATTAAATCTTCTGATTTTCCTAGTCTTTTTAATATTAATTTTACTATATCTATATTTCTTTTTTCATTATGACCACCTATATTATATCTTTCTCCTGCAACTCCTTTATGGAATACCATATCTATTGCTTCACAATGGTCTTCTACATATAACCAATCTCTTATATTTTTTCCTGTTCCATATACAGGTAGTTTTTCATCGTTTAATGCTAATTTAATCATATGTGGTATTAATTTTTCATTATGTTGATATGGTCCATAATTATTTGAACAGTTTGTTACATTTACATTCATTTTATATGTTGTATGATATGCAAATGCAATTAAATCTGAACTTGCTTTTGATGCTGAATATGGGCTACTTGGATTTATTTCTGATTTTTCTGTAAAATATCCTTCTTCTCCTAATGCTCCATAAACTTCATCTGTTGAAATATGTACAAATTTATTTTCAGAACCTTCTCCCCATTTTTGTTTTGCTGTTTCTAATAATGTATGTGTTCCAAGTACATTTGTTTTTGTAAACACAAATGGTGTTTTAATACTATTATCAACATGTGATTCTGCTGCAAAATGGATTACTCCGTTTATATCATATTTATCAAATACTTCTTTCATTTTTTTAAAATCACATATATCTGCTTGTTCAAATTTTATTTTATCTATTACATTTCTTAAATTATCCATATTTCCTGCATATGTTAATTTATCTACAACTACTACATTGTATTCTGGATGTTTATTTACAAAATATTCTGCAAAATTTGCTCCTATAAAACCTGCTGCTCCTGTTACCAATATATTTTTGCTCATCTTTCCTTTTCCTCTCCTTTTTTTATTTTCTTATTTACTTTTCTATTTATTATTTTAAATCTTTAAATAAATCTGTTTTTCTTAAAGTTTCTAATGAAGGCCATTTAGCATCTTTTTCAGATGTTAATAAATCTTCTTGCTTTAAATCTCCAAAAGGCCAGTCAATTCCTACATCTTTATCATTCCAAGCAAGGCCTCCTTCTGCTTTTGGATTATATATATCATCACATTTATATGTAAATTCTGCCTCATCTGATAATACTAAGAATCCATGTGCAAACCCTCTTGGTATCATAAACATTTTTTTATTTTCTTCAGAAAGTATTACTCCTTCCCATTTTCCATATGTTTTGCTTCCTGGTCTTAAGTCTACTGCTACATCAAAAACTTCTCCTTTTACTACTCTTACTAGTTTTGCTTGTGAGTTTTCTTTTTGGAAATGCAAACCTCTTAATACTCCTTTTTTAGATTTTGATTGATTATCTTGTACAAAGTCATAATATAACCCTAATTCTTCAAAATCCGCTTTACTATATGTCTCCATAAAATATCCTCTATTATCTCCAAATACTGTTGGCTCTATAACACATACTCCTTCTATTGAAGTTTCAATTTTTTTAAACTTTCCCATTTTTTTCTCCTTCTAAAAATTAAAATTCTTAAAATTTTTTTATTCTTCTCCAAATCTATTTTCTGCTAAATCTTTTAAATATACACCATAATCTGTTTTCATATATTTTTTAGATAACTCTAGTAAATCTTTGCTTGTTATCCATTTATTTTTATACGCAATTTCTTCTGGGCAACATACTTGCATTCCTTGTCTTTTTTCTATTGTTTGTACAAAGCTTGCTGTTTCAATTAATGCATCATGTGTTCCTGTATCAAACCAAGTCATCCCTCTTCCCAATTTTTCTACAGTTAATTTTCCCATTTTCATATATTCTTCATTTATTGATGTTATTTCTAATTCTCCTCTTGCTGAAGGTTTTATTGTTTTTGCAATTTCAACAACATCATTTGTGTAGAAATAAAGTCCTGGTACTGCATAATTAGATTTTGGTACTTCTGGTTTTTCTACTATTGATACTGCTTTTCCTTCATTGTCTATTTCTACAACACCATATCTTCTTGGATCTTTTACGTAATATCCAAATATTGTTGATTCATCTTCTCTTTCATTTGCTCTTCTTAATATTTCTGGTAAGTGTGAACCATAGAACATATTGTCTCCTAATATCATTACAACATTATCATCACCAATAAATTCTTCTCCTATTATAAATGCTTCTGCTAGTCCATTTGGTTTTTCTTGAACTTTATATTCGAACTTCATTCCCCATTGTGAACCATCTCCTAATAGTTCTTTAAATGTTACTACATCTCTTGGTGTTGATATTATTAATACTTCTCTTACTCCTGCTTCCATTAATACTGATATTGGATAATATATCATTGGTTTATCATATACTGGCATTATTTGTTTTGATATAGCTATTGTTAGTGGATATAATCTTGTTCCACTTCCTCCTGCTAAAACTATTCCTTTTCTATTTTTCATTTTATTCAATCCCTTTCTTACTACATTTTTCCTTCTGCTTTTAAATATCTTTTTAAAGCATCTTCCCATTCTGGTACTTCTATTCCTTGTGCTTTTAATTTTTCTTTTGTCATTTGTGAATTTTTGGGTCTTTTAGCTTGTGTTACTTTCATTATTTCTATATATTCTTCTGTAGTTACTGGGTTTACTCTGCATACTATTCCTGCATACTCAAATATTGCTTTTGTAAAATCATACCAAGTTGTATATCCTTCATTTGTTGCATTATATATTCCATAAGGTATTTTCTTTTCAATTGCTTCTCCTATAAAGTTTGCTAAGTCTTCTGCATATGTAGGAGATCCGTGTTGATCTGCTACAACATTTATTTCATCTTTCGTTTCCCCTAGTTTTAACATTGTTCTTACAAAATTATTTCCATCTCCATATAACCACGCTGTTCTAAATATGTAATATTTATCTAGATTTTCTATTATTGCTTCTTCTCCATGTAATTTTGTTATCCCATATGCTGTTACTGGATTTTTAGGATCATCTTCTTTATAGTCTTTTTCTACATCTAAATCTCCACCAAATACATAGTCTGTACTTACGTGTACTAATACACTGTCATTTTCTTTTGCTGCTTTTGCTAAATTTCTTGGTCCATCTGCATTTATTTTTTCTACTATTTCTCCTGCTGTTTCTGCTTTATCTACTGCTGTAAAAGCCGCACAATTTATTATATATTCTGGTTTTATTTTTGTTACAAATTCTTTTACTGTTTCTTCATTTGTTATATCTAAATCTTCTACATCTGTACAGATTATTTCATTTCCTTCTAATCTTTTTATAACAGATTTTGCAAGCATTCCATTTGCTCCTGTTATTAATATTTTCATTTTAAATTACCTCCTAAAATAAATGAATTTAATTTTTCTTTTTTCTTCAAAATCTGCCTATATAATATCATTAAACGCAAAAAAGTACAAGGATTTCTTGTACTTTTTTATATTTCTAATTTTACCACGGTGTTGTTCCACTTGGTCTTGGAGATGGCTCGCTTGGCATATTTTCATAAACTGGTATTGTAAATTCAAATGGTAAATCTATTAATCCATTTTCTTTATAATCTTTTCCCATTCTTTGTCCTTCATCATTTGCTGCTCTAATATTTGTCATATATTGATGTGTGTATAATTCATCTCCTACAACATCATATTTTTGGTAATATAATGTAGATTGACCAATTGATATATAATCTCTAGCCAAAAATTCTGCACTTCCTTCTATGCAAGTTTCTGGGGTAAACCAATGATGATTATAAGCATATGCAGCGCCATTTTCTATTGAGCTTGCTGTTGCTGAATTACTAGCACCTATATTAAATAAATTATATACTGTTCTTCCTCTATATAAGTAACCATTTAAAGAACCTCCATCTCTTCCTTGTTCTTGGAGCATTCTTGATACTAAGTGATATGGACTAACATTATACATTTGTGCACTATTTAATATAGAATTTATTACACTATCTGTATTTGAAGTTCCTTCATATTTTGTTAAAAATGTTCCATCTATCATAGTTGCTATTTCTGAATATGTACCTTGGCTTGTTGCAAGTTCCTGAAACTGGAATACATACTCATCATCAAAACTATTTCTTGGGTCCATCATATATGCTATTGCTGCTCTAGATGCTCTATACCATCCTTCTTCATATTGTGTTGGATCTCCACTTCTCCATTGGTCTGTATATTGTGTTAAACTTCTTGCACTTACGTTTCCATCTTTACCTGTAATTAAAACATCTTCATTATTTAATACTGTATTCCAGTCAAGTCCTGTATAATCTATTTTTATAATCCAATTTGGGTGTTGTTCTTGTAATTTTCTTAGTGCCTCTTTATATCCTGGATACTTTGTTTCATCTAAGCTTAAAAAATCTGAATCATCTGTATTCTTCTTAAATTTAAATTTTTGACAATTAGTATTATTTAATTCATTAACACATACTTTGGTGCCATTTGTACTATTTGCTCCTGATATTTCCAAATACAAATTTGTACTTTTAGATTTTATATAATAATATCCATTCTCAGCCACTTCTATTTTCCATTTTTGATTATCGCTATCTGTATCATCACTTTGTATTATATTTAAATTATCATTATCTGATACAGTTAATACTTTGTTTGTTCCTCTACATATTATTTTATAAATTCCTTCTTCTATACATTCTAATTTAAATTTTTGATTATTACTTTGTGTGTTTAATTCCCATATTTGTAAATTAGAAGTTGGCAAATCTATATCTAATACTTTGTTTGTATCTAAAGCTGTAACAATATTATAAGTATCATCTGTTGCCATTATTTCTGTTTTTTCAAATTTAAACTTCTGTGAAGTGCTTTGGTCTCCATCATATATTTGCAGCTTAGTTCCTTCACCCACATTATCACTAGTTACATCTAAATAAGCCTCTGCTCCTCTTGATAAAATATAATAATATCCATTTCCCGCATCTTGTATAATCCACTTTTGATAATCAGTATTATTTTTTTCGTATTGTTGCACATTTGTACCATTACTATTGCTTCCATTTTTTACATCTAAAAGTTTTCCTGAATTAACAGATTTTATTTCATAATATCCTTCTTCATTATATGTAATTTCAAACTTTTGTTGTTGCAATACATTTTTACCCCATAACTGTAATCTAGCTCCATTTTGATAAGAGCCATCAGTTATATCTAAGAACATATTTGAATTTAAAGCTGTACTTATTTTATAAATACCATCTTCTATTATTTTATCGCAAACTGGTTTCTCTACTTTTTCAAATATAAATTTTTGGCTATTATTCCCATTTTCTTTATTTAATTCTATATTTGCCCCGTTTTCACTCTTTCCTCCTGTTATATCCATACACAGTTCGTTTAACTTTGATATTATTGAATAACTTCCATCTTCGTTTTCCTTAATTATCCATTTTTGTGCATTTGAATTATTTATTGTATATTGTTCTACATTTGTTCCTTCTATCATTCCATTGTTTGAAACATTCAAAGATTTTCCGGAATGCTGTGCTATTATTTGATAATACCCATTACCTTGATAAGTAATTATAAATCTTTGATTTTTACTTAAAACCGCTGATTCTGTCCATAGTTGTAAATTTGCTTTATCTTGTCTTGAAAAGCTTTCTATGTCAAATCCAATTTCATTATTTTCAAATGTTTTTATCATATATGTTCCATCTTCTATAGTTTGTGTTCCTATTATTTCTTCTATCTTATCTAATTTAAATTTCTGGCTGTCTGTCTTATTTGTTTCATATACTTGTACATTTGTACCATTTGATGAATTTGCTCCTGCTATATCTAGATATAAACCATTACATAATGATACAAATGATACATATCCATTTCCTGCATCTACTATTTTCCATTTTTGTGCATTACTTCCATTGTATTCATATTGTTGTACATTTGTACAATTTTCTGTTTTTGCTCCAAATACATCTAATACTTTTCCTGAATGTAATGCTTCTATTTTATAATATCCATCTTCTGTTTTTTCTATTTTGAATTTTTGATTGTCTGTTTTTTCTTCAGATTCTTTCCATATCTGCACATTCGCTGAATTTTGTTTTGATTGTCCTTCTACATCTAATACTTGTTTTTCATCTAATTTTGTTCTTATATAATATGTTCCTTCTTCCACTTCTATTTGTTCTGGTTTCTCTTGTTCTCCATCTTCTATCATATCTAATTTAAATTTCTGGCTATCTGTTCCATTTGTTTCGTATACTTGTACATTTGTACCATTTGCTGTGCTTGCTCCTGCTATATCTAAATATAAACCATTACATACTGATATAAATGATACATATCCATTTCCTGCATCTACTATTTGCCATTTTTGTGCATTACTTCCATTATATTCATATTGTTGTACATTTGTACAGTTTTCTGTTTTTGCTCCAAATACATCTAATACTTTTCCTGAATGTAATGCTTCTATTTTATAATATCCATCTTCTGTTTTTTCTATCTTAAACATTTGGTTTTCTGTTTTTTCTTCTGATTCTTTCCATATCTGCACATTTGCTGAATTTTGTATTGATTGTCCTTCTACATCTAATACTTGCTTTTCATCTAATTTTGTTCTTATATAATATGTTCCTTCTTCCACTTCTATTTGTTCTGGTTTTTCTTGTTCTCCATCTTCTATCATATCTAATTTAAATTTCTGACTATCTGTTCCATTTGTTTCGTATACTTGTACATTTGTACCATTTGCTGTACTTGCTCCTGCTATATCTAAATATAAACCATTACATAATGATATAAATGATACATATCCATTTCCTGCATCTACTATTTGCCATTTTTGTGCATTACTTCCATTGTATTCATACTGTTGTACATTTGTACAATTTTCTGTTTTTGCTCCAAATACATCTAGTACTTTTCCTGAATGTAGTGCTTCTATTTTATAATATCCATCTTCTGTTTTTTCTATCTTGAATTTTTGATTGTCTGTTTTTTCTTCTGATTCTTTCCATATCTGCACATTTGCTGAATTTTGTATTGATTGTCCTTCCACATCTAATACTTGTTTTTCATTTAATTTCGTTCTTATATAATATATTCCTTCTTCTATTTCTACTCCTTCAGGTATTGACTTTTCATCTTTTTGTACCATTAATTGTTCATTTTCATTTGTTGTAATTACATTTCTAATTTCATTATTTTCATTTTTTGTGTTTTCTTCCTCTTGATTATTAGCTATATTTTCTTCAGCTTCATTTCCTATATCAGTTACATTACTATTTTCTCTATTATTATTTTCTTCTTGATTACTTTCATTATTATCTTCTTGCATATTTTCTGTTTGTTTATTTTCTTCTTTTATTTCATTTTGTTTACTTATAATATTATCCTCTGCATAACTTAATGTAGATGCAATTGAAGGAAATATTAAAAGTAGTATCATTAACAACACTAACAATATTTTTCTTATTTTCATTTGCATTTCCTCCTAAAAAATATATTCTTATTTATGATATTTTACCATTATACAAAAAAAAGCACAAGTTAATTTTGTACTTTTTTGTGATTTTTTATATGTTTTTAATATTTTTTATAAGATATATTTATGTCTACACTTGTTGTTATTCCATTAATTTTTCCTGATGATGTATACTGCCAAATATGATAGTTATCCAAATATTTATACAGGTCACTTGGTTCATTATTGCTAATTGATACAAAATGAGCTATCCATCTATCATAATCGCTTGGTAAACGTGCCATATTTATACATTTGAGTTACCTCTTCTTTACTTAATCCTAATTGTCTTTTATCTTCTATATCATAAAACAATGGCATATCAATTTGATTTTTTCCTGTTGAATTCAAATAATTTGTAACTGCTTGAGCCTCTCTTCTGGCTTCATCTATAGAAGAAGCATATGAGTATAAATATAACCCTATCTTTATTCCAGCTTCTTTAGCTTCTCTATAATTTTTTTCAAATTGATTATCAACAATAAGTTTTCCTTGTGACTCACTATACCATCCAACTCTTATTATTGCAAAATCCACTTTGTCTGATTGTTTTGCTATATTCCAATCTATATTATTTTGAGCATATGATACATCAATACCGTAAGATATTTCTTGCTCTTTAAACATAAACATTTGTGCCGATGTATTATTTTTTTCAAGAACTTGTATTACATTTCCATTATTAGTTTTATTTCCAGTTAAATCCATATATAAATTACCACTTTTAGATTTTACGTAGTAATACCCATTTCCTGCTATTTCTATTTTCCACTTTTGAGTATCTAAGTCTTCATCTAGTTGTTGTACTAGCTTTGTTCCGTCTTCTGCAATTGTTAAAACTTTACTTGTTGCTCTTGATATAATCTTATAATTTCCATCTCCACAATATTTTATATCAAATTTTTGCTGTACAAGTCCATTGGAATCCCATATTTGTATCTGCGTGTTTTCCTCTTGTGTTGCATTTGGTATATCAAATGATTTATTAGTATCAGCTTTTGGTCTTATTTCATACACACTATTATTTATAATTTGTGTTTCTTCTATATAAAATATTTGTGCTGAACCACCATTACCATCATACATTTGTACATTAGTTCCATTTGCGGTTTTACCCCCTGCAATATCTAAATATTGTCCGGATAACTTAGATGCAATACAATATCCATCTTCATATTTTTGTATTATCCATTGTTGAGCCTCTGTTCCGTTAGCCTCATATTGTTGCACATTTGCTCCATTTTTTGTACTTGCACCTGCTATATCTAACACTTTTCCTGAGTTTACTGATTTTATCTCATAATATCCATTGTTTTCAGCATGATATGTGATTTCAAATTTCTTTTGTTGAACATTATCATTACTCCATATTTGTACATTTGCTCCATTACTATAACTACCACCATTTACATCTAAAACCATATTTGAATTCAATTTAGTTGCTATTTTATAAATACCATCTGGTATTTCTCTATTAGCTTTCAAAGTTGCATTTTCAAATATAAATTTTTGTGCTTCTGTTCCGTTTCCTCCATATATATCTAATTTAGTTCCATTTTCTATATTACCACTTCTAACATCTAAATATAAACCACTTAATTTTGATATAATTGAATAATATCCGTCCTCTTTTTTTATAATCCATTTTTGCGAACTTATATCTCTATAATCATATTGCTGTACACTTGACCCTTCTGTCCTTCCTCTAGCTTCTAAAACTTTTCCTGAACCTACTACTGTTATTTTGTATGCTCCCTCTGTATCTCCTAGATATTCTATTTTAAATCTTTGTGAATTATTTATTAATGTAGAGTTTTCCCAAATTTGAAGGTTTCCTCCATTTTCTTTTGACATATCTTTAATATCTAGTCCTATATTAGTTTTTGAAGCTATATTTATATTATAGACACCATCTGCAATGGTTTGTTCACCTTTAAAAACTTTATATTTTTCTAGTTTAAATTTTTGACTATCTGTTTTATTTGATTCATATACTTGAACATTTGCTCCATTTGCTGTACTTGCCCCTGCTACATCTAAATATAAACCATTACATACTGATATAAATGATACATATCCATTTCCTGCATCTACTATTTGCCATTTTTGTGCTGATGAGCCATTATATTCATATTGTTGTACGTTTGTACCGTTTTCAACCTTTCCACCTGTTACATCTAAAACTTTTCCTGAATTCATTGCCGTTATTTTATAATATCCATCTTCTGTTTTTTCTATCTTAAACATTTGATTTTTTGTTTCTTGTTCTGATTGCTTCCAAATTTGTATATTTGCAAAATTTTGTGTAGATTGTCCTTCTACATCTAATACCTCATTATAGTTTAGCTTTGTATGTATATAATATGTTTCTTCTTCTACTTCTATAGAGTCAATTTTTTCCATTTCTTGTATTTTAAACTTTTGACTGTCTGTTCCATTTGACTCATACACTTGTATATTTGCACCATTTACTGTACTTGCTCTTGCTACATCTAAATATAAGCCATTACATAATGATACAAATGATACATATCCATTTCCTGCATCTACTATTTGCCATTTTTGTGCATTACTTCCATTGTATTCATATTGTTGTACATTTGTACAGTTTTCTATTTTTCCTCCAACTACATCTAAAACTTTTCCTGAATGCATTGCCATTATTTTATAATATCCATCTTCTGTTTTTTCTATTTTGAACATTTGATTTCTTGTTTTTTGTTCTGACTGTTTCCATATTTGCACATTTGCCGAATTAGATTTTGATTGTCCTTTTATGTCTAGTACTTGCTTCTCATTAAGTTTTGTATGTATATAATATATTCCTTCTTCTATTTCTATTTGTTTTGGTTCTTCTATCTTATCTAATTTAAATTTCTGGCTGTCTGTTCCATTTGTTTCGTATACTTGTACATTTGTACCATTTACTGTACTTGCTCCTGCTATATCTAAATATAAACCATTACATACTGATATAAATGATACATATCCATCTCCTGCATCTACTATTTTCCATTTTTGTGCATTACTTCCATTGTATTCATATTGTTGTACATTTGTACAGTTTTCTATTTTTCCTCCAACTACATCTAAAACTTTTCCTGAATGCATTGCCATTATTTTATAATATCCATCTTCTGTTTTTTCTATCTTAAACATTTGGTTTTCTGTTTTTTCTTCAGATTCTTTCCATATCTGTACATTTGCTGAATTTTGTACCGATTGTCCTTCTACATCTAATACTTGATTTTCATCTGATTTTGTTCTTATATAATATGTTCCTTCTTCTATTTCTATTAAATTTATATTAGGTTCTTCTGTAGTTATTTCTTTATTATCATCTTCATTAATATCATTAAATGTATTTTCATTTTTTTCTGTTGAATTTTGTTCATTAGTACTATTAGTTTCTTCTTTTAGTATTTCATCATCATTCATATTACTTTCATATATGTTATTATCACTTTCTGTATTTTCAACCTTATTTTCTTCTGTAACATTTTCTTTATTTGTGTTTTCAATTTCATTTAATCCCAAATTTTCTTCGTTTTCTTTCATTGCATAACTTGCATCTGGCATTACATATGAAAAAATTATTAATAAAAGCAATAACATAGCTAAAATTCTTTTTAATTTCATATACTTGAATCCCCCTTTATTTCTCTTCCTCTTTTATAGAATTTTTCAGTATTATAAAAATATAAAATAAATAATAATCCAAGTGAAATAACGCAAGTTAAGCTAGCACCTTTTATTCCCATTTGATTTACCAACACATTAGATACTATTAATGTAACTATTGCTGTAAAACCATATACTAAAAACTGTATGAAAGTTTTTCTTGCTGTTGTTAGTACAACTAAATCTATATAAGAAATAGCATACATTATATAAGCAAATAAAATAATAACTAAATCTAATCTATATTCACTTAATTGAGTGTTATATATAAATTCTAATACTGGTATTCCTATTAAATAAGCAACAGAAATTGCTAAAACTCCGAATGCTATGACTATTCCTATTATTTTTCCTATATTTTGCTTTAATTTTTTCATTTCATTTTTTGCGTACATCTCTCTAATCTTATTTGTATATGGCATTAAAATAAATTGGCTAAACATTGATATAACCGTTGCTGGCATTATTATATAACCAAATCTTGCTTGATCTGCTTCTTGCAGATAATTATCTATAGCATATTTTGATGCATTTAATATATAATTTGATAAGAAGGAATTTATAAATACAAAAAATTCTTTTTTGAATATATTTTTTACATTTTCTAGATTAACTTTTATGTCATTAGGTATATATTTTTTAACTTTCGGATAATCAAAAACTGCCATAATTATTAAATTTACTAACACTATTGACAAACATGCAATTACTAAATTCTTAAAAATAAAATCAACTACTATAAAACATATAATTCCTATAATTGATTTCAGTGCTAATGATTGTCCTGATTGATACAATTTATCATTTTTCTGTAATACTGCATATAATGTATCAGAAAATGCTTCTGTTGCTTTATATATTATTAAGAACAACATTACTAAAGCTTTATATATATCATATCCTCTTATAATTACAAATCCTAAACCCAAGACAATCATCAATGAACATGAAATTACTTTACTAAAAATATAATCTTTATCTGTAATCTTATTTTCAATATCCGTAACCTGAAACATTCTTCCAGAATATAAGCCAATTGTATATAATAATAATGCTGTTGAAAATGCTAAGCTAAAAATCCCCGCATCATTTAATCCATTTATTCTAGAAACTACTATTAAGAAAAATAATGAATTAAATGAATTCATCATTATACCTATTGTATTCCATATGAAGTTCTTTATAAGTACCTTATCCTTTTTCATTTTTTCTCCCTATTTTATAGTTTACCAATTAGAAATAATATTCTTAACAATATTTCATCTGAAAATTTCTTTCTAAATCTCTTTGGATAGAAAGTTTTTACTATTGCTTTTGAAAAACTATATTTTTCGTTTGTAAATAAATGTAAAACTTTTTTATTTTCTTCTTCTAATTCTTTTCCAAAATATACTTCAAATTCTATTAATTGTTTTTTTATCTTTTTTAATTCATCTGTTTTCAAAAATTTTCTTATTCTCCACATTTGCAGTTCAATAAAGTTCTTTCCTTCTGCTGTCACACTTTTTGTATGTCTCCTGTATTTTACTAGTGGTTTTTCATCATAAAATATATTTCCCATTCCTGCACATATCATATATGTCCACCAATCATGAAAAACACAATTTTGTGGGATATTATCTACTATATAATCTCTTGCTTTTTTATTAATACACATTGTCATTCCTTGTGACACACACTCTACTAAAGAATTTCTAAAATTGTATACCTTTTTAGGATCTCCATGTGCGACAAAATTCATTTCTCCATCATAATAATCCGAATTAGAAAAATACAAATTAGGCTTATTTTCATCTAATTTAGATAAACTATCTACTGCTCTTTGTATTTTATCTTCCATCCAAACATCATCTTGATCGCAATAAGCATAATAATCCGTCTCTTCTGCATTTTTTAACAATTCGAAAAAGCTTCTTACAAAGCCTAAATTTTTACCTTTTATTAACTTTATATTAGATTTATTTTTCATATAATCTTGTATTATCTTTATTGTATTATCTTTTGAGTTATCATCTCTAATATATATATCAATATTTTTATATGTTTGGTTTAATAAACTATCTAATTGTTCTTTTAGATACTTTTCACCATTATATGTAGATATTAATATCGCAACTTTTTTATCTTCCATTATTACTCCTTCTTATCTTAAATGACTATACATATATACAAAAATTTTCCCAAGATGTATTTTATGTGCAATTATAAATGCCAATGCAAAAAGTCTTACGTTTGTTCTTTCTCCTTTTGGAGTATTAATTCCAAATAATTTGTTCTTTTTATAATTTGGAAATCTTTCTTTTAACCAATTGTATAATTTATCGTATTCTTTACTCATTACTTTAAATTTTGTCTGTGCTGTTGACATTCCCAAAAACATTAAAATATATGTAGTAAAATAATATTCTAAAATTTCATAGTTTTTTTCTAATGCTCCTATCTTTTTTAAATCTTCATATGAAGTATTTAAAAATTTAAAAATTTCTATTTTGCTTATATCTTTGTGAGTTGTATTTGAAATACTTTCTGTATTTAAATACCAATTGTATCCTACATAATCAATTATCTTTATCTTATCTGTCAGGTTATATGCTAATAAATTAAAATATATATCTTCTGCAATATTCATATTTATAATTTTCAAATTATTCTCTACTATAAATTCTTTTCTATATAAATTTGACCATAATGCTGTTGACATATAAGGTGACCATTTTTCGTCTTTTAATCCTACCTCAAAAAGAATTTTTCCTTCTTGGTTTGGTCTTCTAAAGCCTCCTATAACAATGTCATATCCTTCTGCATTATCTAAATATGTTTTTATATATCCTTTATCAATCCAATCATCTGAATCAATAAATGTAACATATTCTCCTGTTGCTAAGTTTAATAATTCATTTCTAGTCTCACAAACTCCTTTGTTTTCTCTATCTATACTTACTATATTAGCATTTTCAGATTTAAGTTTTTGAATTACTGATTGAGTATTATCTGTTGAGCCATCGTTTATAACTACAATTTCTATATTATCATAATCTTGATTTAATATACTTCTTATACATCTTTCTATATATTTTTCACAATTATAAGCAGGTATAAGAACTGATACTTTTTTATCCATTTCTTTCTCCCTAATTTTCATAATTACCAATCATTCTGTCTTTACCAATAATTTATCTTTTTATTTTTAAATAATAATCTATATTAATGTTTAAAAATATTCTTTTTACTAGTTGTTTAAAATTTCTAACTTTTATATTTTTAATCATTTTTCTTTTTTTGATTTCTTTTATGTATTTTTGTTTTTCCTCTTCATTAGAAATATTTTTTATTTCTAACAAAATACAATTAGTATAATATATTTTTATATTTTCTTTTGCTTTTTTACTAATATCATAATTTTCTATTTCTTTAATCATATTGTCATAAAATTTTAATAAATCATATGACATTTTTAATTTCTTTTTCTCGTCAGAATTTCTTGTTATACTTTTATCTGACTGTACATAATAGTATCCAAGTATATTTGTTGAAGCAACTTTTTTAGCTTTTAAAATTACTAATGGTATTAATCCAAAATCTTCATGATACATATCCTTAGTAAATTTAAAATTATTTTCTTTCCAAAAAGATGCTTTATATAAATATCCCCAAGCTACTTCTGTCATTTTATCAGTTTTATATAATATATCAAAAGCTTCTTCTCCTGTCTTGCTTTCAAATTGCTTAGTTTCATTTTGTGTAATTTTGTTATTCTTTAAATTTACTGTTAATATTCCAAACTTAACCATATCATAATCTTCTTCCATATATCTAGCAAGTTCAGAATACAAATTTTTACTAATATAATCGTCAGAATCAACAAAAGAAATATAATCTCCTTTTGCATATTCTAAGCCATAGTTTCTCGCATCTGACAGCCCTCCATTTTGTTTTTCTAAATATACTATCTTTTCTTTGTATTTGCTTGCATATTCTTTTGCTATTTGTCCAGAATTATCAGTAGAGCCATCATTTACTAATATTATTTCTATATCTTCTAATGTTTGATTAACTAAAGAATCTAAACATTTTTCTAAATATTTTTCTACATTATATATTGGAACTATTACACTTACTTTAGGCATATTTTCTCCTTTTTATTTAATTATTAGTCTTTATTGCATTTTTATAAAAATGCATAAGTAATTTAGCAATTGGTTTTGGCCAGAATTTTTTAAACATTTCATAATCTTCTTCTAATCTAATGTTATTTTGTATTAAATTAGATGTTTCTGACTCTTCGTGTATTCTATGTTGCATTATTTCTTTATTTATGTATAAAAATGGATATTCTGTTTTTGCAAATTCATACCATGTTTCCCAATCTAAATCACATTTCATATTTGTTAAATATGGCATTTTTCCAGTATATTTTGTATTGACTGTAACACAAGGGCAACAAATCGAAGTTCCAAATTTTAGAGCAAATTTTTTAGCCCATTTTTTATCTCCGTGTTTCTTTAGTGGTGCTTGTAAGATTTTCTTTATTTTTAAATTTGTTGTTAAAGGTATTATTTCTCCATTTTTTATTTCTCTATAATTTCCAAAAGCTATTATAAAATCTTTCTTATCGTTTAATTTCTTTATGATTTCCTCTAAATAATTTTCACAATAAATATCATCTTGGTGTGCTACTGTAACATAATCAGTAATAGTTTTACTTACACCAAAATTCCAGTCTTGCCCTATTCCGCTTTCTCCTTCATTTACATATAATTCTAAATTATGTTTTTTAGCGATTTCTTTTATATAGTCATTAGGAGTTGATGTTGCTATTATTATATTACTTTTCACATTTTGATTTTTCAAAGATTTTATACACTCTTCTAAATATTTTGACTCTTTATATGCACACACTACAAATGTATGATTTTTAAATTCTTCCATTTATTTTTCCTCTTCTTTTTTTTCAAATTTCTCTTTTAATATTCCTAGCTCTTGTGTCAATTTAACTATCATTTTATTTTGTTTTGTTATTACTACCGTAATATGCACAATATATGCACCTAACACAATTATTGCAAAAAGTAACATTAATGTTGGTGGATAAAATACATTGAATTTTTGTGCTATTATTGTGATTATTGATGGAAATAATGCTACTATTAATATAACAACACTAGCAAATAACCATAGTATTGAATATTTCTCGTCTAATTTATTTTTTCTAACTAAATTTATAATAAATATTATAAATGCTATTGAAAATATTATTGCAAATGTATATATCATATTTTCCTCCTAATTTTTAAATCCCATAATTATTATAGATACTATAACTTTAAACATATAGCTTATGCTCTTTAATGGTGATATTGAAGACTTTCCTGTCTCTCTTTGTCTCATTTTCACAGGTATTTCTTTTACTTTATATCCTTTTTTTATAATTTCCATATTTGTAATTGGTTCTGGATAATCATATGGATATGAATCAGCAAATTCTTCTATAATATTTCTATTTACCGCTCTTAATCCTGATGTTGTATCATATATTTTTGTATCTGTCATAAAGTTAATAGTTGATGATATAAGATTTATTCCAAGCATTCTTAATTTTGTTTGTTTATAATCTTTTTCACCTATAAATCTTGATCCTATTACTAAGTCATTTCCTTCTTTTATTTCATCTATTAACTTACTTATATACTTAGGATTATGCTGACCATCCCCGTCTATTTGTATTGCAATATCATAATTATTTTTCTTTGCATACAAATATCCTGTCTGAACTGCTCCACCTATTCCTAAGTTATTTGGTGAATCTATTAATATTGCTTTTGTATTTTTTACTTTTTGTTCTGTTTTATCTTTTGACCCATCATTTACTACTAAAACATCACAATTATCTATATTTTCATCATAAACACTATTAACTACTTTCTCTATTGAATCTTCTTCGTTATAAGCTGGTATAATTACTAGAGTCTTAAAATTATTTTTATTATTTACTATGCTATTATTATACTTATTGCCTTGTATATTATTTGCCTTGCTCTTTGTAAATAAAAACATAGGTATTACTAATAATAGCAATGTTAAATAATTTATATATACATATCTTAAATCTTGTGCAACATTTATAGGTAATAATGAAATAGTATTATATAACATTGGTAATAACACTAAAAAATATCTTTTATCTTTAAATTTCTTACAATAAATTATCATAAGAATTATAGATAAATACATCATATTTGCTGGCATATGGAAATATTCAGAAACTGCTGTTGTTGTACTAAAATTAATTAATGCCAAATAAATCTTATATCCTGTTTTCCATATTGGTGTTAGTTTTTCATCAAAATTTCCACTATACTTTGTTTCCCAGTATGAAAAATCATATATATATACATATCCATCTTTTAAAGTTGGTCCTATTAATAAATTATCTACCTTTAAATAATGTCTTATTATTGTCATAGGATGTTTAAATGCATATTTTATTAATATTTTTGTTACTTCATCTGTTTTAGGTGCATATGCTTCTCTGTTATAATTTTCAGAAAATGATGTAGAATTTGCAACATATGGATCATATTCTTCTTTCATTTTTTCTATTGGATATATACTATCTATAATAGCTAAATCATTTGGATCATCTATTTTATCTTCTTTAACTAAAGATGCTAATGTAAATAAAATAATATCATTTACTGTTCCAGTTCCTGTACTTTTACTCTCATCAGGTTTATACATGATTTTTTCTGGTAATTTACAAACACCAAAAATTGTAATCAGAATTATAAAACTTATCCCTATCTTCTTCCATCCTATTTTTTTCTTCAAAAATATAATAAAGAATGTTAAAATTGATAGAACTCCTGCAATAATTCCATTATATCTATAACACATTACCCAAACTATGCTTACGCATATTATAAAAATATCTAAAAATGTATATTTAAAATCTTTTTTTACTCCTATATAAAACATTAATGCTAATAATAATAACATATATGAATATATTATATCTTTCCACGCAGTAACTGCATACGCAAATATTATAGGTACAAAACACATTATTATAGTATAAATTATTTTTCTTTTTATAGTTCCTTTTGAGTTTAACTGGCTACATATAAAAGTCCATATTACACTTAATAAAATTATTTGAAACACAACTAAAACTGTTGGGCTATGCCATAATTTAGCTAACAACCACCAAAAAAATGTAGAAAAGAATGGGTGATTAGTCTGTATATTATTACTTTCAACTTGTTCCCACTGATTATTTCCATCAACTGTTATAAGACCTGGATATAGTGATAATAACGAAACAGTCAATAATGATGCCATAATTAAAAATATTATTATGTTTTCTTTTAATTTAATTCTATCTATTTTCAATTTCTTTTTCATTGTATTTTCCTTCCATTTATTATTCTAAATTCATATCAAAAAATTTTTTATATTTATTTGCTTGTTCTTCCCAAGAGTATTTCTTTACTCTTTCTAAATTTTCTTCTGATAATATTTTCATTTCTTCTTTATTATCTATTAATTCTTTTATTTTTTCTTTTAATTCTTCTTTAGTTCTTTCTATTATAAACTTCTTTTGCTCCTCTCCAAAAACTTCTGGTACGATTCCTACATCTGTGGAAATTATTGGTACTCCGACAAGCCATTGCTTCTAATATTGTATTAGGTGCTCCTTCAGTTCTTGATGCACATATATAAATATCTAGGCTATTATAATAATCTGGCATTTCATCATGTGGAATAAATTTTTCATTTCTATCTGCAATATTTAATCTTATATTATATCCTTCTGATATTAATTCTTCTATTGCAGGTTTAATAATTTTTTTAACACCTTTTAAATCATCATCAGTTTCATCTACAAACTTACTATTGCCTGTCCAACCAATAATAATTTCTTTATTATCAAAATTATCATATTTATTATTTTTTTTTTGATAAAATAGTCCTAAATTAATACCGTTTTGTATAATCATTGCCGGTTTTTTTATATCTTTATTGTTAGAATAAATATCATAAAGCCTCTTGGAAATAGTAATATATGATTTTGCATTATTACAAACAAAATTCGTTAACTCTTTTCCCTCTTCATTTAAATATAAATGGTCACAAACAGCTGTTGTTATATTTGCACTTTTTAAATATTCGTTTTCAAATTGCTCATATTCCTCTCCTAAAGAATTTATATAATATTTAGCAAATTCACTATTTATCCAAGATATATGACCTCTCCACATAAAGTGTGTCAAATCATATTTTTTCGTTAATATAAACATTTTTACAATGTTTCCTTCAAGAATATCCATTGGTATTATATCAATATCATAATAATTTGATAAATATTTTTTTATTTGGCTAGCAGAATTATAAAAAGCCCAACCTTCTACATCTATAACAATTGCTATTTTCTTTTTATTATTTAGTTGATTGTTTTCTTTCAATTAATTATCTCCTTACAATTTTTTTAAATTTCTGAATAAATTTATAACTTCTAGAATACAATATTTCGTCCAAATGTTCTCTTAATTCTTTATTTTCTTTACTTAAATATTCTATTTTATTTTTATCTGTATCTTCGCCCTCTTTAATTGTTTTTAAGTTATTTCTTAATATTTCGTTCTCCATATTAAGTTCTTCATTTATAATTCTATACTTATCTAAAATTTCCATATTCCACCTTACAATTTCAAAAATTCTTCTTTACTCTTTTTAGCCTTTAATGAATAATCTTTTTTCCACTCTTTGTATAATTTCATTATTTTTTCTCTATTTTCAAGAGCATATTTTATTTTATTATATATTTCTATAATGTCATCCTCTTTTGATACTACTAAATACTTCTCTAACTCAGTTCCTGTAAAATAATGATGATTATCCCCAGTTATACAAACAGTACCTAATTCTAAGCTCTCTAGCGGTATTAGTGGTGCACACTCTGTAAAAGTTACATATACATTAATATCATTATTAGCCATCCTTTTATACAATTCTTCCCTAGAAACATTATGTTCTTCTCCTGTTAAGTTAACATCATATCTTCTAGATAATGTTGATATTTTATTATTTATAGGTATACAATCAAGCTTTACATTTTCTATTAAACTTATTGCACTTATTTGATTATAAGTATTTTTTACCCATCTATCTCCTGATGCATATAAACCAACCATTAATCCATTATGTTCTTTGTTTTCTAGTATATATTGTTCCTTATTATTTATATTTATATCATTCATTAAAAAACTTGCCCTGTATCCTTTTGCCTTATAAAATTCATATAAACTTTTTTTAACAAAACCAATTTCATCTACTTTTTCTTTACCATATAAGTCCAATATTAAATTATGTACGTTCCAATCATAAGGCTCTGATAATAATGCATTTCCTCCATGTATTAATATTTTTACTTTTATTTTTGAGTTGTATTTTTTTAGTGATAATACAATATTTTCCCAACCATATGCAAAAGCATTAAATATTACCATTTTCTTTTTGGCATTAACAATTTCATTTGCAATCATATCTGCTTCTTTTTTTGTATACATTTCTCTTATTTCTATTACGTTATTTCCGAAAGTATCTTTAGTTGCATTTTTTACTCCTATCCATTCTGGATGGCAAATTGCTACATAATAGTCATCTTGTTTTGAAAGCTCTTCCTTTATTTTTTTTGCTCTTTTATTTCTATTAACATAAATGGAATATTTCATTCTAAAAAAATTATATATTCTTGAACATCTATGTATAATTCTAGCTTTAATATTCCCTATTATATTTACAGTATTATTCATTATTCCGCCTAAAGTTAAGCCAAATTTTCTATATAAAAATATTGTTCTTTTTTCTCCTATATTTGTCCATGTTGCATTAAATAAATGTACCATACAAGTATTTTTTGTAAAAACCTTTTCTGAATAATTGTAACTTAAAGGATAAAAATATTCTCTAGGATATATATATATATGTTCATCATATATTTTTATTCCTTTTTCATCTATTTCATAATTATATTTGTTTAATATCTTAGTTATAATAATTGGATTTGTGTAATTGTTTATACTTTGAAGATAAAAATGTTCCAAATTGTTGTAAAAATCCAATATTTCTTTTATATATTTATTTTTCTTTTCTTTAACACCAATTACTGCTGTTCCTATATACCCACTATCCTCATATCCCATAAACATATCTTTATCTAAAAATTCAGAAACATTTTTTATAATTTTCATATCTGTATCTAAATACAAACCGCCTTCATTATATAAAGCATAAATTCTAGCATAATCACTTACAAATGCCCATTTTTTATTTTCATATGCTTCTTTTACAAACGGACAACAATTAATATCAAAGTTATTTTCATTCCATTCTTTTATTTCATAATCTGGTAACATCTTTTCCCATGTTTTTATACATTTTTTTACTTCTCTTGGTAATTTTTTCCCACCAAACCAACAATAATGTATTATCTTATTCATTTTTTCCTCCATCATTAATTATTTATCAAATTATCTAATTTTTCTTTAATTTCATTATTATATTTTTCACAATCAAATTCTTTTGTTACTTGTATTCCTTCTTTTATTGCTTTCTTCATCGAATTATATATTAAATCTACATTTTTTTCAACCACAATGCCATATTTATTTTCTATAATTTCTTTACTATCAGATACATTAGTTGTAATTATTGGTAATCTTAAAATTAGTGCTTCCATATATACTACTGGAAATCCCTCATATTCTGATGTCATAATTAAACTATCTGCTATTTTAAAATATGGATATGGATTTTTCTTGTTTCCTAAAAAAATTACTTCTTTTTCTAAATCATTTTTCTTTACTTCTTCTCTATACTTTGCAGAATCTTTTCCGTCTCCTACAAATATTATTCTAAATTGTAAATCATCTTTTTTTAATTTTTTAGCTGCTTGTATTATTCTACTTAATTTCTTATCTTTTTCTGTGTGTCTTCCTACATTTAAAAATGTATAAACATCACTTTTCTTTTCTTCTATATTTTCTTTTGATTTATTTATTATATCTTTATAATCAATTAAGTTATATATTGTTTTTGTTTTATATTTTAATTTAAAATAATTTTCGTCAAAAATTTTTTTTGCATTTTCTGATACAAAAACAATATTTTTAAATTTTTCTACTTTCAATTTATCGAAGAAATTTATATATTCTTGTTTGTTATTATTAAAAAATGTCATATACTCACTATGTACCCATAAACAACTATTTTTAGAAGTCACCCTTGCTATAAAAGAACCTGGTAACGAATATGTTGCATATGATACTGAAAAATCAAATTTATTTTTGTATTTTGTTATAAACCTAATTCTTTTTATTAAATTTTTAAATTTTCTTATTATTATGTTTTTACTTTTATCTGGTTTATATTCTATTATTTTTATGTTTTTTTTCAAATCATTTAAAAGTTCCCCCTTATTTTCTTCAAGAACAAGGGTTATTTCATATTTTTTTTGACTAGCTAAGTAATTTAGTAATGTTATTAAGGCTTTTTCTATTCCTCCAATTTCTAATGAATATGCTGTAAATAATATTTTTTTCATAAACCTTCCTTTTCTTTATTTTTTATTTAACTTTTAATTTTATTTTCCTTACTTTTTGTTTTTCTTTTTTTATTTTTTTTCCTTTGTTATTTTATAAATAATGAAAAAAGGGTACTATACACATCAAATGTAAATTTATTTATTGTTTTTAAGTAAATGCTTTTTAAATCTTTCTTGGATTTTAAAACTTGGTTTTTCTTCCAATTTGGAAATGTTTCATTAACTTTGTTCCAAGTTAATTCTAATAATTTACTTTGTACACTTTCATCTTTTATTTTTACAATTCTAAGTAATGAACTACAAAATGCATATCTAACATAGATATATTCTAATTCATCTTTATATTCATCATATAAATTATTTTCTTTATAAAAACCAATTACATTATCTAACACTTGGAAAATTTCCTTATTTCTTTCATTTTGATTATTAGAAATTGACCCTTCTCTTTGTACATAATGTACACAAGGCTTTTTTAAGAAAGATACTTTATCTAAATATGGTACAAGTTTATATGTAAATTCTACGTCTTCATATCTTAGTCCTTTTGGAAATAATACTTTTGCTTTTTCTAAAACTTCTTTTTTTATTAATTTATTCCAAGCAACTACTCTTACTTTTTCTATCATTTCTTTTTTGCCATTATAAATTGCACCTTTATCTTCTTTTATTTTATTTTTATCTGGATATTCCCAATAAAAATCACATTCTACCATATCATTATTTTCTTTTTTAGCTAGTTCATACATATCTTTATACATAGTTTTTTCTACATAATCATCTGAATCTAAAAAAGCTATATATTCTCCTTTGGCATATGGAATTGCATAATTTCTTGCATCTGATAGACCACCATTTTCTTTTTCCAAATATACAATTTTTTCTGGATACTGTTTTAAAAATTTGTCTACAATAACTTTACTTCTATCTTTTGAGCCATCATTTACAAGTATTATTTCTATGTCTTCTAAGATTTGATTTACTAATGTTTCTAAACATTTTTCTATATAATTCTCTACATTATAAAATGGAACTATCACACTTACACTTTTCATAATCAGCCTCTTTCGATATTATATTATTTCCTTTTTATTTTTTCTAAAAAATCTTCTATTTGTGCTTCTTCTGGTAGCATTTGCTTCTCATGCCATTTCAATTCTGAATCCCAAAATCCTTTACATTCTGCTACTGCTTTATCACTATAACAATATGTAATTTCATTTATTACAACTTTATCATTATCATACATAAAATCATATGCCATACTTTGAAATTTGCATTTTTTTGATACTTTAAAAGCTATTTTTACCGCTTCTATTGGTATTTTATTTATATCATAATCTATTTTTCCGCTTCCAGATGCTCTAAAATCGCCATCTCTATTATATCTAATAAAAGCAAATGCTCTATTTCCTATTATAGTTACTCGAATATCATACTTATTATTAGGTAAAAATTTTTGGAAATACACATAATCTTTTTGCATCATATAATACCAAGGTGGTGTTGGGTATTCTTCGGTTTTTATATATCTAATCGCTTCTTTTATCCTATGTTTATGGTTATTTTCATTTTTAAATTCATTTAATGTATATGGAAAAATTCCTTTTTTAAACATCTTATCCACAATTTTTTGTGCTTCTTGCTTATTTTCTATTTTTAATACATTAGCAGAACCTGCCCCTACTGATAGTTTAAAAACTATAGGATATTCAGTATCATTTACAAATTTACTTGCTTCATTGTAATCGTAAAAAACATATGATGGTATCCTTGGAGCATTTATTGAAGATAATAAATAATGTTGCGCTACTTTTTCGTCATAATGCCAACAACTATTTAAATCTGGAAATATTGGAATATTTAAATTCAATTGTATATTTGATAAAATTTTTGGAGCTATCATTTTATCTTTAGGAGAATGAAACCAATGCCACATAATGCCATCACAATCTTTTATTTGTTCCATTACATTTGTGTCGTAGAAATTTATTTTTTTAACTTCTACTCCTTTCTTTTCTAATATTTTTTCCCATTCATAACTCCAACTATAATCTGGCATATTGTCAACATATTGTATCCCTATTTTTAATTTTTTATTTTCCATTATAACCTCCAATAGTCTATTCCCAAACTTATTAAACTTTCTTTATCCAAAATATTTTTAATATCAAAAACTATTCTATTTTCATTTAGGTATTCTAATATTTCATTAGCTTTCATATTTTTATATTGATTATGTGCTACAGCAAAAACTAATACATCTACTTTCTCGTTATTTTCATTTTGATTTATTTTTATGTTATATTCCTTACTTACCTCTTCAAAATTTGCGTATGGATCTTCTACATATACTTTTATATTTCTTTTTTCTAACTCTTTTATTATATCTATAACTTTTGAATTTCTTATGTCATTTACATTTTCTTTAAACGTTACTCCTAATATCTGTACTTTTGCCTCATCTAATTTTACATTTTTACTTTTTAGTTTTTCTACTATATTATCTACAATAAAACTACTTATACTTTCATTTACTTTTCTTGAACTAGATAAAAGTACAGAATTATATCCTAATTTTTCTACTTTCGTTATTAAATAATATGGATCAACTCCTATGCAATGTCCACCTACAAGTCCGGGTCTGAAATTTAGGAAATTCCATTTTGTACAAGCCGCATCTAAAACATCGTTTGTATCTATTCCAAGCTTATTACACATAATAGCTATCTCATTTGCAAAAGCAATATTTACATCTCTTTGGCTATTTTCAATTACTTTTGCTGCTTCTGCAACTTTTATCGAACTTGCTTTATATACACCATTTTTTAAAACTGACTCATATAAATTTGCAACTTTTTCTAATGTTTCCTCGTCCATACCTGATACAATTTTCTTAATATTTTCAAATTTATGTACTTTATCTCCTGGATTAACTCTTTCAGGCGAATATGCTATTTTAAAATCTTTCCCGCATTTCATACCTGATTTTTCTTCTAAAATTGGCATACAAATTTCTTCTGTTAACCCTGGATATACTGTAGATTCATAAATTACTATTGTTCCTTTTGATAAATTTTTACCAACTATTTTGCTTGCACCTATTACTGGTTCTAAATTAGGTGCTTTATTTTCATCAACTGGTGTTGGAACTGCAACAATTATTCTGTTGCACTCAGATAATTTTTTAGAATCATTTGTAAATTCAATGTTTGACTCTTTTATTTTTTCGTTACCTACTTCATTTGTGACATCTATTCCGTTTTTATATTTTTCTATTTTTTCTTTATTTATATCAAAACCTATTGTTTTATATTTTTTATCAAAAGCTATAGCTAGTGGAATCCCTACATATCCTAAACCAACTACACCTATTTTTATTTCACATTCTTCCATTTTAATTACTCCAATCTTTATGAATAAATTTATATTATTCTTTATTCCATTAATATTTTCTTTCCAAATTATAACATGAGACGTCAAAAAGTGCAATTTAAATTACAATGCTCTATCCCAATTTTCACTTTATTATTTTTAAATAGAAAAACTATTTAATACATTTAGAAGCGAAAAGACTATATATAATGTTGTGATGTTTGATATATTTTTATTCTCATCTAGCATTTTCTTGTATATTAATAAAGTTATTATAACAAAGGCAAAATATAAAAATAGTGATGGTCTTTCAGCAGAAGCAAATACTGTAGGCGAAAATCCCATTACACCTCTTGTTGCTAACCCTAACAAATATACGATAGCTGCTACTATACCTGTATTACTTTTTCTAAATATCAAAAATATATTTATAAAAATACACAATAATATTACTCCATAAATAGCTATAGGAATATACATACTAAAATCTGTTAAATTGGTTGAATTTATAATCAATTCATTTTTTGAATACAATCCCATTACTTCCATAAGTTTTGGAAATAAATAAGTTATAGGTTGACTAAATACATTACAAAATACAGCTCCTATAAAAGGTATAATCCCTATTATTTTAGTCAAAATATTTCTGTGTTCTTTTAATATATAAAAAGCCATTACTGCTGTAAATAATATAAAAACCAATCTTCCATCTATAATTAAGTATTTCATCATCGACGTAATGCCTAATTCCATTTTACTTACAATACCAAATCCTTGATACTCAGGATACCAAGTTTGGATTTCTTTTTCTTTTCTTACTATATTACCAGGGCAAGTTAAGATATATATTAAACTCAATATTGTTATTATATATACTAATATTGTTGTTTTGTTTAATTCTATTTTTACTTTCTTATTCTTTATTAAATACAATATATAAAATGTAAATATTACAAACAAAACTACAGCCATTAATTCTTGATTTGCTGCATATATAGTTGCCAAAACATAAAAAATTGTATTATACCATTTTATTTTTTCGTTATTTAAATTTTTCTTTATTAGGGTACATGTAAATATTCCTAGTGCTAATGCCCATAAATAATTTGTCGTAGTTGCCATCCATCCTGCATCATTAAACAAATTTTTTGGTATTAATAAAATCCCAAAAATCAATATATATGTTAATACCAGTTTTTTATTGTTATCTTTTATATCTTTTATAAATATTTTATAAATTGAATAAGCTATTAATTCAAACATACATATATTTAGTACTTTCCAAATCATTGTACTTACATGTGTATTAGTTAAGCTAACTAATACAGTTTCAATTACATTTCTTGATGTCCATGTTTGATATCTTTCTATTGAATAATCTATTATATTTTGATTATTTAATATATTTTGAAACCACTTATCATCTCCACTTTTTTCTATTGGAATGTGGAAACATATTAATATAACAGCTAATAATATAAATGGCATATAAATTGATTTACTATATTTTTCTATTTTCTCTTTCATTTCTTTCTCCTCTAATTATTTTAATATTTCAATTATACTTATAAACAAAATGCCTTAAAATAGAAAAATGAAATATCACTATTTCTTTTATCATTTTCTTTAGTTTCATCCAAATAAGTTTTGTTAATTATTTTTTCTTTTCTATATTTTTAGTTTAAATATGAATTTGCTTCTTTTAAATTGATAGTTCGTAGTATAGGAAGTTAATAAAATTGTACTTTTTTCTTCATTTTTCACTTCTTTTTTACTTTTTAGATTATATCATAGCATATTAAAAACTTCAATTAAATATACAGCAAAAAAGAATAAATTTTGACAAATAATTTACTTTTACGTTTTTATTTGTAAAAAAGAAGGTTCTACTAAAGAACCTCCTTGTTTGTGAAATACTACATTCTATACTCCTTAAAAAAGTATGGACGAAGATATGCAGTTATGATAGTACCATCAAGCTTATGATACCTTACGAATTCTTTAGAGTTTTCATTGCCAATTGTTACAGCAAATCTTTGATCTAAAAATTCATTATCAAAAATCCAAAAGTCAAAAGACTTTACACTGCTTGGGTCTTTGTCTTTCTCTGTTCCAATAAGTTCATGGATTTCTTCAGAAAGTCTAGAAACTCTCGGAACAAAGCTTTCCGTTCCCATTACACTTCTTTGTGTAACTTTTCCTGAAAGGTCAAAAAGCTTTCCTGCTCTACAAGCATATGTAGGAATGTCAAAAAACGCATGCATAATCTCTTTTGTAATATCTTCAAGATTAGAAATATAGCGTTTTTCAAGTCTCATTCTAAGGCTAAAAAAATCTTTTGGATATGGAGCATACCACATTCTAATTTTTCCATTATCAGAATCAATTTCTAATGTTTTAGCTCTAAACCTAATAAATTTCTTCTTAATATTAGAGCTGTCAAAAACTTGCTCTTCACATCCACTTACGCTTTCTGGTACTACATATACCCTACTTTCTTTTGGTTTCCTAAAATCGATATGATGTTTAAAATTTTTCATCTCTCCATCTTCGATTCTAACAATACGCATGACAAGTCCCTTCTACTAGGCTGTAGTTTCCACAATTTATACCAATGTAGTTAATACTACATATGTAATATCTTAACATATTTTACATAATTTTTCAAGAAAAATAATCTAAAATCCTTTTTCTCATTTATTTTTCTATATCTTCTAAACATAATATTTAAGTAGATTTTAACAACATATTTCCTTCTTTTATTATGTCTGTTAATATCTTTTTAGTTTCAAAATCGAATCCTTTTACATCTTTAATTTTTATTACCATATTTATAAATTCCCTACTTATTTCATGAATATTGTATTTGTATTTTCTATATTCTTTAATATCTCCTAATATTTTGCACCAAACTTTTTTATTAAAAAATAACTTTTTTACTTTATTAAGTTCTTCTTTATATCCTATTTCTTCATATATTTTATTATAATATGGGTTTAAAATCCAATAAGCAAATTGCATAGGTGGTACTTTATATATATCAGGAAAACCCATATATGTTATATTTCCTAACAAATCATGTTTTAATTGTTCTATTTTTTCATTCTCATCTGTTTTATTATTTATTACATCTATTAGCTGTTTCATATTTTTTATTTCATTGTTATACCAATCTTCTGAAATAAATAATAAAGTATACAAATCAAATATTAATTCATTAGCTTTAATTTCTACTTTTTCTCCAATAAAGTTTTCAAATTTTCCATGTGCACTTATGTTTCTAGTCAAATTATTAAAATATGTATAATAATATAATATAATTGGAAGA
The DNA here is from genome assembly GCA_944388035.1 of uncultured Clostridia bacterium. Taxonomy (GTDB): domain Bacteria; phylum Bacillota; class Clostridia; order TANB77; family CAG-508; genus CAG-269. The sequence goes on along the minus strand of CALXHF010000001.1, from coordinate 103,859 downwards.
TCAATTTTCTCATTCAAATTGAGTATTTCTCTTATTTTTTCCTTTAAAACTTCCTTAGAATAGATTTTCATTTTTTTGAAATTATTATATCTATTTGTATCCATTAGCCAATCATAAAAAACTCCTTCTATTTGTGATGAAAGTCCTGCTACAAAAGCATAATACTTTTTTTCCTTATACAACTCTATTATTTCTTTAATTGTTTTTCTTCTACTTCTAAATATTCCACTTCTTTCTAAAATAGATAAAATGTTTTCTAAAATATTTTCATTATCTATCTTCTCTTTTAATACTTTTAAGTATTCTAATGGGCTTTTATTTTTTAATTCTTTTAATTCTTTTTTCCCCATCAATTCTTTTATTTTCTCTTTATATACTTCTCCCGCCTTGTGGAATTCTCCAGTCTCAGCAGTAGAATAATATGTTTCTTTATAAACCTGCAATTCATTTACACAATTTATTGTTACAAATTCTAATTCTTCAGGTTCACTTATGATTTCAAGCACGTTCTCTAAAATCATTTTATAATATTTAAACGGATTATATGGATATTCATCTTCTTCATGTTCTTCGTATCCTTTAAAAATATCACTCATTTTCCATTGTTTTGATAGCTCCAAAGCTTCTGCTTTTAGCATTTCTTTCACTTTTTTCCTATTTATCTTTAACACCTTTTTATCTTTTTTACATAAAATTTTCATACCGCTTCTATCTGATATAATATCGTTTGACTTGAAAAATAACTTTATTTTTTTCAATAAGTCTTCATGTAAAAAGTCAATTATTTCTTTCTGAGTTTCCAAATAATTCTTTTCTCTTTGTAACCTTTGTTCTTTTTCAACAAATATTCCAAAATCTTCTTCAATATTTTTATATGCATTTTTGGCTTGTTGTTCATTTTTATTAATAGCATCATCTATATTTTTTATATCTAAATCTATTTTTGCTATCTGATGTTCATATGTTCTTCTTTCTTCATTTAATGTTTTTATAAATATGTTTTTAAATTCCTTTTTTACAAAGTTAAATTCATTCTTGGGTAAATAATTTATTCCACAAAGTTCTACTAATTTAAAATATTCATTTTCATCTCTGCTTTTTCTAACAAATAAATTATTAATAACATAATCTGCTTCTTCCTTTGTTGCTTCAGGGATTTCCTTAAAAATAGAGTTGTAGTAATATTTTCCCAGATCCTCCATATTGTTAATTTTAAATATTTTTTCATCTTTTAAATTTTGTAATCCTTTTAAAATATAATCTCTTACTTTTTCTATATGACTTTTATCCATTTCTTTCATCTTCCTTTAATCTTATTAATACTTTTTTCTTAAAACTAAATTTTACAAAAAAATAAGATAAGATTTCTCCTACCTTACTTTATATGTAATCAAATTAAGCTTGTGCTACTGGATAAACACTTACTTGTTTTTTATCTCTACCTTTTCTTTCAAATTTAACATTTCCGTCGATTAAAGCAAATAATGTGTCATCGCTACCTTTTCCAACATTATTACCTGGATGTACTTTTGTTCCTCTTTGTCTAACTAAAATATTTCCAGCTAATACAAATTGTCCATCAGCTCTTTTAACACCAAGTCTTTTTGATTCACTATCTCTACCGTTACGGCTACTACTTTGACCTTTTTTATGAGCCATGCTTTCTCAACTCCTTTCGACATTTCTATTTATTAAGCTTCTACTTTTTCAGTAGCTTTTTCTGTTTCTTTTTTAGCTGTTGTTGAAGTTTTCTTTTCTGCTTCTGCTTTTATTTTTGTAATTTCTACTTTTGTATATGGTTGTCTATGACCATATCTTCTTCTATAATTAGCTTTTGCTTTCATTTTGAAAACAATAATTTTTTTAGCTTTACCGTGTGCAACTACTTTTCCTTCTACTTTCACACCTTTAACATATGGATTTCCAACTTGTACTTTTCCTTCATCAGATACTAAAATGACTTTATCAAAAGTAACTTTTTTACCTTCTTCTGCATCTAATTTTTCAAAAAATACAACATCTCCTTCTGCTACTTTATATTGTTTTCCACAGCTTTCGATAATTGCGTACATCTCAAAATGCACCTCCCTTATTTGTATACTCGCTAATCCTTAAATTCAGGTAATTAACAACTTTGTTAATCTTTTTGGACCTTGACTAAGCGGATTACAGTTATATATTTTAACATAAATTTTCTCCAAAGTCAACTGTTTCTAAGATTTAATTTATTTTTCTCTATATTTATTTATTTTCAATAGTTTTAGAGCTTTTTCTAAACATTTTCCAGCAAATTTTTTAACTTTTCTAAAGCAATTTTTCTACTACTAACATTTTTTTTTTCATAATCCTTCAATTCTGCTAAAGTTTTTCCGTTTTCTAATTCAAAAATAGAATCAAAACCAAACCCATTATTTCCTCTTTTTTGATATGAAATTCTACCTTTTATAATACCTTCTACTACATATTCATTTTTCTTATCTACATAAGCTATACTACAAACAACTTTTGCTGTCCTTTCACATCCTTCTTTACCCATCATCTTTGCTAATATGTAATTATTTCTATCATTATCTGTAGCATTTTTGCCTAAAAACCTAGCCGTATTTATACCAGGAAAATCTTTTAATGAGTCTATACAAAGTCCACTATCATCTGCAACTGCCGGTATATTTGTAACTCTAAACACTTCTCTTGCTTTCTTTAAAGCATTTTCTTTAAAAGTCTTTCCATCTTCAATAACATCGATGCTTAAGTTTAAATCTTTTAAACTTATTACTTCATAATCATCTAGTATTGCTTTTATTTCTTTTAATTTTCCTAAATTATTAGTTGCAACAATAATTTTTTTCATCATCTTTCCTCTCCATCGTCTCTTTCTTCTTTTTTGGCAATACTTTTTTTATCTACTCTATAATTTATAAGCAATGTTTCTACATTTTTTAATATTACTTCGAATTCTTTTTCTGTGTTGAATTCTTCTGCAGTAATAGCTAACAAAGCTTTATAAAGAGTTTTTTCTTCGTTTTCTTCTCCTATTTGTGCATAATGTCTTCTTTCTTTTATTGATTCTATCTTTTCTAAAATATCGCTATATTCTATTGCTCTTTCATCATTTACATATCTAGCTCTAATTATTAAAATTTTTAATCTTCCCTCAAATTTTCTAAACGCTTCTTCTTTTTTTCTATCCATTTCTAACTTCCTTTTTTAATTTTTATTTTATTTGTTTTAATTCACCAGATTCATAGAATTTAAGAAGTTCTTCTAAATCTGTTATTTCGCCTTTTAATACTTTTCCAATATCAGTATCTCCTACTCTTTTTCTTTCTACACCTGTTTTCTTAACTATAATTTCTGAAATAATGTCTTTCTCTTCTTCGATTACTTTTTCTACAGATTCAAACGGTTTATTTTGGCTAAGTAATAGTCCATAAGAATTATAAGTAAGTATATATCCGAGCATTTCCAGTTTTCTTTTGATAGCTTTTTGCAAAACCACCGGTCTATTACTAGAAGCTTTCCATTTCCTCTAATAGGGCTTTCTCCATCTTTTGCTTTTACAGGCATATGTCCATTTACAATATGTGATTCTTTTAAATCTAAACTAAATTCTTTTAAAATTTTATCACAAATATCCTCATTATAAGTTAAAGTATAATATGGATTTTTTTCTTCTTTGCTCATGTCTTTGTCTTTTACAAAATAACTCTCAAATGTCGCCATCTTATCTTTACCAAAAAATGGTGAATCTGGAGATATCCATAAATACCACATTATATCTCTTAAATTACTATCTATAGTTTCCTTATTTATCCATATTTTATTTACAACATCATTTATCTCATCTAAATACTCTTTTCCTTTCAATCTCTTTCCTAAAAACTCTACTTCTTTAAATTCTCCATTTTCTGTCATAGGAATACAAGCATGGAATAGTAAATTAGAATTAAATATAGTGTATAATTCACCTTTTTTATATAAAAAATCTATATGGTCATTAAGTTTTGGGCTATTTTTAAATGAATCACAAAGTCTTTCTAATACTTCTTGTTCTTCATCTGTTAGTCTATATATATCATCTTTAATTAGTGTAGGAAAATTTGTATCGTTTATTTCGTATTTTTTCCCTTCTATTTCAACATATCCTCTTTTTAAATTCATTTTATCTAAAAGAAGCCTATTATCTAAATCATATTCTGGATGTTTTTTAATCATTTGACCTTCTATTTTAAATTGTATTATTGTTATAGCTTTATGAATTTTAGATATATTCATTTTATCACTTTCATCATATTTTGTTTCATCAAATACTTTTGGATAAAAATTTTTACAACTATCATTTTTATATGTTTCCATAGCAAATGTAGATAATGGACGTATATTTATACCATAACTATCTTCTAATATTCCAATATTATTATATCTTGCACAAATTCTGACCACTGTAGCAATGCAAGCTTCATTTCCTGATGCTGCTCCCATCCATAATATATCGTGATTTCCCCATTGTATATCAACACTGTGAAATTTTTCTAATTTTTCAATTACTAAATCTGGTCTCAACCCTCTATCAAAAATATCTCCTATTATATGCAAATGGTCAATTGCCATCCTTTTAATTAAATTAGAAATCGCTATTATAAAACTTTCTGCTTGGTTTAACCTAATTATTGTATTTATAATCGCTTTATAGTATCTTTCTTTGTCTTTTTCATTTCCTGCTTGTGAATTTAGAAGTTCATCTATTACATATTCAAAACCATTTGTAATCGCTTTTCTAACTTTTGACCTTGTGTATTTTGAGCTAACTTCTTTTGCTACTTCTATCAAACGATATAAAGTTATATTATACCACTCTTCTATATCGTCCTCTTCTTCTTTTATTAATTTTAGCTTTTCTTCTGGATAATAAATAAGTGTTGCTAAAGTTGTTCTTTCTTTTTTACTTATTGTATTTCCAAAAATCTCGTTTATCTTACTTTTAATTATTCCACCACCATTATTAAGAATATGCTCAAATGGAGCATATTCTCCGTGTATATCACTTAAAAACATTTCTGTTCCTTTTGGTAAGTTTAAAATTGCTTGTAAGTTTATTATTTCTTCTGCTACTTCATATATGTTTTTATATTCTTTACTTAATAATTTGAGATATTTTCTTTTATCATAATTATTTATTTTATCTTCCATATAGCAACATCCTTTTTTAAATTTCTCCCATTTCTGTTTTATCCTCTTTTTTTGGTAAAAAACTTGGTTTATATTTTCCTAAAATAAAACCTAAACTGTCTGAAAATTCTTTTAACATTACAATTTTTATAGAAGGATCTTTCCCTTTCAAATAATCATCAATTACTTGTTTCAATTGTTTTATATTTTTCATTTCTGGTTCTAATTTTTTAGGATTCTTCTCTACTCTATCTAATAATTTTTCTTTTATTAAGACTATATCTTCGTTACTTGCACAAGATATTCTTTGGAATAATTGGAATGGGTCATAATATTTTAAAATTGGTACATCCATACATTCTTTATCAAATTTTTCGTAAAATTGTTCCATTTTCATTGGAATACATTTCATTATTTCTTCTGCTTTTTCTTTAAACATCTTGTCATGTAATTGGTCATTTAACATATTAAAATGTTTCAATATATCTTCCATATCTTCCGCTACTTCTTCAATTGCAATTTTCCCTAATTCCTCATCTACATTTTCACAATATTTAGAATTAAGAGATGCAACATTCATGCCATTAAAAAATATATTTTTTAATGATTTTAAATCATAATCAACTAATCCTTTTCTAGAAAAATAGCTAAAATACGCAAATATTTTTACAGTATCTATTAACGATAATTTTCCAGCACTTACATCTACAACAATTTCATTTACCACTCCATCAAATTGGTCATCTGAGATTTTCCAATATTCTTCTGTAAGTAATCTCTTATATCCTGGTAAATTATCTATATCTACAGTATTACGTATTGTTTCCATATTTTCTTTAAATAATTTCATATCAAATATACGTGTACGTACATAGTATTCTATAAATTTAAAGAAACGGTATTCTGATTTAAAATTATAATAATAGTTATTGTCGAATTCTTTAATATAGAACTGTCTATTATCCATTAAAATTCTAGAAGATACAAGTATCGATTTATATTCTTCATTATCTTTAATATTTATAAACTTATCTTTTGTTACTTTTCCAGCTTTTATTTCAAAAGATATCGCAATTGTAAAAATCAGCATTGTTTGCATAACTCTATGGTTTGTATTTGGATATGACTTATTTACCATTTCATATATCTTACTAAAGTCATTTAATGCATGTTTTAATATTCTTAAATTTCTAGTTCCTGATTTATTAAATGTAGATATTATTAACCCTGTATTTTCTCTTAAGAAACGTATTAAATCTGGGTTAGTTTCATATCTCATTAAAATACCATTTATTATATAATCAAATTTTGGAGCATATTCAAAAGTTTCTCCAATTAACTTTTCTTTTATTCTTTCATAATCATTTGCTTTGTCAAATACGTGCTCTATTTTTTCTTGTATCTTTTCAACTAAAGGCTTATCTATATTATTTAACTCATCTTGTTTATCTAAAAGATATGTCGCAATAAAAGTTTTCATCTCTAAATTAGAACTCTTTAATTTTGTAGATAATTCTTTTTCATTACAGATTATTATTGTTTTTATGTGATCGTGTTCTACAAAATTATTTATATATCCTAGAATATCAATAACATCTACATTTGCTCTTTCTAAATCATCAAAACAAAGAACTTTATCATCAGTTGAGAAAAATTCACCATAATCTACCTTATCTCCATTTTGTGTAACACCAAAAAAATTTGCCATATCAATACCAGTTTTTGCATATTCAGGTATTGTAGTTTGTCCATTTGCATCCATAAACTTTCTTAGGTTCTTATCCATAAGCTGCGTTGTTTCAATAAATATTTTTTTACTTATTTCTTCTAAATTAGAAATTCCATATAAAGACATATAAATAGTTGTATATCTTTTACCATTTAATTGCATAGACTCTATTTTTTTTCTAATTTTATTATTCCAAAAATGAGTCTTTCCGTGAACCCCACTCACCATTTATCATTACCGCATAATCGGTATAGTCAGACCTTATATAATCTAAAATACTTTCAACTAAATCTTCCACCAAAAAGTCCTCCTTCGTAATTCTTTATTTTTATCTTTATTTTTATCTTTATTTATTTTTAAAACTAATCTTTTGCAATCGTAAAAATTCCAATTGTTTTTGGTTTAGCTTTTCTTAATACTTTGCTACACTCGTTTACAGTACTTCCTGTTGTAAATATATCATCTACTAACAATATTTTTTTATTATATAAACTTTCTTCATTAAAGAGCTCATATACACCTTGTATATTTTTTGCTCTTTCTTCTTTATTTAATTTGCTTTGTTCTATAATGTCTTTTATCTTAAAAAGGCAATCTTCTTGTAGTTTTAAATTAAAATTTGTACTTCTTGATATTTCTCTTGCTAATAATAAACTTTGGTTATATCCTCTTGCTTTCAATCTTTTATTACTAATTGGAACTGGGATAATTGTATCATACTTTTCTAATTTTTCAAAGAAATTTTTATTTTTTAACAAAAAATTCACAAATGTTTTATACAAATAAGATTGTTCATTAAATTTATAATCTAAAATCATTTTCCTTATTATTCCCTGATATAAAAAAATATATAAATGTTCATCAAAATATTTTGCTATATATTCTTGTACTGCAATTTCATTTTTCTTTGTATTTTTCTTCCTATTCTTCTTTCTATTTTCTTTTTTGTTGTTTAAATTATTATTTATTTGATTTTCTATTTTGTTTTGGTTATTTATTATATTTAAATTTTCATTTTTATTTTGGAGTGTTTCTAAAATATAATTTTTTTCTTTAAATTTTGTTTTTGCTTCATTTATTTTTATATAATTGTCCACACCAAAAATAGCCTCTTTTTCTAAGAGTTTTCTACACTTAGGGCATAGAAAATCTTGATTAAGTTTTCCACAAAAACCACACACAGGTGGATAAATTAAATTGAGAATTTTGGGGACACCCATTTTTTGTCTCATTTTATATAATACTTTCATTTTCTTCTTTCACCTTTTTAACAAACCTATATAATGTTGCTCTACTTACTTCAAAAATAGTTGCAAGCTCTTTTTTTGAATATTCATATCTATTTTTTTCTAAATACATAATAAATTCTTTTAATAATTTTTTATCTTTTTTTGTTCTCTCTATATTTAATTTTTCCTGTTCCATAAATTCATAAAACTTTTCTTCTAATCTGACTTTGTTATCATAAATATTTTGATATGGTATTTCTTTAAACGTTTCGATGTAATCTTGTGATTTTAAAAATAAAAAGTCCAAAATTCTTTGATTTAAAAAACCTGAATTATTTATATAATCATTGTATGATGAATATTCATATTCACTTTCTCTTTTGACAATATTAGCTTTTACGGGGTTCATATGTATATATTTTATGCAAGTACATAATTGTTTTCTTGTTTTAATTAAAATAGATTTAAATCTGTTTCTAAAAACATATCCTACTCTATTGTGTTTTTTATTATAATATCTTCCATAAGCCGAATTTATTATCTCTAAAAAAGAACTTATATTTTTTATACTATTAGAATAAAGAATTAAATGTGTATGATTGTCCATAATGCAATAACAAATAATATCTATGTTATATTTTTTATAATATTTTTTTAATAAACTTAAATATTTGTTTTTATCATCTTTCTCTTCAAAAATATATTCTTTATTTATCCCTTGTACGATATGATGACATATTTTTCCTTCTAACAAAATTCTTGCATTTCTTGGCACAATAATTCCTCCATTTCATTTTTAAAGTTTTATTTTTTTCTTGGATTTATTAGAAAAAATATTGATTTAAAATATTTTCGAATCTTAATTTTAATTAATTATACTAAGTATATACTTTTTATGTCAAGAATATTTTACGTTTTTCACAAAATTTTCACATTTAATATATAACTTTTACTTTTTATAATTAAAAAATGAGACAAAAAGTGGGTGTCCCCTAATGTCTCATTTTGAATTCTAAACCTGTGTTTCTTTTTTTGCTGTCCACATTTTGTGTCATAAATTCTACTACTTTTTCACTTCCTACTATTATTAGTAGTTTTTTTGCTCTTGTTATTCCTGTATATAATAAGTTCCTTGTAAGTAACATTGGTGATGATGCTGGCAGTGCCATTATTACTACATCAAATTCACTTCCGCTGTGCTTTATGTATTGTTATTGCATAACTGTGTTCTATTTGGTCTAATTCTGAATATTCATAATATGCAATTTTTTCATCATCAAATTTTATTTCTACTACTTTTTCTTTTTCATCTACTCTTTTTATTGTTCCTATTTCTCCATTAAACACTCCACTTCCTATTTCTTTTTCTTCTATTCCCCTTTTTTCTTCTATTCCTTCTTTTTCTTCTCCTTTTTCTCTTTCCCAGTATATATCATAATTATTTTTTATTTGCATTACTCTGTCCCCTGCTCTATATATTGCTCCCGTACTTGCTCTTTCTGGAAGTCCTATTAGATTAGGGTTTAAGTTTTCTTGTAATACTTTGTTTAATTCTTTTGTTCCAAGCATTCCCTTTTTTGTAGGTGTAAGTACTTGTATATTTTGGAAAAAGTCATAATTTCCATACTTTTCTAATCTTCCTGTACACAAAGATACTATTTGTGATAACATTTTTTCTTGTGATGTTTCTTTTATGAAAAAGAAATCGTCTTTCATTTCCTCTTCTTCTTCACTTTTAGATAAAAATTTTTCTCCTTCATTTACTCTATGTGCATTTACTATTATTTTACTTCTTGCTGCTTGTCTAAATATTTTGTCCAATTTTATTGTTGGTATTTCTTCTGAGTTTATTAAATCTTTTAGTACGCTTCCTGGTCCTACTGAAGGTAATTGGTCTATATCTCCTACTAATACTAATTTTGTTCCTTGATATACACATTTTAGTAAATAATTCATTAAAAACATATCCATCATTGATACTTCATCTACTATTATTACATCTGCATCTATTGGAGCTCCCTCATATTTACTTACACTTTTATAAAAACTATCATCATCTATTTTTCCTATTTCTAACAGTCTATGTAATGTTGATGCGTCTTTTCCTGTTGTTTCTGTCATCCTTTTTGCAGCTCGTCCTGTTGGTGCTGCTAAAACTACTTTTTTTCCTTTTTCCTCATATATATCTATTATATTTTTTATTATTGTTGTTTTTCCTGTTCCTGGTCCTCCTGTTATTATTGTTACATTGTTTTCATTTATTAATTTTAGTGCTTGTTTTTGTTTTTCTGATAGTTCTATATTTGATATTTTTTCTACTTTTTTTAATTCTTTATCAAATGATTTTATTTCTTTTACATTTTTTGCTTTTAATAGCCTTTTTGTTTTATATGCTATTTCTTCTTCTGTTATATAAAATGTTTTTAGATATACAAATACATCTCCATTTTCTCTTTTTTCTTCTACAATTTCATCTTTTGATTTTAAACTAATTATACCGTCTTCTACATTTTCTGATGTTACATCTAATAAATTTATTACAAATTCTATTAAATTATCTTTTAATGTACAAGAGTGTCCATTGTTTGTTACTCTAATCAGTCCATATTTTATTCCAGATGTTACTCTTTTTTCATTATCAGAACTTATTCCTAAGTCTAATGCCATTTTATCTACTTGTTTGAAATCTACTCCTCTTGCTATATCTATTAATAGATATGGGTTATTTTCTATTTCATCTATTGCTGTTATTCCATATAATTCAAATACTTTTGTTGCGTGTTCTGCTCCTATTCCAAATTTTTCTAAGAACCCCACTATTTGCCATACTTCCCAATTTTCTATAAAACTTTCTGACATTTCTTTTGCTTTTTCTAGCGATATTCCTTTTATTTGTGCTAATTTTTCTGGATATAATTTAAATATATTTATTGTATCTTCTCCAAATTTTTTTATAATTTTTTTTGCAGTTGCTTTTCCTATTCCTTTTATTTTTCCACTTGCTAAGTATTTTTCTAATGCTGATAATGTTTGTGGCATTATTTTTTCAAATGTATCTACTTTAAATTGTCTTCCATAGTCTTTATGTTCTACATATTTCCCAATTAATTTTACAGTATCTCCTACATTTACAAATGGTAAATATCCAACTATTACTAATATTTCCTCGTCTGTTTCTATTTCTGCTACTGTATAACTATTTATTTTATTTTGATAGATTATTGCTGTAATCTCTCCTATTACTTCCATTTCCTTCTCCTTGTTTTTTAATTAACATTTTTAGTTTATCACAAAGAGACAAGTTTGTGAACTACCCATTGTCTAAAGCCAATGGGCTTCCTGCTTTTTAGACCTCGTAACCTACTATCTCCACAGGCGTTTATTCGGGCTGTCCCTTCCCTATATTTCTTATGCTATTTTTCTTAGTCCTTCCTTTAAGATGTTTTTTGCAGCATTTATATCTCTATTATGTTCTGTTTTACATTCTGGACATATCCATTTTCTAATAGATAAATCTTTTACTTCTTTATTTTGATATCCACATACAGAACATAATTGGCTACTTGCATAAAAAGTATCTACTTTTATATATTCTCTCCCGTTCCATTTTGCTTTATATTCTAATTGTCTTGTTAACTCATACCAAGATGCATCTGTTATTGCTTTTGCTAATTTATGATTTTTTTCCATATTCTTTATCTGTAAATTTTCTGTTACTATCACTTGGTTTTCGCTGATAATCTTGTTAGAAATTTTATGCAGATAATCTTTTCTTATGTTTTTTATTTTTTCGTGGCATTTTGCTATTTCTTTTTTCTTCTTTTTATAATTTTTACTTTCTTTTTTCTTATGTGATAATTGTCTTTGTTTTCTTGCTAATTTTTTCTCGTATTTTTTTATTATCTTTGGGTTTTCATATTTCTTTCCTTCTGATGTTATTAATAAATCTTTTATTCCTAAATCTATTCCTATCTTTTTATTTGTATGTGGTAATTCTTGATGCTTAGTTTCTACTAGTATTGATACATAGTATTTTCCACTTGCCTCTTGTGATACTGTAACTGATTTTATTTGTCCTTTAAATTTTCTATGTAATTTTATTTTTACTTTCTGTAATTTTGGTAATTGTATTCTTCCTTTTTCATAATCTACTTCTATATTTCCATTTGTATAGTTTGTTGTATATGATTTATAATTATTATGCTTACTCTTAAACTTTGGATATCCTCCTCCTTCTTTAAAGAATTTTTGATATGCTGTATCCATATTATATATTGCATTTGTTAAAGCAAATTTATCTACTTCTTTTAACCACTCATATTCTTTCTTTAATTCTCTATTACAATAATTATTACAGTCTATTTTACTTACACTTATTTTTTCTTTTTCATACATTTCTTTTCTATATGCTAATGTTTTATTATAAACAAAACGTGAGCAGCCAAATGTTTTTTCTATTTGTTCTTCTTGTTCTTTATTTGGATATATTCTATATTTATATGCTTTTAACATTTTTGACTCTCACCGCCTTTTCTAATTTTTACTTTCTATATATTTTATTAATATTTATCATAAAACCTTTTCTAAACTGAAAACAAAGCAAGTTGTTGTAGTAAATATTTTTATTTCTATATATTTACACAGACAGTATAACACAAAATATATACTTTTTGCAACCTCGACCCATCGTCTAAAGCCAATGGGATTACGGTTACCTATATTTCAGGCAACTAGCTTTCGTCAACACTATCCATTATTTCTTTACAATCTTTCCAATTAACTGCTTCTAAACACTCATATTCTTCTGATAGTTTTTTTATTATTTCTTTACTTGAATCTTTTGATTTTAAGTCTGTTATTATTATATTTTTAACGTAATCATCTCTTCCATACAACATTTTAAATAATGCTGACCTCATAAAACCTTCTATCTTATCTTCCTGATTCTTAACCGCTATTATTACATATATTCCATCTGATTTAAAATTTGTATATGTACTTATATATATAATATTCTTTATTATCTCAAACAAACCATAAGTAGCTAATGTCCAAAATATTATTCTTATTATAAATTCCATTTTTACCACCTATGGTTATTATATTAATTTATTTGTTTTTTGACACAATTTATATACAAAAAAAGAATATAGCTTTTACTATATCCTTTATCCAAATAATCCACGTTTTTTCACTGGTGGCTGTTCGTTCATTGTTTTTGCAAGCTGAGTTAATAATTCTCTTTGTTCTTTTGAAAGTCTTTTTGGCGTTTGAACTATTACTGTAAATATAAAATCACCAACACTATTAGAACTAACTGATTTAAAACCTTTATTTCTAATATTAAACTTACTTCCTGTTTGTGTTCCTTCTGGTATCTTATATTTTTCTTTACTTCCATCTACCATTGGTATTTCAAGTTCTGCTCCTAAAGATGCTTGTGTTATTGTTATTGGTATTTCACAAAGTACATTGTTTCCTTTCCTTGTAAATACACTATGTTTTTTAACTTTAACAGTAATATATAAATCTCCTTTAGGTCCGCCTTTTTTGCCTGGTTCTCCTTCTCCTCTCAATACTACTGTTTGATTATCATCTATTCCAGCTGGTATTTTTACTTTTATTTTTGGCTGTTTTCTTATTGTTCCTTTTCCATTACAATTTTCACAAGGGTTATTTATTATTTCACCTGTTCCGTGGCAAGCTGAACAAGTTCTTGTTGTTTGCATTTGTCCTAATATTGTATTTTGTACTTGTGTTACTTGACCTGTTCCATTACAAGTAGGACATTTTATAGGAGAAGTTCCTGGTTTTGCACCAGTTCCGTGGCAATGACTACACTCTTCATCTCTTGTAATTACAATTTCTTTTTCAACACCCATAAAAGCTTGTTCAAAAGTGATTTCCATTCTTACATTTAAGTCTGCTCCTTTAACAGGACCATTTTTTCTTGTAGAGTTTCGTCTTCCACCAAAACCTCCACCAAAAAATGTTGAGAAAATATCTCCTAAATCTCCAAAGTCTGAAAAACCATCAAAACCTGAACTAGAATATGAATAATATCCTCCATTTCCAAAAGGTCCTCCTTGGCCAAAACCACCTTGTGGTCCGTTTGCTCCAAATTGGTCATACATCTTTCTTTTTTGTGGATCTGATAAATTCTCATATGCTTCATTTACTTCTTTAAATTTAGCTTCTGCTTCTTCTTTATTATCTGGGTTTGCATCTGGATGGTATTTTTTTGCAAGTTTACGATAAGCTTTTTTTATCTCATCATCTGTTGCATTTTTATTTACACCTAAAACTTCATAATAATCTCTTTTAGTTGCCATTTCTTCCTCCTTAAAAGTTAGAAGATTAGAGGAAGTCCCTCTAATCCTCTTTTATCTTTTATTTATTGTCATCTTTATTATCGTCTTCTACTTTATAGTCTGCATCATACACATTTCCATTTTCATCTGTTTTTGGTCCTTCTGCATTTTGATTAGCATTTGCTTCAGTTCCTGCTCCAGCATTTGGATTTGCATTTTTATATAATTGTTCTGACATATCATAAAATACCTTTGTTAATTTTTCTGTAGCTTCTTTAATTTTTGCAGTATCGTTTGTCTCTAATGCTTTTTTAGTATTCTCTATTTCTGTTTCAACTTTAGCTTTTTCTTCTCCTGATATTTTATCTCCTAAATCTTTTAGAGTTTTTTCACTATTATATACTAAACTTTCAGCATTATTTTTAACTTCAATTTCTTCTTTCTTTTTCTTATCTTCTTCAGCATGTGCTTCTGCATCTTTAACTGCTTTATCAATATCTTCATCTGTAAGATTTGTAGAAGCTGTAATTGCTACATTTTGTTCATTTCCAGTTGCCATATCTTTTGCAGATACATGAACTATACCATTTGCATCTATATCAAATGTTACTTCAATTTGTGGTACACCTCTTGGTGCTGCTGGTATTCCTGTTAATTGGAATCTTCCTAAAGTCTTGTTATATGCTGCCATTTCACGTTCACCTTGTAGCACGTGAATTTCAACTGATGTTTGACCATCTGCTGCAGTTGAGAATATTTGTGATTTTTTAGTTGGTATTGTTGTGTTTCTTTCAATTAATTTTGTAAATACTCCACCATATGTCTCAATACCAAGTGATAAAGGTGTTACATCTAATAATACTAAGTCTTTTACATCTCCTGATAAAACACCACCTTGAATTGCTGCTCCGATTGCAACACACTCATCTGGGTTAATTCCTTTATCTGGTTCTTTTCCTGTTATTCTTTTTACAACTTCTTGAACTGCTGGAACTCTTGTAGAACCACCTACTAATAATACTTTATGAATATCATTTGCTGTTATTCCTGCATCTTTTAGAGCTTGGTTTACAGGTCCTGCTGTTTCTTCTACTAAATCGTGAATTAATTCTTCGAATTTAGCTCTTGTTAAAGTCACGTCTAAATGCTTTGGTCCTGTACTATCTGCTGTAATAAATGGTAAGTTTATTTGTGTTTGTTGAACACCTGATAATTCTATTTTTGCTTTTTCTGCTGCCTCTTTTAGTCTTTGCATTGCCATTTTATCAGAACTCAAATCAATTCCATTTGATTTTTTAAATTCTGATACTAAATAATTAATAATAGCATTATCAAAATCGTCTCCACCAAGATGAGTATTACCACTTGTTGCTAAAACTTCAAATACACCATCACCAATATCTAGGATAGAAACATCAAATGTTCCTCCACCTAAATCATATATTAATATTTTTTGGTCTTGTTCTTTATCCATACCATAAGCAAGTGCTGCTGCTGTTGGCTCATTTATAATTCTTAAAACTTCTAGCCCTGCAATTTTTCCAGCATCTTTTGTTGCTTGTCTTTGGCTATCACTAAAATATGCTGGTACTGTGATAACTGCTTGAGTTACTTTTTGTCCTAAATAATTTTCTGCATCTTGTTTTAATTTTTGTAATATCATTGCTGATATTTCTTGTGGAGAGAATTTATCTCCTTCTATATCTACTTTATCATTAGTTCCCATTTTTCTTTTGATTGATATAACAGTATTTTCTGGATTTGTTACCGCTTGACGTTTTGCTATTTGTCCAACTAGTCTTTCACCATTTTTAGAAAAAGCAACAACTGATGGAGTTGTTCTATTTCCTTCTGCATTTGGTATAACTACTGGCTCTCCTCCTTCCATAACTGCTACACAAGAATTTGTTGTTCCTAAGTCAATTCCTATAATTTTTCCCATTTTTCTTCATCCTTTCTTTTTATAATAAAAATATATAAATTAAAATTTAATAACATATTAATAAACAAATTATAAACAATATATATATAATAAAACTATATCTGTTTTTAATTAGCTACTGCTACCATTGAGTGTCTTATTACTTTGCTTCCTATTTTATAACCTTTTCTATAAACTTCTACAACTTCTTTTTCACCTTTTTCATCATCTTGCACACTTCTTACTGCTTCGTGTAACTCTGGATCAAAAGTCTGACCTAAAGCTTCTATTTCTTCTACTCCTTTTGATTTCAAAACATCATTAAATTGTTTTAGTACAAGTTCAATTCCTTTTTTATATTCTTCATCTTTTGTCTCAACTTTTACTGCATTTTCTAAGTTATCTAGTACTGGAAGAATTACTTCTACTACATCTGATAATATTGAATTATATAATGTTTCTCTTTCTTTTTGACTACGTTTTTTAAAGTTTTCAAATTCTGCTAAAATTCTTTTAAAATGGTCATCTAATGCCTCATAATCTTCTTTTGGTACCATTTCTTTTTCTTTATTTTCCTTCTTATTTTCTTCTTTATTAGTTTTTTCTACTTCGTTATTTTCCATTTTTTCCTTTTCTTCTTTTTCTTCCTTCATTTTATCCCTTCTTTCCATTACCATTTAATTTTTTATTTATATATTTCATAACTGAAATAACTTTTGAATAGTCCATCCTTTTTGGACCTATAATTCCTATTGTTCCTAAATCTTTTCCATTTACTTTATGTTTAAATGTTACTACACTAAAGTCTTTTAATTGTTCTTTTTCGTTTTCATCACCAATATAAACTTTTATATCTTCTGCAAATCCACTATTTAACATATCTGCAACAACTTCTTTTTCATCTAATATATTTACAAAGTTTTTTGCAACTTCTAG
The DNA here is from genome assembly GCA_944388035.1 of uncultured Clostridia bacterium. Taxonomy (GTDB): domain Bacteria; phylum Bacillota; class Clostridia; order TANB77; family CAG-508; genus CAG-269. The sequence goes on along the minus strand of CALXHF010000001.1, from coordinate 86,564 downwards.
GCTATTAAATTCTGGTAATTCAAAAGCTTTATTTGCTCCTTCTAAATATATTTTATCTTCTTCTGCTAAGACTTTTTTTATCTGTTCTATTATTGGTTTTACAACATTTACACTATATGTCATTTCATCATATAAATATTCTTCTAATGGTCTATCTATTGTTGAAAGTGGCTCACCTTTTAATTTTTTATTAAACATATAATTAATAGTTTCAACTTGTTTTGCTGTTATATCTTCATCAAATTTTATTATAGTTTCTTTTACTAAACCACTATCTGTAAGTATTACTGCCATCATCATTCTAGAGCCGAAGTAATACAAATTTTATTTCTTCTATTAATTGTTCATTTGTTTTTGGTCCTATAGATATTGTTGTATAATGAGTTACTTCAGATATTGTATTTGCTGTTATTTTTGTTAAGTCTTCTATTTCATTTACTTTTGTTTCTAATTTGTCACTTATATATTTTATTTCTTCTAGGCTTATATCTTTATCATTTACAAGCTCATCTACATAGTATCTATACCCTTTTTCTGAAGGCACTCTACCACTCGATGTATGTGTTTTGTCTAAATAACCATTTTTTTCTAGTTCTGCCATTTCATTTCTTATTGTTGCACTACTACAATCTAGACCGTGATTTTTAGTTAAAGCATTTGAACTAACTGGTTCTGCTGTATTTATATATTCTTCTACAATTGCTTGTAATACTTTCTTTTTTCTATCATCTAACAATTTTTTCACCTCTTCTTTAATTGTTAGTTTTAGCACTCCTTAAGTTCGTTTGCTAACCTTGTTATATATTATACCCAATTTTAGCACTTGTCAATACTTTCTGCTAAAATATTTTGTGAATTTTTTGTGAAAAGGGATGTTTCCTTTGCAACCTTTTAGTATTATTGGAAACGCATTTATAAAAAGCAAGTAGATTACCTACCTGCTTAACTTTTCTTTTAATTTTTATATTCCAAGTGTATATGTTTTTTCTTTATCACTTAACTTATTATCTGTTAATATTTCTGTTGGTATCCATATACATTTTAAATTTAAGTTTGACATTTCCTTACTTTCTTTTATTCGCTCCATTTTCGACTTTGAGCTATTTTTAATTGTTTTTAATATTAACTTTTTTATCTTTTAATGTAACCCAAAAATTTCCAGAAAAAAATGCTTTGAATTTAATTTCTTAAACTCAAAACAAAATACTTATTTATAATTTATAATAAACCACCATCTAAATAGTTTCTTCCACCATAATATATATGTGCAATATATACTATTTTTTCTTCTTTATCTATGGTATATAAAATAACACCAGATATTATTTTATATGATTTATTAGATACAGATGTAAAAAATTATATTTCAATATATGATGAGAAATTTAAAAATTAAGCAAAAGAGATAAAGAAGTTGTTTTAAATTTAATTGATTTTTTCTTAAAAAAAATAAACCTAAAGTTTTATACTTTAAGTTTATTTTTTTCTAAGCTATTTTTAATTTTTATTTCATATTCAATTGATTTAACATCCATAAATTTTTCATATAAAGAAGAATATAATTATCAATTAAAGAAGAAGTTCCATAAGCTTTAATATTATCAGCTTTTTCCTTAATTTCATTTGCTTTTTTAAGCAAAGTATTATAATCTGTAATTATATTATTTACAACTTGGCAAGTATCGATTTTTTCATTTTTGGCTTCTTTAATACAAGTATTATCTAAATAATCTTTCATAGTTCCTAAAGGTTCAGCATTTAACATTAAAATGTGTTCTGCTACTTCATCAATTTCATCATTTATCTCATCATAATATTCTTCTAGTTTAATATGCATTTCAAAAAACTCTTTCCCTTTTATATTCCAATGGTAATTTTGAAGCTTTCTATAAAACACATTTAAATCAGATAAAAAACAATTCAAACTTTTAACTAAATCTTCCATTTTCAAACTTTCCTTTCATACTTTTTTATTATTTTTTACAAAAAGAATTTTTTTTATTCAATTTATTTTTAATATTTTAATTATTTTTGTAGATAATAAAATTATAAATATTTTTTAAGGAGGCTTATTATGGACAATAACCGTTATATTTTAAACGAATTAAATAAAGGTATAAAAATGGGGATGGATTCAATTTCAAATGTTTCTGAAAAAGTTCAGGATGATAGATTTAAAGAAGGCCTAAAATACCAATATGATGAATATAATAAAATATTAAATGAAGTAAATAATGAATTAACTAAATTTGATGATTTTCCAAAAGAATTAAATCCTATGCAAAAAGCTATGGGCTGGATGGGTGTTGAAATGAACACTTTAACAGATAAAAGCAATTCTAAAATTGCAGAATTAATGATACAAGGAACTAATATGGGAATAATAGAAGGAGTTAAACTTTTAAATCAAAATCCTGATGCTGATAATGAAGTAAAAAATGTTTTAAATGAATTTATTAAATTTCAAGAAAATACTGTGGAACAACTAAAAAAATATTTATAAAAAAATTGAGACAAAGTGGGACACCCATTTTGTCTCAAGCATTATCTTCTTTATTTATATCTTTTAATAATTCTAATTGTGATATTAAAAGTGATTCCATTTTTGCTTTATATATATCAAATTGTTTTTTTACGTCTTCTACTTCTTTTGTTTTTAAAACTACTTCATTATTTAATTCATCTACTTGTTTTTGAGCAGTTGCTTTAGCTTCACTTATTATTTGGTCTGCTTGTTGTTGTGCTACTTTTTTTATATCTTCTGCTGTACTTTGCGCCATTACTAAAGTATTGTTTAATGTTGTCTCAATACTTTTATAATGTTCCATATTTTTTGTTAATTCTTCTATTTTAGCTTTTAGTTCAGCATTTTCTTTGTAATTTCTTGAATAATCTGCTGTTAGCTCATCTAAGAAATCGTCTACTTCTTCAACACTATATCCATTCATCATTTGTTTCGAAAATCTTTTATTTTCTATATCTAATGGTGTAATCATTATCTTCCTCCTCTATGGATATTTTTATTTAACTTTATTTTTTAATCTTTATCTTTTTGTTTTTTCTTAGTTTATTCCATTATTTTTAAGCCAAGAAACTGATAATTTATTTTTCATTTCTTCTCTTGCCATTTCATTTGTAATTTCATAATTTGAAGGTGCAACTAAGAATATAGAATTAGAAACTTTTTGAATATATCCATCTAATGCATATACTCCACCACTAATAAAGTCTACAATTCTTCTTGCTACATCTTTATTTACATATTCTAAATTAACAATTACAGATTTTCTTTCTTTTAAGAAAGAACAAATTTCATCTGATTGTTCAAAAGATGTTGGTTGTGATATTACCATTTTTATAGCATTACTATTTGTTTGTGATTGTGGCATATTTACAACTTTATTATCTCTGTTTCTTCTTCCGAAAAAACCTCTTTCTTCTTGTTCTTCTGCTTCTTCATCCTCGTAATCATATACATCCTCGTTTTCGTAATCTTCCTCTTCTTGAGCTCTATCCATACCAAATAAATCCCATACTTTATTCATTAATGCTCCTGACATAAAAAAACCTCCTAAAATTTACTTCCTTTGTTTATTTTCTTTTACGTATTTAAGTATCTACTTTTTTTGTCAAAATGTCAATATATTTTTAAAATGTTTTTAAATTTTAATATTTTTGTAACATTTCTGTAACATTTCTTTTTATTTTTTATTTACAATATTGTTCTTATTTTAATATTCTTACTCTTCTACTTTACTTAAATCCGGATTTATTAAAATCTCATCATATATAGAGATTTTCTTATAATTTGCAATCTCGGTATCAGAAAAACCTAATTCTTTTAATTCTTCTGTATCATAAGATTCTATAATTGCGTATTTATCTCCTTGTCTTTTTATTTTTACTAATATTTTACTTAAATAACCTGCTCTATTTCTTACTACATAGTTCAATTCATTTTCTGTAACTATTGCTTGGTTTGGAACTTTTAACCCAGATGCATTCCACCAAATCAAATCAAATGTTATTTTTCTATAGTTTATTAATTCTTTAATTTGTTCTGTTAGTCTTAAAATTAAGATTATATCACCATCATCTTCTTTTATTATGTTAGTAATTTCTGCATCTGTTTCTATATTATTAGAAAGCCTTACTTTTACTTTATCACCTACTTCTGCTTGTTTTGCTTCTTCTGATGATGTTATTGTTGCTATATAGCAATAAAAATTATCTATTACTTTGCCCGCTTCATTACTTGTTGCAACTATTTTTCCAGTACTTAAATTTAGTCCTTCTAAATATTCTTTACTTAAATTGCTAAAATTATCTGGTGTTAATACTTCTTCTAAACCGTCTACTCTATATGATACAATACCACTAATTGGTGCTTTTACATATTCCGCACCAGAATTTAATTCAGATTCATACCCCTTTCTTTCATCAATTAAGCTTCGTAAGTATGACCCTTGTGGGCTTGTCTCTCCTGCTATTTTTGCTTTTTTAGATACTAATTCGTCTATTTGTTTCTTTTCTTCTTCCAACTGAGACATATTAGTTATCTTATTAATATTTTCTATTTTTTGATCAATTTGATTTTCTAATGTTTTTACATCAGATGATGGTATATTAGTATCTTCTTTAGCCATTGCTTCTTGTATCTTACCATCTAATTCTGCAATTTTTGCTTTAAGGTTTTCTTCATTTGTACTATAATATCTAAATATGTTCTCGTTCGCTGCTGCTTTTTCACCTTCTGCTATTATTTGTTCCATACCATTTTTATAGTTTTCACCTTTAACAACCTTCTCATTTCTAATTACATAACCTATATCAGTTTCTTCCTTATATAGTTTTCCTTCTTCTATTGTAAAAACATTTGTTGGTTGTTTTATAAGTAAATATATTACATATATTAGATAAATTAGTAAAACCAATAAAATTCCAGAAATAACAGCTACTTTTTTATTATTTAATTTTTTCTTCTGCTTTTTTCTTTGTTTTTCCAATTTAACCCTCCAAAATAATTTTTATATTATTTTGTATTCCATCTTCTGCATTAATCCATATTATTTCTTTATTTTTTCTAAACCACGTTAATTGTCTTTTTGCATATCTTCTACTTTCTTGTTTTATTTTTTCTATCATTTCTTCTTTTGTAATTTTATTTTCCAAATATTCCACAACTTCTTTATATCCGAAGTCCTTGCATTGCTGTTGGAAATTTATCATATTTTTTATAAATATTTTTTACTTCTTCTATTAAACCATTTTTTATCATAATGTCAACTCTTTTATTGATTTTTTCATATAATTTTTCTCTGTCCATATTTAAAGCATATACTTTATAATCAAATTCTGGTTCGTTTTTTCTAGATTCTTTTTCCTGTTCTGTTTTTGTTTTTCCTGTTGCTTTATATATTTCCAATATTCTTAAAATTCTTTTTTTATCATTTACACTTATTTTTTCTACTGCTTTTTCATCTATTTTTTTAGCTTCTTCATATAAAGTGTTCAAACCTTCTTTTTTTACTCTTTCTTCTAGTTCTTTTCGATATTTTTCGTCAAAATTAATTTCAGGATAATCTATTTCATATATTAAGCTATCTACATAAAGTCCTGTTCCTCCAACTACTATTGGTGTTTTTCCTTTTTTTAAAACTTCCTTTATTGCTTCTTTTGCTTGTTTTTTATAATCTGCTACACTGAATCTTTCATCTGGAGATATTATATCTATCATATAATGTTTAATTCCTTGCATTTCTTCTATGCTGGGCTTTGCTGTTCCTATATCCATTTCTTTATATATTTGCATAGAATCACAAGATATAATTTCTCCATTTATTTTTTTTGCAAGTTCTATTGATAATGCTGTTTTTCCTGAAGCTGTTGGCCCACAAATTACTATTACTTTTGGCTTTTCCATATTTTCACTATCCTTTTTTAGTTTTAATTTCCTATATTTGCTCTATATACTCTTAATATTCCTTGTTGTATTGATTCCATATAACCACACTCTAAAAATAAACATATAATAAATATAATTAATATTACTATAAATCTAACTTTAAAAACACTTCCATCTATTTCGCCATCTTGTAGCTTTTTAAATAATTTCATTAAAAACGGCATTACAAAACTATTTAAACCAGTAAACAGAAATACTATTATTTTTCCTACCCAATTTTCTATTTCTTCATTTTCATAATTTATTCCTGATTTTGACATTGAAAACACTATTTGTGTTATTAAAAATATTGTAATTATTCCAATAAATATTATTAATACTTTTTTAGCTTTACTAGTATCTCCTAAACTTGTCCAGCTCCAAGCTATTACCAATAAATATATTATTATTGTCATTATTATTATAAAAGTCATTTTTTCTTGCTCCTTTATTTTCTTGCAAATTTTCTTTCTATATCATATTTTGTCATCTTTATAACAGTTGGTCTTCCGTGTGGACAAGTAAATGGGTTTGGAAGTTTTAATAATTCATCCATTAATTTTTCTACTTCTTCTTTCGTCAATGCCATATTTGCTTTTACTGCTGATTTACACGCTACTGTCGCTATGAATTTTTCTTCTTTTTCTTGTTTTGCTGTTCTTGCTACTGTGTTTATTTCATCTAATGTTTCTAAGAATAATTCTTTTGTGTCTAAGTCTAAACATATAGTTGGCACTCCTGTTAATTTTATTGTGTTTTCTCCAAACTCTTCTAATGTGAATCCTGCTTTTTCAAACATAGGAATATTTTCTTTTGCTATATCCATTTCTTTATGTGTTAGAGTTATTACATCTGGTAATAACAATAATTGTGAATCTTTTACCTCATCACTATAATAATTTTTCTTTACTTTCTCATACATAATTCTTTCGTGTGCTGCATGTTGGTCTAATATATACATTTCTTCTCCTATTTCTAGAATTATATATGTTTTAAATATTATTCCTATAAACTTGTATGTTGGTTTTTGGAATTTTTCATCTGTGTCAAACATAGATATATTACTTTTAACAATATCAATTGCATTATTTGTATCTTTTTCTTTCTTTTCTTCTACATCTGCAATTGGACTTCTTCCAAATAGTTTTCTATACATTTCATCAAAATCTTCTGATACGACTTTTGGGTTATTGTTTAATTCTTCCATTTTTTGTTTGATTTCGCCAAATTCTTCTTTTATTTCTTTGTTATCTATGTTTTCTAAGGCTTCATTTACTTTGTCTATCTTTTCTTTCTGTTCTTCTGTTATCTCTTGTTTATTTTCTTGTCTTTCCTCTTCTATACCTACTTCTAATTTATCATCTTTTTCTTCCTTTTCTTTTTCCTCTCTACTTTTGTCTAAGCTTACATCTTCTAATCTTATATTTTTATTTTCTTTTAGCTCTTCTTCTATTTTTTCCCTCATCTTTTTTAATTGCTCTAATACATCTGTTGTATCTATTGGTTTTCCAACTTCTAGCTCAGCATTATCGTTATTATTTAGAAGATTTTTTTCTTTATTTTTACTATTATACACATCTTCTAATATATTTGTTTTTATCTTACTTTCTTCATCTGTATATTTTTCTATTTGTTTTTCGTTTTGTTTTCTAAAACCAAATAAACCTTGGTTATTTTCTTTTTTAGATTCTCTTAAGTTTTTAAGTCTTTCTTCAAAACTAACTGCACTTCTATCTATCTTTTTTTCTCCATTTTCATCTCTTAAGCTTTTTTCTGGATCTGCTACTAATTCTCCTTTTAATAAAGTTTCTTTCACTGCGTGGTATACTGCTTGGAATACTTTATTTTCTTCTTGAAATCTTACTTCTAATTTTGCTGGATGTACATTTACATCCACCTTTGCTGGATTCATTTCTAAATTTAATATTGTAAAACCAAATTTTCCAATAGGTATTAAACCTTTATAACTTTGCTCTGTTGCTGCTGTTAAAGTTTTATCTTTTATATATCTTTTATTTACAAAAAATAATTGATTAGCCCTATTTGACCTAGCTATTTCAGGTTTTCCTATAACACCTGTAACTTCTATATCTTCATATTTGTAATTTACTTCTAATATATTGCTTGCTATATCTTTTCCATATATACTATATACTACATCTTTTAGATTTCCACTTCCATTTGTTTGAATTACTGTTTTTCCTGTGTTTATCAATTTTATTGCTACATTTGGGTTTACTAACGCTATTCTTGTTATTGCATCTTCTATATAACCTGACTCTGTATAATCTTTTTTTAAGAATTTATATCTAACTGGTGTGTTAAAAAATAAGTTTTTTACTGTAATTGTAGTTCCTGTTCTACACCCCGCTTCTTCTTTTTCTAATACATCTCCTGCTTCTACTACTACTCTATATCCTATCTCCTGATTTTCTGTTTTTGATACTAATTCTACATTTGCAACTGCTGCAATACTAGCTAAAGCTTCACCTCTAAACCCCATTGATGTTACTGTATTTAAATCATCTGCTGACCTTATTTTACTTGTTGCGTGTCTTTCAAATGCTATTTCTAAATCATCACTTGCTATTCCTTTTCCATTATCACTTACTTTTATAAATGATATTCCTCCATTTTTTATTTCAACAGTTATTGAAGTTGCTCCTGCATCTATTGAGTTTTCTACCATTTCTTTTACTACAGATGCTGGTCTTTCTATAACTTCTCCTGCTGCAATTTTATTTATTGTTAATTCATCTAGTAATACTATATTTCCCATTTTATTCCTCCAAATTTTCTAAACCTTTGGACTTATTTTATCACAAGCACAAAAAAAAATCTATACCAAAATATGAATAATTTTTGAAATTTTATTAATAAAATATTTTATTCTAAAACACAAATAAGACCCCTATTTTAGAGGTCTTATTTGTTAACACTTAGAGTTCTACCAAAGGAAGTTTATCCATTTGGATCTTAGAAGCTAGAAGCATTACAGGACGAATACCTAGCCAAAAATCATAGGAATCGCCATTAGAACCGAACAAGCCACCACCAGTCTCCGCACGACCATTAAACACAGCCCCTGGACCGAAGCCGCAGAGAGAGTCGTCGATAACGACACCAGGCGAAGCTAGCCAATATTTAAAACATTCTTTTTCATAATCAAAAAACTTCAAATCGGACTTTTTAACACTTTTAGCCCTTAGCATACCTTTTTGCCAAGTAAGTCCAAAAACAATCTTGTTCATTACTTCTACACTGTTTTCTGCTCCTTCTTTTCCTTTCAGTCCTAATTCTTGTGATGTTACAACATTTGCTACATACTTTGGGTAATAACTTCCGTCTGGATACTGAACCATACCAAGAAACTTATATAGAATCTCATCTGGCAAGCAATCGCTTGTAAAAACTTGCTCTTCATCAATTCCACTTTCTTCTGGTGTAATTACAACCTTTCTATCTCTTGGGTTTGGAACAATAATTACTCTTGGTAGTTCACTTACTGTAATGGTAGAAGGCATATCCTCTAGTCTAACAATTTCTTTTGTCATCTTCCTTCCTTTCTCTAAGCACTTTTTTATTCAGCTTTTGCTGATAATTTAGATTTTATCATATTTTACATAATTTTGCAAGCAAATAAGACCCCTATTTAGAGGTCTTATTTGTAACTTAGAGGTCTACTAATGTAAATCTACTTACTTCTTTTTTTTTAATCCTTATCTTCTTTTTTAATACAACAGTTGGTCTTACTTGCAAACCAGACACTTCACTTAAGTCATAAGAAAAAATAATGGAATTGTCACTTCCTGGCACAGAACCACATACTATAATATCTGAACTTATATTTTGAACTCCAAGAAGCTCAGTTTGTGTACCTGAAGCTAGCCAATATGTAAAGTTCTCTCCTCTTCCTTCTCGTAAATCACCTTTTTTTATGCTTTTAGCAATTGCAATACATTTTTTTCCTTCAAGAAGAGTTTTACAAATTTTGTCCATTATCTCAAAACCATTTTCCAAACCTATTTTTCCAAATAATCTAAGCTCTTTAGCCGTTACTGCTTGAGCTTTATATTTTGGTGATAATGTTTCATCAGAATTTCTTACCATACCTATATATTGGAAAAGTATTTTTTCTGGCAAGTCTTCACTTCGAAAAGTTTGACATCTATGATACCCACTTTCTTCTGGAAAAATTGTACAACTTCTTTTTTCTGTATTATCAAGTACAAATTCAGCTTTTATTCCGTCTGGTAGCAATAGCCTACTATCTGACATCTTTTTCCTTTCTCTCTGTTTTTTACCTAGAGTCTTACTAAACTATCAAACAGCGGACTTTTAACAACTTTAGAATTCAACACCATTGTTGGACGCACTGGTAGATAACCAGAAATAAAACATCTACTATTTCGAAGCTCTTCTCCATAACCACTATCTGCAACACCAGAAATAACATTTCCTGGTCCGAAATGGTTATTATCATACCATCCATATATTCCTGGTGAAGCAAGCCAATATGACAAATCTTCATTTCTATAATCAAAATATTTTAAATCTGACCTTTTGACACTACCAGCTTGAAGCATCCCTTCTTGCCATGTAAGTTCAAAACATACTCTATTTATAACATCTATCCCTTCTTCATAGCTAGGATATCCACTTAAAACAAGTGAAGGTTCACTTACAGTTTCACATATATACTTTGGATAAAAATTCCCGTCTGGGAATTTAACAAGCCCCAAAAGTCTATATGTTATTTCTTTTGGAAATGCTGAACTTAAAAAAAGTTGTGGTTCTAGCAAACCGTTTTCATATGTATCTATCCACACCTTCCGATTGCCTGGGTTACTTACGATAATTTCTTTTTTTACTTCTTCTGCCATAATTGTAGACTTAGGCTTCATTTTAGTCCTTTCTCTAAGTTTTTATACAATTTTACTTGCAATTTATATATTACCATATTTAACATAATTTTGCAAATAAAGAAACAAGCCTATTTGCTTGTTTCTTTATTTATTTTATTTGTTAATTGTTTTTCAAAATAAGTAGTAAGACCTATTAATGTTAATAAATATACATTAATTACTAATGGAATAGTAACTATTCCAATTGGTATTCTTGTTATTGCCATTATACTTAATAACACCATTTGTACTACTATTAAAATTAAAACTGTTTTTAATAAAGTTTTTATAACTCCTAATTTTCTATATCTTATAGCCATATAAACTAAAATAATTAAAGAGGCAATACCGAAAGGTACAACATATGGTTTTACTATATCTCTTCCTCTTGTATTTGGAATATTTTCAATTTGTGTACTTTCTGCTGATAAAGTAGTTCCATATTTTTCATTTACTTTATCTATCAAACTTTGTTTTTCTTCATCTGTAATATCTTCTGCTGTTATACTAACAGTATCTTCATAAACCTCTACTTTTTGAATAATTATTTTTTTGTCTTTCATTACTTCATCTGTCATTTGTTTTATATCAGATATATTAAAATCTTGTTCTAAATATAATTCCATCCTTTTACTATCTCTATATCTTAAATCAAAATTAAGACCAATAGTACAAGTAATTGCAATCCCTATTAATATAATAATTGCTATTATTGTTATTATTATTTTTGTTTTTTTACTTAACTTCATTTTCTCTTTTTTTATTTTACTTTCTTTATTTTCTTCCATTTTTATTTTTTACCTCCTTTGCTAGCGTTTATCCTTACTAATAGATTTGTTATAGAAATATTATATAAAGCAATTAATAAAATTCCCCAGAACATTACCATACCAAAACTACTAATTGGCTCCCATTTTATAAAACAGAAGGTAATAACAGCAATACAAACTGGTATTATTTTTATAAAGAATTCTTTATATGTTTCTTTAAATATATTTGTAATTATTCCTTTATTTACTGTTTCTTCTTTCTTTAATTTTGATAATAATTTATTTACAAAAATGTAATTTAAAATTAATACAACAGCAATTCCAAATATACTTTCTATTGATATTACTACATTTGTATAACGAAGTAATAATACAAAAATTGAAGCTAGACCTATAAATGAAAATGCACTTATTATTCCTTGTGATTTATATCTTATTATTAAAACTATTAAAGAAATAGCCACTATAGCTAACATTACATATAAAATTATGTTTAATTCACTTTCAGTTACATCTGATAATATATATTCATTACTTGCCACTGTATATGCAACTGGCATATTTCCATTATCTAATATGATTGCCATACTAGACGCTTGGTTTATATATCCATTTAAAGTATCACTGTCTGTTGTAGCACTTCCTACTGATAATTGTAATCTTCCTGTTTCAATTGTTTCATCAAAACTTGTTGTCATTATTTCTTCGCCGTCTATTTGCATTGTTATCTCTTTTGTTGTTGTTTCTTCCTCAGTATTTTCTGTTGTTGTTTCTGATGTTTCATTTGTTGTATTTGTATTATTTGTTGTATTTGTTTCTACATATGTATTACTAATATTTTTTAATTTTTCTGTTCCTTCTTTATTAAATTCTATATCCATATATACAGCTGTTCCAGTTGATGTTCCTGTGTTATTTGCACCATACATTACTCTTACTCTTTTTATATCATTATTATCCATTAAAACTTCTTTAGTTTCACTATCTATTATTTCGAACTTACCTGTTGTTCCTACATTACTAACAACTGAATCTGTATTATTATTTTCTGGTATTTCGATTATAATATCACCGCTTACTTCATCTAAACTTACAATATAATTATCCACACCTAATTCTTGTAATCTTTTTTCTATTATACTTTTAGATTTTTTATAATTTTCCTCATTTAAAACTTCATCTGAGTTTTTCTTTGTTTCTTCTTTTGTATATCCTTTTTCAGCTAATTCTTCATCTGTTAAGTTTTCTGCATCTGAAACCTCATTTCCTTCTGAATCTTTAATTACTGTATTACTAGAATCATCCACAGTTAACCTAATATTTCTTGCTCCTTTTAGATCCATTGCATATGAATAATCTTTTACTTTATCTTCCATCCTGTTTTGTACTTGTACATATACTCCAAAAAACGCTACCATTGTAACTAGTACTATTCCTAAAATAATTGTTAATAATTTTAATTTTCTCATCTTACTTCCTCCATTTTATTTTTTGTCTATAATAATTTTGTTCCATTTATAACTAATTCAAACCAAATTTTTAAATATTTTGCTGCATATTTACTCATCATAGTTCTGTCCATAAATATTTCAAAATAATCAAGCACTGGACATAATTTTGTATCTATCTTAAGATTTAATATTATTTTTCTTTCTTCACTATCAATTTTTAAATCTGCATTTGTAACCGCATAATTTACTCTGTCGTGTATATCAAAAGTCGATAAATTAGTATTTGTTACTCTATCTCTATGGACATCTGATTTGTCTGCTAAAATTAATGCTGCTGATATATCGCTTACTGCTGTTCCTGTATTTTCATCGTGGTTTCCAATCGCCATCATAATTTCTACTCTTTCTTTTACATCCATCCCCATATCTTTTAAAATATTATAAGCAATTATTGCACCACTATGAGCATGGTCTACTCTATTTACACAATTACCAATATCGTGCAAATAACCAGCAATTCTAGCAAGTTCTATTGTTCTTTCTGGATATCCGAAGTTCTTGTAATATATCACCTGCTCTTTTTGATACTATAGAAATATGTCTATGGCTATGTTCAGTATAACCGAAGACCATCTAATTGTTTTTGAGCCCCTTTTATTAAAGCTTCTACCTCTTCATTATTTTTAACATCACTTAATGTTATCATTTTGTTCTCCCTTCAAATTAGTCTTTTTAAATTTTATCCCAAAATTTGAAAAATATCAATATTTTTTACAAATTTATTTTTTATTTAAGTAAAACAAATTGCTTTGCCTTCCTAATATCAAAAAAAATAATCGGTGATTATTAATTATCATCGATTATTAAAACTTTTAAATTATACATTTTAATATTGCAAAGTTTTCCTATGCTTTTCTTTTAAATGAAATTTCTTGGAATAAAAAGTCATGTACCTTTTCCCAAGTGATTTCTTGGTGTAAAAATTCATTAATCTCATCTTCTACTTTTTGTTGATATGGTGTAAGTTCTACTTTTATTTCTTTGTTCCAATCAATTTCTTGTAACCAGAATGCTTTAAATTTATTCCAGAAACCATGTTTTACAGGTAAATTTGCATTTCTTATTGTTCCTGCATTTTCGATGTTTTCTACATCTCCATTTGTATTTACTACATTATTTTGATTTTCATTGTTATTGAACTCTACTCCACCAAATACTCCTGATACTTTATTTTCTTCACCTAAATCTGCCATTTTTCTTCCTCCTTTGTGTTATATACACTTTTACTTTATTTTCGTTATTTTATTTATACTATATATTTTTTTATTTTTCAAGATTTTTTGGTATTTTTCATATTAAATCTTTGTTACACAATTATTACAATATTGTTACATTTTTACAATTGTACCAATATATGGTCTTTTTTTGCTTCTATGCATTTGACTTTTGTTATTGTGTTTTCTAACTTTTTCTCTTTTTCTTTATCTGTTTTCAAATATGCTAATATATAATTTTTTGTATGTCCTTTATAAAAGCCTTCTTTTTCTTCTTCCCACAATACCTCTACTTCTTTTCCTATATATTTTTTATTATATTCTTCTTCATTTTTGTCTGATAATTCTATTAGTTTTCTACTTCTTTCTTCTTTTTTATTTCCATCTATTTGTTCTTTCATTACAGCTGCTTTTGTTCCTTTTCTTTGTGAATATTTAAATATATGCATTTTATAAAATTTTATTTCTTCTAAGAATTTATATGTTTTTTGGAATTCTTCTTCTGTTTCTCCTGGAAAACCTACTATTATATCTGTTGTTAAGTTTACATCTTTATAATTTTTTCTAAGCAATTCTACAATTTTTCTAAATTCTTCTATACTATATCTTCTATTCATCCTTTCTAATGTTTCGTTACAACCACTTTGCAAAGACAAATGAAAATGATGACATATTTTTTCTAATTTTTTTAGTCTTTTTACAAATTCTTCTGTTATTAATAATGGTTCTATTGAACCTAATTCTATTCTTTCTATTCCATCTATTTTGTTTATTTCTTCTAATAAGTCTATTAATCTATATTCTTTTTTAAAGTCTTTTCCATATGATGCTATATGTATTCCTGTTATTACTACTTCTTTTATTCCTTTTTTTGATATTTTTTCTATTTCTGATATTACATTTTCTGGTTTTCTACTTCTTACTCTACCTCGTGCATATGGTATTATACAATATGAACAAAATCTATCACACCCGTCTTGTACTTTTATTACTGCTCTTGTTTTTTCTGTATATATTACATCTCCAAATTCCACAAATTCTTTCTGACCCATTACATCTTCTACTTCTTCTATTTCGCTTTTTTTCTCTCTTATATTTTTTTCATTTTGGAATTTTTCTACAAGTTCTACTATATGTTTTTTTTCATTATTTCCAAGTATTAGATCTACTTCTTTTATTTTTTCTAGTTCTTCTTTTGATACTTGCACATAACATCCACAAGCTACTACTATAGAGTCTTTATTTAATTCTTTTACACGTCTTAACATTTGTCTTGATTTTCTATCAGACATATTTGTTACTGTACAAGTATTTATTACATATATATCTGCTACTTCTGTATGTTCTACTATTTCATATCCTTTTTCTATAAATTCTTGTACCATTGCATTTGTTTCATATTGATTTACTTTACAACCTAATGTTATAAAAGCTACTTTTTCCATATACTTCTCCTTTTATACAATATTTATACCACATAGAAAAACTATGTGGCATTTATTTTTATTTCTATTATCTTCTTGGTGTTCCATCTAAGACATCTAAATTGTCTAATGCCTTTCCAGTTCCCAATGCTACACAAGATACTGTGTCTTGTGCTATCATTACATTTATTCCTGTCTTTTCTTGTAATAATTTATCTAAACCGTCTAAAAGTGCTCCTCCACCTGTCATATATATTCCTTTATCACTTATATCTGCTGCAAGTTCTGGTGGTGTTCTTTCTAGAACTCCGTGTACTGCTTCTACAATCATCATTGCTGGTTCTATTAATGCTTCTAACATTTCACTTGATTTTATTGTTACTGTATTTGGAAGTCCTGTTCCTAAATCTCTTCCTCTTATTTGCATTTCTGTATCTTGTATTTTTGGATATACACAACCTATATTTACTTTTAAGTCTTCTGCTGTTCTTTCTCCAATTATTATATTATGTTTTTTCTTTATATATTTAATTATTGCTTCATCAAATTTATCCCCTGCAACTTTAAGTGATGAACTTACAACTGATCCTCCTAGTGATATTACTGCAATATCTGTTGTTCCTCCACCAATATCTACTACCATGTTTCCACATGCTTTTGATATATCTATTCCTGCTCCTATTGCTGCTGCTATTGGTTCTTCTATTAAATATACCTTTCTTGCTCCTGCTTGTGATGCTGCATCTATTACTGCTTTTTTCTCTACTTCTGTTACTTGTGATGGAATACAAATCATTATTCTAGGTGCAAAGATAAATTTTCCACATACTTTATTTATAAAGTATTTAAGCATTTTTTCAGTTACAGTATAGTCTGATATTACACCATCTCTTAAAGGTCTTGTTGCCACTATATTTCCTGGAGTTCTTCCGAAGCATTCTTCTTGCTTCTTGACCAACTGCTAAAACTTCTCCTGTTGTATTATCTACTGCAACAACAGATGGTTCTCTTAATACTATTCCTTTTCCTTTTACATAAGCAATTACTGTTGCTGTTCCTAAATCTATTCCTATATCTTGTCCAAGCCCTAATTTAAACATTATTTTCCCATCCTTACTTTTTATTTCTTTTTTGTTACAAATTCTTTACAATTATATTACATTTTTTATTTTTTATCAACCCTTTTAATTGATTTTTTTACTTTTTTATATTATAATATCTTTGTCTTTAAATAAAGCATTTTTTAAAGATAATTTAACAATATTTTAGGAGTTTTTTATGATTGATACTTTTATATTTACATCAAATAGTGAAGAAGAAACAAGAAATTTTGCAAAAGATTTTGCTTCTAAAGTTGATAAAAATGCTATTATTGTTTTAACTGGTGAACTTCGGTTCTGGTAAAACTAAATTTGTAGAAGGTTTTTTATCTTATTTTGGTTTAGAAAATGAAATTTCTAGCCCTACTTTTACTATTGTTAATGAATATAAAAATGACAAGATAAATATATTTCATTTTGATGTATATAGACTTTCAGATTCTTCAGAGTTTTATGAAATTGGTGGAGATGAATATTTTGGAAATGGTATTTGTCTAATTGAGTGGGGAGAATTAATTTTGGATAGCCTTCCTAAACACTATATTCATATTACTTTTGAAAAAGATGAAAATAATGATGATATAAGGAGGTTTATAATTGAAAATTCTTAGTATTGATACTTCAAGTAATATTTGCGGAGTTTCTATTTTAGATGATAACGACCTTATTTGTAAATTAGATGCTATTAGCAATAATACTCATTCTATTACTCTAATGCCTACAATTAATGATATTTTTAATAAAACTAATCTTTCTTTAGATGATATTGATTTAATTGTTTGTGATATAGGACCTCGGTTCTTTTACAGGTATTAGAATCGGAGTTGCAACTGTTAAGGCTTTTTATGATAGTAAAGGAATACCTATTGTTGGTGTTACTTCTTTAGAGACTTTAGCAAGACAAATAAGTGATAAGTTACCTAATAATTCACTTATCTGTTCTATGATTGATTGTAAAAATGATAATTGTTATTTTGCTTTATACAAAAAAACTGATGATGATATTTTAGATGTTTTAATAGAACCACAAGCAGAAACTGTAAAAGCTACTCTTTCTATTATTGATACTTATATAGAAGATAGTAATGAAATTGGTAATATTTATTTTACAGGAGACGCTACAACAAAATATAAAAATGACAT
Source organism: uncultured Clostridia bacterium (assembly GCA_944388035.1). Classification (GTDB taxonomy): domain Bacteria; phylum Bacillota; class Clostridia; order TANB77; family CAG-508; genus CAG-269. The sequence goes on along the minus strand of CALXHF010000001.1, from coordinate 68,554 downwards.
AGAAAAAACTATTCCTTATGCTCACTTTTCTAATGAAAAGCAAAACCTTTTAAATTCTTATTATTTAGGACTTTGCGGTTTAGAATTATATAATTCTGGAATAGAATTTGAAACACCTGATAGACAAATAAACAATATTTTACCTTTATATTTAAAGAAGCCACAAGCACAAAGACAACTAGAAGAAAAAGAAGATATTATTCCTTTTTAAATAAAAAATAATATATAAATTTCAAATGTGAAGTTAGAACTACCAAAAATTAACTATTCTAACTTCACATTACCTTTTTGTCCTAAAAATAAACTTTCAAAAAAGTTAAGAAAAAACATAATAGAGTCAAAATTTTGTTTATATTTTTTTATTGCCAACTATCTGGTTGATCCTCTATTTTTTCTATTAAGACATCAGAATTTAGAATAACTACGGGGCGCACAGCCGCATAGCCAGAGCGGCCAAACTCGTAACCATTCGAATTGAACGCATAGTCGCCTACACCTGCAACGGTTATACCGTCTTCCGAAGTAACAACGCCAGATCCGAAGCTAGCATAAGAATCGCCTGAAAGAGCATAGACACCACGAGAAGCCAGCCAGTATGCTTTTCCTGTTTCAGGTTCTACATTATCAAATAGCATACTTCTCAATCTTTCATTTTCAACAGTTGTTGCTATTCCACTAAGTTCTGAAGGCAAACTTCCATTATCTATCAAATAAGCATAAGCACTAACTTCACCAGATACTATAGAAGTAGGTCTATTTTGTTTTAGCCAATCTTCTGGAGTCCATTGACCTTCAAATGGTCCATAACTTTCTTTATACTGAATAAATCCTTGCATAGTTAAGAAATTTTTTTCTTTTATTTGTTCATCTGTTGTTTTTCCAAGTGCTTGATTTATATCATTAATATTCATGCTTCTTGCTTCATAAGCATCATCATTTTTAAATATTTGACTTATTGCATCCATTGCATCTGGAGCATACAAATATCCCTCTGCACCATATATATCAAAATATGGTCCTACACCTTCAGTTATTGTTTCTCCTTCTTCTGTTTCTCTAACTCCCGTTCTTTTTACAGGACTATCTGCAACTAATTTTAATCTTTTTTCTCCGTTTTCTTCCTCTATCCCTAATACTCTCCAATTTAAATCATTATTTTCTAAAGAATATACTTGGTAATTCTCAACACCTGTTTGGCTTGGGCCAATAACACAAGGTTCTCCTGATGTTGGTTCTTCATAATTCACATAATCCCCTATATGCAAATGTGTTTCATTAGTACAAGTTCCATCTTGCTTATCACAATTTTGTCCATTTTCAAACATTTCGACTGCACTTAATTCTGTCTCTGGTTTTTCTTCAAATGGTCCTTCTACAACTCCATCTTTTACTGTATAATATCTTTCACTATCTGGAAAATATACTATTATATTTCCACTTGCTTCAGCATTTGTTCCATTATCATCTAAAGCATCTTGCATTTGACTATAAGTTACTTTTCCTTCTCCATTGTTTTTAGCATATGCTGTTGTGTATGCTAGGCTTACAGCTTCTTTTTCCGAAGCAATATCTGTTCGTTTTTTAGCATTTTGTGCTTGACTTAATATTCCATTATTTCCTGTTAGCATTGCTATACTTACTCCTGCAAGTATTAGAAGGACAATTATTGTTATAACAAGTGCTATTAAAGTAATACCTTTATTCTTTCTTAGCCTTTGTTTTTCCATTGTTATTATTCCCCTTTCTTTATTTTTTTTAATTTTTTCTTTCATTTGTTTTACTCCTTTCATTTTTTATATATAAATTTAAAATTTAATAACTAAAAAACATAAAAAAGATAGCAACAAAAACCTAATTTCTTAGGCTTTTATCACTATCTTTTAAATTATAATCTATATTTAGTTTATTATTGTTTATTTCATTAAATGTTAGCTCTCTCTCTCTCTCTCTCTTAGAGTATCAAGGATTTTAAGTGTCTTTATCATTTAACTTTTCTCCTCTTCATTTGTTTTAGTTTTAATACGAATTCATTTTATACTAAAATTTGAAATTTGTAAATACTTATTTCTTTCTTTTGTTTTTTTCTTTCTTTTTTATTTTTTTATTACTTTATTTTTATACCAACTTTATTACTATAACTTCTAAAGCAATAAGTAATATTGAAATAATTAAAAATACCACACTTGCTATTTTATATTGTTTTTTAACTATTCTTATTATACCAAATACAATTGTAAGTACTATCATTGCAATAGTTATTACATTATATGTAACAACTATTGCACTAATTATTGCCATTATAACTATTACTGATAACCCTGCCATATCTTATCACCCTTTAATCTATATTAATTAGTTCATATTCTCTACTTCCTACACCTAATTCTTCTGCTACTTCTATAGTATGAATACCATGTCTTGACTCTACTCTTTCTATAAAATGTTCTTTTCCTTTATCTTCTGAATTGTAAACTAAATCAATACAAGCTTGGTCAATTGCAACTGGGTCTGTTGATGCTAAAATTCCAATATCTTGCATACAAGGATCTTCTGCAACAGCACAACAGTCACAATCTACTGATAAATTTTTCATAACATTAATATATACAACTCTTCCTTTAAATAAATCATTTACAGTAGATGCTGCATCTGCCATTGACTCTAAAAATCTATCTTGCTCAGGTAAATTGTCCCATATTGTGTATTGATCTTTACTTTGCCCTGCAGAATGTATCCAGGCTTTTCCTTCAGAAGAGCTACATCCAATAGATAATTGTTTTAAAGCTCCACCATAACCGCCCATTGGATGTCCTTTAAAATGTGATAATACAAGCATTGAATCATAATTTAATAAATTTTTTCCAACAAAATTTTCTTTTAAAACTTTTCCATTTTTAACTTCTAAAACTTTATCTGGACCTTCTTCGTCCATTAAATCAAATTTAAAATATTTTGACCAACCGTGCTTCTCTATTAATTTTTTATGTTTTTCAGAAGTATTTCTTTCTCCTGCATATGCAGTATTACACTCAACAACAGTTCCACCTAACTTTTCAATTAAAGGTTTTACAAACTCTGGTCTTAAATAATTTTGATTACCTGCTTCTCCAGAATGTAATTTAATTGCAATATTTCCTTCTAATTTGACACCTAATTTTTCATAAATATTAATTAAACCTTCTCCTGTAAGATTTTTAGTAAATAAAACTTTTGATTTTCCCATAATTATTTCTCCTTAAATTTAATTATTTATTTTTTTATTTTATTTAAATTTTGTTTGAAGTCATTTTTTATTTTAGTTTGATTTTTATAATTTTAATTTTATTTGAAATTTTTTTTATTTTTTATTATAATATCTTCTAGATAGGAGTTTTTATTATGTATGATATTGCAAAAATGACTTTAGATGATTTAAATAGTATAAAAGATAATCTTATATCAGATTTTGATGATTTTTGGAATTACTCTGTTTTTAAAAGTGAATTAGAATCAGATTCTTCACATTATCTAGTTGTAAAAGATAATTCTAAAATCATTGGTTTTGCAGGCATTAAAGTAACTGTTCCAGATTGTGATATTATGAATATTGTTGTAAAAAAAGATTTTAGAAATCAAGGTATTGGTTCATTACTATTAAAAGAATTAATTAACCTTTCAAAATCGCTTAATGTTAAAAATCTTTTTTTAGAAGTGAACGAAAGAAACACACCTGCAATTTTACTTTATAACAAATTTGGTTTTAAAAAAATAAGTACACGTAAAAATTATTATAAAGATAATAATGCTATTGTTATGAAATTAGATTTAGAATAAGGAAATTCCTTATTTTAAATCTATTTCTATTTTTCTTTCTTGTTTTAAATTTATTTTAGTATATTTAACTTTACACTCATCAAATAATTTTCTAGATGCTATATTATTTTCAGAATTCCAGTATTTATCAGATAAATATATTACCTCTTTTATACCTGATTGAATTATTACCTTTGCACACTCATTACAAGGAAATAAATCTACATATATTTTTGCATTTTCTAGGTCTTTTTTACTTCCTCTATAATTTAATATTGCATTTAATTCTGCATGGCATACATATGGATATTTTGTTTCCAAATTTTGCCCTTCTCTATCCCAAGGAAATTTGTCATCATCATAACCATTTGGAGCTCCATTATATCCAATTGATAAAATTCTATTATCATTACTTACAATACAAGCACCCACTTGTGTTGAAGGGTCTTTACTTCTCATAGCTGATAATTTTGCAATTGCCATAAAATATTCGTCCCATGACAAATAATCTTTTCTTTTTTTACTTTCCATAGCATATTTCCTTTCTATATTTTTGTTCAGTACACTGTACAAAATTGTTATTTTTATTTATTTTGTTCAGTGTACTGTACAAAATTGTTATTTTTATCTGTTTTATTCATTTAGTTTTCCCATTCTAGTTCCCAATCTTCTAGCATAACAGTGTCACCTTCTCTAACTCCCATTTCTCTTAATTTATCATCTACGCCCATCTCTCTTAAATTTTTCTGTAAATAATATAGAGATTCGTTATCATCAAGATTAATTCTTCCAATTAATCTTTGAATTGGTTTTCCTGTTACAATAAATACTCCGTTTTCTTTTCTAATAGTCCATTTATCTTTATTCTCATCATCTAAAGTATATACTTTCTTTTCTTCTACTTCTACCAATTCTTCTTTTGGCAGAGTTTTTAGAACTTCTGTTATATGGTCTATTAACTCTTGTAAACCTTGTTTTGTTACTGCAGATATTTTATATAATTCCAAATTCTCTTTTTTAGCTAAATCTTCTACTTCTTTTAATAAACTTTCATCTTGCATTGCATCTATTTTATTTGCAATAATTATTTGTTTTCTTTTAGCTAGTTTAGGACTATATTTTTCAAGCTCTTTGTTTATTGTATAAAAATCTTCTACAGGGTCTCTACCTTCACTTCCTGAAACATCTAGAAAATGTAATAATAACCTTGTTCTTTCTATATGTCTTAAAAATCTAATTCCAAGACCTACACCTTCACTTGCCCCTTCTATAATTCCTGGTATATCTGCAATTACAAAGCCATCTCCATTTTTAGTTTTTACAACACCTAAATTTGGCTCTAATGTTGTAAAATGGTAATTAGCAATTTTAGGTTTTGCATCTGTTACTACTGATAAAAATGTTGATTTACCTACATTTGGGAAACCTAAAAGACCAACATCTGCAAGAAGTTTAAGTTCTAATATAACTTCTTTTTCTTCACCTTTTTCTCCATCTTCAGCAAACCTAGGTATTTGTCTTGTTGAGGTTGCAAAATGCTGATTACCTCTTCCACCTCTTCCACCTTTCAAAACAAGTTCTACTTGGTTTGGTTTAGATAAATCTGCAATTACTTTTTCAGTCTTAGCGTCTTTAATAACTGTTCCTATAGGTACTTTAATATATAAATCTTCCCCATATTTTCCACTACAGTTATTTCCGCTTCCATTTTCTCCATTTTGTGCCTTGTATTTTTTATTATATCTAAAATCTATTAAAGTATTTTTATCTTTATCAACTTGGAAATAAATGCTACCACCATTTCCTCCATCTCCACCGTCTGGACCTCCTGCTGCTATATATTTCTCTCTATGGAAGGCAATTGCACCATTTCCTCCGTCTCCCGCTTTAATTATAATTTTTGTGTAATCTGTAAACATATTAACTCCTTTTTATCTTAAATTAATCATTTTCATCAATTTCTTCTAATGTATATGTATTATAACCTTCATAATAATAACTTGCATCTATTCCCTTCATATAAATAGTTCTATCATTGATTTTATCTGTCAAAGCTTCTTTTAATAATATTTTGATTTCAGTATCTTTTATTGGACTTCTTTCCATTGCAAGTAAATAATCGTTTTTATCTATTTTACTCCAGTCTACTACCTTTCCAAGTTCTTTAATAAAAATTCTATCTATCCATATTCTTGTACTTCTACTATTTCCTTCTCTAAAAGGGTGTGCAATATTCATTTCGACATATTTTTCTACTATCTCATCAAAAGTTTTTTGTGGCATTTTATCTATATTTTTAATAGCTTCTTTTAAATACATTACAGGAGCAAATCTAAAATTTCCTTTTGAAATATTTTCATCTCTTATTTTCCCTGCAAAATCATAAACATCTTGGAATAAATACTTATGTATTTCTTGCAAGCCTTTAAAAGTCCCAACCTCAAATGTATCTATTATTTTTTTATCAAATATCTCTAAAGCCTTTTTCTTAGTTATTTTTTCTTCTTCCTCAGCTAATTTACTACTATTTGTTATTTTCAATTTATTTTTTATCTCTCCTTATTATTCTCAAGATGTGTCCCGTTTTGGACAAAATGTCCAAAATGAAACGTCCCTATTCAAAATAATCTAACTTCATTGCTTCTTTTACTTTTTTCATAGTCTCTTTTGCTACTTTTTGTGCTTTTAGAGTTCCTTCTAATAGTATTTTATCTACTTCTTCTGGATGTAGCTCATAATATGCTCTTTTTTCTCTTATTGGTTTTAATTCTTCTACTATATTTTTTGCAAGCTGTTTTTTACATTGTACACATCCACGTTTTCCTTCTCTACACTCTTTACATACTTCTTCTACTTCTTCTTTCGTACTAAATAATTTATGATAATATGCTACCATACATATATCAGGGTTTCCTAAGTCATCTTTTTTTATTCTGTTTGGGTCTGTTATTGCACTCATTACTTTTTTTGTTATTTCTTCTTCGCTATCTGCTAAATATATTGCATTTCCTAATGATTTTCCCATTTTATCATTTCCATCTAAACCTTTTATTCTCTTTTCGCTAGACAACACTGCTTTTGGCTCTACTAATGTTTCCCCATATATACTATTAAATTTTCTTACTATTTCCCTACATTGCTCTATTAATGGTAACTGGTCTTCTCCTACTGGTACTAATTCTCCTTCAAATGCTGTTATATCTGCTGCTTGACTTACTGGATATCCTAAAAAACCATATGTTACACTTTCTCCAAACAAATCTCTTTTTTGTGCTATTTCTGTTTTTACAGTTGGGTTTCTCTCTAGCCTTGCTATTGTTACTAAATTTGAATAAAATACTGTAAGTTCTGCTGTTTCTGGTATCATTGATTGTATATATATAGTTGTTTTTTTAGGGTCTATTCCACAAGATAAGTAATCTATTGCAACTTCTCTTACATTTTTTCTTACTTTTTCTGGGTTATTGAAATTATCTGTTAATGCTTGTACATCTGCAATTAAAATATATGGGTCATATAGCCCACTTTCTTGTAATTCAACTCTTTTCTTTATTGACCCAAAATAATGTCCTATATGCAATCTTCCTGTTGGTCTATCTCCTGTTAATATTCTTTTCTTTTCCATAATAAAAACTCCCTTATTTTTCATCTTCTTTTTTATCAAAATTTATTCGTTTTCTTTGGGTATTATACTATATTTTCCTAAATTTTACAAGTAAGTAAAACAAAGAATATTAACTTCACAAATATTATTTTTTATTCTTTATATACATATATATTATTTTTTCCACATAAGAAAGTGCCTCATAATTTGTAATAAATCTTCCCTTATGTCTATTTTCTAAACTTAATCTTATAATTTTAATTCCTTGGTTATATTCTCTTCTGTACATTTTTGCTAAAGTTTCTTTACTAAGTCCTTGTTTCCATTTCTCTATTATTTCTCTTTTTTTCAAAGCAATTCACCTTATAATAGTATTTGTTGTTTTATTTTAAAATATTTATCCTCACTAATAATTTGTTTTTTAATAATATATTATAGAGGTGTTTTCTATGGACTATTGTTCTTTTGTTAGTTTTGTATCTTTTCTTGCTTGTAATATTTCTAAGGATAAATCTTCTGATGAAATTGCTATTCTTTCTGTATTTTTCACACAACTTGGAGATACTTTAGCAACTATTGCAACTTTAAAATAAGAAAAAAATAGAAAGCACCTTTGTGGCTTTCTACATATCGTCATCTTCATCTTCGCATCCAGAACATCCTTTGCAATTTCCATTACAATTATTTTGGTCGTCTTCTACATCTCCTGACCAATCTAATTCTATCATATTTCCACACTCAGGACATTCTATTTCTGTTTTATTTTCGTCTACATCTATAAAAAATTCATAATTACAATAAGGACAAATTATTTCAAAATCAAAGTCATCATCATAGATGTCTCTTTCTATATTATTAACTACTTGTTGTATTTTTTTCATATTAGTTTCTAATTCTTTTTGTGTTTCTTCTAATTTGCTTATTTCATCTTTTTTATAGTCTAATATATAGTCTATTTGATCTAACATAACATCTACAAAACTTGCAAATCTCTTTTTTATATATTCTAAATCTTCCTTATCTTTTATATTTTTTTCAATATCGTCTAAAAAGTTTTTATATTCTGTCTTAATTGTACCCATTTAGTCTCCTTTCTTAAACTCTTTCCATATATTCTCCTGTTCTTGTATCTATTTTAAGAACATCTCCTATATTTACGAATAATGGAACTTGTATTTCTAAACCTGTTTCTAATTTTGCAGGTTTACCTGATGTAGTTGTAGTATTTCCACTAAATCCTGGTTCTGTATATGTAACTTCTAATTCTACAAATGTTGGTGGTTCTACTGCAAATACATTTCCTTTATATGAAAGCATTGTTACTTCCATATTTTCTTTTAAATATTTTAAGCAATCACCTAATTGATCTTCATTTAATGGTATTTGATCATATGTTGTATTATCCATAAAATAATACAAACCTCCATCATTATATAAATATTGCATTGCTTTTTTCTCAATTTCTGCTGCTGGGAATTTATCAGATGGGTTAAATGTTTTTTCTAATGTTGCTCCTGTTATTACATTTTTTATTTTTGTTCTAACAAAAGCTGACCCCTTTCCTGGTTTTACGTGTTGGAATTCTACAACTCTATATACATTTCCTTCCATTTCAAATGTAGTTCCATTTCTAAAATCTCCTGCTGAATATACTGCTGCCATAATTATTTCTCCTTTCAATTTCAAAATTTACTCTTTTTTTACTTTACATATTTTACTACAATTCTCAAGAAAAATCAATACTAACATTTTTTATATTATAATATAATTTTTCTCAGATTTTGTTAAACTTATACAACCAAATTTTGTTATTTGAACAGTATCTTCTATTCTTACTCCAAATTTTCCTGCTATATATATTCCTGGTTCATTACTTACTACCATATTTTCTTTTAATTGTGTATCTGTTTTATAATTAATATATGGTGCTTCGTGTATTTCCATACCTACTCCGTGTCCTAATGCGTGTATTAAATCATATCCATTTAATTTAAAATCATTTTCTACCATTTTCGTAAGTAATCTTGTACTTTCTCCATCTTTCATTTCTTCTAATGTTTGTTTCTGATTTTTTAATACTAAATCATATACTGGTTTTACATAGTCTGGCACACTTCCTACAAAAAATGTTCTTGTCATATCTGAACAATATCCGATTAACTTTGCATCCCATATCTATTGTTATTATATCTTGTTCTTCTATTTTTCTGTTTGTCGGGATAGCATGTGGCATCGATGTATTTTCTCCAGATGCAACTATTGTTTCAAAAGCTAAACCATCTGTTCTTTCTTTAAAATATTCTTCTATTTCTTCTGCTATTTGTTTTTCTGTCATACCTGGCTTTATGTATGTAAGTAAATAACTAAAACAATTATCAGTTATTTCACACGCCTTTTCTATATTTGATATTTCTTCTTTATCTTTTATCATTCTTTGTCTTTCTATTATATGCTCTGTTTCTACTAAATTATTAATTTTATATTTTCTAATCAATTCTTTATATTCTGCATATGATACAAAATATTCTTCAAAACCTACATTTTCACAAAACATAAAGAAATTTTCATAATCATCACTTGATACATCATTTATATTATATACTATTATTTCATCATATAGTGTTAATATACTATGTACGTGTTCTATATATCTTCCATCTGTTATAAATATATTATCTTTTCTTGTTAAAAGCAAAGTTCCTTCTGCATCTATTCCTGTTAAATATTTTATATTTACTGGGTTTGATATTATTAGCCCTTGCATATCTAAACTTTGCATTGTATTTCTTAGCCATTGTAATTTAGAGTTCATAAAAATCATCTCCTAAATTTTCTATATTTTAACGTCCATTATTTGTTAAACATACCTAGTGTAAATATTTGTAATAATACATTTTTTATCTGTTCAAATGGAATATATATACTGATAAATGTTCCTATTACTATAAAAGGTCCAAATGGTATATATTCATTTGATTTTTTAATTTTTGTTAGTAATAATATTATGCTTAAAATTGCTCCTATTAAAAAAGATAATAATGTAATGGCAATTATATTTGATAGTCCAAAATATAGTCCGAAGTGCTCCCATTAATTTTACGTCTCCAAAACCCATTGCTTCTTTTCCATAAAATATTCCTCCAACTAAGGTTATTAGTAGGAAGATACCGCCTCCTGCAAGCATTCCAAGTAACATATTTATTGTTATTGCTACGTCTGACAAGCCATAAAGGAAAGCAAATATAATTCCTATTTCAAATAAGCTTAAGTTTAGCCTATTTGGTATTATTTGTAATTTATAATCTATTACAAATACTGATAATAACATTGGTGCTAATACCATATATTTTATTAAATCTAAATTTGCAATTAGGGTTTCTTTTATTCCAAATACATATATTAGTGTTACATATATAATCGCTGTTAATATCATTAATATATAATTTGGTTTAAATTCAAATCTTTTTTCTATAAAAAAATCTTTTGAAAATACTTTTTTATATTCTGGAAGTCTTTTATTTGCCCAATTGACTAATTCCCCAACAAATAGTCCAAATATTGCTGCTACTATATAATAAGCAATATGTACATCATTTATATACATCTTATTTTCCTTCTCCTTTGTTTTTACTTTTAATTTTTTCTTTTATTTTTCTTTCTAATGGTCTTTTCCAAGCTGTATACCAAAAGTCTTTTTCTTCTATTTCATCTACTAGTATTGTATACATTTTACATCTGTTTCCACCAATTACATCTGTAAATATTTGGTCTCCTACAACTGCTATATTTTCTACATTTTCATTTAATATTTTTTTAGCTTTCATAAGTCCACTTTTTAATGGTTTTTTAGCAAATATAATGTATTTTATTCCTAAAACTTTGGATATTTTTTCTAATTTCTCTTTTCTATTACTATTAGATACTATTATTAATTTTACTCCTTGCCCAAGTAATTCTTTTGCCCACATTTCTATTCTTTCTGGCATTTCTTTTTTATAGTTTATTAATGTATTATCCATATCTAATATTAATGCTTTTATTTTATGTTTTTGTAAATATTCTATTGTTATTTCTTCTATTTTATTAAAATATTCCTTTGGATATATTAACATTTTTTCCTCCCAATTTAGTAATTATATATTATCAATAGCTATAGAAAATGTCAAGAAAAATACTAAAAGACCTAAAAAATTAGGTCCTTTTTGCCAATATACATTTTTTAATGATTTTAATATACACTTTTTAAGCATTTTATTGTGCAATTTTTAGTAGTTTTGTTGTGCAACTTTTAAACTTTAACATTTTCTGCTCCTATTAAATTTTTAAAGAAATTTAATATATCTTCAGTTAAATACATCTGCCCACAAGGTTTTAATTCCTCTCCAACTTTTACCTGAACATTTATATTATTTTTATCACCATTAAAATAACATATTGCTCCACGTAATTTGTCTTTATGTGATTCGTCTAAATTAGTTATATCCAAAGTTAATATTCTTTGTTTTTGTTCTCCAAAATCTTTAATCTCATTTGCAATAATAGTTGTCGTATCATCTTCTCTAATACTTAATCTACCGGTCTACTAAAACAATATTTTCTTCTACTAAACTTTTCCCTGCTTTTAAATATGCATTTTCAAATACAATGACTTCTGCTGTACCATATAAATCTTCAATTGTTACAAATGCCATTATTTTATTATTTTTAGTGTATTTCTTTTTTATAGAAGTAATTATACCTGCATATTTTACATTTTGACCATCTTGGAATTTTGGTTTTGTATTTTGTTTTATTAATTCTAAAGCTTCATCATCACCATTTGTTTGCATTTGTTCATCTAGCTCTTTTAAATCAATAGTATTTATATTTGTTTGTTTTTCTATTTGTTCTCTTAATTTTTCTAACGGATGTCCTGATATATAAATTCCAAGCATTTCTTTTTCTAATGATAATAGTTCTTTTTCTGGAAGCTCATTATGTTCTTCAAAAGTATATTTTTTCTCGTTTAATTCTTCTTTTTCTTCTTCTGTTCCTAAATCAAACATACTAACTTGACCTGATAGTCCTTTTTTCTTCTCACTTTGTATTATATCTATTATTCCTTCAAAAGATGCTAAAAGTGTACTTCGTGTTTGTTCAAATTCATCAAATGCTCCAGATTTTATAAGACTTTCTATACATTTTTTATTAACTTCTTTTTCAGCAATTCTTTCACAAAAATCTGTAAAACTTTTAAACTCCCCGTTTTCTTTTCTTTCTTCTACGATATTTCCTACAGGTTTTGTTCCAACATTTTTAATACTTCCAAGTCCAAAACGTATTTTACCATTTTCAACTGTAAATTTTTCATAACTTTTATTAATTTCAGGTTTTAAAATTTGAATTCCAAGTTCTTTACACTCATCAATATATTGTGGTATCTTATCTAAATTTCCTAAATAACTATTTAGTGTAGCTGCCATAAATTCTGCTGGGTAATATGCTTTTAAATAAGCTGTTCTATACGCTACTACTGCATAACAAGCAGCATGGCTTTTATTAAATGCATATTTTGCAAACTCAGCCATTTCATCAAATATTTTATTTGCTGAAACTTCATCTATTCCATTTCTTACACAACCTGGTACCACTACATTTCCATTTTCATCTACTTGTCCATTAATAAAAATTTCTCTTTCTTTTGCCATAACATCAAGTTTTTTCTTACCCATAGCACGTCTTACTAAATCAGCTCTTCCCAAAGAATATCCTGCTAAATCTCTTACTATTTGCATAACTTGCTCTTGGTAAACCATACATCCATAAGTAACATTTAAAATTGGTTCTAGACTTGGGTGTGTATACTCATTATGTCCTGGATGTCTTTTACCCTTTATATATCTTGGTATTTGATCCATAGGTCCTGGTCTATATAGAGATACACCTGCTATTAAATCTTCCAAACAGTCTGGTTTTAATTCTTTCATAAAGTTTGTCATACCTTGAGACTCAAATTGGAATATTCCACAAGTTTTCCCCTCTTGCCATAATTTATATACTTTTGGGTCTGACATTTCTTTATCAAACTCTACATCTATTCCTCTATCTTTTTTTACCATTTCCATTGTATCTTGTATAACAGTTAGAGTTCTTAATCCTAAAAAGTCCATTTTCAAAAGACCTAATTCTTCTAATGTTGTCATTATATATTGTGTAGAAATTTGCCCATCACGGACATAAAGTGGAACATAAGTGTCTACTGGGTCTTTTGTAATAACAACTCCGGCATGCATGAGTAGATGCCTGCCTTGGCATACCCTCAAGTCCCATCGCAACATCTAATACTTTTTTTACTGTTTCATCTGATTCATATATATCACGTAATTCTTTATTTTGTTCTAGTGCTTTTTTAATTGTTATATGTAATTCATTTGGTATCATTTTAGCTAAAGTATCAGCTTCTGAATATGGAACATCTAGAACTCTTGCAACATCTCTAATAACCATTTTTGCAGCCATTGTTCCAAAAGTAATAATTTGTGATACGTGGTCGTGTCCATATTTTTCTGATACATAATCAATTACTTCTTGTCTATGTGTATCACTAAAGTCTACGTCAAAATCTGGCATACTAATTCTTTCAGGGTTTAAAAATCTTTCAAAAAGTAAATCATATTTCATAGGATCAATATCTGTAATTTCAATTGCATATGCAATAATAGAACCAGCACCAGAACCACGACCTGGTCCTACTGATATTCCATTAGTTTTTGCAAAATGGATAAAGTCCCATACAATTAAGAAATAATCTACATATCCCATCTTCTTAATTACACTAATTTCATATTCTGCTCTATCTAATATCTCTTTACTTGGATTTTCACCATATCTTTTTTTAATTCCGTCATCACACAACTTTTTAAAGAAATCAAAATGTGTTGGAAATTCTTCTGGTACATCGTAATTAGGAAGTATTGTATGTCCAAATTCAAATTCAACATTACATTTTTCAGCAATTTTAACCGTATTTTCAATTGCGTCTGGAAATGCTTTAAAATATTCTATCATTTCTTCTGGAGATTTTACATATAACTCATCTGTATCAAACCTCATTCTATCTACATCGCTCGTTCTTTTGCCTGTTTGTATACAAAGTAGAACTTCATGGTTATAGCTATCCTCTTTTTTTAAATAATGAGCATCATTAGTTGCAACAAGTGGTATATCTAATTTTCTTGCAAGTGCAACTAGTTTTTGATTAGCTAGCACTTGTTCTTTAATTCCATTGTTTTGAATTTCTATATAATAGTCCTCTCCAAAAACTCTTTTGTGCCATAGAGCAATTTCTTCTGCTTTTTCATTGTTACCGTTTAAAAGAGCTTGGTTTACACTTCCCGCTAAACAAGCACTTAAACATATTAAACCTTCACTATATTTTTCTAAAATTTCTAAATCTATACGAGGTTTATAATAATATCCTTCTGTAAAACCTAAAGAAACTAATTTGCTTAAATTTTTATAACCTTGGTTATTTTTGGCAAGCAAAATTAGATGGTTATATTTATTATCAATATTAGGTTCTTTATCAAAACGACTTCTAGGTGCAACATAAACTTCACAACCAATTATTGGTTTTATTCCTTCTTTTTTACAAGCCTTATAAAAATCAATGGCTCCATACATAACACCGTGGTCTGTAATTGCCATAGCATCCATACCTAATTCTTTTGCCCTTACCGGTAAATCTTTTATTCTATTTGCTCCATCTAATAAACTATATTCACTATGTATATGTAAATGCACAAACTTTGACATATTTTCTCCTTTCGATAACATTTTTTAGTGACATTTATGCCACAAAATGAAACATCCCTATCCTTCAACCCAAACTGAGGTTGATTTTCCTTTTACTTTAAATATTCCATATCCTTCGTTATCTATTATTATTTCATCATTACAATTTCCTAAACTATCTATGTATTTTTCTCCTGCATATTGCTTTCCTATATACATTTTCTTTTCTCCATCTCCTGCATTTGATATTACTACTGCTAGTCCTGACTGTAAATGCTCTTCGTCTCCTTCTCTTGTAAAACCTATAAAATTTTTATTATCAAAATAATCGTGTTCTTCTCCATATGCTTTTTCTTTTCTTAGTTCAATTAATATTTTTAAGTCTTTCATTGGTTCTATTTTATTATGCGGTATTCCATAAAAATCACCATAAAACACACAAGGATATCCTTCTTGCCTTAATAAAATTATGCTATATGCTGCTTGTTTAAACCACGGATCTATAAAGCTCTCTAAACTTTGTCCTGGTTGTGTGTCGTGATTATCTACAAATGTTACTGCTTTACTTGAGTTTTCTTTTAATAATGTATGTTCTAATATTTTACTTAAATCATAATTTGGATCTTTTGATGCATTATAGAAATTATAGTGTAATGGCACATCAAATAATGATATTTCTCCTTCTGTTTCTGTTATATATCTATGTAATTTTGATACATCTCCGACTCCAATATTCTCCTACTGTGAATAAACCATCTCCTGTTTCTTTTCTTAAATTACGTATCCAGTCTCTGTAAAATAGAGCATTTATATGTTTTACCGCATCTAGTCTAAAGCCATTAACTTTTGTTTCTTCCAGATACCATTTTCCCCATTTATTACACTCTTCTACTACCTCTGGGTTTTTAAAGTCTAAATCTGCTCCCATTAAATAATCATAGTTTCCGAATTCTTCATCTACTGCTATACTCCAGTCTTTATCTTTGAATTTAAAAATTGCGTGTTCTTTTGATCTTTCATCATAGTCTATTCCATCAAAATGTGTCCAATTCCACTCAAAGTCTGAATATTTATGTTTTCTTCCAGGAAATGTAAATTTTGTTGCTACTCTTACTGTTTCTTCTTTAGGCTCTTCTACATTATGATTTCCCCATTCTACTTTATTTGCCGGTATTGTCTGAAGCATATCTGCTCCCATTTTATGGTTTAATACTATATCTGCATATGCTTCTATTCCAGCTTGATTTAATACTTGTATACAATTTAAATATTCGTCTTTTGACCCATATTTTGTTTTTATTGTTCCTTTTTGGTTAAATTCTCCTAAATCATACACATCATAAACACCATAGCCTACTTCATCTTTTCCGCCTATTCCTTTATATGCTGGTGGAAGCCATAATGCTGTTATTCCCATATCTGCTAATTCAGATGCATTTTTTGCTATATCATTCCACAAGTTTTGATTACAATTCATATACCACTCAAAATATTGCATTATTATTCCATTTATTTTTTTCATTATTTTCTCCTACACTTAAATTACTTTTATTGACTTATTAAATATTATTTTTGCTTATTCTATCACAAACACAAAAAAAAATAAAGTTCTTTTATCTTTATCCTAACTTTCACCTTTAACCATTTGACATATTAACGTTTTTCATCTATAATTTTTCTCTGAAAGGACTTGATAATATGGAAAATATTTTTGAAAGAAAAATAAATTATTATGAAACAGATAGAATGGGAATTGTACATCACTCAAATTATATTCGTTTTATGGAAGAAGCAAGATGTTATCTTTTAGAAAAAGTAGGTATGCCATATTCTGCTTTTGAAGAAAACAGTATTATGATTCCTGTACTTGGTGTTAATTGTGATTTTAAACATCATGTAACTTTTGACGATACTATTTCAATTAAATTATTTGTTAAAGAATTTAATGGTGTAAGACTTACTATGAGTTATATTGCAACTAAAAAAAATAGTAGTGAAGTTGTTTTTACAGGAGAAACTAAGCATTGTTTTACAGATAAAAATTTAAGACCATTAAGACTTCAAAAAGCAAACCCAAATTTTTATGAAAAATTTAACAATTTAAAAGAAAAAAGTCTTTAAATTTACCAATTTTTATGGTACAATGTAGTAAATTTAAAAACAATTTGTCAAAAGATAAGATTTAAGGAGGACTTTTATAATGGAATTTAACAGATGTAGTAGATGTGGTAGTTTTTATGTATCTGAAGGAAATGTTTGCCCAAGATGTTCTAAAAAAGATGGAGCTGAATTTATGCAATTTACATCTTATTTAGAAGAAAATGGTTTTGATAACTCTTTAGATACAATTTCAAATATAACAGGAATTTCTATTAAAAACTTAAACCGTTTTGTTGAATACCCTGAATTTAAAAATTATAAAAAAGAATTTAAAGAAGGACTTTTACAAAACCAAAACTCTGGTTTTAACGGAATTACACTAAATTAAGAAAGGATAGATTTTTTAAATGGAAAATGTTATTGATATACTAAACAAAAGAAATTACATAGAACAAATTACACACCCTCAAGAATTAAAAGAACTTTTAGGAAAAGAAAAAATTTCTTTTTATATTGGTATAGACCCAACAGCAGACAGTTTACACGTTGGTCATTTTGTTTCACTTATGGTTGCATCTCATATGCAAAAATCAGGACATAGACCAATTATTTTAGTTGGTGGTGGTACAGCAACTATTGGTGATCCTTCCGGTAAAACAGATATGAGAAAAATGCTTTCTCGTGAAGAAATTGACCATAATGTTGCTTGTATAAAAAAACAAGTTGAAAAATTTGTAAGTTTTGAAGGTGAAAATGCAGCAATAATAGTAAACAATGCTGATTGGCTTTTAGATTTAAAATTTGTTGATTTTGTAAGAGAAATCGGAAGTCTATTTTCAGTAAATAAGATGCTTGCTGCTGAATGTTACAAGCAAAGATTAGAAACTGGTCTTACATTTTTTGAAATGAGCTATATGCTTATGCAATCTTATGATTTTTGGTACTTATATAACAAATATGGTTGTAAATTAGAAATGGGTGGAAATGACCAATGGTCTAATATAATTGGTGGAGTTGATTTAATTAGAAAAATTGGTAAAGACGATTCTTTTGGTTTAACATTTAGACTTCTTACAACTAAAGAAGGTAAAAAAATGGGAAAAACTGAAAAAGGTGCTTTATGGCTTGACCCAAATAAAACTTCTCCATATGAATTTTACCAATACTGGAGAAATGTTGAAGATGAAAGTGTACAAATTGTTTTACAAATGCTTACTTTCTTACCAGATGAAAAAATAGCAGAACTTGCAAGTTATAAAGATGAAAAAATAAATGATGCAAAAAAAATATTAGCATTTGAAATTACAAAATTAATTCACGGAGAAGAAGAAGCAAAAAAAGCTGAAGAAGCATCAAATGCATTATTTAGTGGCAAAGGAAGCCTTGATAATATGCCAACTGTTACATTAGATGATAAAAACATATCAATCTTAGATGCAATAATAAAGTGTAATATAGCTCCTTCCAAAGGACAAGCAAGAACATTAATTACACAAGGTGGAATTACATTAAATGATGAAAAAATAACAGATACAAATTATACCCTTTCAGAAAAAGACTTTGCAAATGATTATGCGATTCTAAAAAAAGGAAAAAAAGTATTTTATAAATTAATTTAATATGAGAATTTTAGGGACGGGGCATTTTTTTCTCATAAAAAATGAGACAAAAATGCCCCGTCCCCATTTTGTCTCAAAAAATTCTTAATATATCATTATAAGTAACAAGTAAAAATATTCCAATTAAAATAGCAAAACCTAAAAGTTGTATATTTATTTCTGTTTCCTGTTTTAGAGGTTTTCTTCTTATTGCTTCTATTATTAAAATTAAAATCTTTCCACCGTCTAATGCTGGTATTGGTAAAAGGTTTGTAACTCCAAGTGAAAGTGATATTAAAGCCATCATTTCAAAAAATTCTCTTATACCATTTGTTTTAGCAACTACTTCTGAAATACCAACAGGTCCCATCATTTGGTCTATTCCAACATCTCCTGTAAATAATTGTTTTAAACTATCAAACATTGAAAATACAAAATTCTTTGTCTCAATTGCTCCATTAATACATCTATTAAAAAAAGTATCTTCTGCATATTTCATATTAACACCTAGATAATAAGTAGAAATTGTATCTGGTACTAAATTAACTGTAACTTCGGCATTATCCCTTTTTAGGACAAATTCTATTGGTTTATTATTCTCTTCATTTCCTTGTTCGTTATCAATATTTTCATCGTTTTTATTTAAAATCTCTATTGCTTTTTCTCTACTACCATTTACATCTTCTCCATTAATTTTAAGAATTATATCATTATTTTCAATACCTGCTTCTTCTGCAGGACTTTCCTTATCCATTGTTATTATTTTTGCTTGTTCATCTAAATATATACCTGTAACTTTCGACTTTACTTCAGTTGGTTCTACCATTAAATCTATAATTTCACCGTTTCTATCTATTTTAACACTTATTTCTTTGCTATTTACTTTATTCATTTCTTCATCTAAATCATATTTATTATTTATTTTTTCTCCATTTATTTCTATAATTTTATCTCCTGGCTGAATTCCAGAAGTTTGTGCTGAAAAGCCATCTACTAGGCTATCTACTTCATTTGATAAATATGTTCCTGATGTTGATATTAAAATAAAGTAAACGATTACAGCAAATATAATATTAACTATTGCTCCTGCTGCCACGATTGCTATTCTTTTTGGAATACTCGCTTTTGAGAAAGATCCTTCATTATTAGATCGCTCTTCTTCTCCTTCCATACTAACAAAACCACCGAAGTGGTATTAGTCTTAACGCATATTTAGTTTCTTTTCCTTGTTTTTTTAATATTGTAGGACCAAAACCTATTGCAAATTCATTTACTTTTACTTTGCATAATTTTGCAACTAGGAAATGGCCTAATTCGTGTATTAATATTAAAAAGCCAAGTAATATTACGATTTTTATAATAGTTATTATAATTCCAATCAAAAGTTTAAAACCCTCCTCAAATTAATGTGAATAATATATATGCAAATGGTGCTATAAATATTAAACTATCTATTCTATCTAACATACCACCATGTCCTGGTATTAGATTACTATAATCTTTAATATCTACATATCTTTTTATGCTAGATGCTGCAAAATCTCCTATTTGTCCTATTAAACTAAGTACAGCACCTATTATTGCTACAAACCAATATTCATAGTTCATATTCCAAAATGTATTTGCTATATAAGTATATATTAGCATTAATATTATTGCACCTATTGTTCCTGCTATACATCCTTCTATTGATTTTTTAGGGCTTATTTTACTAAATTTATGTTTTCCAAAGTTCTTTCCTATAAAATATGCAAATATATCTGTTCCCCAAGCTGCAATTATAACATACCAAATTAATATTTTACCGTTTTCCATAGAATCAATTAATGCAACAAACATTATAAAAAATACTATATAAAATATTCCAATAAATGTATATGATATATCTTTAAAAGATGTTTTCATTTCTGTTGCAATTATTTGTGCAAATAATATTAATAAAGCAAGTGGAATTGCTAATATTTGTAGTATTTCTACTATATTTTCTGGTATTATTCCTAATTTTATTATTGGTACTAATGCTATTATAATACAACTTAAATATCCAAGCCATTTTACTGGTTTTGCTATTTTTGATATTGCATTAAAATATTCGTTCATAGCAAGAAGTGCTATGATTGCTAAAGCTACTGATACTACTATATTGTTTCCAAATATTAAAATTATTAATACTAATGGAAAACCAAGTAAACCTGATGTTATTCTTTTTATATCCATATTTTTCCTTCCTTTTCTATATTAATTTGCTCCAAATTTTCTTGTTCTTTTTTGATATTCTATTATTGCATTATCTAAATCTTCTTCATTAAAATCTGGCCAGTTTTTATCTACAAATAAAAATTCTGAATATACTACTTGCCAAGGTAAGAAATTACTAAGACGCAACTCCCCACTTGTTCTAATCAACAAGTCTGGGTCTGGCATACCTGCTGTATATAAATTATTTGATATCATTTCTTCATTTATATTATTTATATCTATTTTACCTTCTTTTACATCTTCTGCTATCTTTTTAACAGCTTTTACTATTTCATCTCTTCCGCCATAATTTAATGCAATATTAAATGTAACACCCGTATTTTCTTTTGTTCTTTCCATACATTTTAAAATAGATTTTTGCATACCTGATGATAAAGCTGTAATATCTCCTAATATTTTTACTCTTATATTTTCTGTATCTGCTCTTTTTGAATAATCATCTAAATAATTTTGAAGAAGCATCATAAGTGCACTTACTTCTTCTTCTGCTCTTTTCCAATTTTCTGTTGAAAATGCATATACTGTAATATATTTTAACCCTATTTTATTTGCGTATCTAACTATTTTTTCTAATGTCTTTGCACCTTCTTTATGTCCATAGCTTGCATTTTTCCCTTGTTTTTTTGCCCACCTTCTATTTCCGTCCATTATTATTGCAATATGTTTAGGCATTGAATTTTTATCAAATTCCATTTTTTAATTTCTCCTTAAAAACATTATTTATACTTTATAAAACTTTATTTATTACTTATTCCTATTTTCTATATATAAGGCAAGATTTTTTAAAAATTCTGCTTTATTTCCAAAACCACTTAGATTTTCTATTGCTTCTTTTGTTATTTTATCTAATATTTTCTTAGAATCTTCTAACCCATATTTAGATACATATGTACATTTTTCCAATTGTTTATCATTTCCAACAGGCTTTCCTAAGACTTTCTCGTCTCCTTCTTCTCCTAATATATCATCTTTTATTTGGAAAGCTAAACCTATTTTCTTTGCATATGTTGTTAATTTTTCTAATTCTTGTTTGTTTGCACCACCTAATATTGCCCCCATTCTTACACACAATTTAAGTAATGCTCCTGTTTTATTTTTATGAATATAGTCTAAATCTTCTTTTGAAACTTTTCTTCCTTCATATTCTGTATCTACATATTCACCTGCAATCATTCTATCTACTGCAATAGTAAATTCATCAAATATTTGTAATTTTCTATTTAATTCTAACTTATTTTCAGTGTTTTTTAAATCATCACTAATTACAATATAAGAATTGTTTAGTAAACCATCTCCTGCAAGTATTGCTGTTGCTTCATTAAATTTTTTGTGATTTGTTAATTTTCCGTGTCTAAAATCATCATTATCTATTCCTGGTAAATCGTCGTGAATTAATGAAAAATTATGCACCATTTCTATTGCCACACAATATGGAAAACATTTTTCAATATTTTCTTCAAATAATTTATATGTAGCAATTACAAGGATTGGTCTTAATCTCTTTCCTCCTGCCATTAGACTATATTCCATTGACTCATTTAGTACTCCTTCTAGGCAATCTTTTTTTCTTAAATATTTTTCTAATTCTTTATTTATAATTTCTTGATATTGTTTTAGTTCTTTTTTAAAGTCCATAATGTACTCCTTTTAAAAAATATCATATTATATTTTATTAGCCCTTTCTTATATTTATTATTATACTGACATTACTTCTTTTTCTTTTTTCTCTAAAACTGTATCTATTTCTTCTATATATTTATCTGTCATTTTTTGAATTTCGTTTTCTGCTTGTTTTAATTCATCTTCTGTAATTTCACTGTTTTTTTGCATAGATTTTGCTTTATCTATTCCTTCTCTTCTAGTATTTCTAATAGCTACTTTTGCTTCTTCTCCCATTTTTCTTATATCTTTTACTATCTCTTTTCTTCTTTCTTCATTTAATTCTGGAAAAGCAAGTCTTATTACTTTACCATCATTGTTTGGGTTTATTCCTATATCTGATGCAAGTATTGCTTTTTCTATCTCTTTTAAAGCACTCATGTCCCAAGGTTGTATAACTATTAATCTTGCTTCTGGGACTGATATTGCGGCTACTTGGTTTATTGGTGTTTGTGTTCCATAATAGTCTATTCTAATCTTGTTTAATATTGCTGGGTTTGCACGCCCTGCTCTTACTTCTGATAATTTTTCAGAAAATACCTCCACTGTTTTTTCCATTTTTTCCTCTAAATTTGTATAATCCATAATAAATCTCTCCTTTTTATTTAATTTTAAAATATTATTTTATCGTCTTTTTCTAATATTTTTCTATATCTTATTTTTCTATCTATTTTCGACATAAGATATGTTAGAATTAGTATTATTATAACGTAGAATATAAATAATAAATATACTTTTATTCTAAAATATAAAAATTGTGATAAACTTTTTTCTATAAAGACTTCTTTATCTGTTTTTGTTTTGAGTTCTCCATTTAGTAATGAATTTATTGTATCAAGATGTTCTTTTTCTTTTACATTTTCATCTTTTAAATTTGTATCATAAAAATTAGCAAATGTTTCTTCATTATTATATGTTTTATTTAATATTATTTCTATATAGAAAAATGCTATAAGAAATATGATACTAAATACTATTACTAATCTTAATACTTTAACTAACGTTTTTTTATTTTTTAATATTAAATAACTTAATATACTAAAAATTATTATCGAACTTAATATTATTAACATAGAATTTATATATGTTGTTTTTATTTGTTCTAGAAAATCAACTATATTAGGTTTATGGAAAAATATTACAAATATTGCTATTATCAATGCTAAAACTATTATTGATAATAATGTTTCAGTATATGTTTTTTTATTAGTATCTTTTGTTTTTATTTTATCTTCACTTTTGTTGTTCATCTTTTATTTTCCTTGAAATATTATTTTACAATTGTACCTATCTTTTCTCCTTTTACTGCTCTTACTATATTTTCTGGGTCATCTATTCCAAATACTAGAAGTGGCATATGATTGTCTCTGCACATTGCTATTGCTGTTGAGTCCATTACTTTTAAGTCTTTTTCTAATACTTCCATATATGATACTTCTTCATATTTTTTTGCATTTGAATTTATTTTTGGGTCATCATCATATACTCCATCTACTGTTTTTGCAAGTAAGATTATATCTGCATTTATTTCTGTTGCTCGAAGTACTGCTGCTGTATCTGTTGTAAAATATGGATGTCCTGTACCACAGGCAAATACTACTACTCTTCCTCTGTTTAAATGTTTTTCTGCCTTTCTTTGTATAAACGGTTCTGCTATTTCTCTCATTTCTATTGCTGTTTGTACTCTTGTATATATTCCTCTTGCTTCTAATGCATCTTGAAGCGCTAAACCGTTCATTGCAGTAGCAAGCATACCCATATAATCTGCTGTTGTTCTTTCCATTTGATGTCCGTTTCTTCCTCTCCAGAAGTTTCCTCCTCCTACTACTATTGCTACTTGTACTCCCATTTCTACTACTTCTTTTACTTTATCACAAATAGCTCCTACTGTTTTAGCATCTACTCCTGTTCCTTTTTCTCCTGCTAATGCTTCTCCACTTAGTTTTAATAATACTCGTTTGTATTTTGTTTCTTGCATCTTCTTCTCTCCTTAATTTTATTTTCTAGCTTATTCTATCATACTTTTTGAAAAAAAACAGTATTTTTTAAGAATTTCTTAATTTTTAATAGAAAAATAAATCGAAGTAAATATGTATTACTTCGATTTATATATTTTATCAAACAAATTTCATAAAAAATTTAAAATTTATTCTTTAATATGAACTACTACTTAAACTAGGATAAGAAAAAACTTTTCCTCCATCTGTAAACTGTCCACTAGATATATGGTCTTGGTTAAATTCATTTGCACCTTTTAAGAAATATTTGTATTTAGAACTTTGTGGTAAATTTCCCCCACCTACAACTACAGGATCATCCCAAGTACAATCTACTGCATACCAATTTCCATCTATTTCTACATAATTCCAAGCATGTCTTTCAGTTTCGCCTCTTGAATTTGTACCAGTACCAATAACTAAAACAGATGAAATACCCATTTCATCTAAAATATATTTAAAAGATCTAGCATATCCTTCACAAACAGCAACTCTATTTACTAAAGCTCCATATAGATCATAAATATTGTCTTTAGATAAACTTGTATCATATTCTATATTATCAACTAAATAATCGTGGATCATTTTAATATCTTCATAGGTATTTCCTGTTCTTCTTGATACTAAAGTATTTTTTACTTGTTCTATACTATTAATTGCACTTCTTACTTCTGCTTCACTTGAAAATTCATCTGTAAAATAATTAGCATCACTTCCATTATTTATAAAAACATTATATGTTGTACTAGAACCAAAAGTTGTTGTTTCTATATTTAGATACATTTTACTTGGGCTTAAGTAAAAAACATCTGGATTATCATAAGTATATGCTTCTATAGCTGATTGATAATAATCGCCAAGCTCATTTTGTCCATCTGCACTATCTAATATATCAGAAAAAGTATTTCCAAACTCTATCTTATATGTACCTGTTATCATATTTTCTTTATTGCTCTCTAAAGCTTTATAAATAGTTTTAGAAGGTTCTTCTAATTGATTATAAAAATATTTATCAATTGTAATATTACTATAATCTACATTTACATTATTGTTATCACTAGTTTGAATATTATCTAAAGGATTATTTTCTACAACTTGTGGTGTTTTTATACTATCTAAATCTACAGTATCATCATTACTAGTATAATTACCAACAAAGTCTTGTGGCATACTTGCTGTTTCTTCTCCTTCCATCTCTTGGAAAAAAATTACACCAAGCAAAACCAAAGCACATATTATTAAAATCATAACAATTATCATTATAAAACTTGCAAATCTACTCTTCATAAAAAACTCCTTAATTATACTAATCTTTTATATTATAACATTTTTTTATGTTTAAAACTAGTATATTTTTCATAAAATTTAGTTATACTATTTAAAACATTTATAATTATATATTTATAAGAATTTTCCTTTTTTAGGAAATAATATTTTAGGAGAAAATTATGAGTTTAAAAGATGTTTTTAATAAATTATTTTCATACAAACCTCAAATAGAATATAATTTCAGTATTTCTGATAATTCTATTAAAAATAAATATGAAGAAAATAATAACAACAATAATAATGATGATAATAAAAAAAGACCTGAAAAAATTTTTCCAAGTATAAAAGTAAACAAAGAATATATGCAAGCAAAATATAATACGTTAATTAATAGTGATATTGTGCTTAGAAGCTTTATAATAAATATTCACGGAAAACAATATGAAGCATTTATTTTATACATTGACGGTATGGTAGATTCAAAAATAATGAACGATTTTATTATTAAACCTTTAATGTTAAAAAATAAATCAAATTTATATGAAGGTCCACAAAATAAAGTTGTATCACAAGCTATAACAAATAACATTACTGTTAGGAAAGTTAAAAAATTCAATTTAGCAAATTACTTAATGAATTCTTTAATTCCACAAAATTCTGTTAAACAAGTCTCTACTTTTGAAGAAGCTATTTCTGGAATTAATTCTGGTAATTGTGCTTTATTTGTTGATACAATTAATATTGCTTTTGATATAGAACTAAAAGGCTTTAAGCAAAGAAGTGTTGATAAGCCTAATAATGAAATCATAATAAAAGGACCACACGAAGCTTTTGTTGAAAATATACGTACAAATACCTCTTTAATTAGAAGAATTATTAATAATGAAAATCTTATTATAGAAAATATAGATGTTGGTAAAATCACTAAAACGAAATGTGCTGTTTGTTATATGCAAAACATTACAAATGAAGATTTAGTAAATGAAGTTAAATATAGGTTAAATAATTTAGAAATTGACTCTCTTCTTTCTGCTGGTGAATTAGAACAATTAATTGTCGATTCAAATATTTTGGGAATACCAGAAGTTTTATCAACAGAAAGACCTGATAAAGCTTGTAAATATTTGCTTTCTGGTAGGGTGTTAGCAATAGTTAATGGAACTCCATATGCAATAATTATGCCTGCTGTTATAGGTGATTTTCTTACTTCATCAGAAGATAGTAATTTAAAAGTTAATTTTGGAAATTTCTTAAGGATTTTAAGAGTTTTAGCAAGTTTTATAACATTATTACTTCCCCGGGCTTTATGTTGCAATAACAAGTTTTCACCAAGAGATACTTCCAACTAGTCTTTTATATTCTATTTTAGCCTCTAGAGCAAGTGTACCTTTTCCAATTATAGCAGAAATACTACTTATGGAAATTTCTTTTGAATTAATACGTGAAGCAGGTTTAAGAGTACCTTCTCCTATTGGTCCAACAATAGGAATTGTTGGTGCATTAGTATTAGGACAAGCTGCTGTAAGTGCAGGTATTGTAAGTCCTATTCTTATTATTATAGTTGCAATTACAGGTATTGCTTCATTTGCAATTCCGGACTTTTCTTTTGGTTTCCATTTAAGATATTTTAGATTCTTGTTTATTTTATTAGGTTTTATGGCAGGTTTTTTAGGAATAGGTATAGGTCTTTTTTGTTATATATCTATACTTTGTAGTCTTAGTTCTTTTGGAGTACCTTTTACTTCTCCAATTGCACCGACTATAGATTCTAAAGGAAATGGATATTTGTTAGAACCAATTTGGAAAAGAGAAGAAAGACCACCATATATGGGAACTAAAAAAGAAGATTCTCAAAATAAAATTTCTATGAAATGGAAGTATAACCCTAAACTTCATAAAAAGAGGTGATATTTATGTCTAATAACAAAATAGGAACAATCGAAGCAATTATGCTTATTTTAACAATAATAATAACACATACAGTTCTTGCAATGCCCACAGATATATTAAGTAATTACAAATCTTCTAGTATATTAAATTTAATAATTGTAAGTATCATTGCTGTTTCTATTTCTTACTTAATATATAGATTATTTAAAAATTTTCCTTCTATGGATATTATAGATATCTCTGAAACTATAGGTGGAAAAGTTTTTAAAAATATTATAGGTTTTATTTTTATTACTTATTTTATAATAAGTTCTAGTATGATTCTTAGAAATTTTTGTGAAAGTGTACAAATTTTATATTTTCCTATGACAGATATAAGATTTATCATTTTTTTATTTGTATTAGCACTTGTAATTGTTAATAAATTAAATACTAATAGTGCAATTAAAACAAATGTGATAATTGTTCCAATTGCTTTATTTAGTGTATTGTTTTTGTTTTTTACAAATATAACAAAATTTGTACCACAAAGAATTTTTCCAATATTAGGTGAAGGAATATTTAACACTTTTGTATTAGGATTATCAAATATTGCTTGTTTTGGTGGTATTGCCTACTTATATTTCTTACCTCCACTTTTAAAAGACGAAAAAAGTTTTAAAAAAATATCTATAATTTCTATTTTAACTACTAGCTTATATTTAATTTTTACTATAGCAACACTTTTATTTATATTTACATTTTTTACAGATGTAAGTGAAATATCTCCTCTTTATACTGCAACTAGATATATAGAATTTGGTACTTTTTTCCAAAGACTTGAATCTATATTTTTACTTGTTTGGATATTGGTTTTTGCTTGTTATTTAAGTATTGTTTGTAGATTTTCTATAAACATTTTCCAAAAAATCACCAATATTACTAATAATAAAGCTTTAATAGATATTTTTGCTATTCTGATTTTAGCAATTGCTATACTTCCTAAAAATTTAGCAATATCACAAGCATTTGAAACTAAAATTTATCCCAAATTAGTAATTGGTATTGTTTTAGCTTTAGGTCTTGGAATTCTTATTTTTGCAAACATAGCAAAAAAGAAACAAATAAATAATGAAAATTTAAATAATGATTTTAATAACAGAAAGGAGCTTCTCGATGGTTAAATGGATAAGAAATATTTTTATTTTTATAATTATCTTAGTTATTGTTTCTGCATTTTCTAGCTCCTATTCTTCTTTAAGTATAGATAATTTAACATATGTTTTAGCAATTGGAGTAGATGTTTCTGATAATGACAAAATAGAAGTTAGTTTTCACTTTTCAAATCCCATCCCAGCTGAATCTAGCGCTAGTGAAAAGGTAAGCCCTATAATTAATACCGTTACTGCTTCTTCTATTAGTAATGCTATTAATTTAGTTAATGGCTATCAAGGAAGACAACTTAATTTATCTCATTGTAAAGTTATTATTTTTTCTGAAGAGATTGCTAAAAATGGTATTTCAGATGAAATTTACACATTGATAAATGATACTCAAATTCGTCCTTCTGCAAATATTATTATTAGCAAATGTAATGCTAAATATTATATGGAGCAGGTTAAACCTGAAATTGAAAACTTACTTTCTAATTATTACGAACTTCTAGCAGAGTCTAGTAAATATGTTGGACATATTCCCAATGCTACAATTGGTGACTTTTTTAATAGTTTAATTTGTAAAACTTGTGAACCTTATGCAATACTTCGGTGGTATTAATAAAAATAATTCTAGTATAAATACTAATACTAAATTTAAAAATGATTTTGATATAAAAGCAAATGATTCTACTGTGGAAGGTGAAAATAAAGTTGAAAATTTAGGTGTCGCTGTCTTTAAAGAAGATAAATTAGTAGGTGAACTTTCTGCGATTGAAACAATAGCTTTTCTAAATATTAGAAATAAGGTTGATAGATTTCTTATTTCTATTCCAGACCCATTAGATAAAAATAATTATTTGGATATTTATATTACACCAAAAAATTCTACAGATATAAAAGTAAATACTTCTACCAATTCACCATTTATAAAGATAAATTTTGATTTTACTGCGCAAGTTTATTCTATGACAGAAAACTCTAAATATTTAGACCCAAATGTTTTAGATATCATTTCTAATTCTTGTAATTCTTATTTAAAATCTGTATTTTTAGACTACTTATACAAATCTTCTAAAGATTTTAAATCAGATATAAATGGAATCGGTGTTTTTGCTACTAAAAATTTTTTAACAAATACAGATTTCGAAAATTATAATTGGGAAGAAACTTATAAAAATGCATTTTTTGATGTTAATGTAGAAACTTCAGTAAAATCTGGTATGTTAATTAATGAAACTTAAAAGAGGTGTTTATTTTGCAAAATTTTATTTATGATTTATTATTTATTTTAATTAGTTTATATGTTTTAATAAAAACAATCTATTATGGTCTTTATGAAATTAAAGAAAATGATAATAAAACAGGTGGTATTGTTGTTATTAGTTT
Source organism: uncultured Clostridia bacterium (assembly GCA_944388035.1). Taxonomy (GTDB): domain Bacteria; phylum Bacillota; class Clostridia; order TANB77; family CAG-508; genus CAG-269. Next base: position 38,091 of record CALXHF010000001.1, on the reverse strand, counting down.
TTCAGTTATTGTTTTTATCTTTTTTAATATAGTAATTCTTTTTACCTAAAATAAGGAAGAGAGTAAAATTCTACTCTCTCCCTTCCTTTTGCTTATTAGTTATTTTTTAACCAAAGGTTCCAAATTGGAACCTTAAATTTTTAAATTTATATTTTATAAATATCAATAGTAAATTGATGAAAAATTACAACTAATCAATGTTAAAATTTTTTATGCAACAAATTTATTTAATATGTCTTCATCTTCTATTTTTGTTATCCCAAAACATTTTTTACCTAAATCTTTTATTGACGCACCTAAATGGTATAATTCTTTATTATCTATTAGTATAAACCTATCGTGAAATTTATTGTTTTGCGTTATTTTTAAACTTGGATATTCTTCATTAAATTTACTTACATCTAAATTTTCTATTTTACAATTATTTGATGTTACAATTTCTACTTCTACATCTTTTTTCTTTTTCATTAATATATCTAATACACTATCATCTATATAATTATCTATTATTACTATTTTCTTATTTGCTCTTTTTATTAGTTTTACCACTAAACTATATGCATCATATATTTGTCCTTTGAAAAATATTTTCTGTTTTATATTTTCATCTCTTTGTAATTCATTAAACACTTTATCAAATTTCTTATCGTGTTCTATTAACTTATATTCCACATTTGTTAATCTATCAAATACTTGTGCATTTGACATTATAAATTTTCTCATTTCTATAAATGCTTTCATAATCTGTATGCTAATTTTAACTGCTATATTACTTTTTAATAGTGCTGAAAGCATCGCTATTCCTTGTTCTGTGAATACATTTGGTAAGTATCTCCTTCCTCCATAATTATTTTTTTCGAAACTTGAGGTGTCAAATTGGAACCTCAAGTTTTCGAATTCATCTTCAGTCAATTTAAAACAAAACTCTTCCGGAAATCTTTCCTTATTTCTTTTTACTACTCTATTAACATATTTAGTTTCACACTGATATAGCATAGCCACATCACTGTCCAACATCACTTGTTTTCCTCTTATTGTATAAATAAGATTTTTTATTTCTTCATTTTGTATTAATTCTTTTTCTTCTAACTTTTCTTTTTGATTTTCCATAATCAACACATCCTTTTATATTTTTTAAAATTTATTTAAAGTATATATATTATAAAACATTTGTTTTTGTTTCGTCAATCACTTTTTCTATATTTAAAAATTTTATTAAAAAATAATTTTTCTATAAAAAAGGAAGAGCAATTAAACTCTTCCCTGTTTTCCTTTAAAGCTCTTTTAAGATTTTAGCAAGTGTGATTTTATCTTCCAATTCTGTAATTTTGGCTTCTAGTTCTGGAATAATTTTCTTGGCATAATTAATTTCGTCTTCTGTATGCCAATTTATTTCAGAAAAAAACTTTTTGTTTTCAATACTTACCTCATCTTCAGTTACAATATCTTGGAAATAACTAAGTTGTTCTTTTAATTCTTCTAGTATTTCTTTCATCTCTTTTTCTTGCATTGTTTATCCTTCCACTTTTTTAGGAAAATATATATGTTTATTTTACTAACTCAAAATCAATTTCTTTTAACTCTTTACTTGCACGTATTACTCTAATTTTTATCTTGTCACCAATTTTATATACTTTATTTGTTACTTCTCCAATTAAAATTTTTCTTTCTTCATCATATATAAAATATTCATCACCTAAATTTTCAAATCTAATCAAACCTTCAATTGTATTTTCAAGTTCTGCAAAAACTCCAAAAGAAGTTATAGAAGATATAATTGCATCATATTCTTCACCAATTCTTTCCTCCATATATTCTGCCATTTTCATTTTTAAAGCTTCTCTTTCTACTTCAGTTGCAATTTTTTCTCTTTCTGATGACTTAACACTCCTATCTTCTGCTTGTTTTTCTAATAAATTATATTCTTCATCATCTAATACATAATTATTTTCTAAATACTTAGAAATTACTCTATGTATAAAAAGGTCTGGATATCTTCTAATTGGTGATGTAAAATGACAATAAAATTTACTTGCGATACCAAAGTGTCCTTTATTTTCATAATCATATTTTGCAAGTTTAAGTGTTCTTAGTATTAATGTAGAAATTACTCTTTCCTCTTCTTTACCTTTTATTTCATCAATCACTTTTGCAAATTCTTTTGGATAAATATTATCTTTAGAAGCTTTTATTTTTAGTCCATAATTAAATAGAAATTTATTTAATTCTTTTACTTTCTCTAAATCTGGTTCTTCGTGTACACGATAAATAAAAGGTGCTTGTAACCAATAAAATTTTTCTGCTATTGTTTCATTTGCTGTTAGCATAAAATGTTCTATTATTTCATTTGCAAATGTAGTTTCATATTTTCCAATATTAACAACTCTACCATCAATGTCTAATTCTATTTTTGTTTCTGGCAAATCTAAATTTAAATATCCATTTTCTAATCTTCTTTGTTTTAATATATTTGCAAGTTCTTCCATTAGTTTAAAATCTTCTATATATGGTCTATATTTTTCTAATATTTCTTTATCATTTCCGTCTAATATTTTTTGTACATCTTTGTAACTCATCCTTTTTGTTACACAAATAACACCTTTACATACATTGGAAGAAATCACATTTCCTTTACTATCTATTTCCATTATACAAGATAAAGTTAATCTATCTTCTCCTTGGTTTAAACTACATATCCCATTTGATAGTTCTCTTGGAAGCATTGGTATTACTCTACCTAACATATATATACTTGTTCCTCTTATTAGTGCTTCACTATCTAACAAACTATTTTCTTTTACATAGTTACTTACATCTGCAATATGTACTTCTAATTTATAATTTCCGTTTTCTAATTTTTCTACTCTTACAGCATCATCTAAATCTTTTGCATCTTCACCATCTATCGTAAAAATATTTTCGCTTCTAAAATCTCTTCTATTTTTAATATCTTTTTCAGAAACTTTATCTCCACATTTTTTAGCTTCTTCTACAACTTTTTCAGGAAATCTTGCAGGCAGATTGTGTTCTTTTATTATTGATAACATATCAACTCCTGCTTCATTTACATTACCTAATACTTCTATTATTTTACCTTCTGCTTTCTTACCCTTTTCTGGATATTTTATTATTTTCACTAATACTTTATGGTTATTTCTTGCTTTTCCAAAATTCTTTTTTGAAATAAATATATCTGTTCCAAAATTTTTGTCATCTGGTATTACAAAACCAAAGTTTTTATTATATTGAAAAGTCCCCACAAGAGTATCTTTTTCGTGTTTTAATATTCTTACCACTTTTCCTTCTGCACTTTTTATTTTGTTTTCTTCATCTATAATTTCAATTAAGACATGATCTCCATTTAATGCATTTAGAGAATTTTCTTTTGATACATATATTTCATCTTCTCTATCTTCTATTCTAACAAAACCAAAACCTTTTTGGTTTTTCCTATAATATCCTTCATAATAAGTTTTATCACTTAATTTATATCTGTTTTTTCTATTCTTTTCGATTTTTAATTCTAATTCTAATTTTCCAATTACTTCTAAGAAATTATGGTATTCATTTTTTGGTACTCGCATTATCATTGCAATTTCTTTAGCTTTCATCGGGACATAATCATCATCACTCATTAAATCTAAAATCTTCTTCGCTTGTTCTTCCATTTAAACCTTTATTCCTTCTTTCTTTTTTATTTACTACTAATAAAAGGGCTTGTTTTACAAACCGCCCCTTATACTTTTATGCCATATACAAAATTCCTAAAACTATTGTTAATATTGCAAATACAATTGATAATATAACTGTCCATCTTTTTTGTTTTCCTTCTTTTGTTTTTCCTTTATTTTTTTCAAAGAAGTTATTTGTAGATGAACCTGTTATTGTTGATGATAGGCCTGCATCATCTTTTGATTGTATTAATGTTAATAATATTAAAGCAAGTGATATTATTAAATATATTACTATTAATATCCATTTTACTATTTCCATTTTTGCTCCTCCTTAACGGTCTACTTTAAACTACTTTTGTATTGTATCATATTTTTTTCCAAAATGCAAATAAGTTTTAAATTTTTTAAATTTTTTTAATTTTAGTTTTATTTTGATTACAATTCCAATAAAATATATAAATATTTTTTGAAGGAGTTGTTTATATGTTTGAAAATTATCCAATGATACCATATGTTGGTTTTAAAGATGAAAATGTTAGAACACCAATTACTTTTGTTGCTCAACACCAAAACATACAGCCAGGTATGGAATATGAAATGAAACCAAACCCAATATTTGAAGACCCAAACTATGTTCCTTCTGGTAAATTAAAAGATAAAGTTGTTATTATTTCTGGTGGTGATAGTGGAATAGGAAGAGCTGTAAGTGTTTTATTTGCTAAAGAAGGTGCAAATATTGTAATTAGTTATTTAAATGAACATGATGATGCAAACCTTACTAAAAAAATTATTGAAAGTTATGGAAGAAAATGTCTATTAGTTCCTGGAGATTTAAGAGATGAAAATTTATCTTCATATATAGTAGATGTTACTTTAAATACATTTGGAAAAATAGATATTTTAATTAATAACTGTGGAGTACAATTCCCACAAAATAGTATTTTAGACATCTCAAATCAGCAATTAAGAGATACTTTTGAAACAAATATTTTTACATTTTTCTATTTAACAAAAGCTGTTCTTCCACACTTAGGCGCAAATAGTAGTATTATTAATACAACTTCTATAACAGCATTTGATGGCAAGAAAAATTTAATCGACTATTCTGCAACTAAAGGTGCTATAACTGTATTTACCAAATCACTTGCACTTTCTTTAGCTGATCAAAAAATTCGTGTAAATGCTGTTGCACCAGGTCCAATATGGACACCCCTTATACCTTCTTCCTTTAATGAAAAAGAAGTTGAAATATTTGGTACAGAAACACCTCTAAAACGTGCAGGTCAACCATTTGAGCTAGCTCCTGCATACTTATATCTTGCAAGTGATGATTCTAGATATGTAACAGGTCAAATAATACACGTAAATGGTGGAACAATTGTATAGCAAAAATAATAGCCATATAAATTATTTATATGACTATTTTTATATTTATATTAGCATTTACAACAACAAGTCTTTTTATCTTTCTTTTTATTGCAAAGCATTAAAATTATAGTTAATAACAATAAAATACCAAGTACAATCGCTAAAACAATTATTGCAGGTAATGCTGCTAAAATAGCACTAGATAAAGCTGCACCAATAATTAAGCCAATTACTAAAGTAAATAGAGAAAGTAATATAATAGCTACTATACCTAAGCAATTCTTCTTATTATCACACTTTTTATCTTTGTTATCAAAACAATAAATTGTATCTTGTGGTTCCATATTTTATAGCACCTCCAATATAGTATTTTGATTAATACTATATTGTATTATATGTCTAATTTTGTCTTTTGGTTATTTATTATCTTGGTTTTCTATAGCTTTTCTCTCAATTTTAGTAATTATTTTTTTAGCTTTTTCTCTATCCAAAGTAACCACGTGTCCACAGCCTTTGCACTTTAGTTTAAAATCTACTCCTACTCTTGTTATTTCCCATAACTTACTTCCGACAAGGATGTTGTTTCTTAGTTCTTACAATATCACCAATATTGTATTCCATACCTATTTTCTCCTTTAGCATTCTATAGCTTTTCTAAATCTTTCCTCAATTCTTTTGTTGCCTAAAATTTTCATAATTTCATACATATCTGGTGTATTAGTTCTAGAAGTTAATGCAACTCTTAAAACAGTACTTACATCACCTACATGAGCCGTATATTTTCCAGGGTTTTCCTTAAATTCTTTGACTTCTTTTGCATAACCAAGTTCTCCTGATAATTCTTTTATTTTATCAAACCATACTTGTTTATCATCATTTTCATCATAATATTTTTCTATGTAAAGATTTAGTATTTTTTCTATTTCGTTTTTATCATTAATCGTTTGATAAGGATAATCTTGTTTTTTACTATAGAATAATTCATCATACATATATTCAATATTATCTTTTACATCAGACCATTTTGCAATATCTTTTCTAGGTTTTTTATTACCTCTTTCTATACCAAATACTTTTAATGAATATTCTTTATTTTCTAGTAATTTCTCCAATTCCTCATCATGTCTTTTAGCCCATTTTAAAGCTTCTTCATACACTTTTTCAGCAGTAAATTTAGAAATTACAGTTTTCCCTACATCTAATAATTTAACCATATCAAAAAGAGCACCACTTACACTCATTTTATTTATTTGTAATTGGAATTCAGAAATATCTTTATCTGGATTTGCTCTTCTCCAATTCTCAAATGTAGAATTTGCAATATTTAATAAATATTCTTTAACAGCCTCTTCTGGAATTCCTTGTTCTTCATAATAACTTACAGCTGCTTCTTCGTCTTTTCTTTTACTTAATTTTCTTTTATTCCCATTATCATTTTTCATAATAGGTGCAATATGAGCGTATTTAGGAGCTTTAAATCCTAACTCATAGAACAATTGTAAATGTAATGGAACTGAAGATAACCACTCATCTCCACGTATTACAAGAGTTGTTCCCATTAAATAATCATCAACTGCGTGTGCAAAATGATATGTAGGTAAACCATCAGCTTTTATAATTACTATATCTTGGTCATTTTCTGGAAATTCTACATTTCCTTTAATAACATCTTTATGTTTTATTTTTCTATCTTCTCTACCTGGAGACTTAAATCTAATTATATAACTTTCTCCACTTTTAATTTTTTCAGCCATTTCTTCAATTGTTAAATGCCTACATTTTGCCCAAACCCCATAATAGCCAGGTCTAACTTTAGCTGCTTCTTGCTTTTTTCTTAATTCTTCCCCTTCTTCTGGAGTACAAAAACAAGGATATGCTTTACCTTGTGCTATCATATATTTAGCATATGCTTGATAAATTTCTTTTCTTTCAGATTGTTTATAAGGTCCATATTTTCCTTTTTCTTCTGTTTCTGAAATCATGCCTTCATCTGGTTCTAAGCCAAAATCTTTTAACGAATTTATTATGTTTTCTACTCCATTTTCAACTTCTCTTTTTTGGTCAGTATCTTCTATTCTTAAGAAAAAGACACCCTCTGTTTGGTTTGCAAGTTTTTTAGCAATTAAACTTTGGTATAAACCACCAATATGTACAAAACCTGTAGGGCTTGGTGCAAACCTTGTAACAATAGCACCTTCTTTTAAATTTCTTCTTGGATATTTTTCTTCATAATATGATATATCTTTTGCTTCAGGAAATATCATATCTGCTAAATCTTTATAATTCATAATAATCACTCCTATTAAAATGAGAATTTTGGGGACGGGGCTTTTTTTTCTCACTTTTACGTTTTTTGGAAAAATGAGACAAAAAAGCCCCGTCCCCTTTTGTCTCATTTTATACTTCCATAATAATTGGTATAATCATTGGGTTTCTTTTTGTTTTTGCAAATACATAATCTCTTAAATTGTCTCTTACTGTTGATTTTATAGTTGACCAGTCTCGAATTCCATTTTCTTCACATCTTCTTATTTCTTTTCTTACCACTGCTTTTACTTCATCCATCAAGTTTTCTGATTCTCTTACATATACAAAACCTCTAGATATTACATCTGGTCCTGCTATAACTTCTCCTGTTCCTGAGTCCATCGTTAATACTATTATTATTAAACCATCTTGTGATAAATGCTGTCTATCTCTTAAAACAATATTTCCGACATCTCCAACTCCTAGTCCATCTACTAATACTCTACCATTTGGAACTACTCCAGTAAACTCTACACCATTTTTATTTATCTCTAACACTCTACCATTTTGCATCATAATTATATTTTCTTTTTCTATTCCCATACTTTGAGCTGTCTCACTATGTGCTACAAGTTGTCTATATTCGCCGTGTACTGGTATGAAATATTTTGGTTTTGCTAAAGCTATTATTAATTTTTGTTCTTCTTGGCAAGCGTGTCCTGATACGTGTACATCTTCTAGTGAACTATATACAACTTCTGCTCCTATTTGCATCAAATCATCTATTACTTTTGATACATATTTTTCATTTCCTGGTATTGGTGTTGCTGAAATTATTATCAAATCATTTGGTGTTATTTTTACTTTTCTATGTTCACCATTTGCCATCCTTGTTAGTGCTGACATTGTTTCTCCTTGGCTTCCTGTCGTTATTATTACTAGCTGTTCATCTGTATAATTTTTAATCATATCAATGTCTATAAATAAATTTTCTGGACACTCGATATATCCAAGTTCTCTTGCAGTTGTAATCATATTTATCATACTTCTACCACACACTGCAATTTTCCTTCCATATTTTATTGCACAATTTACTATTTGTTGTACTCTATGGACATTTGATGCAAATGTTGCTACTACTATTCTTTTCGTACAGTGTAAAAATAGCTTATCAAAAACATCTCCTACTGATTTTTCTGACATAGTAAAGCCTTTTCTTTCACTGTTAGTACTATCTGACATTAAAGCTAAAACACCTTGGTTTCCTAATTCTGCAATTCTTCCTAAATCCATTATTTTTCCATCTATTGGTGTAAAATCTACTTTAAAGTCTCCTGTGTGTAATATTGTTCCTGCTGGTGTTGTTATTCCAAGCATTACTGAATCTGGAATACTATGTGAACTTCTTATAAATTCTATTTTAAAATATTTTCCTAAATTTATTGTTTGTCCTTGATTTACTTCTATCAATTTTGTAGAATTTACTAATTTGTGTTCTTCTAGTTTATTTCTTATTAAACCTGCTGTTAGTTTTGTTGCATAAATTGGGATATTTATTTTCTTTAATAAATATGGAACCGCTCCTATATGGTCTTCGTGACCGTGTGTTATTACTAAAGCTTTTATTTTATTTACATTTTGTTCTAAATATGTGATATCTGGTATTACTAAGTCTACTCCTAGCATATCATCTTCTGGAAATGATAAACCACAATCTACTATTATCATTTCATTTTCATATTCAAAAACTGTTATATTTTTTCCTATCTCGTGCAAACCACCGAAGTGGTATTATTTTTAGTTTTGAAGCTTTAAATATTTCTTTTTGAATATTTCTATTTTTAGTTTTTCCTTCAGTTCTTACTTTTGTATTTCTTTTGGTATTTTTTTGTAAAACTTCTTTTTTTTCTTCTCCTTCTTTTTTATTTATTTTTTTAACTCTTGTTTTTTTTACTTGTGAGTTTGTCCTTCTGCTACTTCTCACATTTTTCTTATTGTTATTTTCAAATTTTTCTTCTGACATCAAAATCTCCTTTCTTTTCTTTCTCTTTAATCTTATTTTAAATTTTAATAAATAGAAAATTATTCATAAAATCCTATGTACGCAAAAATCAAGTTTATAACCATATTATAAACTAATTTTCTTATTTAATTTTCCGTTCACCAAATTATTATTTACCTAAATTGTCTTATTAATACATAATTTAGGTTAAAGTTTTAAAAATCTCATTTTTAAAGCAACTAATTGCTAACAACTGTTTATTATTATACAATAATTTCCTTTAAAAGTCAAATTCTGTTTTATGTAAATTTATTTAATTACAAAAATAAACCAGAATTGTTTTTCTGGTTTATCTTAAATATTAAAATCATTTTTATTGATTTTGATTATTTTCTCCTCTTCCTTCTGGAAGTGCATCTGAGTAATCAAGTACTATTCTTATTCTTGTTATAGCTTTGATTGCTCTTACAAATTTACTATTTTTAATTCTTTGCCATAAACTTGGTTTAGCTTCAAATGTTGTTTCTTGTGCATATTGTTGTTGTTCTTCTACTACATTATTTACTACTGTTTCTTGTGGTTCTTCTACTACTTGTTGTTCTGTTACTTCTTCTAAAGGTGTTGGTATAGATTTTAATGCATCTGCTATTTCTATTCCAATATAACTTAAAGCTTTTGATCTATCTTCTATTCTTTCCATATCAATTTCAATATGTAAATTAGACTCTAAATTATTTATTCTAGCATTTAAAAGTTTCATAGCATCTTGGTAATTTTGAGATGTTGTTCCTTTAGCTTTTCCAACGATATTTAATGTTTCTATTATATCTTCCCCAAAGCTATCTTCTAAATTTTTTACTTTATCTTTCCAATCTTCTTCTTTTTCTTCTACAGCTTCTAAGGCTTCTTTTAATCTTCCTGCCAAAGCTATATTTTGTTCTCTTTGTCTAATTAGTTCTTCTATTTTTTTAGTGTTTTCTTCAAATTGGTTTGTTGCAAACTCAACTAAGCCATAAGCTGCTTTATATACGCTTGCTGGGAAGTTTTTCTTTTTTGGATATTCAATTAAATATGTTTTTACAGATTCAACTAAGTCCTTAAAATATGTATCATCTTCTAATTGTACTATTTGTTTTTTACTTTTTGGATTTATTAATTTTTGAACCTTTTCTATATTCATTAATATTTTTTCTTCTGTGATAACCATTCTCACATTTACTATGCCAGATTTAGACATTGTAAATTACCTCCTTTTATCTTACGCATATTTGCCTTTGCTTTCTTTATTATTATACATTAACCTACAAAAAACTACAAGATAATACCCTTTATTTTTTTATTAAGTTTTTGTTACAGAAATATTACAAAAATATTACATTTTTCTTCAAAGTATTAGGGAAAGCTACTTTTAGCCTTCCCCCATTTACTATAATACTGTTTTTATTTCTTCTGCTCTTTTTACTTTTTGTGTTGTTGTTTTTATTAATTCTTTATCTGTAACAATTATGTCTCTTACATATTTATATGCTGGCATTTGTTTATTTACCTTTTTTACTTCTTGCCAAATTTTTTCTTTTATTTCACTCTCATTTACTGTACCAAAAATTTCTTCTGCATTATCCTTATCATAAACTATTTTTGCACAAATTTTATAATCTCCATCATCTTCTGGTCTACCATATACAAAACTTTCTTTTACACCTTCAATTTTATTTATCAATATTTCCAATTCTTCTGGATAAATATTTTTACCATTTTTTAATACTATTACAAATTTCTTTCTTCCTGAAATAAATATATATCCATCTTTATCTATTTTTGCTAAATCTCCTGTATGAAGCCATCCATCTTCTAATGTTTCTTTATTTGCCTCTTCATTATTATAATATCCAAGCATTATTGAAGGTCCTTTTGCTAAAAGTTCTCCTATTCCTTCTTCATTTGGGTTATCAATTTTAACATCTAAACTTGGAAATGCTTTTCCAATTGAACCTAATCTTCTATATTTATCATCTTCTGCTGCAATTACTGGTGAACTTTCTGTTAAACCATATCCTTGGTACATTGTAAAACCTAAATCATTAAACCCTTTTTCTGCTTCTGGGTCTAATGCTGCACCACCTGCTACAAATAGCCTTACTTTTCCACCTAATGTTTCGTGTATTTCCTTAAATAATTTTTTTCTAATATCTATACCAAATTTTAATAAGAAACTACTTATTTTTATTCCTTTTTTTACTGTTTCTAGTTTACCTTTCTTCTCAATTCCTTTCATTACTTTTCTATACATTGCTTCAAATAATATTGGAACAGATATCATTGCTGTTATTTGGTATTCTTTGATATTTTCTGCAATATGACGTATTCCATCACAAAAGGCTATTGCTCCACCAGCAGATACTGGATATAAGAAACCTACTGTACACTCAAATGTATGGTGTAATGGTAAAAATGATAAAAACCTGTCATATTCATCTACTTTTATTACAGATGTAATGTCTTGAAGATTACTACAAATATTTTTATGAGATAACATTACTGCTTTTGATATTGCTGTTGTACCTGATGTAAATAACATTATACCCATTTTCTCATTATCAATTTCTGCATCTAAAAACGCTCTATTTCCTTCTTCTAATAATTTTTTTCCCTCTTCTGTCAATTCTTTTTGTGATAACACACCCTTTTCTTCATTATTTAAATCCATAGAAATAAAATATTTTAGATTAGTGTTTTTTTGTTCTTTTATTCTATTCATTACTTCGTCATATTTTTTAGAATAAAATATCGCCTCTACTTCTGAACGAATTATTAAACTTTCTATTTCATTATCAGGTAATGCTTTATCTAGTGGGACTACAACACCTGTCCCTGTTGCAATCGCTAAATAATCTACTGCCCACTCATATCTATTTTCTGATATAACTGCAATTCTTTTATCTTTTAGCCCCATTTCTACTAATTTAGTTCCTAAAGCATTTATTTCATCTCTAAATTCTTTATGTGTAATTTCTCTGAATTTTCCTGGTACATCTGTCCTAAATATATATGCTGGTCTATCACCATATTTTTCTCCAGATTTTTTAAGCATATCTTTTAAATCTTTAAATTCTACAAAACTATGAATTGGTTCTCTCATTTTTTATTTCCCCTTTACTTTTAAACCTTCAATTATTGTATTTTCAAATTCTTTATATAATTTCATAATGTCTATCTCCTTATTGTTTCTTATTTTATAAACTAAACTAGAAGCTATTAAACCATATATTTCTGATGCTACTACTTGAACATTTCCTTTCTTTATTTCTCCTTTATCCATCCCTTGTTGTATTATTTCTTCTATTTTACTTATATATGATAAAATATATTTCTTACAGGTTTTATTTCTCTCACCATTTCCCCAAAATTGACTCAAGAATATTGTTATTAAATCTTCGTATTTTGCAACTATTTTTATTTGTATCAATATAATCGCTTTTATTTTATCGATATAATTAGGAAATTTAGCTGTTTTTATATCTATACTATTTTGTAATAATTTTATTCCTTCTTCAACTAAGAAATTAAAAATTTCTTCTTTGCTTGAAAAATGATAATAAAGTGTACCTTTTGCTACTCCTACAGTTGCTGTTATTTCTTCTATACTTGTTGCTTCATATCCTTTTTCTGCAAACAGTTTCATCGAAGTTTCAAATATTTTTCTTTTTGTCTTGTTCATTTTTACCACCTTTCATATTGTGATAACCGATTATTATTATATATATTTTTATTAAAGTTTGCAATAGTTTTATATTAATTTGAACGACTATTCGAAATTTTTTCTTATTAAGAATTTTACTATATACATACTTTTGTTAACATCACTATTTTAAAATTTTTGAAAAAAAATAAGATGTCTTCACATAAAAACATCTTATTTATCTTTTTATATTGGTAGCGAAGATGTGAAACAAAAATAGTCTTTTTACGTTTTTCTCAAAGCCTTCAAACTATATTAAAATCAACGTTTTTGTATTTTAGTTCTTTATAGTTTTTTATAGTTATTCAAAACTAAGTCGGGAAAAAGTCGGGAAATTTTTGATACTTTTGTTCGTAAATATTTTCATTATTTTTTCACATCTTTTATCAAATTATTAAATTCTTTTCTACTAATGTATTCCAAACTGGTAGCACTTAGTAGATTTTCTTTCTTAGCTAATTTAGTATATTCTTTTAAATTTTTTATATTTTTATCCTTCATCATTTGTAGAGATTTTTCATATGCTTCTTTGAAATTCATATTCATCACCTCTACATTTATTATACAATATTTTGTAGATTTTTTGTGTCGAATTTTGTCGAATGTCCCTAAAAATCGGCATTTCAAAATCAATTTTAAGGCGTTTTATTTTTTTAGTTAAGTACTTATTCATTGATTTTTAGGCATTTTGAAAGATTCTTAAAATTTAAAACTTTTTTTGAAAAATACTTGACAATACGTAACGTATAGTGTATAATAGAATTATAATTTAGAAGGAAGGAGGATTATTTATATTATGAGTATGACACCAAAGGAATTAGTAAGACTTTTGAAAAAGAATCGGTTGGTATGAAGTAAAACAAGAAGGCTCCCACTTAAGATTAAGAAAAGAAGGTTATACAGATATAATCGTTCCAATGCATAATAGAGATTTAGCAAAAGGATTACTAAGAAAACTATTAAAACAGGCGGGACTTGAATAAGTCCTCCCTGATTGTGCATACTATATAATATAAAGAGGTGTATAAATATATGAAAAAGGAAGTGTTGTTAACGTACCCTGCTATCTTCACATATGAAGATAATCAATATTGGGTTGAATTTGTTGACTTAGAAGGTTGTTTTTCTGATGGAAAAACTTTAGCAGAAGCTATGGAAAATGCCAAAGAAGCTATGGGATTATATCTTGAAGATTTGGAAGAATATCCAAAATGCACTACTGATATAAAAAATATTAAATTAGAAGACAATCAAATAATTTCTTTTGTAACTATAAATTTAGAGGAACACAAAAAGAAATATGAAAATAAATCCGTTAAGAAAACTTTATCTATTCCAGCTTGGTTAAATACTATGGCTGAAAAAGAAAATATTAATTTTTCACAATTATTGCAAAAAGCTTTAAAAGATACATTAAATCTTGACAAAACGAGAAAATAATATTATAATTATAGAAATAATATAAATAGTCCTTTTCGGATATGTTTAAAGAAATAGTTTTACCAACCAACTATTTCTTTTTTTTAAGGTAGACTATTATAGCCTACCTTACTTTATTGTTTCGTGCAATAATCTAAACATACCCATCCACTTGGAGTTAATCCCCAGTTTCCAGATACTCTAGATACTGTAAATACTACTCCATTTTTATAACCATTTGCATAGTAATTGCCATTTGCTCGGTTTTGACTTCTAGCATTAGCTGTTAGTTGTCTGTATGTTTTTCTACTGTATCTTGTAGAAGGTCCGCTCCTTACACATAGCACACTGTTTCTAGAAACTCTTGTTACTTTGTATTTTCCTGTTCTATATCCAGTTATAGTTATTGTAGAACTTACATAACTAGATGATAAGTAAGAGTTGCTTACCCAACCACTTACTGGACTTGTTATTCTAGACCAACTTCCATTTGTTTCTGCAACTGTTACAGCAGTTCCTTTTCTTAAACTTCCTATTACTCTATATCCTGTTCCTGCTCCACTTCTAACATTTAAGTTTTTACTATTTGTTGCAACATATCTTGTATATGTAGAAGTTGTTACATTGCCTGTATTTTCTTGTACATTTCCGCTATGTTGATAAGCAAAAAAGCCTCTATAATTTGCATAATTTCTAAAATTTTCTATACTGCAATACACAGTATTTCCACTTACTGTTACTTTGCCTCTTCTTGTAGATGTGTCAAATTTTCCACTATATAAATATGGGTCGTAAATCTTAAGTGTATCTCCATCTATACCAACGATTACTATAAAATGTCCTCCTGTTGTAAATAAACCATTTGCACAACTAACTATTACATAGTTATTGTTTCTTACTAAATCTACAGCAGTATCTAAACTAGAACACTCTTGATATCCAATATCAAAAACATCTGCTACCCACCTAAAAGCACTCCAATAAGTTCCATTATTAGCACTCCTATATCCATATTGAACAAATAAATCTCCCATTTCTGGTGGAGTTATTGTTCCTTTTACAGCAGTTACTACCATTGCAGCACTTGTAGGTCCACAACCACTTGTTCCTATTGTTTGAGAACTATCTCCTACAGAACTATATTGATGACTTGCCCATCTACTGTCTGTTTGGTTGTAATATGTAAGTCCTGTATAATTTCCTAAACTCACACTAGGATATTCACTAGAACCTTCATATGCTATTTCTCCCTGTTGTTCAAAGGCTTCGCTTTCTACTTCCTGTTCTTCTCCTACTGCTTCTTCTTGTTCTTCTGTTTGCTCTACTATTTGAGTAGAAGGCAATTCTTCTATTTCTTCTTTAGACATTTCATAAGTGCTAATATAATCTTTTAATTCTTCTACAGCACTTCCTACTATTTCTTCTGTAGAATTATCTTTGTTTGCATTATAAAATCCAAATCCACTTAAAATTCCAACTACAATAGCTGCAAGTATTACAATTATTTTCTTTTTCTTATTATTATTCATCATTTTCTTCCTCCTTTTTTGATGGTGGTAACTCGAAGCATTTATTTACCAGTGCTTCTACGCCGTGATTTCCTCCTAAAGTTTGATATTGCTTAAATAATTCTTCTAAACAATATCTAGCATACTCTGGTAAAAATCCTTGAGCCATATAAGTTTCGCATTTTCCTACTATCTGGCTTCTAATTAAGCTCAGCATACTGTTTTTCATAGTTTTATTGTCTTTTATTATTTTTACTAAAAAACCAAATATTCCTGTTAATATTATTGGTATTGCCCAATTTAAAATTATTTTTATAATTTCATTCATCATATTAATTCTCGCTTTCTTTTTTATTAATTTATTCCATCTATTACAAGACTGCCAAAAGCCCATCCTGTATCTTTAATTTCAGAAATGTTAACTGTATTTTCATCTATAAAACGTATACTTGCCGAAATATGATATGAAGCATCTTGAAAAGAAGAAACTACATATATTTCTCCATTAGATATGCTCTCAACAGGGATTACAACAATTCCTGTTTTAGGTAAGGTTTCGGTGTTTCTAACTTTAAAAATTAATTTTTTGTAATTTAAATAACTATCATT
Organism: uncultured Clostridia bacterium; assembly: GCA_944388035.1. GTDB lineage: Bacteria > Bacillota > Clostridia > TANB77 > CAG-508 > CAG-269. Next base: position 21,525 of record CALXHF010000001.1, on the reverse strand, counting down.
TAAAGTTTTGTTTCCTGTACTACCTGTAAGTAATAAATTTGTTATATTTGTGTCTAAATTTTCAACTTTTTCTTTCAATTCTAAAATAAGAGGTTTAGACATTATCTTCACCTCCTATCTTTTTTATTTTATTAAACTGTAGCTCTCTCTCTCTCTCTCTCTCTACAGCCATAAGGATTTTACATTTCATTTTCATATCTATTTACTCCTTTTTTATTTTTTTGTATAATACACATCTACAAATCCTTCATAATCACTTCTATCTATTCCAACATATATAGAAAGTAGATTTGTACTTCTAGTCCTTAAAGCAATATTTTCTGACGCAATTGGATTTGCGTAATTCATAGGAATAATGGCTCCTGTAGTTTTAGACTTTGCTATTCCTTCAAGTCTAATAATATCTATTTCTGTATTAAAATTAAAACCTAATTCTATATCTTTCATACCATAATCAATTTGATTTATGGTTGGTAAATCTCCACAACTAAATCTTTTTACATATACTTGCTTACCGTCCACAAACTCATTTGTTTTTGCTTCTATTCCTGTTTCTCTTTTATATTGTTTTTCAATTTCTAAAATTTTAGGTTCGCTCATAATTCTCTCCTTTCTAACTTCTTACTATAAATTCTAAATTACTATTAGCAGGTACATCCCAGTCCTTAAATTTAATATGAGTTGTATCTACTTCTAGGTAATTTACATCTTTAATTAATTTACAACCTTCAAAAATAACACTTAGAGAATTATCTCCAAGTGTATATTGAGGCACTGTGTAATTTGTGTTTTGTGGTATTTCTTGTGTTGTTAAAATTTTCGTGTGTGAAAAGGTTATATTTTTTAAACTTGCTAATTTGCTTTTTTCTATATCTGTATAGTTATTATCACTTAAAACTTTGTTCCCGTCTTTTTTTACAAAGACATTTATTATTTTCTGTAGAAAATATTTTAAACCGTTATTATCTATATATTTTGTCATATTCTCCACCTCACTTAAGCAACGCTAGAAACTATAACATCTATTTCTTGATTTGTAACCGCTTTCAAATCTTCCTCTTTTACATATCCGCTTAAATCAATTATCATACCCAAGTTGTCCCACTTAGTTCCGTCCCAAGCAACGTTCATACCTGTATCTTCTAGATTATAGACAGCTCCTGCTTCAGCATTATCTGGCAATGCAGATTGATTTGCAACACTTCCTTTATATTTATAAGCAGTACTAACTTTATTGTTTACATATTCTTCTGTTGCAAAATCTTGTGTTGCATTTTGTATTGCTGTTTGCACCTGAGTGGCTGTCTGGAAACCACTATCATTTTGGAACTCAGAAACTTTCGTTGGCTTATTTAAAACATTATCCCAATCTACAGCATCTGCTGTTCCTCCACCTGTTGCACTTAAAGTTCCATCTTCAGAAACTTCTAGTCCTGCACCTACTTTAATTCCTCCAAGACTATTAGAACTTGCTTTAGGTAGTGTGTAATTATTTAGTCCTGCTAATTTATTTTTTTCTTCTGTTGTATAGTTGTTATCACTTAAAACTTTGTTCCCGTCTTTTTTAACAAAAACATTAACTATCTTTTGTAAGAAATATAATAAACCATTATCATCTATAAATTTTTTCATTTTAAAATCCTCCTAAATAAAATTATTAATCATTTCTTCTATCTCTAGATTAGATAAAACTTCCATTTCATCTTGTATTTTTAAATCTTTACTTTTCTTGTTACCTATTAATTCTATATTGTTTATTTTAGGTTTGTTTAACAACTTTTCATAATTATTTGTTCCAACTTTAGCATCTTCCTCAAAAGTTACTATTTCTTTTTCTGTTTCTTCTTCTAAAACAGCTATTTCTTCTTCATTTTCCAATTTTAAACCTCATTTTCTGCAAAAGTTACTTCTTCTTCTATTTCTAAAGTTCCTTTTGCTATAGTTTTTACAGTACCAAGATTTACAACTTCTATATCGTAGACATATTTTCCAAAAACTAAAGTATTTGTATCTTCTGGTTCTATTGTAAATCTATAATAATTATCATTTTCATCATAAGAAATGGTGTTTTTTTCTAAACTTTTCTGGAACAAATAATTTTTATCATAATAACTGTTTTTTACAGTAAAGAATAATTTTTCTGGCTTTTCTTTTATTACTTCGCCGTTTCTATCAATTCTTTTAAATTTTAAATTTAGCGTATCACCTCTAATTAAATTCATTTGAAGTTCCTCCTACTTTCTAACAATAAATTCTAATTTTGTATTTTCTGGAACGTTCCAGTCTTTAAATTGTATAGTCGTACTTTTCCCAGAACTAGAATTTCTTTCTATGTATTCTTCATCATAGATTAATTTACTTCCTTCGCAATAAATTTTGAGAGTTCCTGGCAGATATGGAATTGGTATTGTGTAGTCTGTGTTTGCTGGAATTTCTTCATCTGTTATTACTAAAGCTCTAGTTTCTTTTAATAAATTAGTAATCTTGATTTTCTTGTTTGCATTTCCTTGCACAATCATTGCTATATCTTCGCTGTCCACTTCTGTTGCTTCTACTAACTCACTCACTTTTGTTCCTTCTGATTCATCCATTTTCCTCACCCCACTCAGTTAAGATTAATTTATTATCTTCTGTTAAGAAGTTTTTATTATCTTCTGTTTTTAATTGCTTAGTAAAGGCAAAATCATCTTCTACTTTTATTTTTAATAAAAATTTAGAACCTACATAAATTTTTGTAGGTTCTAAAATCTTTTCTGTAATCTTAGCAGCCATTATATTGTACTCCTCCAACTTTCAGATTTTTTAATATATAGTCTACATAGTTTCCACAAATTACTGTCTTTTTTATATAATTTTGCTTTTCTCCAAGTTCCCCCTATTTTTATAAAAACACAAGATTTTAGAATTATTGTACTTGTTATAGAGTGTGTATATTTATTATTTGTATAAACTATGTAAGTAATTTGTGTTGTTTCTTCTTTTAATAAGCTAACTATTTTACTTAATTCTTTTTTACTAAATATTAGTGTATAATTTGCTGTTAAATTTTCTCTTGTACAAATTTCTGTATCTCCAATTTTAACAACAAGTTTTCCTGTTCCATTTTGTAAATTAGAAAATGTTAAATTTACATTTTCTCCAAATTCTATAGCATTTACGTTTCCAATTCTAATATAATCTTTTGTTTTAAAGCTTAGTTGTCCACCATATCTCCACAAACCGCTTACGTTTGCTATTCTTGTTTCTATTCTGTAATTTGTATTAGCATTTAAGCCTGTAATTCTATAGACTACTCTATTATTTCCAGCACTCCAATTTCCGCTAACAACTGTAATTGGTTGCCAAGCCCCACCATTTAGAGAACTTTCTACAGCAACCAAGCTTTTATTAGAATTATAAGCCGCATCTACACTTTCTAATTCTACACTATCTATTGCATTTTCGTTAAATTCTGCGTATCTTGGAATTGTGTCTAAAGTAACATCTCCACTTGCACTTCCAGAGTTTGGACCCCAGCCGCTTCCGTATGGCAATGTTCCACTTGCACTAATATTAATTCTCTTAGTTCCGTCGGCTTCGTGATATACTTTAGTTTCGCCAGAAACTAATAGCACGTCTGCACCAGGAGATAAGTTAACATAAGGTGAACTAGAAAAAGGAACACCATTTATATATAATGTTTGTGAACAGTTATTCTGATAAGCTGTGTGTTTGCTGCAATAAATATGAACCCAAGCTCTTACTATACTTGAATTTTCCTCTACATTTATACTATCTTCTGACCAATCTATATAGTAACTATAACTGTCTGGTCTTTGACTTACACTACCATTTATTCTTCCACTTGCCATTTTTTAAAACTCCTATTCTAAATACTGAATATATAAATCTCCATTATTTCCTACTTCGTCGTCTGGCTCTTCTGTTCCAGACATAATACTAGACTTTAAAACAAATTCGCTTCCGTCTTCAACACCTGCTAATTCTTGTTCTAGTTCATCTAAAACAACATTAAATTCTTCTTGAATAGCAGTATAAATACTTTGAAAATCTAAAAAACTTCTCTTGTCTTGGAAGTCTGTAATTCCATTTAGAGAAGTTTTAAAACTTGCTAATTCGAACTGATATATTCCAGCATTATTATTTACAATATCTGTTTGCGTTAAGGCTGGATAGTTACTTGTGTTTTTTAATATTTTATAAGATGCTTGTGTTAGTTCTTCTTCTGTGTTTGTATTATCTAGATTTATTTCTACTACTAATCTACAAAAAGCAGCTTCTGTTCCTGCATCTAAATCTGTATCTGTATCTTCTTCTAGAAATCTTCCTTGAATACAAACAACACCGTTTTGAATAGTAATTGTGTTATTACTGTATGTAACCTGCATACCATTTTTATAATTGCTTATTACTCCATTTTTCCCATTTAAAAAAGTATTAATAAAAAGAGCAAATATGTGATTTCCAAAAACTTGCTCTTTAAAAACATGTCCTTTTAACATTTTATTTTCTCTCCTTTTTTATTTTACTTATAAAATCTATTCTTATGTTCCCACACGTATATTCTATAAATTTATTTTGTGTTATTTTTATTGCAGAAATATAAGTATCTAGTATTTTACTATCTTTTGTTCTAATAGCAATTGGTGTTCCTATTTTTATATATCTATCATAATACTTAAATGTAATATTATGATTATAACTATTTGCTTTCATTGTGTCTAAAGCTTCCTGCTTTGCTTCTTCCATTTTTTCTGTATAAACAACTTCTGTTTTTCCTTCAGCTCTATTTTCGTTATCTTTATCAGTTGTTGTTGTTCTATCATTTAGTAGATATAAGTTATATTCGCCTTCTTCTTTCGTTAATACTGTTACTTTTGCTACTACGTTTGTTTCGTAAACTTCTGTGTAATTAGAAATAGGTTGTGCTGTTGTATCTATTAATTCTTTTTCTAATTCTTTGTTTTCTATTGTTAAAACTAACTTTTTATTTACTATAGCAAAATCGTATCTTAGATTATAACTTTGCGTGCAATTCGTCATAAAAGTATGTAAATTAAATATTCCATTTTGTACATTATCAACTGTTGTCTGCAACTTTGTATGCGTTTTAACAATTACTTCTAAATATGTTTTATTTAAAAATGTATCTTCACTTTCTATAAAGTTTTCTTTTATTGTTTCTGCAATAAAATCTTCTATTCCAATTGTTTTTATAAGTTCTTCATTTTTCAAAATAACATTTTGGTTAAAGATATTCGTTATGTATTTTAAAGAATATGTATATACTATTTTTCCGTCTTCATTTGTTATTTCTTCTATTTTGCCCCAATAAATTTCTTCATTGTTCTTTTTAATCACAACTATATCGTTTGCTCTTGCTTCTGTTTTTTTTAGAATTTTTATAGAGGAGTTTGCATTTGTTTCTTCATCTATATTTATTTCGTAATCGCTTGTTTCTAAGATATCTTTTAAAGAAAAATCTCTATAATCAAATATCCACATTAAAACTATGTTGTTTTCAATTTTTATTTTTTCTTCTGCTAGTATTTGTATTTTTTGTGTATCATCATATGTTTGTCCGAAGAAATCTGTATATTCTATATTAGCATTATAAATGCCTCCAATTTCTGGTGCTTCTAGTTCTACTTCCCAATAGCCAGTTTGATTATTGTAATTTGCAATATAGTTTTTATTATTAAAATTTATAGTCATACTATTGCTCATTTTTTAGCCTCCTATATTGCTTTATAAAATACTAGAACTGTTACTGTTGCATTTGTTATATCTGTCTCAGATTTTATTTGTAACGTACAAGATTTATTTTTTGGAAATCCAATAATTGGGTTTTCGTCAAAATCTAATACATTTAAATTAAATACACTTTCTTTAGTTCCGTCCGTATTTTCTTTTTGTAGATAGAACTCATTTTCTTTGCTACTATAAAGTAATTTTTCAAATTCTTCTAATTCTATATTAAAATGCAACGTTTGATATAATTTACCTTCTACAGTTAGCTCTAGACTTGGGTTTTTAATTGGTCCTTTAATTTCGACTATAATTGGTGCTTCCACGTGTCCGTTATTTATAAAATCTAATTTTCTCGCATTATAATCTCTAAAAATTGGATCCCATTTAAAGTCCCAACGCATTTCTCCTGCCTGGTGTTGCATATCATAAACTATTGTATTTTCTTCGTACCATAAATTCAAACCATTAAAAGATACTGGAACTATTAACTTATCTTCCTCTGTAAAAATATCCGTTTTATCTATGCTTTGAAAAGATACATCTTTAAAATATGTTTTTTGTCCTGAAGTATATGGTATTATACATTTCCACTTTATTTGAGAAGATGCTTCTATAAAATCTATATATTTTCTATAATTATCATAATTCTTAAATTCTAAGTTTCCACTAATACTAGATTGATTTAATCTTCTTAGTGTTTCAATAAATGTATTTCCTATTCTTTCAAAAGTTGATTCATAACTGTATCCAAAACCACTTGGTTCTTTAAAAATACATCCTTCATTTATATCCATCAATGAAAAAACTTGTCCTTTTTCATTTACTAATTCAAATGTTCTTACACGCAATTTTATTCACTCCTAATACATTTTACCCAAATTTTCATTTACATAGTTAAAAACTTTTTTCATCTCTTCTTCTGTAAATTCTTTGCAATTTATTGGAAAACTTGGGTTGTAAAAATAATTGTTGTAAACTTTTATAACTTTATTCGTATTATCTTTAAAAGTATTTTCATTTTCAAATTCTAGACCAGATTTCATATCTTTAGCCATATCACTAGTCGCTTTTGTTATTTTAGATTTATTATCATTTATTCCCTTAACTAAATTATTTATCATATCTGGCATATATGTTAACTCATCTTTTAAAGGTCCTTCTTTTGGTACTGAGTGTCCAATTATATTCTTTATCCAAGTAGCAATTGCACTAGCTGCTCCAGTTATACCAATTTTTGATTTTTTAGATTGCATACCACTTGCTATATTTTCGCTTAAATCTTCTCCCCATTTTGTTCCATTTACATTGGTATTAAAGCCTGTGTTTGCATCTCCTGCTAATTCTTTTGCTCCTTCTTCTACAGAAGTATTATTCTTTAACTCTGCATTTATATTGTTAATTTCATCAGCTGTTTTTCCGCTTAACGTTAATTTTTGGTCAAACATATCAGTCATCCTTTGGGCTTGGTTTCCTGTTGCTGTTTCCATACTTGTATCTCTCGCTATAATTCCTGTTAAGTTTTGCACTTTTGCAGCTAGTGTTGGATCCATTTTGTCTATTTTTTCTTTGTATGCATTAAATGAGTTAGTTCCAATCAGTCTCCAAGCCTCGACTTCATCTGGTCCCAATATTCCTAAAATATTAGTTCTGTTAAATAATTCATCTGCTAGTAGTTGTAAATTTTTTTGACCTTCTTCAACGTTTTTTGCATAAATAGAATCTTTTGCATTTTTGTTGTATTGAGCTTCTAAATCATAAAGCTCTTTAGATTTTGTATTAGCATCAATTTGATTTTTTATTCTTTCTGCTAAACCTGCATTAGCAATATTAGTTATATTTGTTTGAGTTTGTGCTACTGATTCTTCTATCTTTTTATAATTCTCAGCTCCACCTTCGATCATTAATTGGCTGTTAGTTTGGTATTTTGTAATTGCATCATTGTATTCTTGCAATTGAGCATCTTGTTCTCCTAAAGTTGTTTGTAAACCTTCTAGCTCTTCTTCGTATTCATTAATTCTCATTATCATATCAGCAGAGCCTTTCCAGCCCCAGTTGTTTTGTAACTCATTTATCTTTTCTTGGACTTCTACAATTTTATTTTGAGTAGCTAAATAATCTTTATAAGCTTGGTCTTTATTATTCATTGCTTCTTGAAACTCTTTTTCTTGAGATTCTAAAATCAATTGTGCTTGTTTTTTCTGCATTAATTCGTCTATTTTTTTCTTCATTTCATCATATTGCCCTATTATATCTCCATTTAACGTATATTCAGTTCCAAGAGCATTATTTAGTTGATTTAGAATAAATTGAACTCTTGATTCACATCCTTCTTTAACTTTTCCATTTGCATCAACTAATTGATTTAATTCCTCTCGCAATAATTTTGTATTTTCAATTTGAGCCATATTTGCATTTAACTCTTGATTTATTATATCTAAAGAACTTTGTCTTGCCTGAGTGTTGCTTTCTATTTCTGTTCTAGCTTCTCTTATGCTTGACATTTCTTCATCGATTTTAGATTTTAAAATTCCTAGTCCTATTGTTACAGCTGTAAAAGCTGTAGTAGCAATTCCTGCTGAACTTGATAACCATTTCATTCCGTTTGCTAATTTATTTGAAGATTCATTAGCTGATTCTGCACCAGTTTTATATGTTTCTAAAGCTGTGCGTAAAGTTCCTACTCCTTTAGTAACTGTTCCTATTCCTTTTCCTACTGTTCCTACTGCTTTTGTTAATGGTCCAAGTCCTGCAACAAATAAACCGATATTTACAATATTCTGCTTTTCAGCATCACTCATACCTTCTAGTTTATTTATAAAACCTTCTGCTAAATCTATTAAATCTTCTAAAACTGGAAGCATCTCTTCTCCAAAATCTGCACCTAAACTTTGTAATCTTTTTAATTGTGTTTCAGCTTTTTTCTTTGTAGTATTGTATAAGCTATCAATAGACTTTTGCATAGAATCACTTGATTTTGAAATGCCACTATCCATTTTACTAAAACTTGTAATAACGGTTGGTCCTAAATCTTCCCACATAGTTCCAAATAAATCAACACCTGCGATACTTTGTGAAACTTTGTCGTCCATACTTCCTAATCTGTTCACAACTTCTATAAATGCCTGTTTTGCTTCTTCTCCACCGTTTGCGAATTTCTTAGCCATATCGTTAGCATTTAAGCCAATTCTTTTAAAACCATCTATTGTTGTATTAGAACCGTCAATTACTCTGATTGAAAATTCTTTTACAGCGTCTCCTATTTTATCTAGATTGAAAGCTCCATTATCTACTCCAACTTTAAAAATATTGAACATATCTTCTGCTGATAAACCTAATTTTCCGAATTGTACAGAATATTCATTAATATTATCTAGTAACTCATTTGAAAAATCTAAGCCTTGTTTTTTTCCTTCTGCAATTAAATTAAAAGCTTCATCTGCACTAACATTAAGATTATCCATCATTGCTTTTACAGCTCTTACACTTTCTGCCACATCATATCCAAACATATCTCTTAACGCTATTGCTTTTTCAGTTACATTTTGTAAATTTTGTGCATCTAGATCTTTTAATTGCATTGTAACTTGTGCCATAGAATTTGCTATATCTTCGTAGCCTTCACCATAATTATTATTATTAATGTTTTCTAATACTTGTTTATATTTTTCTGTGTCTCTTTCTGCTACGTTTGTTGAACTAATATATTTAGCAACTGCATCTTCTAAATTCATAGCACTATTTGCTAAAGCTACTCCACCTGCTGCAACACCCGCAGAAATAACAGATGCTTTATTTCCTACATCGCCAATTTTTTCGCTTACATCACTAATCTTTTTTCCATAATCTTGTATCTTTTTTCCAGTATCGTTTAAAGCAGAATTTACTTCTTTTATTCTGCTTTCATAATCTTTTAGTTTTATTTCTGCATTTGTTAATTCATTTCTTTTTTTCTTAATTGCTGTTGTATTTTTATTTTCAGAGTTTTCTAGTTCTTCTAATTGCATTTTTAAAACTTTAACTTTGTCTTCTTGTATAGCATATGCATTTGTTAAATATTCTTGTTGTGCTCTTAATTTTTCTGTAGTTTTTGTTGAGCTATCCCACTGAGATTGAGTTATTTTAAATTGGTTATAATTTTTGTTCATTTCTAGGCTTATATCTTGTAATGTTTTCTTAAAATCAACTGCACCTTCTTGTGTAAAAATTAAACCAACTTTCTTTAATTCGTTTGCCATTTTTTCACCTCTTTTTACAAAATAAAAAAAATACCAGAAATTAATCTGATATCTTTTATTTAAAATATTTATTAAATAATTTTAGTATATGCTATTAAATAAACCTGTATACCCATCCATTGTTTGATTTAGTATATCAAACAATTCTTGATATTCTGCATATAAGATATATGTATTCGAATCGTCTTCGATTTGTGTAAATTCTGGAATATTGTATTCATTTTTTATAAGTAAAACCTCTGGTGTATCATTGCTTTTTAAATAAGCTAATGTAATAAGTTTAGTGTATGATTGCAATTCTCCATCACTAACTCTGTTTTTTACTACTTTTATTATTTGATTCATTTCTTCTGCATTATCATTACTCCAATTTCTTAGCTCTATAATTAAGGTGTTTTCTTCTGCAGATGAATATACTGTTACATCTTCAGATATTTCTTTTATATCTCTTCCTAATTCTTTAACTTCATTTAAAATTATACTAAACCTTAGCGCTACAATTGATGTAAAACATACAATAATTATTATTGCTAAAATAATTACCCAAAACCACCATTTCTTGTATATTGCTATTTTTTTCTTTTCATCCATATCTATATCCTCCTTTTATTTTTTATAAAAAGAGTATATATTAAAATTTTACAATTTTCAATGTTTTTTAATAATTTCACAAATAATATTACTTTTAAAATAATATTATTTCTAAAATTAGTTTTTTATTGTAATTTTTGTGTGAGTATTTATATTATTTAAAATTTAAAGAGGCTCTAAATTTATTCTAGAGCCTCATATTTTTTTAGGCTGCTGGTGTTATAGCATTTGTTAAATCTGTATCGTTTAGTATTGGTTTTTCGAAGAATTTTTCTTCTGTTAAACCTTCTGGGAAATTACTCATTTCACTATTTACTCTTACACTTATATGCCCTTCGTTATCAAATGCATAAGCTTTAATTGTAATTGTATCATTTTGTTCAGAAAATTCTTCTTCAGATGTTGCTGCTTCATCTGTATTTTCTACTAATTGGCATTTAGGATACCAAACGTATTCTACTGCTCCGCCAACTTTTTTAACAAGTTTTCCAAATGCAAAATATGGTCTTGCTTTTGGTGCCCCTCCTAATACTAAACCATTTTCGTGAATATCTTCACCTTTCATTTTATATAAATCTTCTGGATCAATTGCTACAACTTCAACTTCATTATCAGCACTAGAAGTTTGATATGCAGTCATATAATCAGCTCCACTTGCTCTTACAACTGTGCTTCCTGTATTATCAGTTGTATTGATTGTTTTTACAACATCACTTTTCACAGTTTCTTCGTAATTTTCTGGGTCAAATTCTCCTGTTAATTTCATAACATTAAAAGCATAATATAATGCTCCGACTGTCTCTTTGATTTTTGGTCTTTTAGTAGTAATAGCCATTTTAAATTCCTCCATTTCTTAATTTTAAAAAGCTTACTTTACCAAGTTTTTAAACCTAGTTTAGTAAGCATTTTTTTATAATATTTTTCTTTATTTTTATCCCACAAAGGATATACGTGTGGGTTTTCACTCATTTTTCTGGTTCCGTGTTCAACCATAGGACCATAATATTTTCCCCAACCAACTTCAATTTCTTTTTTCTTTTCTTTATAAGCAAAACTATCTATTAGATGCACATAACCAGATTTTCTAATTCTTGAAATTGGTTTTGGTAGTTTTAATAAATCATCTACAAATTCTTTTGCTCCCACCAACAAAATTTCATTTGGGTTTTCTATATTTTTCATATATCCATTTAGCACATCTGCTAAATCTTGAAAACCAGAATAGTTATAAACACTTTTAGACATTTTCTAATACCTCTAATGAAAAGAAGGAGTGCCAACGTCTTGTTTCTGGGTCGTATTCGTGTTGAATAGATGGATGTAAGCCAATATTATTTAATTTATGTTTTAATTCTAATAACTTTTTACTTCTCGGAACTTCTGCTAAAAAAGATATTTGATATGTTACATTTGTATTGTAATTTTCTCCACTTGCAACAATGTCTTCCCAAACATAGTCCCAAAAATAAACAATTTCTGGCTTTTCTATGTTATCATCGCTTGGTGTTCCTTCATTTACGGGTATTTCTAAACTATCTAATAGTTCAACTAATTCAGGTTTTGTCATTTATTTCTTCCTCCAACTTCACTCTAGTATATAATTCTAAAGTTAAATCTGTTTGTTTATAACCGTCAGAATTTGTAAAATGATATGCATTAAAAACTTTGTGATATGTGTTATTTATTTTTACTACATTTAATGCTGTTATATCTTTTCTTTGAGGTATTCTTAATTTGTATGTTATTTGTTTTTTTCTTTCTTCAGCTTCAAATTTTAATTTATCTGTAATAGATAATTCTTCAAACCAGATTTCTTCATTTAAATTTTTCAAATATTCAATTGGAAATTTATCTTCCGTTTGTTTAATTTGAAAAAGTTCAAAAACTCCGTCGTTATAAACTGGTAGGTTTGTAATATCTTGCTTGTAAGTTAGCATATTCTCCTCCATACAATTGTTTAAACTCGGCTAGTCTATTAAATCTTCTGTATAAAACATAGTTTTTTAATAAACTTCTAGCTTGTAAATCTTTTTTATAATCAATTTTACTTCCAGAACTATAATTGATATCATATTCAGCTTCTTTTACATAGCTCTTTAAAGTTTCTTCTTTTTCCGCTGAAGAAATGTGTTGTTCATTTCTTATTTCAGTAATTATTTCTTTTATCTTTAAATCATCCATAACATACCTCTATTATTCTTCTACTTTTTTTATTAGAACTTCTCCTATTTTATTTTTTTTAGAAGATAATTCTTTTATTCTTGCTTTTGTAGGTGTTAAGCCTTCGCGAGGATATGGCTCACCTTTTTTATATATATGGTCATTGTCTTTTTGGTCTTTCCAAATATCGTAAACAACTACATATTTTTCTTCCATATATTTCTCCTCCTTTATTACAATAAGGAGCTTAAACTAAGCTCCTTGAACTTCTGCTGATTCTGTAGTTACTGTTCCGTCAACTGTTGTTGTTACAGCTCCTACAACTCTAACAGGTTTTACATATTCTTCTAGTTTTGTTACATCGAATACGAAAGCAACATTATCATCAACTGCACGACCATTTGCGTAACCTTTTCCAATTACTAAATCGGCATCTTCTAAAGCTTTTGTTTGGTCGTATTCGTTAATACCAAAATTAGAAAGTCCCATAGTGTATTTTTTAGGAATAACTAAAGCTGCTTTTCCTTGTGGGTTATTTGCAGATACTTTTACTGTTAAATTTTTATAAGAACTTACTAGTCTTCCCTCATCGTCATAAATAGCTGGTGCTACATAATCTGCTTCGTCGTTTGGGTGGCAATATAAAACTAAAGCTCCAAGAACTCTTATTCCATTTTTTGTTAAATATTTCTTAGCTTCCGCTAACCCTTTAGGTGTAAATCTTGTTAAATTAGTATTTACAGTTTTATCTTTGTGTGTTTGGTCTTCATTTACAGCTTCAATTTGTTTGTAAATTCCGATTGGCTCATTTTTACCTTTTCCTTGTAAATAACCATATTCTAAACCGTCATTTAATGCCTCTTGTAAAATAGCTGTAAAATATCTATCTACAAATGGTAAAGCTAAATCTCTTATAGCTTTTGGTATTACTAAGTAAACAGATAATTTATTTACTTCAAGATTTAAGCTTTCTATTGTTGCATTTAGTTCACCTTTTATAGAATCTGTTAAGCCTCCCCAAGCATATGTTCCAGATTTTTCTGCACTTATCCATCTTTTTACATCAGCTGGAGCAAAGTTTACATCTTCTAATATTGTGCTTTCTTTCTTAATATTTTCCATAGTGATATCAATTATTGAATTTGGTAGAATATCGATTTGGTCAGCTGTAATTGCTTGTTTTATATCTCTAAATTTTTCGTAAAAGTCTTTCTCTTCTTTAGATAGAACTCTTAGATTTAAAGATTTTGCATATTCTTTGTCGCTTTCTGCTCTTGCTGCTTGCTCTTTAATTTCTTGAATTAAATCTTCGTATTGTGTAGATGCTATTTTTTCAATGGCATCTAAAACTGCTTGTGATTTGTCTTCGCTTTCTTGTAAAATTTTTAGTGCTTCTTCTTGTGCTTGTTTCATTTTTGTTTCATTAATTTTCATTTTAAATTTCCTCCTTGATTTTTTATTTTTTTGTATTAAAAAAAGATGCCCACGCATCTTCTTTAATCTGATTTAAATTATTATTTTGGTTTTTGTCTCCTAATTGTTCTTTTAGATTTTTTATTTCTTTGTCTTTTTCTTTTAATTTTAATACTAAATTAAATAAATAGTTTGCTTCTAAAGCTTGCTGAGCGTCATCTTTTTTTACTTGTGTAGTAGAAAAGCCTAAATCAAAAGCTTCTTGTGAAGTTATCCATTTTTCTTTATCCATCATTTTCTTTATTTCATTTTCAGGAAGTCCTGTTTTCGCAACATAAATATTTACAGAAGGTTGTGTTATTTTTTCTAAATCTTCTGCTGCCTTTTTCATTGTATTTGAATCTCCTTCTACTGAACTCCAAGCATTGTGTATCATAAGTAAACCATTTTCTGGCACTATTCTTTCTTTTCCCGCCATAAAAATTACAGATGCTGCACTGCAAGCAAAGCCGTCGACAATTGTTCGTAAATTTCCTTTAAAATCAGATAGTAAGCTATATATTGCTAAACCTTCTGATACAGAACCACCATAAGAATTGATTCGAACAGTTAAATTTGGTGTGTCTACGTTCTCTAATGCTTCTTTAAAAGAAAAAGCATCAACTCTTGATTCGTCATCGCCAAACCACCTATCTATTAAATCTTGCTTTCTTATGTCTCCATAAATATAAAGATTTGTATTTAGCTCATCAGTCTTCTCAAACTGTAGATATTTATTCTTCATTATTTTCTTCACCTCCCTTTACATTTGCATAATTCTTAGTAATATAATGTTCATCCGCCCAATCTTGATTGATTGTTGGCAACCCTAAAAACTTACATAATTGATTGAAACTGAAGCCGTTTGAAATTAGCTTGTCCCAACCGCTTGCTTTATCTATTAAATCTTTATGATTTATATTTAATCTATTAAACTTTATATATTCCCCATTTAAAAAATCTTTCTTTCCTACAAGCGAAGAATTGAAGCCGTCTTCTAACAATTCAAAATATAAATCTACACACATAGTTATAAAATTATCAGTTCCTGAAGATTTTTCTCCTGTTGTAGAATAAAAAACATCTAAAGGTATATTCCACTCCTGCGCAACAGTATCTCCAATTTTTTTAAAAACATTTTCAAAATCAGAAATGTTTTTATTGTTTCCTTGATTTAAATTTTGTAAATCAAACATATCTGATAACATTACAATTGCTTCTTCTTCACTCATTAAACCATTTGTTACTTTGTCTTTATAATTGTCATATGTCATTTCTTTTCCAGTTTCATAATCAATTAATGTTGGTTGCTGTCCTGGTCTTTTTAGAAGCCATTTAGGAGTATTTGCTTTTACAAAAGCATTTTGACTTGCTTTTAATAACTTATTTATATTTTTATTAAAGTTATTACTTGCTGTTTTTAATTTACTATTTTTTAAAGTGTAGTAAATAGTATTGTCATAGTTATATGTTTTTCTTAAACTAATTGAATTTCCTTCATCATCTTCTACTGTTATGTTTGTAAAATTTTTTTGTTCTAAAATTTTATTATCTGTATTATAAGAGTCTGCAACATATAGAAAGTTTTCTATGTTCGTTCTGTTAATAAGAACTAGTGCTGTTTTTTCTGTAAGTAATTTAGTTACTAATTTATATATAAAATTAGTCCCATTTTGCATATAATTTGGTCTTATGTTTAAAGTCCAATATAAATCTCCTTTATTTTCTTGAATTTCACCATTTGTTTTTTCAAAAGTTTGAATTTCACATTTTGCAATAGTTCTTGCTATTAAATCAATAGCGTGTGCCTCTGCCAATGTATAAACATAATTGTTTGCTTTTCCGCTATTAATAAAAACATCAAAAAATTCTTTTAATTCTCCTTTTGAATTTTGAAGTAATTTATCAAAAATCATTTTATCCTCCTAAACATATATAACTTCTTTATCTAATAATTCTTGAACACTCATAGCTCCTACAAAAGCCATAAATGGGTCATTTTTTCTTAATTTTGGTTCTATTTTTTCATATTTTTTATTTCCATCTTTTCCGTCTTTTACACAAGTATTGTTTATAGCCCACCTCATAATTGCACTATCACCAATATTAATTTTCTTTTCTGCAAAAGCCACTTCGATTCTTGGTGCAACAATTGCTGCTATACTTGCTGGATATCTAATCATCCTTACTAAGCCATAAGGGTTATTCTTAGTTTCTATAGATATTCCTAATTCTTTAAATATTTGTTCTAACAATTTGTATCTGTATGTATCTAAAACTATCTTTTTCACTCTGTATTTTGGCATTTCTGATAATATCCACATTATCATATCCCTAGCATCTATACTTTCTTTGTTTACAACTTCAAAATCTTTAAAACCTTCTTGCCCTGCGTTTTCAAATGGAAATTTTATATCATTAAAGAATTTACTTTTGCTACATATCCAAGTTTTGCATCTCCAAATATACTCATCATTTTCTTTAAATAAAAAACCTGCTGTTGCAAAGTCATTTAACGATGCAAAATCTATTCCTACAACTGCATTTTTTCCTAAAATATTTCCTGTTTGTCTTTCTATTCTTTTATCTACATCACTATAAGAAGCTGCAAGAATTAAGTCCCAATCTGTAACAACCGTTTCTTCATCTTGTTGTGGTAGATTCATCCTTTTTGCAAAAAATTCTGCTCTGTAAGATTTTTGTTTCTTCATTTTTATATAATCTTTTATTATTTCATTTTTTAGAGTTGGCATAAATTTTAAAGATGGGTTCGCTTGTCTCCAAACAGTCGTATCGATGTCATTTTTATTTCCCGTTTTCCAGAATTTTTTCATAGGAATATCTATCGTTTTTGAGTCATTGATTTTATAAATAATTGGTAATAACCCTAAATAATTTTCTTCTCCATTTAAAACTTCATTTGATAGTGCTAGTTTTTCATCTAATGGTCCTTCTCTGACTTTTCCATTTGTGGTAATTGTTACTGTTCTTGCGTGTTTTATTTTTCCTAAGCCCGAACTATAAACATTTAGTTGTTTGTAGTCCTCATATGCGTGCAACTCGTTAAAAATAATCATACCTGTTTGTTTTCCGTCTTTTGTTTTAGCGTTTGCTGTGTTATATCTTAATATTGAGTGTGTTCTTCTATTTATAACTTCTGTTTTATTCCAGTAAAAATATTTTCTCATTATGTTTTTATTGTCATCTAGCATACTTAAAACAACTTTAAAAGAATTTAATGCCTGTTCTTCAGATGTTGCTACAATGTCAATGTGATAATTTTTAACACCATAATAATGAGTTTGTAGGAAATTTGCTAAAGGCATTATCATACCGTCTTTTCCATTTCCTCTTGCCATTAATATAAAAATATCTGGGAATATTACTATGTCTGGGTTTGATTTATCATACATAAAAAATAAAGCATATATAAATTTTTGATATGGAAATAATTTATAATACCATTTTTCGCAATATCTAATTGCTTTTCTAAACATTTCCTCATCAAAAAAAACGTCATCTCTAGATAACGTCGGTTTTACTATATTCTTTATTAATAATTTTATTTCGTCGTCTGTTTCTTCTGGGTTTTCTTCAACAAATTTTATATAATCTTCAATTTCTTTACAATAAATCATCTTCCTCACCTTCTTCAGGTGGCTCGTCTGGTTCTTTTAAATCTAAATCTTGTAGAATTTTTCGCATTTCTGTTGTTACGTTTATTAGATTTTTTACACTTTCATTTGGCTTGTCTGTTAGATAACCATTTCCTGTTTTTGCTTCATATCTTATTCCTTTTTGTTTTATGTCGTATTGTAATTCTTCTTTTAATTTTACGTAAAACAAATAGTTATCTATCATATCATTAAAGTGTTCGCCAAATCTATTTTGGGCAATTAGCTGTTCTTTTAAGTCTTTTTTTATTATTTCTATTTTTTCTTGTATCTTTAAATCGTTTTCTTCTTTCTTTAATTGTTTTTCTTTTAACTTTTCTTGCACTTTTTCTAAATTAACTATATTATTTTCTAATGTTTTTACTTTTTTCTCTAATTCTTTCTCTTGCTTAGTTTTTGACGTTTTTTTCTTTGCTGACATCATATACCCCCTTTCACGCGAAGAATTTTAAAAAAGTTGAACAGTTGAGGCCCCACACCCGCTCCCAATAACGCTTTCGTTTAAAAAAAATTTAAGGGGGGGTTTTATTTTTTTGCTAGCTTTTATTTTTTTAGGTTATATATCTTTTTTATAAAAAATTTTTTGCATATTTTTTATTAAATGTATATTCACAATCGTTATACAGTGTGCAGCTTTTCTTATTGCATTCTTTGTTATTCTCCTTGTCACATACATACACTACATCTGTTCTTCCACTATTGTATTCAAATATTTTTGCTTTATATATTGCGTCAAGTTTTTCTGGTTGAATTAGTGAGAAGACTTCATCTCCTCTAACTTTTTTAGAAATTTCTTTTGTTATCTCTTCTTGGATATCATCCTTATATTTATATCTTTTGGTTGATGATATTAATTTACCTTTATCATATGTTCTTATTTCTTCTATACACATTCCATTTAAAATCTCTACTGCTAGATTCTTTTCTGTTTTTGAATCTGTTAATTGATATTGCCCTTGATATTCTTCGATAATTTCTTCTAATTTTCGTATCTTACTTCTATACTCGTCTATTTCTTCTCCTAAGTACTCTATTATATCTTTATCACTTAAATCTTTATTTCCTTTAAATCTACAAACTCTTTTCCTAGTTTCTAAATAATTGTTATTTATCATATCACCATCTCTCCTTTGTTAACGGTTTCTTCTTCTTTCTCCAAGCCCATCTATGTCTTTCTTCTATAATTTCGTGTGCTTCAAAACTAAGACTTATACAATTGTTTGCATCTAGTGCTAAGTCTGGTCGTTCCTTTATTGGAATTATATGATGAACTGTATCAGCATTTATTATTTTTATTTTATCTGGAAAATGTTTTCCATCATTCCAATTTCCTAAAAAGAATTGACACTTACCCTTATCTCTATTTAAAACTTTTTCTCTTACAATATCCCAATCTGTTGAATTGTAAAAAGCATTTGTATTTCCTTTTGCTATTTCTTCAGCCCAATTATAATGTTTCCTTCTCTTTCTTCTCTGTTTCATTCTCTTTAAGTAAGCACCTTTCTTTTAATCTATATGGACAATATACTAATTGTTTATCTAAATTTAGAATTTGCAATAAACTGCAATCTTTACACATTTTGGGTAATTGTGCTTTTATTTTTTCTATTTTAAAATCATATTCTTTATTTTCTAATCTATCTATCATTTTAAAAGTATTTTTACACTCATCTAATTTACAATTCTTACATTGCTTATTACTATTGCTACATACTATATTTGTTTCTAAACATTTTTCCATTTTAAATTTTCCTTTGTTACAAAAATAAAAAACAAGTAGCTAGAATACTTGTTTTTGTTATTTTGAAAGTATGGTGTTTTATTTATATATACTTTTTTAAAGGAGTCTGTTTATGAAAGATAAATGTTATTATTCTAGCAATAATAGCATCTTCTTTTTTGGTTGCAGAAGTAAGATTCGAACTTACGACCTCTTGGGTATGAACCAAGCGAGCTTCCACTGCTCTATTCTGCGATATTTCTAGAGATTATAGAACTAATCTCTAGATAACTTCCATTTTAAAAATTAAAGGGAAAAGTCTCATAACAAACTTTTACTGTTGTTATTATACTATATTAAAAAACAATTTTGTATATCAAAAACCTATCATTTTGGGTGTATTTATAATTTTGTCATTTTTTTCATTGCTTCATCTGCTATTCTTTTTATTGTTTGTCCATCTCTAGTTTGACCAAAAATCTTCCAATAAATTCTGTTGCCAATGTCTTCATAACTGTTTCCTTCTATATAATGTTCATAAATTACAGTTCTTTCTTTGAATTTTAAAGCTTTTAATACTATCTCTACATCTTCTATTCTGCTTTTTAAAATTATATTTTCCGCTTCTAATTTTACCTTTTCTTCTTCAAGTTCTTTTATTTCTTCCTCTTTTTTCTCAATGCAATTTTCTATTGTATTGCTTATTATATTAGTTTTTCCATTTGGTATTTCTTTATAAGAAGTTGTTATTTTAGTTTCACTTCTGTTTTTTATTTTATTTATGGTATTGTCTATTTCTCTAATTCTTTTTTTGTTTTTTTCATATTTAGATATATCTTCTTTATGTTTATCAAATAATTTTATTAATTCTTCTTTGCTCATTTGTGCCTCCTATATTTTTAATTTCTCAATTTCGGCTTTAATTTCATCTATACAAGTGTTTAAATTTTCTTTATCTTCATACACTA
Organism: uncultured Clostridia bacterium; assembly: GCA_944388035.1. GTDB lineage: Bacteria > Bacillota > Clostridia > TANB77 > CAG-508 > CAG-269. The sequence goes on along the minus strand of CALXHF010000001.1, from coordinate 974 downwards.
TTAAGCAGCATATGCTATTATATAAATTATTTACTTTTTCTATTTGTTTGTCTCTTTTCACTTTTGTATTCCTCCTTATTTTTTAATTATTTTTTCTAAAAAATTAACTATTTTAGAATATGTTTCTTGTGCTTCTCCTTCTGTATATTCTACTAGTTGTTTATATTTTTTTATATCTTTATTTATTATGGCTTTTTGTTCTTTTGTCACTTTTATCACACCTTTTTTAAAATAATAAATCTAACATTAATTGTGTTCTACTAAACCATTTAGAATAATATTCTGCTGTATTTCTTTGTATACCTTTACTCATTAACAGTTTTTTAAATCTTTTCTTTTTATATCTCTTAGTTTCTATATCAAGTATAATTTCTCCTGCTTGAGGAAAACTTAAATCTTTTATTTCTTCTGGTTTATTTTCCGCTTCTGCATAATTAATTTCTGTTACAGTTCCTCTTCCTAGTTTTTTATATTCTTTATCGTCTTTTGTTTTAAAATATATTTCGCTTTTTTGAATTTCTTCTGTTGGCATTTGTTTTTCTCCTTTTCTATTCAAAATCTCTTACTTTAATTTTTATAATTGCTCTGTTTCCTGTCCTGTCTTGCAACTCAATTTCTGGTCTACCTACTACTCCCTCGCTGTCTGCTGTTCCAAATACAGATTTTGGTTTTGTTTTTACATAATCTATACCTTCTTGTATTGTTCCTTCTAAAACTATTGGTACAACGTCTATATTAAATGTTTTTGCTATATCTTCTACACTTTCTCTTGGTTGCCAATTTCCTGCTATCATAATATCAAATAATATAAAATCTTGCCCTTTTCTATATAAGCCACCTTTTTGTATTTTTTCTCCATATCCTTCTCCGACTAAAACTACTTCTGTTTCTCCAAATTTTTGCTCGAATATTTCTTCGTTTACTTCTCCACCAAATAACTCTACTAGTCTATTCATTAATTCTGCTGGTATTTG